>NZ_JAUNDY010000006.1:79624-107407 GCF_030525845.1 Moraxella sp.
AACGTTTGTGATCTTCACAGGCTCGCCATTGGTGTCGCCAACTTTTAGGTTGCCGTTACCATCGTTAGAGATGATAGGACCGTTATCGCCGTATTGAACAGAGTCAAACTTCACGTCTTTTTTGGTTTTAAACTCGAAAGTTGCACCATCTTGGACGATTTCTAGGTTTTCGCCAGCGTTGAAAGTAACCATTTCGCCAGTTTTAACCAGTTTTTCCTCTGAACCTGAGTTTTCGCCATCAGTTTTGCCTGAGGTTACAAGGAAACCTGAGTTATTGATAGCGTCAGCGATGTCGCCTGCGGTAGCAAGAGCGTTAGGATTGGCAGGAGCTTCAACAGTACCGTTGGTGGCGTTGTTGGTTAGTGGTGTGGTGTTAGCAGCGATGTTACCGTTTTCATCAATTTTGATGGTGTCGCCATCAACTTTGGCAGCTACGTTGTAAACAGTAGAACCATCATCGTTGGTGCTGGTAGTTACGCTGATACCGTCGCCCTCTTCAACAGAAGTTTTGGCAGCGTTAAGTTGTGATACGTTCACAGCGTCGTTTGGCTCTTCGCCAGCAGCAACGTTTGTGATCTTGGTGTTACCTGCGTCAATGCCGTCTTGGTTAATGGTAACAGGACCTGCTTTTACGCTGTCAAATACCACGTCTTTGGCGGTAGCAAAAGTAAACTGAGCACCTTGTTGAACGATGGTCAGGTTATCGCCTGCTTCATAAGTGATGGTGCCGCCTGCTTTTACAGGAGTGCTTGCAAAATCACCGCCTGCGTTGTTGCCTGCACCGATGACATTAAAGCTAGCACTATTGATGGCGTCAACCACGTCATTAGCAGTCAAGTAGCTATTGTCGCCATTGGCTGGCTTGGCGATGGTGCCGTCTGGGTTCGTAGTCGGAGCAGTAGCGGTGTTTACGTTTACTTTTACGTTTGCACCACTTACTTCTACGGTTGTGCCTGTGCCGTTATTGAAGTTGAGTGTCTCGCCAGTATTGACAAGCTGGTCAGTACCGCCGATGGCAGTTGAATTATTGTTGGCACTTACTTTAAAGCCAGTTTTTCTGAGGTTGTCGGCAAGATTACCTGCGGTAACTAGACCAGTTTCGTTATTGACAGGTAGCACAGTACCGTTGGACACAGTAACAACCTCTTCGGTCTCTGGATCGGGGATATCTACGCCGATTTCATAACCGTTATCAATTTGATTGATTTTGATGCCAGTATCAGCTTTTAGGTGGAATGTATCGCCATTGACGATTTTTTTGTCAGTTGCAACGGAAGTAAACGTACCGCCGATGCTTGAACCGCCTAGCAAGAAGCCTGTATTATTTAACGCAGTGGCAAGAGATGAGGCATCTACATAGCTGTTACCTTGACCATCTGGCACACTAAATATCAGAGTATCGATATTTTGATCAAGGGTTGTCGTTGGTATGGTAGCATTAAAGCTAATCTTAGTTACGCCGTCTTTTTCGGTGGTAACGTTCGCTGTGGTGTTTGTACCGTTTACAAACTGAATGCTCTCGCCAGGGGTTACGACACCACGAGTTGCCCCACCGTTATCTAGGACTTTGAAGCCTTCGTTGATGTAGCTGTTTAGGGCTGAGATAGCATCGCCTACATTATTGGCAGGAGCGCCTGTCACTTGCGTATTACCGTTACCAGAGGTGGCTGGGTCTGATGAGCCTTTGTAGATGTTGTAGGTTGGGGCTGTGTAGGTGTTAGTTACAGGGTCATAACTTGCGCCGCCACCGAGTGAGTCGGTGTTACCCTGAGACCACTTAGTGAAGTCCTCAACCATCAAATAAAGCTGTGAGCCGTTGATGGCGTCGGTAGAGGTGTCAGAGATTTCGCCTGCGGCAACGTTGATAAGACGACGCTCTGCACCTTCTGCACCCACAGAGACGATACCAACAGGGGTAGCCCCTGCAAAACCTGAATAAGTGATGCCCTCAACGGTCGCAGTATCAACTGTTTTTAGTTCGCCAGCAGCAGTGGTAGCTGATGTCTCGGCACTGTCGTTGCCTAAGATGACGTTATTTTCAGCGGTGGCGGTTACGTTATTACCCACGACAAAGGTTTTGTCACCACTGATGGTGTTGTTATTACCCAAGGAATAGGAACGAGAACCTGAGATGGTAGTCGGATCACCGAATGCACCAGAATAGTCGCCTGTTACGATGTTTCCATATCCAAATGCGATGGATTGGGTGCCTTTTGCCTTAGAGCCTGTACCAAAGGCAATAGCATCTTGACCACTGGCTTCAGTCTGTACGTCAGCAACGTAGTTGGTAGCAACCTGTGCACTTGTGCCACCTGATACGTTACTAGTGGTACTACCACCCCAAGCTGATGGGTTACCGATGGCAATAGCTCGCTCACCTGTGGCAGTGGCGGAGTGACCCATGGCGATGGCGGCTGCGCCTGATGCACGAGCAACATTACCATACGACTGCGAATAATCACCTGTGGCAGTGGACTGACGACCGATGGTAACAGAGGTATTACCTGATGAATATGCCGCCTGACCGACAGCGATACCAGCAATACCTGATACAGTGGATAGGGCACCAACTGCCACACCCAACCCAATAGTGCCAGCGTCTGCATCCGATCCAATGGCAACCGCACCTGCACGTGCCTTGGCGTTTTTACCAACAGCAACTGACTGGGTTAAGGCAGTTGTATTACCAGACTTAATGAAGTTTCCACTACCATCTACTTTGTTGACAAGATAATGATCTGGGTTTTTACGGTCTTGGTGGGCAACTGCGAGAGTCGCCGCAGAATCCACACCGATAGCGATACTGCCTGTTTCATCAATAGTAGTACCAGTAGTAGAGCCTGCTTTGGCATTGGTGCCGATAGCGATGGTGTCTTTTTGGTAAGCATACGCAGCATTACCAATGGCAGTAGAGCTGACTCCTTGGGCATTGGCTGTATTACCCATTGCCAGTGAGTTGACGTTGTGTGCCTTAGAATTATTACCAATGGCGATGGCATTAGCGACACCGCTTATATGCTCTCCGGTCAGTAGTCTGGCTTGGTCAGCCTTAGCACGGCGTAGCTCATCTTCGGCATCACGAAATGCAATATCCGCCTCTGCCATTTGATCTCTTAGCTCACTGACAACACGAGGATTGGATGTCTTAGCGTTCCACGCTGCGATATACTCTGCTTGCTTAGCATCACGAGCATCTTTTTTGGTATTATAATCTGCTTGTGCTGCTTCTACTCGTGCATTCACAGCTGTCTGTTCAGATGCTAGATAGCCACCTGCTTGGGCGTTATTACCCACTGCGATAGTGCTATTACCAACAGCGTGAGTCTGATAACCAACAGATATGGCGTTTGCAGATGCTGTCCCACGACCTGTGGTGGCTTCACGACCCACCGCCAAGGCGTTTTGACCAAGAGCAGATGCCTGATGACCGATAGCCTGAGCACCACCAGCACCAGAACCATTATTAGACACATAAGCTCTTGCACCCACCGCCATACTATCTGTCGCCAATGCTTGAGCAAGCGTACCTATCGCAATACCTGTATTGTTACCATTGATGCCAGTACGAGCAGCAGTACCGATTGCCATCTTACCCAAATGCATGTTTTGTGGGCCTGAGGCACTACCTGGGTCTGCAGTAGTATAAGCACCAAATGCCACACTCGGACCTGCGGTAAAAGTCTTGTAACCAACACCAACCGAGAAAGCATCTTGAGCACCGCCCCCAATCTGAGCACCGTTACCAATACCAACGCTGGCACCACCACCTGTACTAAGATCTTGTCTTGCACCACTAAACTCTCTATCACCTGTGTTGGCACCGTTAGTACCAATCATGATAGAGTCAGCATACGCAAGACCAGCGGCGGTACTACCGATGCTGATGTTACGATGACCTGTACTGGTATCTGTTACAGAAGAACCAGCCTGAATATGAATGTTGCCGTTGGTACTGGTTGTATCAGTCACAGCTGCATTCGCTACCCCCACCGATGCCGCTACGGCAGTCAGTGCAAATAGCTTGGCAAATTTACCAGCGACCGATGATGAGCCAACTGAGCCAGAGCTTGACTTGCCGTGGGCTCTGGCATACTCAGTAACAGCCACGAAGGTGTTTGTTGCTTTACAAAACACCACTTTATAGATATGGTTCATATAGAACGCTCCTTAAATAACCCGATATGGGACTTACTAATTTTCTCCCCCCCCCCCCCTCTTTTGAGAAATTGGGCAAGGAAGGTAAACACGCATGAAATCAGTGTTTAGTATATTTTACAATAAACTAGGGCAGATTTCACGTGATATTTATACCGATAACAAAAGCGATACATACACATGAGTGTTACATTGTTCATGTATCAGCAATGTTGGGGACGATTTCGCTAAATATGCTGCAAGAAGTGTGCCAATTTGGGCGGTTATGGCATCTTACCCAGTCAAGATGCTGTTTTTGGAACTGGTAGCCACTCATAAATCCCCCAAGCCTAAGCCATCGCAGACCATGAACCATGAATGAGCTGAAAATGGCGAGGCTAGCAGTCATTTTGATATTTTTGGCGTAAAAAACCAAAAATAACAACCCACCGTCCAAAGCCTCATCAGGCTCATCATCTGATGTGCATCAACTGATGATTTATCCTTTTAAAAATTGTGGAAAAGGTGTAGAATATCCTTATTCCAAATATAAGGCTTGACCGTGTGTGGTTATGCCAAAGCCGGTGTTTTTGTTATTTGGGTCGTGATTGTGTGGTAAAAATAACAAAAACACCAAATACCCAGCCAAAGGCAGATTTGCCACCAAAGCTAAGGTGATGATTATGTCAGAACAACAAAAAAAACCCAATGAAGTCTCACAGACCACCGACAATCCACAACCTGCCGATGTTTCGCCTGCCACTGATGATAGCCCCAAAAAAACAAAAAAAATAAAACCGCCACCAGAAAAGCGTATTCCGCACTCAAAAGTGATGGACGCCACCAAAAAGCTCATTCACCCACGCTTTGTTACGGGTAAATACCAAAAAATCCGTCTTGTGAGCATGTACACCATCTTGGCGGGGTTTTTGATATTGCCATGGCTACGCTGGAACGGTCATCAGGCAGTTCAATTTAACGTTGCCGAAGCGAAGTTTTTTATCTTTGGGGCGACATTCATGCCTCAGGATTTTTATTTCTTTGCGTTCATCTTTATGATTGCCGCCTATACCCTGTTTATGGTAACCATCTATGCAGGGCGTGTGTTCTGTGGTTATGCTTGTCCGCAGACCATCTACGTACACCTATACCAACATGTCGAAAAATGGGTGCTGGGCGAGCGTAACCAACGCATGAAATTCGACAAAGAGCCGATGAGTGCCAAAAAACTCGCCAAAAAAGTACTTATCCACGCCATCTGGGGTGTGATGAGTATGATTACTGCCATGACCTTTATCTCGCTCGTGGTGGGGACGGATTATTTGTTTTTTAATGGGGCGACACCGTTTTTTATGGGGTGGAGTAAGATTACGTGGATTTTCTTTGGTATCATCACGTTTGTTACTCACATGAATGCAGGCTATATGCGTGAACATATGTGCGTTCATTTTTGTCCTTATGGGCGTTTTCAGTCTGTGATGTTTGATAAAGACACGCTACTTGTCTCCTATGATTATGATCGAGGCGAGCCACGTGGCGCTCGCAAAAAAGGCGACCACCCAGAGGGTTATGGCGACTGTGTGGACTGCACCATGTGTGTACAAGTGTGTCCTACTGGTATCGACATTCGTGATGGTCTACAAGTAGAATGTATCCAATGTGCCGCCTGTATCGACGCCTGTAACGAAATCATGGATAAGGTCGGCTATCCACGTGGTTTGGTTCGCTACACCACCGAACGTCAGCTTGTCCACAAAGAAAAAACCAAAATCATCGGTTTTCGTATCTTTGCCTACATCTTTATGCTGACGGCACTCATCACCACAGCGACCATCGTGGCGACCACACGCAACCCCCTAGAACTGGAAGTGAACCACAACCGCAAACAAATCACCGTCATCGGACGTGATGGCATGGTCGAAAATAGCTATGTCCTAAAAATCGTCAACAAAACTGACGAAAAACAAGTCTATAAGGTCAAGCTAGAACCTGTGGAGGGTCTAACCCTAAAATCTCGCTTCAAGGAACTACCCCTAAAAGCCAATGAGCCTTATGGTTGGCCTGTGAGTGTCTTTGGCGACCCTGATAAGATTAGTGCAGGCGATACGCCAGTAACCTTTACGGTATACACCGAAGACGGAAAATACACGGCAAGCGCCCAAGACATATTCGTCTACGAACCAAAAACCAAAAAATAAGCCAGTCAAAAGCCCTATCTAGTGATGGGGCTTTTTGGTTTTTTATATAAATTTAGGATTTTGGTAAGGTTGCACCGTTCATGCGTTTCATGATGATGCGTTTTTTGGCGTGTAGGCGAGGGTTTTTGGGGTTTTTTTGATAGTATTTGGGGTTTGGCAGCATGCTGATGAGTAGTGCCGACTGCTCAGCGGAGAGGTTTTTGGCGGATTTACCATAATAATGCTGTGCCGCCGCTTCAATGCCATAGATGCCATTGCCAAATTCCACCACATTTAGATACACCTCCAAAATCCGTCTTTTGCTCCACATTTGCTCCATCATGACTGTGATGATGGCTTCCTCGCCTTTTCGTATGTAGGAGCGATGAGAGGTCAAAAATAGGTTTTTGGCAAGTTGCTGAGTGATGGTCGAACCGCCCATCGACACAGTACCTTTTGATTCGTTGGTCTTGATGGCTCGCTCGATGCCGTCCATATCAAACCCTCTATGGGTGGCAAATTTAGCGTCCTCGCTCGCCACCGCTGCTCGCTTGACATTCACAGAAATATCATCATAATCCACCCACACCTGACGCACCTGACCACCTGACAGGCGATGAGAGAGCATAAACATCGAATGATTGACAGGCATGCTCTGCCACACACCAAGCAACGCCCCCACCAGCAGATGAAAACCCAAAAACAACACCAGTATGGGTGCCATCAGCCACCGCCAAAGCCCGCCTAACCAACCACGCTTTTTGGGAGGGGGAGGCACATCAGAAGGCAACTGGGCAGGTGGGGGGATTTTGTTATCAGACATATCATCAATAAACTGTGGTAAAATGGCTTATTTTACAAGATTTTTATCAGTTTTGGTGTAATTTTTATGCATGCCATCGACCACCTAAAAAAACTAAGCACCGACCGCTTCGCCCTCTCCACCCTAAGTCGCCATGAATTTGACAAGATTCACAAAGAGCTACTTGCCATGTTCCCCCCCAACTCGCCAAGCCACAACCAAATAGCACAATCAAACACCGCAAAAGACTGGTATCTTTTGGGGACTGATGGCTGTCATCTGTGCCACCTCAGCCACGACATGCTCGCCAAAGCACGCACCATCTCCCCAGACATGCCCTCCATTTATGACATTGACATCATTGATGGCGATGACATGCTTGTGGAGGTATTTGGTAAAATTATCCCTGTTTTGCTCACGCCTTGTCATTTGCTGTGCTATCCTTTTGGCGTGATGGACATCGTGATGCTTGCAAAAAATTAATCAACCAAAACTGCCTCGCCTGCCAAAGCCACAAAAAACTGGGGTTTTATTTCTTGCCAAATTGTAAATGACGTCATAAAAATTCAACACGCCCTATTTATTTTTGTGTCATTTTTGAGTAAAATTGCTGTTTTGGTGTCTTTTAAATGAGATTTATCATAATTTGTGATTGTTTTTCATTGTAATACTTGAATAAATTCACACCAAAAACTTGTGGTCATGAAGCCACAAAACAAAAATATCATCGTATGTATGTGGGCAAGCATCGCCCAATCTTACAACAAAGGAGTGTCTATGACCTTTTTAGCATTATTACCGATTTTGGTGGTTTTTGTGTTGCTGGTTGTCATGCGACTGCCCGCAAAAGTTGCTATGCCGATTGCGTATTTGGCGACAGCTCTACTTTCTTTGTTTGTCTGGCAAACAGCTGGCAACCAAGTGGCGGCAGCGACCATTCATGGCGTATTGACCGCTGTTAACGTCCTATTTATCGTCTTTGCTGCCGTTTTGCTTTTGAATACCATCAAAGAAAGCGGTGCGATTGTCGCCATTCGTCAAGGTTTTATGGGTATCTCGCCTGACCGCCGTGTACAGATGATTATCGTAGCGTGGCTGTTTGGCTCACTCATCGAGGGTTCAACAGGTTGGGGTACGCCATCTGCTGTTGGCGCTCCGTTGCTACTGGCTTTGGGCTTTCCTGCAATGGCGTGTGTGATGGCGATTTTGATTATCCAGTCCACACCAGTATCCTATGGGGCGGTGGGTACGCCGATTTTGGTGGGGGTCAAATCAGGTCTTGAAAACAAAGAAGATGTTACGGGTGCTATCGGCACGCAAGGCATTGATTTTATGCAATACATCGTACAAATCGGTGCTAATGTAGGCTTTATCCATGCTGTTGTGGGTACGCTGATTCCTTTGCTTCTTTGCTGTTTCTTGACCAAATTCTTTGGCGAAAAACGCTCGTTCCGTCAAGGTTTTGAGGCTCTGCCATTTGCCATCTTTGCAGGGCTTGCCTTTACCATACCGTATTATCTTACCGCCAAATTGGTCGGTCCAGAACTGCCCTCTTTGCTTGGTTCTGTGATCGGTCTTGCTATTGTGGTTACTGCCGCCAAAAAAGGCTTCTTAACCCCCAAAAACACCTTTGATTTTGAAAGCCGTGATAAGTGGGAAGAAGAATGGAAAGGTACACTACCAGCAACCACCGTTGACGCCAACGAAGTGGCAAAATTCTCCGCCCTAAAAGCTTTTTCGCCTTATCTTTTGGTCATCGGTATTTTGGTGGCAACTCGTACCATCAAACCCTTAAAAGACTGGCTCAGTAACAATGCCGTCATTACGTTTAGCAATATCCTAGACACGTCCATCACTAACAAAACTCAACTTTTGTATTCGCCTGCCACCGTGCTACTTTTGGTATCCATCATCAGCATCTTTATTTTTGGCATGAAAGGCGACACCGTGAAGAAAAGTTGGAGTGCCTCTGGCAAAACCATGATTGCGGCAGCTCCTGCCCTGCTTTTCTCCATTCCTATGGTACAAGTGTTCATCAACTCTGGCACGCCTGCCGATGTCGCCGAGCCGATTCTTGCCATGCCAAAAGTGCTGGCAGCAGGGGCAGCTGATGTCTTTGCAGGAGCGTGGCCACTCTTTGCTCCTTGGATTGGGGCGTTGGGGGCGTTCATCGCTGGCTCAAACACCGTATCAAACATGATGTTTAGTCATTTTCAATGGAGTACCGCCACTCAGATTGAGCTTGATGTCGCTGATGCCAGCCAAGTGGTTGCCTTGCAAGCGGTGGGTGGTGCAGCAGGCAACATGATTAGCGTACATAACGTGGTTGCTGCTTGTGCGGTTGTGGGCATGGTCAACCGTGAGGGCTTGATTATCCGTAAGACGCTCATTGCGATGACGTATTATGTCATTCAAGCAGGTCTTGTGGGTATGGCACTCATCTTTAACCCTGTGTGGTGGATTGGTGCGGTCATCTGGCCTGTGGTGTTTTTTGGTGGCATGAGCATACTCGGCAAAAGCTCAGAGCGTGCCTGATTAACACCCGCCAAGCAAAAAGGGATTAGCCTCCCTTTTTGTTTTTATGGCTGACAGTACTCTATAAACCCCTATGTTTATTTGATAAATTATTGTAAAATACACCATTTTAAAATCACATACCAAACATGATATATTCATGAACACCAAACAAAGGCTATCTTATGGCAGATTTAAGCAAAATTACCGAAATTGAAGATTTACGCCGTATCGCCGAGCGTAAAGTCCCTCGCATGTTCTATGACTATGTGGATTCAGGCTCGTGGACGCAGACCACCTACCGCAATAACGAAACCGACTTTGACCGCATTAAACTACGTCAGCGTGTACTGGTAAATATGGAAGGTCGCTCACTTGCTACCAAGATGATTGGGCAAGATGTGCATATGCCTGTTGCTATTGCCCCCACAGGCTTTACAGGCATGATGTGGGCAGATGGCGAGATTCACGCCGCTCGTGCCGCTGAAAAATTTGGCATTCCTTTTTCACTATCCACCATGAGCATCTGCTCCATTGAGGACGTGGCGGAAAATACCACCAAGCCTTTTTGGTTTCAGCTGTATGTCATGCGTGATAAGAAATTCATGGAAAATCTGATTCGCCGTGCCAAAGACGCAAAATGCTCTGCTCTGATTTTGACGGCAGACTTACAGGTACTTGGACAACGTCACAAAGACATCAAAAACGGCTTATCTGCACCACCTAAGCCCACCCTAACAAACATCATCAACCTCATGACAAAGCCCGAATGGTGCTTTAACATGCTTGGCACCAAACGCCACACCTTCCGAAACATCGTCGGTCATGCCGAAGGGGTTGGTGATTTATCCAGTCTATCATCATGGACATCAGAACAGTTCGACCCCAGCCTAAACTGGGACGATGTGGCTCGCATTAAGGATTTATGGGGAGGCCCTCTCATCATCAAAGGCATCATGGAGCCAGAAGATGCCATCTTAGCCGCCAAATCAGGGGCTGACGCCATGGTCATCTCAAATCACGGTGGTCGCCAACTTGATGGTGCACCCAGTTCTATCGCCGCCCTATCTGACTGCGTACAAGCAGTACAAGCTGAAAACTCAAACTGCGAAATCTGGCTAGATAGTGGCATTCGTTCAGGTCAAGACGTCCTAAAAGCCATCGCTTTGGGTGCAAAAGGCACGATGATTGGTCGCTCATTTTTGTACGGTCTAGGAGCTTATGGCGAAGATGGCGTACGCCGTGCCTTAGAAATCATCTACAAAGAATGCGACATCACAATGGCGTTTTGTGGTCATACTGACATTCATACCGTCAGTGAAGACATCTTTGTCAAAGGCACTTACGAAAACCTTAAAGTCTGTGACCCACACATCACGCCCATTCGCTGGTAACTCAACCAAAGCCACGTTCAGCGTGGCTTTTTGCTGGATATTGAAGTATTTTCACAGCCAAATACAGCTTAATCCCACCTAAGAAACCACCCTCTAAATCCAGCAAAATATTGTTATAAAATAACAATTTAACCATTTACCAACCAAAAAATAACTCAACAATCACGGCAATCCCTACCAAGCTCAATATACATCATAAATATACTACCATTTGGCGAAATTTATGCAAAAATTATGCCACAATGTTGTAAAATAGCAGAAATAATCCCAATTTTAATAAATTTACAAATCGACCTATGAGCCTCTCTTTTGGTTTGGGTGTTGGCTTAAATCAATCCCAAAAACTCACCCCGCAAATGCAACAGGCGATACGTCTTTTGGCGTTATCGCACCTTGAACTTGAACAAGAAATCCAAACCAAACTTGAAAACAACCCCCTGCTTGAACGCATAGACGATGATTTTGAGCGTGAAAGCTTTGAACATGCCGAACACCTCAGCCTTGATGATTGGACAAAAGATGGCTGGAATGATAATAATTGGCAAAAAAACAGTGATGTCAGCGATGACGGCTTTGAGGGAGAATTTGAGGGCGACAGTTATGATAAGCTCACAAATTCAGGACTTGACGATGAGGCAATGGACAGCGACTGGGATAATGTCTATACGCCTGACTTTGAGTATGATGGCGATTTTCGTGTATCAGGTCGGCACGATGATGAGCATGACTATCTTGGCGAGACGCATACCACCATTCAAGAGCATGTGCGTTTTCAGATGGGGTTTGTATCCCTAAACGATAAAGAAACACTTGTCTTGGACTACCTACTAGATGCAATGGACGACATCGGCTATATCCGCCTCAGCGTTGATGAGCTATACCATAATCTTAGTGTACTTGCCAGCTTCTATCAATGGGAGGACACCATCACACCTCCCCAAATCCTAGCCGTACTACAACACATTCAGTCTTGTTCTCCCACAGGTGTAGGAGCCAGAAATCTCTCTGAATGTCTACGACTACAACTTGACGAACTCTCAAAAAACAACCCAGAGTTACCATTTGCTGACGAAGCCTATATGGTGCTAGGCTCAACCAACTATCTAGAAACCAACAACATCAAAGCTCTCATACAAGCCACAGGTCTAAACCCTGACGAAATCAAAGGGGCTATGGATATTATTCGCACCCTAAACCCTGAACCCGCCTCTGAATTTTATCGCAACGAAAACAGATCCAACGACAGCATTGATATTCCTGACGTGCTGGTCATTGCCCTAGAACACTCCCAAAATAAATACACCAAAAAATCACTGGCACACACAGAGGATACTGACGCATGGCGAGTAACACTAAACCAAGACATCATTCCCAACCTACAAATCAACCAAGAATACGCCAGCCTCATTAAGAAAGGTGATGACAGCGATGACAACATTTATCTAAAAGACAAGCTGAATGACGCACGGTTATTCATTCGCAGTATCGATGAACGCAACCAAAACCTACTCAAAGTCGCCAGCTGTATCGTTCGTCGTCAGCAGGCATTTTTGGAGCGTGGCGTAGAAGCGATGACCCCCCTAACCCTAAAAAATGTCGCTGATGAAATTGGCTTGCATGAGTCCACCGTATCAAGACTGACCACCAACAAAACCATGCTGACACCACAGGGCTTATACCCCCTAAAATACTTTTTTTCATCAAGCGTTGGCAGTGATGATGGCGAGGTCTCCTCCACCGCCATCTGTGCTCAAATCCAAAATATGATACAAGCTGAAAACCCCAAAAAACCCCTATCTGATGCTCACATTACCAGCATTTTAGAATCACAGGGCATCAACATCTCACGGCGTACCGTTACCAAGTACCGTGAAGCGATGGGTATTTTATCCTCAACACTTCGCAAGCAAAAAATCTAACAAAAAAGGTGGGATAAGCCACCTTTTTTACCAACCCCCCAAAGGGGTTTTATTAGGAAGCGTCTTTTTGACGAATAAAGGCATAAATCACGCCTGTCAATACCGAACCCACCGCAATCGCCATCAGATACATCACAGGCTGCGTTACAAAGGGAATGACAAAAAGTCCACCATGTGGTGCCTGTAACCCAATACCCAGCCCCATTGAAATCGCCCCAGCAGTCGCCCCACCAATAATAGAAGCGATAATGACACGAGCAGGGTCAGCCGCCACAAAGGGCAATGCCCCCTCCGAAATAAAGCACAGTCCCAGCACAAAAGATGCTTTGCCTGCGTTACGCTGATTTTCATTAAATTTGTTCTTGGCAATCCAAGTGGCAATCGCCATGCCAATCGGCGGTACCATGCCCCCTGCCATCGCTGCCGCAATAGGGGTAAACACACCAGAGGCAATCATGCCAACTGAGAAGGTATAGGCTGCTTTATTAATTGGGCCACCCATATCAGTACACATCATTGCACCCAAAATGAGTCCCAAAATGACCGCATTGGCATCGTTCAAGGTTTTTAGCCATTCGGTCAATGCCGCCATGAGGCTTGCCACAGGTGGGTTAATGGCATAAACCATGAGCAACCCTGTGATGAGCGAGCCGAGTAATGGTAAAATCAAAATGGGTTTTAAGGAAGTTAAACTTGGTGGCAATTTAATAACATCATTTAAAAATTTGACGGTATAGCCCCCCAAAAATCCAGCGATGATACCACCCAAAATCCCTGCCCCTGCGGTGTTAGCAAGCATACCACCAATGAGACCCACCGCAAGCCCGGGTCTATCAGCAATGGAATACGCCACATAGCCTGCAAATACTGCAATCATCAAGGCAAAGGCACTACCACCACCAATGTCCATGAGTGCTTTGGGTAGTCCCATCGCAATGTTTGGGTCTTTGAACGCCTCAATACCAAACATGAATGACATGGCGATGAGCAAGCCTCCTGCCACGACAAGCGGCAGCATGTGCGACACGCCCGTCATTAGGTGCTGATAAACACCCTTTTTTTCGTCCAATTGAGGAGTTGTATTGGCTGTTTGACCATCACCATAAATGCTTGCTTGCTCAAACGCCTTTTCAAATTCTTGGGCGGTTTTTTTGAGTGCTAAGCCTGTGGAGGTGCGGTACATTTTTTTACCAACGAATTTGGATAAATCCACATCAATGTCTGCCGCAACAAACACCAAATCCGCCTCCGCCACTTCCTCAGGCGTGATGGCATTGCCGACACCCACCTGACCACGAGTTTCGACTTTGACCTGCCAGCCTTGTGCTTTGGCATAATTTTCAATCGCCTCTGCCGACATAAAAGTATGAGCCACCCCTGTCGGACAAGCTGTTACCGCCACGATGTTGTAGGTGTCTTTTGGGGTATCCGCCTCATTGGAGGCTGACTGCTTGGTTTTTAATAATCCGTGCAGATATTCTGGGTTTAAAAAATCCGCTGAATGTAGTGCGTGTTTATTTAAATAAATGGTATTGGTGGTGTTTGTGCGCTCATCATCCACGATGATAATCGCCACATCTGCCGAGTTTGTCTCGCCAAATGCCGTCAATGCCGCCACGATGTTATTTTTTTGAAGACCTGCCAACAACTGCTTGGCAATCAGCAGTCCATGAGCAGAATTATCCGCCACGCTAATGGCGTAGGTTTTATTTGTGTTCATAAGGGATTGCCCTATTTAATAAATACCAAGATTTGATTGATACTCAACCTTGTGCCTGTCTGTGATTTTAGTATTTTACTCATCATGCCCAAAGCACAACGCATGAATCATAAGACGGCTACTTTTTGGATTTGTACTTGCTTGATTAATGAGGTCAAACGCTCGCCATCTGGCACGCCAACACCCACAATAGACACCGCATGTGCCGATAACGCCGTAGCACGAGCCAATACCACCTCTGGTGCTTCTCCTTGAAGTAGCCCAAAAATCATACCAGCCACAAAGGTGTCGCCCGCCCCAACCGTGCTTTTAACTTTCATGGTGGGAGGTACGGCATGGTAAAACTCACGCTCCTTGTCGCCACGTATCCAATGCACACCTTGACTACCCATTGATATAAAAATATGCTCAATATCACAGCCCAATTCATCAAATAACGCAACTTGCGATCCAAAATCGTCAGCACGCACACCAAAAGCTTCAAAAAGCTCGTCATTATTAGGCTTGATGAGCCAGAGCTTATGCTTTATGGCAACTTTGAGAGCCTCGCCGCTGACATCTACCGCCACTTTATCATGAACGTCTGTCAATAACGCCAAAAGATGCTCAAAGTCAGATAGCTCAAAGCCCACCGCCAAAGAGCCTGCCACAAGTACCGCATCGGCATTTTTTGCAAGTTTGGATACTCTGTCAAAAAAATGTAGTTTATCCATCTCTTCAACTACAAACCCACGTCCATTAACATCGGTAGTGCGACCTATGCCATAAAAATCATCGACCAGCTTGATGTTAGTACGAGTAATCCCTGCCACACGCTCAAACTCATCAATAAGCAGTCCTGCTTCTCCTTGATGGTGTAAAGCCTCACGAACGTCAAAGAATTTTTTAAAAATCCCATCGTTATCCGCCCCCAAAAATCCTGTGGCAACGGCATTCATGCCCAAATCTGATAAAACATGCGCACCATTTAGTGCCTTACCAGCGGCATTTAGCTGACTTGATGTGGCACGATTTACCGCACCTAGTGTCAACACATCAAGGCTTACTGTCATGTCAATGGCAGGATTTAGGGTAATACATAATACATTTTTTGTCATGATGACACTCCTGATGTTAAGGCGCGCACCTCATCAGCACTGGTGCAAGTTAGGGCTTTTTGGGCAAGAGTTTGGCAATGAGTCAGGTTCAACTCACGCACCAGAGCTTTTGTCAAAGCAATACTACCTACCGACATAGACAACTCATCTACACCAAGCCCAAGCAAAATCGGCACGGCACGCTCATCGCCTGCAAGCTCGCCACACACGCCCACCCATTTACCATGAGCGTGAGCGGCCTCCACCGTGCGATGAATCAGACGAAGCACACTAGGGTGCAAGCCATCAGCATCTTTTGAGAGTGTGGCATGTCCACGATCGATGGCAAGCGTATATTGAGTCAAGTCGTTAGTACCGATACTAAAAAAGTCCACTTCTTTGGCAAAAACGTCCGCCATCAATGCCGCACTTGGCACTTCTATCATGATACCCACTTGCAAGCGGTCATGTGGATATTGCTCCAACACCTTATCCAAAATCGCTTTTGCTTCTTGCCATTCCTCTAAGCGTCCCACCATAGGGAACATGATACGCAAATCACGCCCTTTGGAAGCCTTGATGAGAGCAATGAGCTGATTTTCGAGCAATTTGGGCTGTTTTAGGGTTAGACGAATGCCGCGCACCCCCAAAAATGGGTTTTCTTCGGCAGGAATGGGCAAATAAGGCAAAGGTTTATCTCCGCCCACATCAAGCGTACGCACCACAAGCGGACGACCATCTAAGGCATCAAACACTTGTGTATAATCCGCCACCTGCGTATCAATATTAGGTACACTTTGATGGCTCATAAACACAAGCTCAGTACGCAGTAGCCCCACCGCTTCTGCACCGCCATCTACCGCCATTTTGGTGTCATGAACATTGCCTAAGTTTACCGCAATCTCCACTTGATGACCATCTTGTGTGATGGCAGGATTTAAGGCGTTTTTGGTGGCCAAAGCCTTACGCTCTTGGTGGGCGATTTGTTCTTGGTGGGCGATTTGCACCATGTCATCATTAGGCGAAAGCACAAACCAACCCTTACCCCCATCCAACAAAATACGCTCGCCATTTTCGATGTCAAGTACGCTCACGCCTGCCCCCACGATTGCAGGAATGCCTAAGGCTCGTGCCACGATGGCACTATGAGAACTGGCTCCGCCCACTGCTGTAATAATCCCTGCCACACGCTTGGCATCTAGGCGTGCCACATCTGAGGGCAATAAATCTTCCTTAATCAACACATAAGGCGTATCTGGCTCATCAGCTGATGTCTGCCCTGTCAATTTAACAAGCACCTTATGTCCAATATCTCTTAAATCCGCTGCACGCTCCGCCAATAAACGGTTAGCAAGCGACTCTTGGGTTTTGGCAAGTTGTTCAATATGAGCATGCCACGCTGCTGCTGCCGACAAGCCATCATCGATGCCGTCTTTGGCTCCATGAGTAACCTCTTCGTCCTCCAAAAGTGCGATGTGGGCTGTAAAAATCTTGGCAATAGACATTTTTTTGGCGTTTTGTACGATGAGTTTGAGTTCATCTTTTACTACTGCGATGGCGTTTTGCAAGCTTTGCCACTCGCTGTCTTTGTCGCCACCTTGCACAGCATATTCAAAACGTGTTTGACGCACCACAAATGCCTCTGCCACCGCAAGTCCTACCGATGCGGGTGTTGCATGAGTGTATTCGCCCTTGATGATAGGATTTTTATCAGAAAAATCAATGACTTCTTGATTTGAATGTGCCGTCTCTTGGATAGGGGTTATCTCCTCGCCAAGACCATTTTTAACCGCCTCAATCAATCTTGGTAGATAATCCACCGCATCTGTATCAGGCTCGGCGATAAAAGTGAGCGTCTGACCACGTGTCGCCCCAAGCGATAAAAGACGTGTCAGACTTTTGGCAGAAACATACGCCCCTGTATCGACTGCCACTTTTAGCTCGCCCACCGCTCCTTTGGCGATGTCTGATAGCACTGTGGCTGGGCGTGCGTGCAGACCGTGAGCATTGGCAAGCACCACGCTAGATGACGGCCAGCTTTGGGCTTTTTGTGCCGATAGCCTTGATGAAAGCTCGCTCATGCTCATGCTAGGTAGTGCATTTTGAAAATCGAGCGACAGTAGCACATCATAAATATTTGATAGCTTTTCGGCATGAACGTGCTGATTACTGGCAATCACAGCCAACGCTTGTACCTTATCATCGCCAAAGAGCAGGGGATTTTTGGCAACCACCAACGACAAAGCAGGCTCTGACACCAGCTCATCATGCTCTAAGGTGGTACACAGTATGTTTGATAATCTGGTAAAAGCTGGACGAATGCCTACGGTACTTGCCAATTTACCTTGATTTTTAAGCAGATTTACTGCCGTCAAATACAGCTCATCAACATCACGTGCAGACACATCTACTTGAAGCAGACTTTCATGTACATCAAAAGCACATTCTTTATTGACACCGCTAATGATGGCGATAATTTCATCGGCGTTTTTGGCGTTCTTAACATCATCTGCCACATCATCGCCTAAGGCTCGTGTCAGCATTTTTAAAATAGATAAATGCTCATCAGACTTAGCACAAATCCCCACCAATAAATACGCTCGCTCTCCCTCATCATTCCACACCACCCCATCAGCAAAATGCACCAAACGCACCCCTGTATTTATGACACAGCTTCGTGAATCTGGCGTACCGTGCGGAATGGCAATGCCCTGACCCAGATACGTGCTACTTTGCCCCTCTCTGTCTTTTAGCCCGTTTAGATAGTCAGGTGTGGCAAGATTGTCATCACTAAACATCTGTGCAATGATGGATAACGCCTCGTCTTTATTGGCTGCCTGTGCATTCATTCGCACATCATTGGCGGTAAGATTGAGCATAATATTCCTTAGATTTTATGGGCTTAAAACCCCAAATTAAAACAGTCGAAAATTTATCCATTCTACCATACTTTTTTAAAATCAACAAAAAGCAAATGATTTTCTTTTAAGATGCCTAGCCCTCCTAGCCAATCAACACACCCAAAAGCACCATCTTTAATCGGACATAAAACTATTTTTAGGATTGACAAACCAAAAGTGTTAGGCTTGGTTGATTGCTAAAAAAGAAATGAATAATAAGAAGCAGATAAGTGTCTTGCAAAATACGTTACGGTTATTTTGACAGGTCTATGCCCCAAGCTGTTTTTGGGATTGTAGGAGCGACTGTGAATGAGCGTGGGTAAAATTTAGAATAAACATCACTTTTGTGTTGGTTGACAAACCTCATGAATCATACTGCAAAGCATGACATCAGCTTTATCAAAAGGGCTGTCTTTGGAGTGTTATATCGGGTGGCATAAGTATTTCTTAAAGAGACATAACAATGCTCAACACCCCCCCCCTATTTTTAAGCGATACGTCAAAATGAAGCATTGAGGAATAACAAAGCCTTGCTTAAACCCCCGCCCTAGACAGGATTGTCAATATCCACAAAAACCACTTCCATACCCAGAGCCTTTGTCACATGCTCGCCCAACGCACGAATACCGCCTCGCTCGGTGGCGTGATGACCCGCTCCAAAATAATCCACCCCAAGTTCCCTTGCTAGGTGCGTGGTACGTTCTGATGCCTCCCCAGAGACAAAAGCCTGACAACCCATCTGATACGCCTGCTCAATCATGTCCTGAGCACCGCCTGTACAGATGCCAATCTTGGTTAAAATCCGTGCAGGATTGGTGCTAATATGCAAAGGGGTACGCCCCAGCACTTTGGAGATTTTTTGAGCAAAATCCATTGATGAAATAGGCGAACAAGTAGCGACATTACCCACAGGGTATTTTTCGTGCGGATGCAACGCCCCTGTGATGGTTAAGTCAAGTTCATTTGCCAGCACAGCATTATTTCCCAGAACAGTATGAGCATCCAAAGGCAGATGGTAAGCAATGAGTGAGATACCATGCTCAAATAACGTCTTGATACGCTGACCTTTTATACCCACCAAAGGAGCAGGCTCGCCTCGCCAAAAATACCCATGATGCACCAGTATCGCCTGCGCTTCCAACGCTATCGCCTTATCAATGAGCGCTTGGCATGCTGTAACACCTGTTACTATCTTGTTAATCGGTGTGCCAGTATCCACTTGCAGTCCATTAGGGCAATAATCACTAAACTTATCAGCCTGCAACAGCTCATCACAAAATTTTGTCAAATCAATCGGAGTTATGGTCTTTTTCATGTGTCTACCTAATATTATTTCAAATTGACTCATATTACGACATTTATCCAAAATTAGCAAACGCTTGGGTTCATGCCCAGCATTTACCGCCAATTAGGACTGATGACAAGAAATCAAGCAAACTGCTAGGCTGATGCTTTTTATGCCAAATCACACCAAAGTCGTTGTACATCATTTCATCTCTTGTCATGTCATCACGCCAGTTAGAACAGCCAAATGATGACAAGACGACGTTTGCCAGACAATCACTCCCCCACCACCAGCACCTCTGCGTCCATCTCTGCCCACAGCTGATGCGTGGCGATGACTAAAATGCCAATCCGACCTGCCTTTTGAGCATCGGTAAGCGTTTGCCACACATGACGGCGAGTGGTGTCATCAAGCCCTGCAAATGGCTCATCTAAAAGTAGCACCGTCTTTGGCGTGAGAAGCAAGCGAGCGAGTGCCACACGGCGAGCCTGACCACCTGAGAGTGCCATGCCGTATTCGCCAAGTGGCGTACCTAGCCCTTTGGGTTGGGATTTGACCCAATCCGCCAAGCCAACTTGCCCCAGCACCGCCCACAGTTCCTCATCGCTAGCACCTGCTTTACCCAAACGTAAATTGTCCGCTAAGGTCTGGTCAAAAATGTCCACCGTCTGCCCCAAAAACCCAAGCGACGACCCAAAATCGATGTTTGGCATGGATTGTCCGTTTAGGATAATCTCGCCTTTGACAGGGGCAAATTCTCCTGCCAGAGTCGCAAGGAGGGTGGATTTGCCCACGCCTGACGCACCCACGATGAGGGTGGGGGTTTGGTTTGTGATGTGAGCGTGAATGTTATCAATCACCACAATGGCGTTTGGAGCTTGTATGGCGACATCATTGAGCATGAGCGTCCATTCGTCTTGGCTTGGATTGGACAAACCCACTTTGGGCGTGGCAGAGACAGGCGTGATGAGTGCATTTATCCGCTCTTTGGCATACATACTACGTCCATACGCCAATGGCTCAGCCACCAACGCCATGACAATTTCAATGAGCCCAAACACCGCCAGCACCAACGCCAACGCCCATGCAGGGTTAAAACCACGACTGACATGGATATTATCGGTTGCCATGACTGCCGTTTGGGTAAATGGCTCATGCACCGCAAACAGTACCCCAACCACCACCGCCGCAATGACGATTTGTATCATCAGATTGGTTCGCCGTCTGATGACGTGTGATTGGCGTACGAGCGTGTGAGCCTCATCATCAAGCTGACCCAATGTCGCCATGTACTCTTGCCACCGTCCCCACACCAGTAGCTGAGTGAGCGTGGGCAAGGTATCAAGAAGCGTGCTTTTTTGGCGTTCGCCAAGCTCTCCTTCTTTGACTGCCATCGCCACACCAAGTCGCCACATCAGTACAGGAATGACAAGCACCGAGCACAGCACGCCTGATAGCACCACCCCCAACAGCGTGGGTAATTTGATGAGCAAGCACACCGCCACGACTGCCACCGCCACGACTGCCACGATAAAAGGCGACACAACACGCAAGGGAAATTCGTTTAACACATCAATGTCTTTGACCAAACGGTGCATTTTTTGACTGCTGGTTTTGTCGTCAAGGGCTTGGACGGATAATGGCTGTTTTGCCCAAGCGGTAAAAAATCTGACACGAAGCTCCTTTAACAGCTCAAACACCGCATGGTGCGACACCATCAAATCACCATAGCGTGCCAGCGTACGACTAAGGGCAAAAGCACGAATCATCGCTGAGGGAGCAAAATAATTGAGCCCAATCGCCAAAACGCCTGCAACACCAGCCATCGTGATAAACCACCCTGACACCGCCACCAAGCCAAGCACCGACAATACCGTAATGATACCCAGCACCCATGATATGATCCACAGCGTTTTTTGGGAAGTCCAAAGCTGGCGAAGTTCAAACCGCTCATGATGATTATTTTTCATGATTTACCCCTTTTGTTGCCCCAAACGATGTATGTTATCAAACTCAAACCCGCCAAAATCCTCATCATGCGTTACCCAAATGACCGTTTTGTCCGCCCCAAGTTGCCACAAAAGCTCTTTGATTTGCCAAGCCGTTTTGGCATCTAAATGCTCCGTTGGCTCATCAAGTAGCCATACCTTAGCGTCTTGGAGTAGCAGTTGAGCGATGGCAAGGCGTTGCCCCTGACCGCCCGACAGTCCACGCCCACGCTCGCCCAGCATGGTGTGCATGCCCTGTGGCAAGGCATTGACTACCTCCCACATGCCAACCCATTGCAAGACTTGTTTTAACTCATCATCGCTGGCGTGTGGCTTGGCAAGGCGTAAATTGTCGGCAATACTCATGGGAAGCAACGCCAAACTTTGCGACAAATAGCCAAATTGTTGTCTTAAATGCCCCAAATCCGTCTCTTGATAAGCCACTTTTTTATCGCCATCGGTCAGCACCACATCGCCCTCATAATCCCCAAAGCCCAGTAGGATTTGAAGCAAAGTGGATTTGCCTGCCCCACTCTCGCCCATTACCGCCGTTTTTTGCCCTGCCTCAAACTCAGCCGTCAAAGGCGACAGACGCACTCGCCCATCATCACCAAACGCCGTTACATTTTTTAGGGCAAAACTGGGAGCATGACTTAGGGTATGGGCTTGTCCTGTGTGTTTTTTATGCTTAAAATTGAGCATGGGAGCAACCGCTTTGGCACACGCCATCGCTTGCCCTTTGACGTGGTATTCTGCCCCCAGTCGGCGTAATGGTGCATAAAATTCAGGCACAAGCAGCAAGATAAAAAGTGCAACCCTATAACTGGTTAAAATTTGTCCATTTGCCCAAGGTAGTAACCCCAACAGCCCAAAACCCAAATACACCGCCACCAACGCAATGGACAATGCAGATAAAAATTCTAATACGGCACTATTTAAAAAGGCAATTTTAAGCACACTCATGGTTTTTTGGCGATATGTCTCACTGCTTTTGTCAATGTCGGACACCGCCACATCCACTGCTCCCAGTCGGCTTAGGGTGTTCATGCCTCGAATCCAATCCAAAAAACGTCCGCCAAGCTGGGCGAGTGCATCCATCTGTTCACGGCTTTTACGAGTGGTGGCAATTCCGATAAACGCCATAAAAATCGGCACAAGCGGTGCAGTCAAAAGCAAAATCATCGCAGAAGTAACACTATAAAAACTTATGCACCCCGCCAAAATAAGTGGCGTGGTAACAGCGGTCATTTTTTGGACTTCAAAACGGGCATAACCCACCAAATGCACAGGCTCATCGACCATTTTGCTGGCAAGCGAGCCATCCGACCCAAAATACCGCCTTGCCAGTCCAAGCTGACCGAGTTTGTCAAGCAGTGCCTTTTTGACGTTGGTGGCAACCGTAAGCCCTGCTTCGCTTAGCAGATAATCTCGCCCATAACCCAGCCCTGCCCGCACGCACAGGCACACAAACAACGCCCCCAAATCCATCAAAAAATACCCATCATCTGACATGCTTTGGCTGGTAAACGCATCAAACCACCGTTCAAAAATCCGCACCAATATCCACGTCTGCCCTACCAGCACCAGCACGCTCATCACGTCCAAAAGATATGCTGTCATCATGGATTTTTTGACAGGCTTGAAGGTATTTTTTAAAAAGGCATTTGCCATGATGTCTTCTTGGGAGCGACGTTTTGGCTTGGATTTGGGGGGGTTACTCATGGTCTTGTTTTTTGGCAAAAATTAGGCTACATTATCGCTAAATTTAGGGGGATTTTCAAGGCATTATCCCTTAATTTTAATCAAATCATCATAAACGACATGAATTTTAAAAAATTAATTGACACCGCCCCCATGACATTATTGTTAATTGGCAGTTTTATCGCTGTATTTATTATTCAGATTTTGCAAGGGGTTAATATCGATAATCCCAGCAATAAAGATTTGTTAAATCATGGGGCGAATTTTTTACCATTGACATTAACCGATGATTATTGGCGATTGATAAGTAGTGGGTTTTTACATATTGGTATTATTCATTTGTTATTAAATGGTTTTGCCATGTATTATTTTGGACAAGTAACAGAAGTCATCATTAGTCGTTGGCGTTTTCTTGTGCTGTTTATTTTATCGGTGGTGGGCGGAAATTTATTAAATTTATCCATTGGCTTATATCAGCTGACAAATGGACAATACCCCGCTATTTCCGCTGGGGCATCTGGGGGTATTATGGGTATTGGTATGACACTTTTGGTCATTTCATTTAGCTCATTAAAAGCAGCCAAATACCTCAATCGTCGCTCGTTATTTATCATCATGGCACTTAATATCATGATGGGGTTTACCATACCAAACATCGATAATGCAGGTCATATTGGCGGAGCAATCTCTGGCTTGATATTAGGACTGTCTTTTGTGTTATTTTATCAACATCGTTATTGTTTTAGGATAACTGCCATGATGATGATTGTTGCGTATGTTTTTATTTGGTATTTCCTTAGTCTGTCATTAACTCAAATATTGTTGGTTGGTTAATTATGAATACTCACACACTACGCCAAACCCTCAGAAAAAAAAGAAAATTCCTAAACACCAAACAACGCCAATACATGGCATTTTTGGCAAGTCTGCAATTACCCAAACTTTTGCCACATCTACCAAAACACGCCAAAATTGGTTTGTATTTAGATGATTTTGGAGAATTACCCACTACGCCCATCATTCGGTTTTGTCAAAAACACGAATTTATCCCTTATTTACCCATCACACACCAAAATAAACCTCTGATATTCGCTCCTATATTTTATGAATTATCAAAAATACCTTTAAAAAAACATAAACTTGGCATGAAAGAGCCCTTTTCAAAAAACACCCTAAATGCCAATCAATTAGACTGCATCATTTGTCCACTGGTGGCAGTAGATAAAGCCGGTAACCGATTGGGTATGGGCGGTGGGTTTTATGATAGAACATTTGCACATTTTCGTGGATTAAAAATAGGTTGGTGCTATCATTTTCAAGTGGTGGACAATCTGATCGCCAATGATTGGGACAAAAAAGTCAATATCATCATCACGGATAAAACATTTGTACGATGCTAAATCCATCAGTTTTAATAATGCGGTGGTTTATCCGCCAACAAATCAAATGGAGCGATACCGTCATCATTGCCGTGTTGATTTTCCAAATAGCGATAAATCAGCTTTAATTGGTCTTGTAAATCTTTGATGTGTAAGGTTTGGTCGGTAACAACAGCATTTAAGTCGTCTACCGTATTTTCTAGGTAGGCGATTTTTATTTGTAAATCAATCAACTCTGTACCCAAATCTGTCATTTTTACCCCAAGATTTTAAAAATTTGCTATAATGGCAATATTTTACCATTTACAAGACAACTTAGATACTCATTTATGGCACTCATTCATCTTAAAAATGTCTCCCTAGCTTTTGGCATTGCCCCCATTTTAGACCGTATTAATTTTAGCCTTGATATAGGCGAGCGGGTTTGTTTGATTGGGCGAAATGGCGAAGGCAAATCCACGCTGTTTAAACTCATTGACGGCACGCAAAATCCCGATGATGGCGAAATTATCATGGCGGACGGTTTGCGTGTCGCCATGCTCGCCCAAGATGTGCCAAATGATGACGGCACGCTTCTTGACATTGTGATGGGGGGCGATGCCAAAGTTGCTGATTTATTAAAGACTTATCATGCGTTATCGGACAAATGCACGCTTGGCGATATGCAAGCCTGCAATGAGATGGCTCATTTGCAACACGAAATTGACGCCCTGCACGGCTGGGATTTACAGCGTAATGCCCGTACCTTGCTTGACAACATGGGACTAAACCCCACTGACCGTCTTGCTGATTTGTCGGGCGGTCGCAAACGCCGTGTGCTTTTGGCTCGTGCGTTGGTGGTTAAGCCTGATGTGCTACTGCTTGATGAGCCAACCAACCACCTTGATGTCGAGAGTATTGATTGGCTAGAAAGCTATTTATTAAGCCAAAATTTAACCGTGCTATTTATCACTCACGACCGCAAATTTGTCGATAATCTTGCCACTCGCATTGTGGAGCTAGACAGGGGTAAATTAGGGAGCTATGATGTCTCGCAAGGCGTGGGCGGATATGCTCGTTATCAAGAATTAAAGGAATTGGAACTTGCCAGCGAGCAAAAATCCTTTGAAGAGTTTGACAAAAAACTTGCCCAAGAGGAGGTTTGGATTCGTCAAGGCATTAAAGCCCGTAGAACTCGTAACGAAGGGCGAGTACGAGCCCTAAAAGCCCTACGAGAGGAGCGAGCCGCTCGCCGTGATGTGGTGGGCAATGTGTCTTTGACCCAAAATGTGTCCGAAAAATCGGGCAAAATTGTCTGTGAAGTGGGTCACTTAACCTTAGAATATGATGGCAAAGTTTTGGTAAAAGATTTTTCCACCCTGCTCATGCGTGGCGATAAAGTGGGGATTATCGGGCAAAATGGCGTGGGTAAAACGACCTTGATTCGCACGATTTTGGGGCTTGATGAGAGTGCCAAAACAGGCGGTACGGTCAAACTTGGCACAAATTTATCCGTGTCGTTTTTTGACCAATTAAAAGACCAATTAGACCCAGAGAAGTCGGTTGCCGAAAATGTCGGACAAGGCTCTGACCATGTAGAAATCAATGGACGCAAAACGCACATTTTGGGTTATTTGCAAGATTTTTTGTTTACGCCCAATCGTGCCAGAACGCCTGTCAAAGCCCTCTCAGGGGGTGAAAAGGCACGGGTACTGCTCGCCAAAAATCTGCTAAAACCTGCCAATGTCTTGGTGCTAGACGAACCGACCAACGACCTTGATATGGCGACTTTGGAGCTGCTTGAAGAGTATGTCGCAGGTTTTGATGGGACGATTTTGCTCATCAGCCACGACCGTGCGTTTATGGACAATGTCGTTACCCAAACTTGGGTTTTTGGTACGGACAAAGACGGCAACGGTGTGATAACCGAATATGTGGGCGGTTATCAAGATTATTTGGTACAAAAACAGCGAGCCGATAAGGACACTCCCAAACCAAAAACCGAAAAAACAGAAAAAGCAAAAACCGAAACACTAAAACCCGATAACCCCAATAATTCGGCAAATCCTCAAAAACGCAAACTCTCCTATAAAGAACAGCGAGAACTTGAAAGTTTGCCTAATGAAATTGCTGAGCTTGAAAAAGAACAAGCTGAGCTGAATGAAAAACTGGCGGACGGGTCGTTGTTTGTCTCTGATTTGGCACTTGCCACAAAGTACAGCGAACGGCTTGGGGAGATTGATGAATTACTCCTTGAAAAATTGGAACGCTGGGACGAACTTGAAAGCTTGGGGAAATAAATGAGTGAGAAATTTTGCTGTGGGGGTGGTTGCCATACGCATGGCGATAATGTCAATGCCCCAAAAATTGATATGGCAAAAATGCCCAATTTGACCGACACGCACAAACAAACCAGCATGGCGGACAAAGCTCCCTTTGAGTGGCAATTTTTAAAGCCACAATATTGGGGAATTTGGTTACTTATGTTGATATTTTTACCGCTTTTATATTTGCCCTTACGCATTCAATTTATGATTGGGCGAAAAATCGGCGAATTGGCTTATCATTTTATTCCAAGACGGGTTAATAATACGCTGACCAATTTAACGCTTGCCTTTCCTGATAAATCCGATGATGAAAAAATCCTAATTGCCAAACAAGTTTTTGTCAATCAAGGCATTGGTATTTTTGAAACATTGAACGCATGGTTTCGCCCCAATGTGTTTAAACGCACATTTAGCATTAGTGGCTTACAGCACTTAATTACCGCCCAAAAAGAAAATAAAGCCGTGATATTATTGGGCGGGCATTTTAC
>NZ_JAUNDY010000021.1 GCF_030525845.1 Moraxella sp.
TTGCCATGCTCTATTATGGCATTGATGATTTGCGAGTATTTTTCCAAAATGATGTCAGATTTTTGGGGCAGTTTGCTTAACCAAAAAGGAGTGCAACTATGTTACAAAGTTATCAAGCAGTCATCGAACAAGGTCAATTAAAATGGCTAGATACACCACCACAAGTGCAAAATGCTCGCCTGATTGTAACGCTTTTGCCTGATGATTTGGTATTTAACCAATCTTTAACCTATGATTTAAATAAAAAAGGTGAAAGACGATTTGGTTTTATGCAAGGGCAAGGGGCTTTTCCTGATGACATCAACAAATATGATGATGAAGTAGCAAGGTTGTTTGGTGTAGAATAATGTATTTATTAGATACACACATTATTGTATGGCTTGCCAGAGAGCCTCATAAACTTGATGAACGCATTAAAACATTACTGTTGCAGAAAAATGCTCGCATTTATTTTAGTGCGGTCAATTTATGGGAAATTGCCATTAAAAATGCACTGGGTAAAAAAGATTTTAATATTGATGTTGAATTGTTGTATCAACAATTGATTGAAAATCAATATTTACAATTGCCTGTTTTATCAAAACATTGTTATCCAATCAAAAATTTACCCCTACATCATAAAGACCCTTTTGATAGAATGTTAATCGCCCAAGCAATTAGTGAAAATCTTACATTAATTACCGAAGACCATTATATTTTACAATATCCGCATGTAAAAATTTTTAAAAACAGTTAATTTTGAGAAACTTATGAAAATCAGCGAAAACTGGCTCAGACAATGGGTCAATCCTGCCAATACTTCTGCCGAGCTTGGCGAACAACTCACCATGCTTGGCTTAGAATTAGACGACATTACGCCCATCGCCCCTGAGTTTAGTGGCGTGGTGGTCGGTCAGGTCATCACTTGCGATAAGCACCCCGATGCCGACAAACTCTCCGTTACCACCGTCAATGTTGGTACAGATGAGCATTTGCAAATCGTCTGCGGGGCAACCAATGTGCGTGCAGGGCTCAAAGTGGCGGTGGCGACCGTTGGGGCGGTATTACCCCCGATTGACGGCAAAGAGTTTAAAATTAAAAAAGGCAAACTGCGTGGCGTAGAATCACAAGGCATGCTTTGCGGTGCGTCCGAGCTGGGCTTGATTGATGAGATTGACGGGCTTTTGGAGCTGGACGATGACGCTCCGATTGGCGTGAATGTGCGTGAATATTTGGGGTTAGACGGTCAGATTTTTGATGTGGCGATTACCCCCAATCGTGGCGATTGTTTGAGCGTATTAGGTTTAGCTCGTGAGATTGGCGTGGTTAATGGCTTATCCCTAAACCGTCCAGAGATCATCACCACCGCCCCCACGCTGGACAAGACGGTCGCGGTCAAAGTAGACAACCCCACCGCCTGCCCACGCTATTTGGCTCAGTACATTGGGAGCATTGACCGCACCGTCAAAACCCCAAAATGGCTAAAAGACAGCCTCGTGGCGAGCGGACTACGCACCCATAATTTTTTGGTGGATGTGACCAACTTTATTTTATTGGAACTCGGTCAGCCCCTGCACGCCTTTGACGCCGATAAAATTGTTGGCTCTATCGTGGTACGCCTTGCCCAAAAAGGCGAGACGGTGGAACTTCTAAATGAGCAAACCATTACCCTAAGTGGCGATGAGCTGGTGATTGCTGATGAGGTGGGTGTGCTTGCTTTGGCGGGGATTATGGGCGGAGCTCGCTCGGCAGTCTCAGACACCACGACCAACATCGTGCTAGAATCCGCCCACTTTAATCAGCTCGCCATTGCAGGGCGTGCTAGACGCTTTGGCTTGCATACAGACGCCAGTGCCAGATTTGAACGAGGGGTGGATTTTAACTTACCCAAAATCGCCCTAGACCGTGCCACGACATTGATTGCAAGCATTGCTGGTGGACAAGTGGGACAAATCACCACTGCTGAGAGCGTCTCTGATTTGCCAAAACGCACCACCATCAGCGTGCCATTTGCCAAAGTGGAAAAACTGCTTGGTATTAGCCTACCTAGCGATACCATTACCGAGCTATTAAACCGCTTAGAAATTAACACCACCTTTGACGGTACGGCATTTACCTGTCAGCCTCCAAGTCACCGTTTTGACCTTAATATCAGCGAAGACATCATCGAGGAGATTGCTCGTGTACATGGCTATGCCAACATCGCCCCACGCCTGCCCGAATTTGCGGTAGACATGAGCTATGATGACACGGCAGATTTGACCCACACGCTCAAACTGACCCTTGCCAAACAAGGTTATTTTGAGGCGGTGAGTTTTAGCTTTTGTGATGAAAAATTAGAAAAACTCCTAAACGATGACAAATTGGGCGACATTCTCCCCCTTGCCAACCCCATCTCCTCCGAGCTTGCGGTGATGAGACGCACCTTGTTATCTAGCCTACTACCCATCGTCAGCCACAACCTAAACCGTCAGCAAGCAGATGTTCGCTTATTTGAAGTCGGCTTGTCGTTTGTGGGTAAAGATGTTGCAAGCCTTGCCCAAATCAATAGCCTTGCCATCATCGCCACAGGTAAAGTCACCGACAGTATTCATGGCGTGCGTGCCACCGACTTTTATGACCTAAAAGCCGATGTCGAAACCTTGCTCCCTACTCATGTCTTGCCAAGCTATGAGCGAGCGGATTTGGCGTTTTTGCATTCAGGGCAAAGTGCCTATTTGGTGGTAAATGGCGAAAAAGTGGGCTACTTTGGACAGCTCCACCCAAGTATCGCAAGCGAGCTTGACCTGCCTGCTGTGTGGGTGGCTCAATTTGAGCTTGATAAGCTCATCAACCTACATCGCACGCCACTTGCCGTGAGCCTGCCAAGCAAATTCCCAAGCGTCAAGCGTGATTTGGCATTCTTTGTGGACAAATCTTTGTCATGGCAAGAAGTTGCCGACACCGTGCGTGCGTCCGCAGGCGAGTATCTGAGCGATGTGGTACTCTTTGATGTCTATGAAGGCGACAAACTGCCAGAGGGCAAAAAATCGCTTGCCTTTACCATGACACTTGAAAACCGTGAGGCTACCTTGTCCGATGATGAGATTAAGGCACTCATGGATAGGGTGGCGGTCGCACTTAGCGAGCGATTTGGGGCAGTGCTTCGTGATGGTTAATGCCATCTTATGCCTCCTATTTATTTTTATATTAAATTAATTTTAAGGAATACACATGGCGACATTGACCAAAGCAGACATGGTGGACCACCTAACCATTCGTCTGCGTATGACCAGACAAGATGCTCGCAAGCTCGTAGATACGTTTTTTGATGAGTTAAGCCAAAGTCTTGCCAGTGGCAAAGAAGTCAAACTCTCAGGCTTTGGTAATTTTGAATTAAAGGACAAAAAGCCTCGACCCGGTCGCAACCCAAAGACAGGCGAGGTTGTCCCCATCAAGGCTCGCAGAGTGGTTACCTTCAAGGCAGGGCAAAAGTTTCGCCGTCAGATTGAAGTTAAATAAGCAATCAAAGAAAAAAGACAAAAAGCAAACCCACTTACATCAACATAAGTGGGTTTATCTTTATAAATCGCCAAATTTGCGTTTGGCTTTTTTCTCTTGGCGTTTAGCAAAAAACACTTCTTCTACCACACGCTTTTTGGCAGGTTTTTTAAAGCCATCTTTATGATTATCTTTGAATCTGCCTTTAAATTCGCCTTTTACCCCCTCTTGATGGGCTTGCCTGCCAGCTTTTTTAAACTCATCACGCTTTGGGCGATGGTCATGATTTGGTCTGACAAAGTCTTTTTTGTCAAACTCTTTGGCAATATGTTCTTTTTTATCAAAGGGCTTATGAAACGGTTTATCAAAGGATTTGTCAAACGACTTTTCACGGCGTGGATAAGAGGGTTTGTCAAATCGCTCATTGGTGCGACTGCGTTCTTTTTTGTCAGACTTATCAAACGAGCGACCCTCAAAACTTTGCTCGCCACGAAAGCCAAAACGCTCGCCTCGCTCAAAACGATTATCGCCTCGTCTGCGACCTCGTTTACTATCCCTCTCGCCATATTTGCTAGGAGCTGGGCGTTTGGGTTCTAGTCCTGCCACCACTTCCTCTTTCATCTGTCGCCCCAAATAGCGATTGATGTGACCAAGCTGCCGTCTGTCGTCCATGCTACATAGGTTCATGGCAACCCCTGTCCGCCCTGCACGCCCACAGCGACCAATACGATGAACATAGTCCTCGACTTGACGAGGCAAATCATAGTTCACGACATGGCTAATCGCTGAAATATCAATACCACGAGCAGCGACATCGGTAGCAATGAGAAAATCACATTTGCCAGACTTGACATCATTGATGATGCGGTTACGCTTCGCCTGAGGTAAGTCGCCATGCAGATAACGAGCAGACAGCCCTGCTTCTGTGAGCGTCTCGGTAAGCTGTTCGGTAGAGCGTTTGGTGGCGGTAAAAATCACCGCTTGGTTAATCTCTGGGTTATTTAAAAGCTCAATCAAAATCTTATTTTTATGATGAAAATCATCGCAATAATACACACTCTCATCGATGTGTGCCGACTCCACCTTGATGGATACACGATGTGGATTGACCGTAAAACTCTCGGCAATCTTACCGACCGCACCATCCCATGTCGCCGATGACATCACGGTTTGGCGGACGGTAGGAGAGGCTTCCAAAATAGTCTTAATGTCATCAGCAAAGCCCATATCCAGCATGCGGTCAGCCTCATCAAGGATTAGCATGTCAAGCTCGGATAAATCCACTCGCCCATCATTCATGTGGTCGATGAGGCGACCAGGTGTGGCAATAACAATTTGTACGCCCTTACGCAAGGCACGAATCTGACCACCATAAGGAGCACCGCCCACCAGTGGCACACTAAATATCCCACGCATCTGGCTACTGTATTTGCGGACATTATCCTGAACCTGCATGGCAAGCTCACGAGTGGGTGTTAAGATGAGTGCTTTGATGGCAATCTTTTGATGACGATTGTGTGATTTTTGGCTAAAATCAGCAGACTTTTCTACCGCTTTGGGACAGGCTAATTTGTGCAAAATAGGCAGTACAAAAGCAGCCGTTTTGCCTGAACCTGTCTGGGCGGACAACAGCAAATCACGACCCTCAATGGCATGCGGTATCGACTGGGCTTGAATGGGTGTGGGTGTGGTGTAGCCTGATTTAGCGAGAGCTTTTAAAATGGGTTTGGCAAGGTTTAACTCTTCAAAAGTTGAAATTTGGGGCTGCTCGATGTCGCAGAGATGGTTTGTCATAAATAACCTTAAAATAACGTGGTCGTGGACGCACAAGCACTTCTCACACGCATAATCCAATAGAGTTAACGCATGTTGATGTGTCAGCACACCCACACTATCGCCAATCCGATGAGATTGGCACAAATAAATCATCAACGCAAATAACAAGAATTTATTTGGCATGACCATAAATCATACCAAACACGCCAATCTAGCAGGCACGATAAACATCAAACCCTCAGATAAGCTCCGATAAGTAAATGAGATAAGAACACACAAGAAGTCATTTTAGAGAAGCCATTTGCATGGCAATATTTGCGTTTTTTTGATATATTTGTTTTTGACAAACCAAATATCCAAACGCCCAAAGCACAAAACGATATCAATGTCTCTTAAACATCGTTTAGGAAAATACCTAACATCTTAAAATTTGCTGAACTTGATATTATAGCACAGTTTTTGCCAAAATATCACAAAATCTGACAAATCCTGATGGCATACCACAAAAAATAAAAGCCAAAACCAAAAACACCAAATGAGTACATTTATAAACATTTTGGCAAATTTTATCAATTTTACCTTTTAAAAACCGCCCAAAAATGCCATAATAGACCACAGAAAATACAGTCATTGAAAATTTAAATTAAAGGATGTTTTGTGGTACAAATCAGAGACAGCTTACCACTACTTACAGGTAAAGACACGGGCGATAGTGCCAGTTTGGCTGCAAGTTTGGTAGCGGAGCAATTACACCCCGATTTTAAGGCACAGCTTGACAGTCACAAGCTAACCACCACGCACGACCACACATACGCCACCGACACGCCTGCCAAAATCAGCGAAAACGACATCGATGTGGATAAATGGCTATCCAATGTTGCCGAGCGGATTGGCAAAAGTGAGCTTCCCCTCCTCAAAAAAGCCTGCGATTTTGTCAAAGTCCAAGCCTCCAAGCCTCACCATTCACGCTCTGGGGCGTACATCACAGGTATCGGCATGGCGGATATTTTGGCGTATCTATTTCAAGACGAAAACGCCTTAGTCGCCGCCATGCTCTATCGCTCGGTACGCCGTGAACTCATCAGCACCAGTGCCATCAGCGAGGCATTTGGAGAGGACATCACTCATCTTATCGAAGATACGCTGGCGATGGGTCGATTATCAGAGGCAATAGAAAGCAACAAACGCCTCGAAGATTATTTTGAAAGCGACAACAAAGAACAACTATCCACCATATACAGCATGCTCATTAGCACCACCAATGACGTGCGAGCGGTACTCATCAAACTTGCCGAACGCACCTTTGCCATGCGTGAGCTATCCTTTGCCCCGCCTGACCGCCAAAAACGTGTCTCTCGTGAGGTCATGACCATCTATGCCCCTCTTGCCCACAGGCTGTCTATCGCCCAGCTAAAATGGGAGCTTGAAGACTTAGCGTTTCGCTACCTTGCCCCTGATGAGTACAAACAAATCGCCAGCTTACTTGCCGAAAAACGCAGTGAGCGAGAGCTATACATCGAGGAAGTCAAGCAAATCCTAAAAGACGAGCTTGCCAGAGTGGGTATTACAGCCGAGTTGTCAGGGCGTGTCAAGCACATCTACTCCATTTGGCGAAAGATGAAAAAGAAAAACCTCTCTTTTGACCAGCTTTATGACATCAGAGCATTGCGTGTTTTGGTAAACACTAACGCCGAATGCTATCACACACTAGGCGTGGTACATGGGCTGTGGCGACATGTGCCAGAGCAGTTTGATGACTACATTACCAACCCCAAACCCAATGGCTACAAATCCTTGCACACAGTCGTCATCGCCAAAAACCGCACCTTAGAAGTGCAGATTCGCACCTTTGACATGCACTTTGAGGCAGAGCTTGGCAAGGCTTCTCATGTTAATTATAAAGAGGGTCTAAAAGGCAAACAAGACGACTATCTGACCGCCAAAATCAGCTCCCTACGTCAGCTATTGGTCGGCGATAAGAGTGAGCTTGATGAGCCTGAATTTGATGAATCTGAGCAGATTTATGTATTTAGCCGAGATGGGGATATTACCGAACTTCCCAAGGGGGCAACCGTACTTGACTTTGCTTACTATGTGCATACCGAAGTGGGTAACAGAGCACAAGGAGCAAGGGTAAACGGTCGCTATGTGCCACTAACCCACCAGCCCAAAACAGGCGACCAAGTTGAAATCATCACCAAGAGTAGTCGAGAACCCAACCGAGACTGGCTCGTATCATCACTGGGCTATATCCACACCAATCGTGCCAAATCCAAACTGCGTCAGTGGTTTAACAAACAAGACCGTGACAAAAACATCGAAACAGGCAAAGCTCTGCTGCTACGAGAACTCGAACGCCTCAGCATTAACACCGCCACCATCGAGATGACTCAGCTGTGCCGAGAGCTTGACTATAAGGGCGAGGAGGAGCTGTATCTTGCCATCGTGATGGGCGAAATCGGGGTCAGTCAAATCTCAGGCAAAATCATCAAAGATTTGCACTTAGATACGCCTGCCGACACCGAAACCACCATTAACGCCAAAGCACAGACACGCCCCAACAAATACAAAATCAACCTCGATGGGCTGGATAATGTTGAGATTCATCTTGCCAAATGCTGTAACCCTGTGCATGGCGAGCCAATTTGTGGATTCATCACGCTCATGAACGGGGTTAGCATTCATGGGGCAAATTGTGCCGAGATGGTACGCCTCGCCCAAAAAGAGCCTGACAGGGTCGTGCCTGCTCACTGGCAAGCGGATTTTGGGCGATACCAGCCAGTATGCATCGTGGTGGACGCACGCACCAGCAATGGACTGCTTCGAGACCTATTTAATGTCATCGACCGTGAAAAAGTCAATATCCAGCGTGCCGAAACGATGTTTGACGATGGTGTCAATGCACAGATGAGGTTCTATGTAGAGGTTGCTGGCATTGAGCATCTTTCTCGCCTGCTTGCCAAGATAGAGCAACAACCCAGCGTCATCAAGGCAAGACGTAGCGTGGGCTAAGTTTATGCGTTAAATAACTATAACAGCCAAAAACCACCAAAAAAGCGATGTATGACACATCGCTTTTATCACATCTCATCGCACGCTTATCGTGGTGCTGGCACGCCTAGCCATTTTTGGGAGATTTCGTCAAGCTTACCATTTTCGGTAATCTCATCGATGCCCTTATTAACTTTTTCGAGCAGTTCGGTGTTGTCTTTGGACCTTTATTTTTTGCAAGGGCGTTAATGACATCGATGTCAAACCCTGTCAAGACACCCTTTTCATCTATAAAGGCAAAGGGCGGAAAATCAGAGGTGGTTGCCACTTTGATGGTTTTGGCGTTATCGGTGGTAGGGGCTACCTCGGTCTTGACATCAACACCGCCGGCAGATTCAGTACCACTTTGGGCGGATTTGTCGCCACCACAGGCAAACAGTCCCAAACTCATCACAAATAGACAGGTAGATTTTAAAAAATTAAATGCGTACATGACATACTCCATATCAAAAAACCATCACCCATCACACACAAACAATCCAACACGCCCTCATGTCATGGATTTGGTAATTGATGACATAATATTTAAAACGACAATCCATTATGATTTATTATTTAGGCAAGCTAAATAATAAATCATTCCCATGTTATATCCATGCAAAAATTGTGCCTTAAACCACGCTTTAACATCACATTAAATTATATTATATATTACAATAAAAAATACCATGCTTTTTTTGCTCGCTCATACCATAAAACAGCACACAGACAAATAGCCAATCTCCCCCAATTTTGCTACAATACCCCAAATTTTTATTGACACCACGCCATGAAAACCGATTTTGACACCCGCTCCATTGCCGAATTTACTGAATCTGCCTACCTTAACTACGCCATGTACGTCATTATGGACAGAGCCTTGCCCCACATCTCGGATGGACTAAAACCCGTGCAACGCCGTATCGTCTATGCGATGAATGAGCTTGGGCTACGTCACACCGCCAAACCCAAAAAGTCCGCCCGTACGGTGGGCGATGTGCTTGGCAAATACCACCCACACGGCGACAGTGCCTGTTATGAAGCAATGGTGCTGATGGCACAGCCGTTTAGTTACCGTTATCCGCTCATTGTCGGACAGGGCAACTGGGGGTCTCCTGACGACCCCAAATCCTTTGCGGCAATGCGTTATACCGAAGCCAAAATGAGCAACTACGCCCACACGCTCCTAGCTGAGCTGGGTGATGGCACGGTGGATTTTATTCCCAATTTTGATGGCACGATGAGTGAGCCTGCGACCTTGCCCGCTCGCCTGCCCAACATTTTGTTAAATGGCACAACAGGCATTGCGGTGGGTATGGCGACCGACATTCCACCGCACAATTTGACCGAGATTGTCAAGGCGTGTATCAAACTGCTAAAAAACCCCGACATCAGCACGGCTGAACTATGCAAAACGGTGCTTGCTCCTGATTTGCCCACGACTGCCGAGATTATCACGCCCAAAGATGAGCTGGTTAAGATGTACGAAACAGGGCGTGGCACTTACAAAATGCGAGCCACTTATCATATTGATAAACAAGACAAAAACACCGTCATCATTGACGCTTTGCCCTACCAAGTCTCAGGCTCAAAAATCATTGAACAAATCGCCAAACTGATGGGCGACAAAAAAAGCACCCTGCCCATTGCCGACATCAATGACGAATCCGACCACGAAAACGCTTGCCGTATTGTCCTTGAATTTAAAAAAGGCAAAATTGAGCTTGATAAGATGATGGCACACCTGTTTGCCACCACCGACCTAGAAACGTCCTATCGTGTCAATATGAATATGATTGGGCTAAATGGCAAACCTGCCGTCAAAAACCTAAAAACCATTTTGTCCGAATGGCTGACTTCACGCCGTAGTGTCGTACTAAGACGACTTGCCAACCGCCTTGATAAGATTGACAAACGCTTGCACATTTTGGCGGGATTGCTTGTTGCCTATTTGCACATTGATGAAGTCATTGCCATCATTCGCACCGAAGACGACCCCAAAGCCATTTTGATGAGCCGTTATGGGCTGACTGACATTCAAGCGGACGCCATTCTTGACATCAAACTGCGTCAATTAGCCAAATTAGAAGAAATTGAACTCAATGCCGAACGAGACAAACTCCAACAAGAGCGAGACATCATCAGCGAACAAATGAGCAACCCTGAAAGTTTGACAAACTTACTCATTGACGAGCTAACAGACGATATGAAAACGCACGGCGATAAACGTAAATCGCCTGTGGTGGAGCGTGATGAGGCGGTGGCGGTCAAAGCATCAGAGCTTGTGGCGAGCGAGAGCGTTACCGTGATTTTGTCAAAGGCAGGCTGGATAAGAATGGCAAAGGGACATGAGATTGACCCCATGGCACTAAGCTACCGCACAGGTGATGAGTACGCCACGCACACGCTTGGCAAAACAAATGAACGCTTGATTTTACTGGACAACACAGGGCGAAGCTATGGGCTTGATGTGGTCAATCTACCGTCTGCTCGTGGGCAGGGAGAGCCTGTGAGCAGTATGCTTAATTTGGCAAATGGGGTAAAAATCACGCAGATTTTGTTCAATTCGCCAAACCCACTCATTTTGGCAAGCTCAAATGGCTATGGCTTTATTGCCGACACGCCAAACCTTGATACCAATCAAAAAGCAGGCAAGGCGGTGGTCAATCTGACCGATGACGCAAATCTATTGCCAGTTAGTCAATTAAGCGATGAAACCAAGATTGCGGTGGTCAGTAGCGTGGGCAATCTGTTGATTTTTAACCGTGATGAATTGCCTGTGCTTGCTAAGGGTAAGGGCAATAAGCTGATGAATTTAAAAGAAAAAGAAACAGTGGCGGCGGTGGTTGGCTTATCGGACAATGACAATCTTAGCGTCCATACTGCCAAACGCACACTCACGCTCAAACCAACCGACTGGGCAAGTTATCAAGGCAAACGAGCGGGGCGGGGCAGGGAGTTGCCAAAAGGCTTTTTGAGTGTGGTAAAACTTAGCAAAGAGGTATCGCCCAACGCACCATAGGCAGACTTGGAGTAAATTTATGAGCTACCCATTACCGCCCACACTTATTCAGTATCGCCGTGATTTTATTAAGACAACAATAAAAAATACAGTTACCGTATTTTTTGCCGTGTTGTTTTTTGCTGTGCCGATTTATTTTGTAGATTGGCACATACTCATCAAGTGGGGGCTTTGGGGGGTATTACTCCCTTTAATACCTACCATACTTTATATCAGCTTACAAAGCCGTCAAATCATTCGCCAAGACACACAAGGTATTACGATGACCTGTGGACTTTGGCGAAGAAAAACAGTAAGGATAAATTATCAAGACATCATCGATATTACTGATGCATCCGAACCCCAAAAAAGATCGCCGACAATTTTACAAATCTCATACCACAACAAAGGCGTCATTCGCCATCAAAACATCGCCTTGTGCCGTCATGATATGCAAACAGGGGTGGATTTTCAGGTATTTTTAATCCACAGAAAAGTCATCAATCAGGTATACAAAAAATCCGCCACACCAAACCTCCCCCTCCAAACCTTTTATTCTCGGTATTACTTGGTGGGATTTTTTATGATGGCTGTTGCGTGTGTCATGGGGTTATTTTTATTTTTTATCGGTATGGGCGTGTATTATTTTTTCGAATTCTCGATAGACCGCCAAATTCGCCTTTTTATGTTGGCGGGATTTTTAATTTTTATGATAAAGTCGTTTATTGGTGGCATTAAAAACATCTTAGATAGTGGCACTATCACGCTATATCCTGAGCATTTATTAATCAAAACCATTTTTAATAAAGAAATCATCATCAAACTATCCTCGCTAAATTATGAAAACATCGAAGCAGACATATCACACGCGAAGATGTTTCAAAGGTTTTATTTTAATGACGTAGGGCATAATTTTATACTCATCAATCATCATAGCCACGCCCAAATGATTAAAGATTTTTTACAAGAAAGTCTTGCCCCTAATTAACATTACTATCAAGCTAAAACACCATCTTTATTCGTCATGAGAACTGCCCCATGAAAAAATTCTACCTAATCCGCCACGCCCAATCTGAGTCCAATGCAGGGCTAAATGTCCGTCCTAACCATGAGATTGCCTTGACCGAGCTTGGCAAAACCCAAGCCGACTCGCTTAGTGATTGGCTCATGACGCACGTCCCTACCCCTACCCAAGTCTTTGTCTCTACCTACATTCGCACGCACGAGACGGCTCGCCCTTACTTGGATAAAATTGGCGTTGTGCCTGTGATGATTGAGCCACTTCGTGAGTTTAATTATCTCGATTATGAACACATCAAAGATTTAACTTATACCCAGATTGTTCGCATGGCGGACGACTACTGGGCAAGGGCGGACATTGATTATACCGACAGCCCCACAACTGATAGCTTTACCAATCTCATCGCTCGTGTCAAGGCGGTGCGTGATGACTTTGAGCGACTGCCCGATGGTACTTATGTGGTCTTTACGCACGGCATGTGGCTTGGCATGCTCATGTGGCAACTTTTGCACGGTTATCATGGCACACATTGCCCCCGAGTGTTTGACATGACTAAGTTTCGAGAATTTGAGCTTGCCATTCGCCCCAAAAACTGCGAAGTATTCGCCCTACTCGATGACGGCACACACCAAGCCATGACTAAGGTGTGGACACGTCATGATGATTTGTAAGTAAATGCTTACAAGGATTAGCAAGATATATTTATAAACAAATGTCAATCCCTATCAGCAAAGCCACAAACTTGGACTTGTGGCTTTGTTTTGTTGAGTAAATGGACTGCCTAACAGGCTTGTGTTTAGTGGTATGTCCACATAATCTGCTCGTCTTTGTGCCGTCCTTTGACAATAACGTGAAGCATCAGTGTATCATCTTGATGACTCAGCGTACTACTATAACAATCAGGTGAACACCAATGACTAATTTTGGAGATAATCTGGTCATTTTCATTGGCAAAAACAGCTATTAGCTCAAACACCTCTGCCCGTTTTCTATAAAAGTACAATAAGTTGTCATTCAACTCAAAGCGTTTAACATCAAAAGACGGAGTTTGTCCCACAAAAATAGTTTCCACAAAATCAAGTTTTAACCCATCATGATGTGTTACAACCCGACCCTTGGCATTGGCAAGCACCCTCTTATTCTGATACGCCAAAAAGTCAAGTGAGGTTACTTGACTTAATCTACGAAAAATTTGCCTCATAATTTTTCAAAAAAATTAAGTGCAGGCTTCATCAACACACATGCCAAATAGGCTTTAATCAAATCGCCAACAATAAAAGGATACAGCCCAAAAGCCAGTACTTTGTCAGATGGCACAAATAACGACAACTGCACCAAGCCACAAACATACATCACAGTGGTGGCAAAAACGGCAACCAATACACTTTTTGGTGAGGACTTTAACACGCCTTTATCGCTGGCAAAACCTAGAATCATCGCCATCAATACAAAGCCAAACAAATAACCCCCAGAAGGTCCAAGCAGTACAGGTAGCCCTGCTCTACCCATCGCAAAAACAGGCAAACCCATCGCCCCCTCTACCAAATAAAGCATCATTGCCATGCCTGCTTTTTTATAACCTAACGCAAAGCCAACCAAAAGCACAGCAAGCGACTGCCCTGTAATAGCCACAAATGGCGTAGGAATGGAGATTTGTGCCATGAGTGCCACCAGATTTGCACCAATGACGATTTGTAAAAAAGCTGTGATGGCAGGGTTTTTTGCTGCCCACGCCTTACCCATTGCTAATGCGTTATACATAAAAACTCCTTAATATTGTAAATTGTTTATTATACAAGTGTAAACCATTTATTGCAAACGTTATTTGATTGCATTGCCATCAGTCCAGCACCTTGGAGGATAGCCTAGTATTTCTTGTAAGTAAATGCTTACAAAGATTGACGACTTTTGCGTCTTTTCTGACGGAGCAGATTTTGGCATAATACACACATCAGCAAGGAATACGGCGAATGGATAAGCCAACATGGATGAACGCTGATACATGGACATTGGACTTGGACAAAACCTCCTTACAGCAAGACCGCAGATTCTGTTTGCGGTTTTGTTGTTTTTATATATCTACAAGCTCATACACATCATAGGCTGGCACTTCGTAGGGGTGGGCGATTTTGTAGGCTTCTATCACATCAGACAAACACTCATCAGGCACGATGACTTCTACTCGCCACTCTGGGACATATTCCACCTTATCAATCTCGCCAATGGCAGGATTTGCCCCTGTGAGGGGTTTAAACTGCCCCATACCCAGCACTTGCCAACTGCAACACTCATAATTACCCAGTCGCCCCGCCCCTGCGTCAAATAGGGCAGTTTTGACTGTTTCTAAATTAGGCTCAGGGATATAGGCGATGAATTTATAATACATCATCAATCGCCTTTAAAATTTTGTCGCCATCAACGATGCGAGACATCGTTTGAGCAAAAGGAAAGGAGCGACCCAGTAGGGCTTTTACTCTTTTAGCATCGATGGGATTGGCTAACTTTTTAAACCCTGTCAATTCTTGGAAAAATGTTTTGTTGGCACGCCCATAATGCTCAGTTTTTTGTACGTTGCCTGTCGCTTGACCATATGCCACAATCCCTTTGCCTGATTCATACAAAAACACCCAATCACCCTCTTTGATTTTGTTAATTTTTTCTTTATAACCATCCTCAAAGGCGGCGGCATAATGGTTGTCTAGCATGAAGTCGTGGTCGGCGATGTCATTGACTTTGTTGGTATTGAGTAAAAAGTAGTTGACCTTTTGACTTTCAGTCTCAATCTCAAGGGTCGCATTTTCGGCAAATTTACGTTTCCATGGCTCAATCACATGCTCATTCAGCAAACGATAAATGAGCTCTTGGCGAGAATAGCCAAAATGCTCGGCAATCTCCTGCAAAATCAAATCCTCCTTGATGGAAAGGCGAATGCTGAATGTCGTCTTGTCTTGATTGCGTTCCACAAAATCATCGGCAAGCGTATCTAGAAAGGTTTTGTTCATAAAAAACTCCGTAAATAGTTATAAAAAAACATCATTTCTGATGGTTAAATAATACAATTTTAATAATTATTTGTCAACACAAAATTATTATTTTTATGAACACATTTTATAATAACTTGATTTTAAAGATGTTTTACCAAAAATTAAACCCAAAATACCCCGCTTGTACAGTGCGTAGGGTACATATGCCCATAAAACTTTAACGTTACTACAAATTGGTTTGTGGCATAGGACTAGTTTCCCACACCCAAAATAAATCGGATTTTTTTAAAAGAGCGTGTCAGACACACTTCCACAAGACCATACCAATTTTTTGGTTCGGTAGGTATGGTTTTTAGATTCTGTGAGCACAATCGGTTGGTATATCTTACAGATTTGGGCAAATTTACCCCATCATTGATTTCAAAAACACCCCAAAGCCATCATTCGACTTTGAGGTGTTTTTATTGGTGGGCGTAGCAACCTAGCCAAACATCACCTTATGCAAGTGGTACGCCAATGCGTCTTGCCACTTCCTCATACCCTTCGACCACATCACCAAGCCCTTGACGGAAACGGTCTTTGTCTAGTTTTTTCTTGGTTTCTTTGTCCCACAGACGACAGCCGTCTGGTGAAAACTCATCACCTAACACAATCTTATCTTTGAACACGCCAAATTCTAGTTTGAAGTCCACCAGCATGAGTCCGCCTTTGTCAAACAGCTCGGACAATACTTCATTGACCTTATAAGTCAAAGCTTTCATCTCATCCAATTGGGCTTGTGTTACATAACCCAAAGCAATAGCGGTAGATTCGGACAGCATGGGGTCACCCAATTTGTCGTCTTTATAAAACAACTCAAAGGTAGGTGGCACAAGGGCTAAACCCTCTTCTAGCCCCAAGCGTTTGACAAGTCCGCCCGCCGCATAGTTACGCACCACGCATTCCACAGGAATCATTTTTAAACGCTTAACCAGCACTTCATCTTCGGATAATTCTTTTTCAAAATGGGTCTCGATGCCTGCCTCTGATAGTTTGCTCATGATAAAGCTATTAAAACGGTTATTTACCTTGCCTTTACGGTCAAGCTGGGCAATTTTTTCGCCATTAAAAGCAGAGGCATCATTACGAAAATGTAAAATCAAATAATCAGGATTGTCGGTTTCATAGACGGATTTGGCTTTGCCTGTGTAGATAAGAGCTTGTTTTTGCATGAATTTCTCCAAAATTTAACCTATACCACTTAGTGAATGCGTGGCGGTCTTGGTAGTTGGTACTGTGTGCCTGCATCATTGGTGGTAGGCGTTATCTTTTGTGGAACATCTGGCACATCATACAGCGGAACAAATGGTGCGGTCGCTTGCTGGGCAGGCAAAGCAATGGGGGCAGTCTTTTGGGAGCGTGTATAATCTAGGCTACCATTATCACGCTTAGATAGCACGCCCTTGATACTCTGACAGCCTGTGAGGATAATCAGCCCTGCAAGGATAACAGCGGTAAACTTAACAAATGTCGTCATTTTATTCTCTTAAAGCATGGTATATTAAAGTAAATTGGCTTTTTGTAGGGCGTTGTCAATCACGCCATGATACTCATCAGAGAGCCATACCAGTGGCAAGCGAATGCCTGTGTCAATCATACCCATTTTGTGCAAGGCGTATTTGGTGGGTTGGGGACTGGCTTCACAAAAGAGGTCTTTGTGCAAATGTGCCACCGTTTCGTTAAGTGCCAATGCTTTGTCAAACTCACCCGCCAAAGCAAGCTCAAAAATCTCGCTCATCACTTTGGGGGCGATGTTGGACGTTACCGAAATGTTGCCTTTTGCCCCAAGTTTGACAAGCTCCACCGCCGTTGGGTCATCGCCTGAGAGTACCACGATGTCATCACCCACTCGCTCAATCAAAGACTTGCCACGAGCTAGGTCGCCTGTTGCATCCTTAATCGCCACAATGTTGGCAATGCTGGCAAGACGGGCAACAGTATCTTCTGCCATGTCCACCACCGTCCGCCCTGGTACGTTGTAGAGGATTTGGGGAATGTCCACCGCTTCTGCCACCGCTTTATAATGCTGATAAATGCCCTCTTGGGTGGGTTTGTTATAATAAGGCACAACAAGCAAGGCAAAATCCGCCCCCACCGCTTTGGCATGGGCGGTCAGCTCTATCGCTTCGGCGGTGTTGTTCGCTCCTGTGCCAGCGATGACAGGGACACGACCATTGACTTGTTTGACAAAAAACTCAATCACATCGCCATGCTCACTCATCGATAGGGTGGCTGATTCGCCAGTCGTCCCCACCGCCACCAAAGCGTGTGTCCCACTCTCAATCTGCCACTCAATCAGGCGTGCCAATGCGTCATAATCCACCGCACCCTCTGCCGTCATGGGCGTGATTAGGGCGGTCATCGAGCCTTTGAGCCTTGCCTTTGCGTTGTTATAATCTACCATAAAACACCTAAATTTGATTTTTATGAACACCCTAGTTTAACATTTTACTAGGCTTTTTGAAATGTCAAAATTAAAATTATTTTCATTTATCAAAATTTTTAATCAATTTTTAAAAATAAACAAAAATAATAAATCAATAAAGCTTAATATTAACGGTATATTTTTTATTATGAGTGGTATTGTTTTTTTTAGTATCTTAGTACAATAAAAGCACAAGTTAAATAAATCGTATTTTTATTCAACTTGCATTCTCAACAAATGGGTTGTTGAGAATTATTATTCACAATGACTTAGGTCATGTCCAAAAAGGAAAATATGATGCGTGAATTGAATACAAATGAAATCAAAGCCGTAAGTGGTGCTCGTCGTTGGTCTATGGAGGGCATGGGTGGCAATCAGCAAGGCTACACATATGGTAGCTTTAAGTTCGGTAATTTTGGTAATCAAGGTGTGAATATCGGTGTTCATGCAGACGTTGCACATGGCAATGGAAGAACCCACTGGGGAGATAGAGGGGCAGTGGTGGGGTTTACGAAAAAATGGTAAGTTGCATATCAAAATCCGTATTGCTATTAACTCTCTTGGTAATGCTGGGGTGTTCCACCACGCACACCAAGTTGGACAATACGGATACAAAGAATTATCCGACTTACAATCCCAATTACTCTCGATTTGTGCAACACATACCCATGCCACAAAAACTTAATAGTGTGGAAAACCACGAAAGGTCTAGTATTGCAACAGAGTGCAAATCAAGCCATTGATATTAGTAAACACAAATAAGGAACTTAATGATGCGTGAATTAACTTTACATGAAATCGAAATGGTCAGCGGTGGCAAAAAGAAAAATTCAACAACTACGAATAATGATGCTTGTAGTTGGAGAAACTTTGGCAAGGCTGTCGTTGGTGGTGCAGTATCTGGTGGTGCAGGTGGTGCTGTTGCTGGCATGCCTGGTGTTGCTTTTGGTGCAACCGCTGGAGCTGCTGCTGGCATGGCGGTACATCTTGGCACTTGTTGGTGGTAAAAAGCATGGATGGTCGAAAATTTCTATTTAATTTTGTCTTGGCTTTCTCTCTATGGCTAGGCATGTATTATATTGTATTTAATGATTTAGCAATCGTTAAGGCTTTGATATTCTCGGCTGTTTATTGTGGTATTTGGGTGTTTTACTCATAGCACCTTTTTTATTATTTTATTATGGATAGTTATGAATTACTTAGAAAATATTTCTTTGGGTTTTGGTCGTAAATTACCTGTTATTTTACAAACGGAAAATGCAGAATGCGGTTTGGCATGTATTGTTATTATCGCTAATTTTTATGGTTATCATACGGATTTATTTAGCTTACGGCAAAAATACCCAATCTCGCAAAAAGGAGCAACGTTACATACTTTGATGAATATTGCTCAAAACATTAAACTCAATACCCGCCCCTTAAAATTAGAATTAAATGAATTAAAGGAATTACGCACGCCTTGCATTTTACATTGGGATTTAAATCATTTTGTGGTATTAAAATCAGTTGGGCTGAGTAAAATTACTATTATTGACCCTGCAACTGGCTTAAAAGCTTTAACATTTGATGAGGTATCAAAACATTTTACAGGCATCGCCCTAGAAATATGGGCAGATAATGATTTTGAGAAAAAAGAAGAAAAAACACAAATCAAAATTTTTAAATTATTTGGAGAAATAAGGGGACTGTGGAAATCGTTAAATCAGATTTTAATTTTAGCCATTGTATTAGAAATTTTTGCTTTAACCAGCCCCTTTTTTATGCAATGGGTCATTGACCACGCCATTGTATCGGCTGATTTAAATTTATTAACCACGCTTGTGATTGGTTTTGGATTATTGATGTTTTTAACACAACTGATAAGTTTATTACAAGCGTGGATTGTCATGTATTTGGCAACAACTTTAAATGTACAATGGAAAGCCAATATTTTTAATCACTTAATTCATCTGCCAAGCTCATTTTTTCAAAAACGACATTTGGGCGACATTATTTCTCGTTTTGGTTCCATTGATAGCATTCAATCCACTTTAACCACCAGTTTTTTAACCGCTATTTTAGATGGTTTAATGACTATTTTTACCTTAATTCTAATGTTCTTTTATAGCCCCACTTTGGCGTGGATTGCCATTGGTGCAATGGCGATTTATGGCACTTTGCGATGGACGTGGTATATGCTACTTAGACGAGCCAGCGAAGAAGCCATTATTCATAGTGCCAAACAAAGCAGTCATTTTATGGAAACAATGCGGGGCATAAGAGCCATTAAACGCTTTGACAAACAAACCCTGCGACAAAATACTTGGCAAACATTATTTATTAATCAAATTAATGCAGGATTAGAAGCCCAGAAACTAGGACTTGCATTTGGTTTTGTCAATGGGATTATTTTTGGTTTAGAAAATTTGATTATTATTTACTTGGGAGCAAGTTATGTGATTAATGGTGTTTTTACGGTGGGTATTTTAATGGCATTTATTGCGTATAAAAACCAATTTGGCGGACGAGTCAGTAGTTTGATTGATAAATTTATAGAAGTAAAAATGCTATCTTTACATGGCGAAAGGCTTGCTGATATTGTTCTTACCGAAAAAGAAAAACAAGAATTTTTATTGGAAACACCTTATATAGAAAAATATGATATTGAAGTCAAAAATCTAACTTTTAGATACAGTGATGACGAACCAAATATTATAGAAAATCTAAACTTTTATATCAAAGAAAACTCATCAGTTGCCATTATTGGAGCAACTGGTTGCGGTAAAAGCACCTTAATGAGCTTGTTATTGGGCGAATTAACCGCCAATAGTGGAGAAATTAAAATCGCAGGAAAATCGATTAGCACCATGAATGATGTGAATTCTTTAAATTGCGTGGCATGCGTCAGCCAAGACGATGTATTATTTGCAGGAAGCCTGCTTGAAAATATCAGCTTTTTTGATGATAAATTGGACAGAGAATGGGCAGAACAATGTGCAAAAATGGTCGGTATTCACGATGAAATCATGGCAATGCCGATGAATTATCAAACCTTAGTAGGAGATATGGGAAGCGTATTATCAGGTGGGCAAAAACAGCGTATATTCATCGCTCGTGCCTTGTATAAAAAACCCAAAATTTTATTTTTGGATGAGGCAACCAGTCATCTCAATGTTGAAAAAGAACGAGAAATTAATGACATGATTAAATCCTTAAATATTACTCGTGTGATGATTGCTCATCGCCCCGAGACCATCGCAAGTGCCGATGGAACAATTGGTCTGACCTAAGCTACTTGTTTGGTCTAGATACACCGCCCTCAAAATATCCGCCAATACACAGCTTGGAGATTGATTGGCGTTGATTCTTTGAATGCGTTTGGCGTTGTTTTGGTATTGATATAAAAATCCTTGGTACGTCTTATCAAAAAATGCCTCGCCTGCATTTTCAAACCTATCTGCCACACTTCGTCTGCCAGCACGCTCCAAGCCAATGGCAGGATTTAAATCCAGCCAAAACGTAATGTCTGGCAATCTAGGCACAAAATCCGCCACCAAACGCTCGATTTTAGCCAGCCCCTCACTCGCCCCATCATACCGCCCAAAGCCCTGATACGCTACTGTGCTATCCACAAAACGGTCGCACACCACCCATTTGCCCTGTGAGAGTGCAGGCAAAATCGTGCGATGCAGATGGTCGGCTCTGGCGGTAAACATGAGCAAAAGCTCGGTGTCATCACTGATGGCGGTCTTATTATCCAGCAAAATCTCTCGCAGATTCTCAGCAAGCACACTGCCCCCCGGTTCACGAGTGCAAATAAAATCTATGCCGTTGTCTTTTAATTTTTGGCAGAAACCTGTCATGGCGGTGGTTTTACCCACGCCCTCCGTACCCTCAAAAGTGATAAACTTGGGTGCTTGATTGCTATTCATACATTATTTTCCTGCCATGACCGCTCGATACTGAGCCACCGCCTTATTATGCTCATCAAGCGTTACACTAAATTTATGACCGCCTTTTCCTGTCGCCACAAAATAAATGTACGGCACATCAGAGGGGTGCATGGTCGCCTCTATCGCCTCCGCAGAGGGTAGAGCGATGGGCGTGGGAGGTAGACCGTCTATTTGGTAGGTGTTGTAATCGGTTCGCTCGGCGATGTTGGAGCGGTAAATTTTACCATCGTAGCGGTCAAATAAACCGTAAATAATCGTGGGGTCGGTTTGTAGCCTCATGCCTTGACGCAGACGATTAACAAACACCGCCGAGACATCGCCTCGCTCGGATTTGATACCTGTTTCTTTTTCGATGATACTCGCCATAATCAGTGCTTCATAGGGCGTTTTGTAGGGTAAATCTTTATCACGCCCTGCCCACGCCTTATCTAGTATCGCCATTTGGTCGCCATGCAGTTTCTTTAAAATGGCACTATCGCTTGTGCCTTGATTAAAAAAGTAAGTATTTGGGGCAAATTGACCCTCCAAATTCCCATTTGGGCTGTCAATACCCAGTGCTTTGATTACGCTGGCATTGTCTCGTGCCACGTCCACCCACGAATAACCATCAGCGTCCGACAGTAGCGGAGCCAGCAGTTCGAGCTTGACACCTTTGGTGGTTTTTAGGGTATGATATAAATCCTTAATCGTCTTACCCTCGATGATTTGTATTTTTATCATCGCCACCTCTGCCCCCTGATTTAAAATCTTAACCACATCAGCAAAACTCGCTCCCGCAGGAACGCGGTACGCCCCTGTTTCTAGATTGCCTTTGGCATAAAATCTTAGATAGAGTTTGCTGGCAAAGCTTGATGACAAAGGGTGTTTTTGCCAGTGATTTTTTACCAAAAGACCCTGATAAGTATCGCCCTTACCCACATTAAGTGTCTGGGCGGGGCGGTTGGTTTTGGCAAAGAGGGTTACATAAGCCATGCTGACACACAGCAAAAAAGCCATGATGATGGCTGATACAATCCATATGAGGGGACGTTTGGCGGATTTGGTCTTTTTTGGCATGGCGAACATCGATGATAAATTTGGCTTATTTTAACAAAAATTTGGGGGAATGTTGAGGATTATTCTTAAAGCATTGTGGACAAGGTCAATGATGAGACAGAAGGAATGCATTAATGACATACAAAACTACCACAAGTTTGTTATGGTATCGCAGGGACAGTTGTGCCAAATTAGGCAGTCATCCTGATAGATTTGCCGAATATAACACCCAAATCCGCCAAGAATATGCGTGGGTGAATGGACTGATTTACCATATTAAAAGAAAAGCGGTATTAAAGGGATTTTATCAAAAAGAGAGGATTTATTTGACGGGGTATTTTTATGACAGATTGGAAAAACAAGCAAGGGATAATTTAAAAAGATATTTATAACTAAGTAGTTCAAATTTGATATGTTTTGTAAGAGCAAATAGCAATTGCTCCTACGGATTATTGTCAATTTTCATATTCTTTAATTAATGCAATAGACTTCCTACAAAACTCTTTCTATGCTAAAATACTCCGATGAACTACGAAGCATCCACACACTTATCTAGTGAAAAGTTTAAACACTTAATTAACATTGAGTGAGAGGTCTTCAGCAGCATGCTTACTTATTTAGAACAAGCACAAGTAACTTTACATCAAAGGAGTGGAAAAAATAAGTTGGCATACCCAATCTATTAATAGTAACCTTACAGTATTTTAAGGAATATCGCACCTATAAGCAGATCCCCGCTGACTTTGGCATGCATGAAAGCACCCCTTATCCGTAAAACCATTAAATTACAGACGCAACTAAACAAACATAGCTTTGCCATAAACACACAAACACCCACCGAAGATGGCATTGCGATTGTGGATAATGAGTGAAGTGCGTGTTAATCACCCCAAAAACCAAGCTCTGATGGATTCTGGATCGATAAAATGCCATACCGCCAAAGTGCCATGTATCATCAATCATCACAAGGCGGTCTAACAAGTAGACATGAGCATCATTCAAATGCATGGCTTTAAGCTGTTTAAACTAACAAACCCAGATTTGATAAAAGCTAAGTTTATCCTAGTAGACAGTGGCTATCAAGGCATAAAACGCATACATACACATAGAAAAAGACAAGACTTAGATCTTTAACCAAAGCAGATAAAAAGCAAACCGCAAGTTATCATCTAAGCAAGCAACCAATGAGTATGTCATTGGAAAACGCAAGCGTTTTAAAGTCTTATCGTGTCGCTACCGCAATCGCAAAAAAAATTTGGATCAAGAGCGAATCTGATTTCTGTTATTGATAATTTTGGGTTAGGGCGGCTTGGTGAGCGGTCTATTAATACGGAGAAAATATAATGAAATTTATTATTGTAGCAATATTAATGACTTCATTGTTATCTTGCGGTTATGATAAAACGGAACATCATGTCGTTTCAGAAATTAATGTTGCTAATACAGACGAGTACGACAGTTATGTAATACAAAAAATAAATGATATCGCAAGAAATAGTGTCATTGATGATAACGAAAAAACGAAGAGATTATTATTGGACTTAGTGCCAGAAGCAAATCGTATGAATGATGAGAATGAAAAACGCAAAGCATTATTACAAATATATGCATTAACAGATGTTAATAAAGCAATAGATTTTATTGATGAAGTTCTTAGGGATAGCCCAGATCATTGGTTGCTTATTTACAAATGTCAACTTATGAAAATCAATGATTACAACAATGATGAGATAAAAAATTGCTTTTCTCATATTGCCAGAAAAACAAAAGAAGAAATTAAGAAAAATAACTATAACAAAAAAGACAACCCAAAAGAAATTTTGTCTTACTATCTGGCTGAAATAAATGCTGGAAATATGGCGTATATTCAAAAATCAAGAGATTTATTAGATGAAATATCAGACACAAAAAAGAAAGATGAGTTGTATCAAATTTTTAATAGTCAAATAGATATTGAAAATTAACCTTTTTTATTATTTAGTTTCATATATTAAAATCACCCATATAAAAGCTATTAATATTATTAATTAAATTGTTAAACAACAAATGATGATATTGTCGCCAATACTGGTGGGCGTTGGTATGATGATACAGTAAAAGCAACTTCACAAATAACCTCTCATGTTCACCACGGTCAAGTAAAAATAATGTTTACTGACAAATATTTAAAAACAACAGTTAACATTGAATGTTTTAACAGACCTTCTGCAAAAATGATAAGCAACAATCGGACTATTCTTATTCTATAAGGCTTTTGTAAAAAAATCCGAACCCAATAAAATTGGAGTTTTACAGAAAGTTTAATAAAAACCGCCCTTATCTAAGAGCGGTTTTTAATAATAAAATCAAAGGCTTATTGTTCAATACCCTTCATCGTCAATTTAATGCGTCCACGATTGTCGATGTCTTGGACTTGCACTTTGACACTTTGCCCTTCTTTTAGGTAGTCGGTTACATTTTCTACACGCTCATCAGAGATTTGGCTGATGTGTACCAAACCGTCCGTACCCGGTAGAATGGTAACAAATGCCCCAAACTCCACAATGCGAGCCACAACACCGTCATAAACCTTACCAACTTCCACTTCGGCGGTAATCGCTTCAATCTTGGCGATGGCGGCACGAGTTGAGGCTTTGGACTCACCAAAGATACGAATCACGCCATTGTCATCGATGTCCACCGTTGCCCCTGTTTCCTCAGTCAAGGCACGAATGGTCGCACCACCTTTGCCAATCACATCACGGATTTTCTCAGGGTTAATCTCGATGGTGGCATAGTTGGGAGCGTGGGCATTAATCTCGGTGCGAGAAGTGGCGATGACTTCATTCATCGCATTTAGGATGTGGATACGACCTGCGTGGGCTTGGCGTAGAGCCTGCTCCATAATCTCGGGCGTAATGCCTTCAATTTTGATGTCCATTTGTAGGGCGGTGATGCCATTGACCGAACCTGCCACCTTAAAGTCCATATCGCCCAAGTGGTCCTCATCGCCCAAGATGTCAGAGAGTACCGCAAAACGCTCGCCTTCTTTGACCAGACCCATGGCAATACCTGCCACAGGGGCTTTTAGGGGGACACCTGCGTCCATGAGCGATAATGATGCACCGCACACGCTCGCCATTGAGCTTGAACCATTGGATTCGGTAATGTCAGAGACCACACGAATGGTATAGGGGAAACGCTCCGCCTTTGGTAGTACCGCTTGCACACCACGGCGAGCTAGACGACCGTGTCCGATTTCACGGCGTTTAGGCCCGCTTTCACGACCTGTCTCACCCACCGAGTAGTGTGGGAAATTATAATGGAGCATGAAGTGATCTTGTTTTGTGCCTGCTAGCGTGTCCACCAAGTTGACATCACGGCTGGTGCCTAGTGTGGTCGTTACAAGGGCTTGGGTTTCGCCACGAGTAAAGAGTGCTGAGCCGTGTGTATAGGGCAACACACCCACCTGAATGTCCAATGCACGCACGGTTTCTAGGTCTCGTCCGTCAATACGGGGTTTGCCCGATAGGATATTATCACGCACGGTGCGGTATTTTAAGGTTTCAAACAGCTCTTTGATTTCTTTTACCTTTTCAGCATAATCTTCCGCCGTTTCGTCTCCTGCCAACGCTAAGGCTTCTTTGGCGAGTTCGTCTAGGCGAGCATAGCGGTCTTGTTTGACGGTGATGGTGTAGGCTTCTGATACTTTGGCGGTAAACTGCTCTTTGAGTTGGTTGTTTAGCTCTTCATTGATGACAGGGGGGATAAATTCGGCTTTGGCATTGCCGACCGCTTGTGCAAAAGCATTGATGTTGTCAATGACGATTTGTTGCTGAGCGTGTCCGTAGAGCACCGCACCTAGCATTTGGTCTTCGGAGAGTTCGTCCGCTTCGGATTCTACCATCAGTACCGCTGATTTTGTGCCTGCTACCACAAGGTCAAGCGAGCTTTCTTTCATTTGGGCAAGGCTTGGGTTTAGAATGTATTCATTGCCAATAAAGCCCACACGAGCCGCCCCGATCGGACCATTAAATGGAGCAGGGCTGATGGCAAGTGCTGCACTTGCACCAATCATCGCTGCGATGTCGGCATCTTGGGTTTTGCCAGAGGAGATGACAGTGGCGGTAACTTGGATTTCGTTATAATAACCTTCTGGGAATAGCGGACGGATTGGGCGGTCAATCAGACGAGAAGTCAAGGTTTCAAATTCTGACGCACGACCTTCACGCTTGCCATAACCGCCGGGGATTTTGCCCGAAGCGTACATTTTTTCTTGGTAGTTGACGGTCAAGGGGAAAAAGTCTTGCCCTGCAACGGCTTCTGGACGGACAACGACCGCCACCAACACAGACACATCGCCCATATGGACAAGCACCGAGTTGGCTTGGCGAGCGATACGGCCTGTTTCTAGGACGACTTGCTCTTTGCCATATTGGAATTCTTGACGAATGATGTTAAACATAATATTTTTCCTATGGAATTTGATTTGTTGTTATTGATAAGATGATTTAAAGCCCTAAGAGATGTTTATTGGCATTGATGACAACTTTATAGTATCAAAAAACATCTCTTAGAGTTCTAAATCCCAATCTTATCAATCAGTTAATGAATTTAAATAACAAAAACGGCACGCACACGCACACCGTTTTTGGCAAAATTAGACAGCCTAATTTAAATTAACGGCGTAGACCAAGCTCGGCAATCAAGGCAGAATAACGGTTTAGGTCTTTGCCTTTTAGGTAGTCTAGCAGTTTACGGCGTTGGTTTACCATGCGGATAAGACCACGACGACCATGATGGTCAGCTTTGTGAGTCTTAAAATGACCTTGTAGGTCGTTGATACGAGCAGTCAAAAGAGCCACTTGCACTTCTGGGCTACCAGTGTCGTTTTCGCCACGTTTGAATTTGGCAATGATTTCTTCACGGTCTTTATTAGTTAGCATGACTAATCCTCAAAATTTGCAATGCGGAAAAATACAGGCAAACATTGCATTGCTAAGGTCTGCCTAAGCCTAATGGCACATCAAGTTATTATAACATAGATTTTTTAAAAAGTCATCGAAAAATCAAAATCCCCTGCGTGGAGAACAGGGGATTTTGCCAATCTTAGACCAGATTAGAAGTTGTAACGCAGACCGACTTTACCGCCGTACTGTTCCACCTTGACATCTTCAACTTTGCCTAAGTAGTTATATTCTGCACCCACATCTACCGCCAAGTTCGGTGTAATGGCATGCTGAATACCAGCCAAAACACCCACACCCACTTTGGTTTTTTTGGCACTTTCAACAACGGTTTCAGAATATCTGTCGCCTTCATATACGATGGTTGCTGTACCTGCAATTTCGCCCTTTAAACGATTAACACCAACACGCACACCTGCATAAGGGGTTACCATATTTGAGATGGTTGGAAAATCATAAATACCTGTCAAACCAATAGACTGTGCCTTAACCTCTGCTCTGGCAGTAATAGACCCACCTTCTACTAAATTTGGATTAATGGTAGCAGGGTTAATGCCGTTACTAGCCGCCCATTCACTCACGAACTCAACAACTTCATTCTCTGACATCTGACTTAGCACATCAACACTTTTGTCAGCCTTGCCAAAATGAGTGTAATCCACCGCATAACGGAAGTTACCCACATCATTACCCACAGACACTCTAAATGCAGGGTCATCACCTTTTAATTTATGTTTTTCATCAAGACCAAGCTCTTCATTTGATTTAATCTCAGCATTCATTTTGCCATAAACCACGTCCGCTTGCACATACAGACCATCATTTGCAACCGCCAAAGTAGAAACGCTTGCTAACATCGCAACCAATGCCAATTTTTTCATCATAACTCCTTAACAAAGAATAGAACCATTTAACTTTATAAAACATCATAAAGTTCTTGATATTCTACCCCCCCCCCCCCCCTGAGATTTGCAAGGGTTATTTTTGTTTTATGGATAAACGTAGCAAAAATTAGGATAAGTAGGCAAATATTACACCCACCAGTTCTCTCTTTTAAAAAAATCAAAATCCCCTGCGTGGAGAACAGGGGATTTTGCCAATCTTAGACCAGATTAGAAGTTGTAACGCAGACCGATTTTGGCACCGTATTGGTTAACTTTAAACTCATCAATTTTACCTAAGTGGTTATATTCTACGCCCACATCTAATGCCATTTGTGGGTTAAAGGCATATTGCACACCTGCAAGCACACCTGCACCTACTTTGGTTTTTTTTGCTGATGAATTATCAGCAATATCTACCAACTCACCAGTTGCTGATATTGCAGTAGATACATCATGGTAATCGGCTTTTAGCTGATTAATGCCGACACGCACGCCCGCATACGGAGTTAGCCCTGCTGTGGCACCGAAATCATAAATGGCAGATAGACCCAATGACTGTGCTTTTATCGTACCTGTCCACTCTTCATAGCTAGCAGTACCACGCTCGCCGTCTGAGCCGTTTTCTTTGATTTTACCGAAGTTGGTATAATCTGCCTGATAACGCACCGCACCAGCGTCTTTACCCACAGCAATGGTATAGCCTGCGTTGTTATCTTTGGATTTTTCGCCATCTACTTTGGCTTCTAGTTTAGATGTACCAACATCGCCTTGTACATACAAACCAGTGTTTGCCATCGCTAGGGTGGAAGTGCCTACCAACAAGGTAGCTAAAAGTAACTTTTTCATCATCAATCCTTAAAACTGGAAAACATCGCTTTAACAAATTAAAGCACCCTCATTATATCCCCCCCCCTGAGATTTGCAAGGGGCTTCCTGAAGGTCATGAAAAAATCATCAATAAATCAGACAAAACAAAGAAAATCACAAACAAAAGGCAATTTATACCACCTATGCCACCAGTCTCACAGGTTGTAGTCGCCCATTCATCGCCACTCGACCAAGCCCCACAAACCTATCATCATGATATAGTCGGATTTGTATGGTTTCATCATCAAAGTGCAAATTATCAAGGCGGTCTTTGATATTTAGCCGTTGTCCTAGCCGAATGCGTGCCGTTTCGTCTGTTGTGAGCTTAATAATAGGCAAATGATTAAGCAATACATCAATGGGTAAGAGTTTGCCAAACCGCTCATCAAATGACAAATCCGCCAAATCATCAAGGCTTATCGCCCCTGCCACCTCAAATCCACCTGTCGTGGTGCGGTGCAACGCCGTCAAATGCCCCACCGTGCCAAGCCGTTCAGCGATGGTCTCGCCCAGCACTCGCACATAAGTCCCCTTGGAGCAGGTAACTTGTAGGGCGATGTTTTGCTCATCAAGTTTGGTTAAAGTCAGCTCATGGATAACAATGGGGCGAGCCTGCCTCTCAACCTCCATACCCTCCCTTGCGTATTCGTAAAGCTTTTTGCCGTCTTTTTTTAGGGCGGAGTACATGGGCGGGGTTTGTGATTGTTCGCCTGTTAAGGCTTGGGCGATGTCGGTCAAATCCGCTTGGGTAAAGGTAGGGATTGGCGAAGTTTTTATCACTTCCCCCTCCTTGTCGCCCGTGTCGGTCTGCTCGCCAAGCTTGATGATGGCATGATAACCCTTATCTGCGTCTAGCCCAAAAGAGCTAAACTTGGTCGCCTCGCCTAGACAAATGGGCAACAGCCCTGTCGCCATCGGATCAAGCGTGCCTGTATGCCCTGCTTTTCTGCTGTCAAAATCAGCCGACATAAAGAGGCGTTTGGCTTGGGCTAGGGCGGTGTGTGAGCTGATACCGCTTGGCTTATCAAGTAGCAAAACACCTGAAACAACTTGTTTTGCCATCAAGAGTTTTCCACATCATCGGTTGGGGCATCGCCCGTTTTTTTCATGGCTTCATTGACGAGATTGGTCATGTAATTACCATGTGCGGTAACTTCATCATAATGAAATCTTAGGCGTGGCGTGGTGCGAGTTTTCATGGTGGCAGACAGCTG
>NZ_JAUNDY010000022.1 GCF_030525845.1 Moraxella sp.
GCGATGACTTTGTGGGGACGATTACCACCGTAACGAACTTTGGACTATTTATCACTTTAAATGAGTTGTTCATTGATGGGCTGATACACATCTCCAACCTATCGGCGGAGTATTATGAATACAACGAGCGAGAGCAAGCCCTCATCGGTGAGCTTGGTACGACCTTTAAACTGGGCGAACAGCTTTTGATTAAGGTGGCTGGCGTGAATATGGATTTATTGCAAGTAGATTTTGCGTTGGTGGAGAAGGTGGGGGAAGAGCCTAAAAAGACTAAGAGTAAACGGAGTAAATAATTGTGAGTAAAATCAAACAATTAGGGCAAGTTCCCACGCCTACTTGGATTGTGCAAGAGATATTAAATGCCACAGATTACACAGGCAAGCGGATTTTGAGGCGATATGCCTTAGAACCTGCCTGTGGTTCAGGTCAATTTTTGTGCGAAATGGTCAGCCGTTATATTCAGGCAGGCATTGATAACGGCTTAACCCATCAACAAATTTCTGATGAATTGAGTGAATATATCATCGGTGTAGAAATTGATAAATCAGCTTGTGATCAATGCATTAATAGATTAAATCAAATTACCAAAGAAAAACTTGGTATTAGCTCTATCTCATGGCGAATTTATCACAAAAATACCTTAGATTTTTATCAAAATTATCCCCGTTATTTTGATTGGATTGTGGGTAATCCCCCTTATGTGCGTTTACATAATTTAAATGATGAAACCAGAAACATATTAAAAGAAAAATTTCAATTCACCAAAGGCACAACAGATTTGTATTTGGCTTTTTTTGAAATGTGTTTTTTTATGTTAAATGAAAGAGGAAAATTTGGATTTATCACACCAAACAGCTTTTTATACAATAACTCATATCGTGATTTCCGCCAATTTTTGCAAAATGAAAAAAAATTAAAATTACTATATGATTTAAAATCAAATAAAGTATTTGATGGCTATTCTACCTATACCTCTATTAGTGTTTTTGATAATTCTTATCAAAATGATTATTTTATTTATAAAGAACTAGTCAATAATAAATTTCATGAAATTAATCGTATCAATTATTGTCAATTAGACCCAAAAAAGTGGATATTTGCCAACAAAGAAAATAGTGAATTTTTATCAAAAATAAACAATAATAAACAAAAATCCCTACAAGATTATTTTAATATACAGTATGGTTTTGCCACACTAAGAGATAAAATTTTTATTGATAAAGCCATACATCAAGAGAATGGCTTATCATTATTTCATGGAACAATGATAGAAACAGCTGTATTAAGACCTGTTGTCAAAGGTTCACGCTATAAAGGCTCATCTGACGATATAGAGCATATAATATTTCCCTATGTCAATAAAAATGGACGATATTTAGCTTACGATGAACAAGAATTAGCAAGTAACTTTCCCTTAGCATACGATTATTTATTAAAACATAAAACAGAATTATTAAAAAGAGACAGCGACAAAAAAGCTCAATGGTTTGAATTTGGTCGCAGTCAAGGTTTACAAACCTCTCATCAAGAAAAAATAGTTGTTAGCACACTAGTAAATCAACAAATCAACTTTTTTCAATTACCAAAAGAAGTATTGGTTTATTCAGGTATTTTTTTAACCAAAAAAGATGATGATGTGGATTGGCAAATTGCTAAAAATGCACTAAGTTCGCCAGAGTTTTTACATTATGCTCGCCTGACAGGTAAAGATATGTCTGGCGGATACAAATCATTATCTAGTAAACAAATTAAATCATATGGTCTGATTTAATATACAAGGTATAACCATGAATAACCAACGATTTTTAGAAGTACTAAGAGATTCTTTTATTAAGTTTTTAAGCACCAGTTCTCGCAGTAATGAGAAGTTAAAGATATTACATGGGGCGATTGCTCATGATTTATCAGAGCGTTTGGGCGGTGATTATCAAATTAAATCCTTGGGATTTGGAGAACAAAATGAAGGTAAAATACAAGGCAGATACATCAATAAAAATGTAGATATTACTATTTTTGAAAATAGTAAGCCTATTGCTGGCATTGCTGTGAAGTTTGTCATGCAAAATTATGCTCAAAACGCCAATAATTATTTTGAAAATATGCTTGGAGAAACTGCCAACATCAGAAGTAATAATATTCTTTATTTTCAAATTTTTATCATACCTAGCCAATTACCTTATTATAAAAACACAGGAGAATTCAGCAAATGGGAACAATTTAACGAACATCATTTTGAAAAATATAAAATTCTGTCTAATGATGATAATGAGTGCTGGCTACACAGTCCAACCAAAACGCTAATATATGTTATTGATTTATCAGCTAAACATATATTCGACCTAAACAATAGATATGATTACACCAATCATTATTTAAAATTACACTCCGAACAAAATTTAATTCTAAGCACATCATCTAAATTTGATGATAAGCCATTAGGTTCAAATTTAATATTAAATGACTATGAAAAATTTATCAACAAAGTTGTTTATAGGGTTTTATCACAATAAAATCATCACTTTTAATACTCAAACTTTTTTAGACAACTTTTTACTTTATGACCACAAAAATTAAAATCACCCTCACCCTAAGCCTCGTCCTACTTGGGGCGAGCTTATCCGCCTGTGCCAAACCCAGCACCGAACCTGCCACCAAAACCACCCAACACCAAACGGTGCGTGAAGGATTTTATGAACTGACAGAGCTTGACTTATCCAAAGTCGGACTTGCCAAACAAATCGCCCTTGATGATGTGGGCTATCTTATGGTCATCAATGACAAAGGCGAGCTATGGCAAGTGCCACACCCTGACAGACCTGCCAAACTTGCTGAGGGCGTATCGCCAATCGTGACTCCTATCGTGACTCCTGTGGTAAAGTTTGATAAAATCGCCTTTGCTAACAAAGACGGTCATTTTACCCTAATCCAAAACGGCAAAACTTACCACTCCACCATCCACCTCTCGCCCCACTCTGCCATGCTCATGCTCCCATTTGCCACCATAGCGGTACAAACACACGATGACGGCACGGCAAGCCTTGTCCGCCTTGAAGTGGTGGGCGATGGCGTTGAGGTGGTTGCAAGTTTTTCCCCTGTACTGCCAGACGCTCGCCCCGTGCAGATTAATTTTACAGGCGATAACAGCGAGGGACATATCGCCGTGCTATCCCACCCCGACAGCACCACCTATCAGCATGGGGTACTGGGCGATGACATCGAGGCAGGGCAAGTACAATTTTTAGAACGCCACAGCCTAACCCCACTTGCCAAACCCCTAACGGTCAAAGGAGCAGTCTTTGAGGCAAATAGCTTTGAAATCCTACCCAACGGCAAAGGTCATCGCCTAGTAACGACACTTGCAGGCGGTGGGCATGGAGCAAGTGCGGTCATCATTGACAATGTGGACAGTCAATTACAACTCATCGCCCAAAGCACGCCCCTACCTAGCAATCGCTGGCAGTCGCCTTTTGTGTTTGATGATAAATTGTATTCGGTGCAAATGCCCCATTTGGTCGGGCGGTTGGTCGAGTACACCCAAATTGGCGATAAGCTCAATGAAAAGGTATTGGGTAAGGGTTATTCTAACCATGCCATTGGTGCGTTTGATACCAATTTGGTGGCAGGTCGTTATATGTTCGCTCTCATTCCTCATAAAGGCTATCGCCAGATGAGTATGATGACTCCTGATGGCTTGATTGCCCTAAATGACACCCTACCCGCTCCCATAGTGCGTACTGTATCCAATGATACTTTTGGTTATTTGTTACTGGCGGACGGTGGTGTGTGGAAAGTGAGTTTGACTAAATAGTAAAGGTGTAGCCAACTTCATTCACAAAGTGCGTCAATACACCGCTTAAACTTGGTGCATGGCATGCCTTACAGTTTGCGATGATGTCAATCATCACGGCTTTTTAATCCCCTCCAACAACCCCAAAAACCCCGTCATATACGCCATGTTTAGGCTACTTTGTCGCACGCCTGCATAAAGCTGACAATGCACGCCGTCTCCGAGTGTCCGAGAAATCACCCAGCCTTTTTTCTCATACTCGCTCGCCACCCAATCAGGCAACGCTGACACGCCCCGCTCAGATGCCACCAGCTGTATGAGCATGGCGGTCAGCTCAGTGGTGCGAATGTTTTTGGGGGTAATGCCCGCAGGATTTAAAAATTTGGCGATGATGTCAAGCCTCTCTTGCTCCACAGGATAGACAATCAAAGTCTCCTCCACCAAGTCGCTAGGGGTAATATGCTGATAACTCGCCAAGCGATGAGCAGGCGACATCACCAAACGGCTTTCATAAGTAAATAAGGGCTGATAATACAAACCCTCAATCGGCAAATTGCTCGCTGTGATGAGTAAATCAATGTCGCCATCGATGAGCATTTGGTGTGGCTCTGGTTCAAAGCCTGAGGCAAAATCCAGCTCCACATCGCTATAAGTTTTGCGGTACACATTCAAAATTGGCATGAGCCAATCAAAACAGCTATGACACTCACTCGCCAAACGTAATCGCCCTGATTGTCCATGAGCCAGACGCTTGATGTCGGCTTTGGTGCGAACGACCTGTGGCAGGACATTATCCGCCAGTTGTAGCACAAGTTTACCTGCTGGTGTAAACGTAACTGGGCGTGTACGGCGGTTCACAAGCGTGATGTCATAATAGCTTTCAAGTTCTTTTAATTGATGAGAAATGGCGGAGGCAGTCAAATTAAGTTCATCAGCGGTCGTGGCAAGCGAGCCATGACGAGCAAGGGTAGCAAGCATTTGTAGGTGGCGGATTTCAAGCATGGCGGTTTGGTTTAAAAATTTTCATCATGGTATCATAAAATCAAAAATTTTTCAGGTCAAGGTAGACTAAGAATAAAAAGATTGATATTTCATGACGGCAAAGTCTGCCGATGACACTTATGACACTTAGCACATGAGTAACGTCTTATTGCTTGTTAAAAAATTGAGCAAAAACCGCCCTTGCTTCATCACTTTTTAACCGTTCATTAAACAAAACGAGTTCTTGTTCCATTTTCGCTTGAATGGCGTTGGTATTTTTCATTAAGGCTTTGGTTTGCAAAAGTGCAATGGCGGGCAGTTTGGCAAGGTGCTGTGCCTTTTGGCGAGCGGTGGCTAAAACTTCATCAGCTGTCTCAAAACAAGCATTGGCAAGCCCCCACTCATGGGCGGTTTGTCCTGTGATTGACTCGCCCATGACAAGCATTTCAAAAGCTCGCACATGTCCAATCCGTTCGGTCAAAAGCAGGCTCGATGATGCTTCGGGAACTAAGGCAAGATTGACAAAGGGCGTGCTAAGGCGAGCGGATTTTTGGACATATACCAAATCGGCATGCAGTAGGAGTGTTGTGCCAATCCCCACACCCGCCCCTGTTACCGCACAAACAATGGGTTTAGGATAGTCAGAAAGCGTACGAATAAACGCCACGCCTTGTGCTTTTTCAAAATCGCCTCCATCACGAGCAATCGCCAAAAAATCCGCCAAATCATTGCCTGCACTAAAATAATCCCCCACCGCACTAAACAAAACAACCTTAATGTCATCGTCCGTTTTGGCACTCATCAAGGCGGATACCATGTCAGCGTACATGGCGTTGGTAAGGGCATTTTTCTTATCGGGGCGATTTAGGGTGATTTCTAATATGCCATTATTAACGGAAGTTTGGATAAAATTTGACATGGTTTGGCTCGTGTGAATGGGCGTTTTATTTTAGCAAGAAAGCCATGCAAAACAAGCTAGGAAAATGACTGGCAAGTTTGATATTTTAGGTTTTGTATTTTCAATCAATCTTAGACACAATTTTTGTACAAATTATGATGTGAGCGTTTGTCTTTTATTATATAATTTAGCGTTATTTTTAAAATGGCTTACCCTCATGGACATCATCTTACAGCTTTTTGATTTTATTTTGCACATTGATAAGCATTTGGCACAATTTCTTACCGACTACGGCATGTGGATTTATGGGATTTTATTTTTGATTATTTTTGTAGAAACAGGTCTTGTGGTCATGCCGTTTTTACCCGGAGATAGTCTGTTATTTGCCGCAGGAGCATTGGCAGCGGTAACAGGAGCGTTAAATCCCGCCCTACTCATCGGACTGCTGTTTGTGGCGGCGGTACTGGGCGATACTCTCAACTACCACATCGGCAAAGCCATCGGCCCAAAGGTTTTTGAGTTAAATACCCGCTGGATTAATCAAGAACACCTAAAAAAAACCCAAGCCTTTTTTGATAAGCATGGTGGCAAGACCGTGATTTTTGCACGATTTTTGCCATTTGCTCGCACCTTCGCTCCTTTTGTGGCAGGGGCAGGGAGCATGCATTATCAGCGGTTTTTGGCATATAATGCCATTGGTGGGTTTTTGTGGATTGGTTCTTTTATACTGCTTGGGTATTTTTTTGGCAATCAGCCCATCATCAAGGAGAATTTTACCTACGTGATTTTTGGTATCATTGCCATTACCACATTGCCTGTTGTGATTGGCTTTATTAAAAATAAACGCCAAAAATCTTCATAATCTCATGGAGCTTTTGGCTCTTGACTGTTTTCAAATAACGACTTTTCAAGCTCAGGTAACGCCGTCTTCATTAAGCTACCCATGTCCATCTGTGGCTTAGACGGCGTAAGCCCCATCAAAGCCTCTCGCTCACTGACACGTTTGGTGGCGTAGGCAAACGCTTCCTCAAAGGTATTTTTCTCACGCAAGCTCTCAGCAAAAAACGCTCGCCCAAAATACGTCAAATCCGCATCATGATTACAGCCAAAGGACGCTCTATCGGCAGCAGAGGCAGTCATAATCAGCGTGGTTGGCGATGATAACGCTTCAATAAACACCCCAGAATAACAAGATGACACCACGATCACACGCCAGCGGATACCAGAGGCATCGAGCGTTTCTTTTAGCCACACTGGGTCAATATCATCAAGGTCAAGTGGCGGATTATCAAGCACCAAATCCCCCAAAATCTGACCGTCTTCTGCCACCGCCCCATGCGAACTTAGCGCCAAAAACAGCACATCCTCATCGCTATTCATCTGCTTACCAATGACTTGCAATGCCTCATGAATGCTGGTCTTACTGGCGATGGCATCTGTCTGCCATGTGGATTTGTTATTGATGAGCATTACCGACTTACCCTTTGTGCCAAAGCGTACATCGAACAGCTGACGTGCCTGCTCAATCTCGCTTTTAAACACATCTTGCTCGCCGTAGCCAGCCACGCCCATAAAATACCATTCGCTCTTACCACTCTCGCCTTTTTCAATTTGGGTCAAATGGTCAGCCAAAATCATCGGTTGGGCATAAAATTCCACCTCAGAAATGGTCGGCATGGGATTTTTTACCTTAAAAATCGGTTGGTCGGCGACGTTTTTTTGCCAAACCGCCAAAAGAGCAATCGCCCCTGCCATCATGACCGCTTGTTCCCACCACGGCCAGTGCAGTCGTTTGGCAAACACCCACAAAAGTGCCGTCGTCTGCCACACAAATAACGCCATAAAAATTAGTGGCATGACATCATACAGCCAGTGAGGCAGCCAGTTTTGAAGGATTAAAAATTGCACGCCACTTTGTAGTAGCACAAGGAGTGTGTCCGCCACCAGCCACAAAATCACAGGCACAAATAGTAGTGCATAGTTTTGGGTGCGTTTGGCAAGCAAAATCCCCACCACCAGCATGACGGTCGGCCAAATCAGATAACTGATAAGCCCTTGCTCATTAAACTCACTACCCATACTGGAAGCCAGCCAGCCAAACAAGATGTTTGATGCCAATGCCAACACCGCAAACAGCACAAACTGCCCAAACGTTGGCTTAACCCAATGAAAAGCACGCACCGAGCCAGCCAACATCCACAAGGAGGCAACGATGTTGGCGGCGAAGTTAAGTGAAAATCTTGGCAAGGACTGAATTTTTAGGGAAGCTAATGACAAACCAATGCCCTTTAACTGGATAAATAGCACTATTGTCGCAAAAATTAGCAAATGTCGCAAGTTATTTTATAGAAAATTAGTATGCCATCATCACAATTTATCATAAAATTTGCCAAATCCTCATAAATTTTATGGGTTTTTAAAATGTCTCATGGATTATTATTATAAGTGTGATAAAATAACGATTATTTTGACATCCAAAACGCTATGGGTAGTATTTATTTGTTGATTCCACTTAGTCTTATGCTGTTTGCTGTGGCGATTTGGGCGATTGTGTATGCCGTTAAATCCAACCAATTTGAGGACTTGGATAACGCTCCTGACCAAATCATCTTGGACGACCGTCAAGCTCGCCGTGAAACCCCAAGCCAAACAAACACCTCCAAGGATAACTCATGAACTTCGCTTTACTCATTCCTGCTCTTGCCATGGGGTTTTTGGGTTCACCACACTGCATGGGCATGTGTGGTGGTATCGTTGCCGCCTTTGGTATCAGCATGAAAAACCTAAACCCCCAAAAACGAGGCATACTCATCGCCAGCTATCATGTGGGTCGCATACTTAGCTATATGGGGTTGGGACTGGTTGCGACATTGGTGGGCGAGACAGTGCTAGCCCCTTTTATCACTGGCAATGCCCTGCCACGCATCATACTGGGATTGGCGATTATTTTTGCCTCTCTACTCATGCTTGGTTTGCCCATTTTAAATCGCCTTGAAAAAGTGGGCTTAGGTCTCTGGCAGGCTCTTGCTCCCATTCGCCAAAAGGTACTACCAATGGATAGTATACCAAAAGCCCTATCGGCAGGACTGCTGTGGGGACTACTCCCTTGTGGTATGGTGTACGGAGCATTAGTGATGGCGGTGAGTATTTCGGCAACCAGCGAACCAATGATGGGCGTGCTGTTTATGGCGATGTTTGGACTTGGCACAATTCCCATGCTTGCTTTGACAGGGGCGACACTCTCGTGGCTCCAACAAAAAGTTAAAGCCTTTAACCTACGCCGATTTAGCGGTGCCATCATGCTTATCTCTGGCATCTTAGTCATGACGCATAATGGTGGCGGTCATCACAACCACCATCACGCCCACACCCACGATGACACCACTCACATGACCCATCAGCATGCCATGAGCGACCACGCCAACCACGAACACGACCACAGTACACATCATCACTAATTTAGGGTGCATTGCACCCTTTTTTGTCAAAAACAGCAAGGATAGCCCCTACTTTATCCATACATTCTTGGTATTCGCTGTCCAATTCTGATTTGATGGTAACGCCACCCCCTGCCCAAAGCTCTACTTTGTCTGACTTTTGCAACGTGCGAATCAGCACATTCCAAATGCCCGTGCCATCAAAATTTAAATAACCCATCGTACCACAATATGCCCCGCGTGGGCTGATTTCTAATTCATCAATAATCTCACAGGCTCGTTTTTTAGGCGTGCCTGTGATTGAGCCTGCTGGTAGTGAGCCAAATAACACTTCTAAGGAATGTATTTCTTTTAAATTGGCGGTAATGGTGCTGACCATATGATGAACATTTTTAAAACTTTCAATGGCAAAGCGTTTGGGCGTTTTTACTGTGCCAACTTTGGCGTATTTGCCCAAATCGTTTCTTAATAAATCCACAATCATCAAATTTTCGCTGATGTCTTTTTCGCTGTTTGTGAGTTCGTTTTTTAATTTATCATCAATAATAGGGTCGCTGTGGCGGGGGCGTGTGCCTTTGATGGGTTTGGTAATCAGATGAATGTTGCCATTTTCCTGATAAAATTCGAAAAACAATTCTGGCGATACGGATAATAATTCAAAATTGGTTAATTGTAAATAGCCTGCAAAAGGGGCGTTCATTTGATTTTGTAAATTGGGCAAATGGCTGGATAAATTAGCCAAATCCGCTTGCCATCTTTGCGTTAAGTTAATTTGATAAGTATCGCCTGCTTTGATGTATTCTTGGGTATGGTTAAAGGCATTGATATAATCTTGTTTTTGCCAAGTGGGGTTAAATTGGGTGGGTGTGGGCGATGTTAATTTTTCTTTTAATAAATTTGCTAAATTATCTTTAATCTCATTAAAAAATAATTCATCAACATCAATACCAAAAAGCTCAAATCCAGTATCGCTCTTTTTTAAATAAATATCATAATGCCCCAAATACGCACAGGGCTGATTTTTTTTAATGCCGATGTTGGCATTTAAATGATTGGCACTCATGTCATAACCAATAAAGCCCATAAGTCCGTGTGTGTATTCGTCTTTTTGGGTGGGGCAATCAAAATTCTTGCTATAAGCAATCAGTTCATTTTGCCAATCGCTGTAAGTGATGGCATAGGCAAAGCTTTGCCCTGTGTGGCGGTCGCAGCGGTGGGCAGTAAATGTGCCGTCAAATTCAACCTGCCAAGCGGTTTTTGGGCAAATACCAATCACAGGGCGATGATTGTTATTTAAAAAACACACCTGCCAGTTGGGGTAGTGCGTGGCAATCAGGGCGGTCAGCTCGCTTGGGGTGTGGGGGGTGGTAAAATGATGAGTGAGCATTGTTAAGCGGTCAATAAAAGGCAAATTGTAAAACAAAACACCCAAAAACAAAAGCCCCTTTTAAAAAACAGCCAAAACCCATCACACACGCTAGCCACACCATCAACCATCTCATTAATCACAACAAAGGCGGTACAGACCGCCTTTATAAAACTTGTCTCATCAAGACACGCCAACATCAATAGCCTTGCTTAACAAGATTTTTTGACTCATCACAGCCTTCTTGATCACCCAAATCACAGGCTCTGCCGTACCATTCTTTGGCTTCTTTTTTATTTTGACGCACGCCCTCGCCACTGTCATACATCACAGCGATGTTATAGGCGGCATCTACCTTGCCTTGCTCATAGGCTTTTTTATACCACATCATCGCTTTACCATGACTTTGGCGAACACCTCGTCCATCACCATACATATTGCCTAGATTATATTGAGCATCTGCATTTCCCTGCTGTGCTGCTTTATGATACCAACTGAATGCTTGCTGGTCGTCTTGTTTAACGCCATATCCTTCATCGTACATCGCACCCAAATTAAATTGAGCCTCTGCATCCCCTTGTTCTGCCGACTTACGATACCAACTGATGGCTTGCCCATAGTCTTGTTTGACACCTTGCCCCTCATCATACATGGCACCCAAATTATTTTGAGCCTTTGCATACCCTTGTTCAGCCGACTTACGATACCAGCTCACTGCTTGGGTATAGTCTTGTTTTACGCCATATCCATTGTGATACATATATCCCAAATTATATTGAGCATCGGCATTGCCCTGCTCTGCCAGTCGTTTAAAGATAGGGAAAGCTTGGGTATAATTTTGCTGTTCATAATACGCTGTTGCTGTATCAAAATCATCTGCCATTGCAGGGGCAGAGATGGCTAGACTGCACGCCAAAGCGATGGCGGATAAAATGTGGGTGAGTTTCATGTTTTGTCCTTCGTTATTAGCTTATTTTTGTGCATATTAACACAAAAGCCTGTCATCACAACAGGCTTTGTCAGTTGGATTAGTTTTCAAACTTCTTTATCACCAGTGCCGAATTGGTTCCCCCAAAACCAAAGCTGTTACTCATGACCGAGTGAATCTTGGTTTGGCGGGTGGTTTGGACGATGTCAAAGGGCTTGGCTTTTTCGTCCATGTCGGTGATGTTAATGCTTGGGGCGATAAAGTCATGATTCATCATCAGCACACAATAAATCAGCTCCTGCACGCCCACCGCTCCTAGGCTATGCCCTGTCATGGATTTGGTGGAGCTAATGGGCGGTGTTTTATCCGCACCGCCAAACACATCTGCGATGGCATTTAGCTCGGTAATGTCGCCAAGTGGCGTGCTGGTGCCGTGTGAGTTTACATAGTCCACCGTGTCAAGCCCTGCTTGCGTTAGGGCGATTTGCATACAGCGAGTTGCCCCTTCTCCACTTGGAGCGACCATTTCCGCTCCGTCTGATGTCGCCCCATAGCCGACAATCTCTGCTAAGATAGTCGCCCCACGAGCGGTGGCGTGTTCTAGGCTCTCCACGACCACCATACCACCCCCACCTGCGATGACAAAACCATCACGGGTGGTGTCATAAGGACGACTGGCGGTGGTGGGTGTGTCGTTGTACTGGGTACTCATCGCCCCCATCGCATCAAACATGCATGACTGCGTCCAATGCTCGCTCTCGCCACCACCTGCCAGCACCACATCGGCTTTGCCAAGCTGGATAAGCTCCATCGCGTGCCCAACACAGTGGCTGGATGTGGCACAGGCAGATGACAAAGAATAGCTAATGCCTTTGATTTTTAATCCAGTAGCAAGTGTGGCAGAGACGGTGCTACTCATAATCTTAGGCACGGCAACCGCCCCCACGCCCCGCAGTCCTTTCTCTTTCATGTTATCCACTGATGTTACGACATCGGCTGTGCTTGCTCCGCCTGAGCCTGCCACCACCGCCACTCGCACATTATCCGCCACCTCATCAAGGGTGAGACCTGCATTTTCAATGGCGGACAATGCCGAGACATAGGCATATAGGCTTGCGTCCGACATAAAGCGTTTTAATTTGCGGTCAATTTGGGCGGTGTCTAGGGCATCCTTGTCAATAGAACCAGAAACTTGCGATTTAAAGCCATTGTCGGCATAGCTTTGATTAAAGATGATGCCTGATTTGCCTGTTTTTAGACTTTCGGTAACGCTGGTTAAATTATTGCCAATGTTGCTGACAATGCCCATGCCTGTGATGACGACTCGTTTCATAAATTTTTCCAAAAAAGTTTACAGATGTAGCGGTATTATTGTAACAAATTATGACCTAAAAAGGGGATTTTTTCAATGAAAATTTAAAATAAAAAAACGGCGATACTCTCATCGCCGTCTTGGTGTCATGACTGGTCAACTAAAATGGTAAATCTTCATCAGTAGGCTTGGTATCCACTGGTGGGGTTACCGCCTTTGTGGGGACTGGCTTATCGTTCATGAATGGGTTTGAGGCTGGCACGTTCATGCCTTGACCCATGCTCTGTTCCATGCCTCCCATGCCTTGATTTGGCATGCCACCTTGTTGACCGAAGCCTTGATTAGGGTTGTTGTTTTGATAGCTTGGCATGCCTTGACCAAAGCCATTTTGGTTGGAGTGAAATTGATTGTTAAAATTACCGCCCTGAAATTGACCGCCACCAAAGCCACCACCATGATGATTTTGGTGGCCATCATGACCGCCCCATTGACCTGGTTGGTTGTAGGTGTTTGTGTTATTTTGACGGTTGCCGCAGCCGCCACCTTGCCAATCCTGCCCTTGACCGCCCTCACGTCTGTCTAGCATTTGCATTTGATTGGCACGAATCTCTGTGCTATAACGCTCGATACCCTGAGCATCAGTATATTTGCGAGTATGTAAACTACCCTCAATGTACACCAGCGACCCTTTACGCAGGTATTGAGCGGCAATCTCGCCCAAGCGATTAAATAGGCTCACTCGATGCCATTCGGTTTGTTCTTTTTGTTCGCCTGTATTTTTATCTGTCCAACGGTCGCTGGTCGCTACATTAATGCTGGTTAAGCTACCGCCATTTTGAAATTGACGAACCTCTGGGTCTTGACCCAATCTACCTACGATGATAGCTTTATTAATACTTGCCATAACATTTCTCAAATTTTGTTTTACTTAAAACAGCACACCACTTGCTGTTATTTTGCCGACCATATAAAAAATCAAATACATCTCTTATCAACATTTTGGATTTTATGCACATCGATTTTTGCTATTTTAACTCATCCTCAGTCTTGTTGTTTGGTCTTTTATATCTGTCTTAATCATTAAAGCCTGCCGATATTTATTAACAATGACAACCCAAATCATCTCGGTCATGAAACGATTCAATGCTTTGCAATCACAAGATTTTAGACCATGAATTACAAATCAAAATATCGGCACATCTTATCGATAAAAATAAGCCAGAATAAAAAATCCTGACTTATTTGATGGCACAGTCAAGAAAATCTTGCTCTGTGATTACACGGCATAATCTTCTAGCTTTTTGCCTTGTGCCAAAGCAGCTTCAAGCCAAGCTGGTTTACGACCACGACCTGCCCAAACGTTTTTTGGGTTGGCTGGATCACGGTATGCCACATTGCTTTCTTTTTGAGCTTTTTTGCCTACTTTTAGAATTTCTTCAATGGTAGAACCATGCTCTTTGGCGATTTGTTTAAATTGCAAATAAGCGTCTTTTAGACCCTGTGCTTGCTTTTGTTTGATTTTGGCTTGTGCGTCTTTTGCCAACGCTTCTAGCTGTTCAACGCTCAATGCATCAATATTAACACCAGTCATAATAAATCCTCTTTAAAGATAACACCCAACACAATCAAAATAAAAGACAAAACCGCAAAGTCATCTGATACGTTTGATATTTTGGGCAGTACAATCAACGGTTTGTTAAGTAAAAATCAATTAAACACCAAATCAACTTTACTCATATTGATATGTTAACATATTTTATTAAAAAAATACAAATAATTTTATTAAAATTTGTTATTTTTATCGATAATTTTAATAAACATTCTATCATAATCCATCAAATATTTTATTTATGACAATGCTTTTATGGAAAGATAAAATAACTGCAAACAACATGTCAGCGATAACGCCCAAATCACCGAGCGAAATAACGCCAAATTCATGGCATACGCCATCACATAAATGACACGCAATAGCACATACAGCCATGCCACTGCGTTGACGATATTTTGGGGGACGAACGCATACATGGCAAAGATGACCGCACCAATAAACATTGGCAAACTCTCAAAGCTATTGGCTTGCGAAGCATTTAACCGTGCTGACAGCCCTGTACTTTTTGCTAAAAATTCACGTGGGTTTTGGTTGTCTGTCTTAAAGTCAAATCCCCCTACAAGCTTTGCCAAAAATGCACAAACAAAAGGTAAAAGACACGCCACCACAACAGCAATGATGGCATGACTGGCTTTATCAGAAAATAACATGACCCAGCTTATAGCCATCATTACACCGCCAAAATTTCAAAATCGTGCGTGATATTTACCCCACCGTCAGCCAGCATTTTTGAGGCGGAACAATATTTGGTGGCGGATAGCTCAACCGCTTTGGCGACAGCGGATTCTTTGATGTTCTCCCCCTCCACAATAAAATGCAAATGAATGTCGGTAAAAACCGCAGGCACGCTATCGGCACGCTTTGCCGACACCTCACAGCGAACATCACGAATGGCTTGACGAGATTTTTGCAGAATACTCACCACATCATAGCTGGCACAGCCGCCAAGCCCCATCAAAATCAGCTCCATCGGTCTAGCCCCAAGCGTCTGAGCAGAATCTAGCACCACCTGATGACCTGAGCCACTGGTTGCCTCAAAATTAATCACGTCATTTTTTAGCCAGCGAACACTGGCGTTCATATCACTCATGTTTTACCTCATTATATAGGGTTTATGCCACACAAATTGCCCATTTTAGCACAAATTTACCAAAGGGCAAATTTGCATACACCACCCTACCCATCGTCAGTCTCACTCCACAAATCCCAAAACTTCATAAAAATTGACGGTTTTTGTGAAATTTATCATCAACTTATCATTTAGAAACATTTTTAAGCAAAATAATGTTACACATTTTGTCAAAAATTTGGTTTAATAGTCGCTAATAATTTGCCAACCATTTGGCTTTGATAAATTTAAGGTTTTCGTCATGATTGATGCAGATGGCTTTCGTGCCAATGTCGGTATCATCTTGGCAAATACAGAAGGGCAGGTGCTGTGGACCAAACGCATCGGACATGATAGCTGGCAATTCCCACAAGGGGGGATTGACTATGGCGAGACACCGCTTGATGCGATGTATCGTGAGTTATATGAAGAGGTTGGGCTATCCCCACATCATGTTGATGTGCTTGGGGTTACGCATGATTGGCTTCGTTATCGACTGCCTAGACGCTATGTTCGACTTGGACAAGAGCCACTCTGTATCGGACAAAAACAAAAATGGTTTTTGCTTCGCCTAGATGAGAAAAATACACACTTTATTCGGTTTGATACTGCAACACCTGAGTTTGATGAATGGGCATGGGTCAGCTACTGGTATCCTTTGGGTCAGGTTGTTCCTTTCAAAAGAGGTGTATACCAAAAAGCACTCTTGGAGCTGGCTGACAGGTTGCCGTTAAGAGCCGAACTGAGAGCATAATAAAACAAGCCATGAATTCATGGCTTGTTTTTTTGGCGTCGGCACAAAACCGTTAATATCACAGGTGCTTATCCAGCAATTTAACAAATTCTGATTTTGGCTGACCGCCGATGACCATATCGACTTTTTCGCCATTTTTAAAAACAAACAAAGTAGGAATGCTACGAATACCAAAACGTGCTGAAATCTCTGGATTTTCGTCTACGTTTACTTTAACAATTTGGAATTTGTCGGCGTATTCAGCATCAAGCTCTTCTAGCGTTGGGGCGATGGCACGACAAGGACCGCACCAAGGGGCCCAAAAGTCTACCAAAACTGGCTTGTCCGATTTAAGAACATCTGCCTCAAAACTGCTGTCGGTGGTGTTAATGATGGTCATGGTAATTTACCTTTATCATGGGGCGTATTTAATATAAGCATAAATCCACAATACGCCAAGTGTTAATATGCATGTGTCATCAAAATCATAATGGGAGGTGTTGATGATTTTTCAAGATTTATATTCAAAAACCCAAAAAACACCCCAAAACTTCATGCTATAATAACAATCATTATTTACATAGGCAAATTTAATTTGTCAAAAACACCCATTAAGACAACTAAACTCACACCCACGAAACACCCATGACACAACGCACCCACGACCGCCTAACTGACGACAAAATCGCCCTAATGAATGCTGATGAAAATGCCAAAGATATTGATTTTTTTAGGGATTTTATCAAATCTATTACCGTTTACGAAGATGATGACATCTGGGTGGGCGATAAGCCTTTTGGATTGCTTAGTGTGGACGGTCGTACATTAAAGGTAAGCTTACAATCTCGCCTGCTTAGGGTATATCCCAACATCAAGCTCGTGCATCGGCTTGACATGGACACCTCAGGACTGATTATTTTTGCCAAAAATGAATCTGCCCAGACCCATCTATCCAAACAATTCATTGACCGCATTCCCACCAAAGAATATCAAGCGGTGGTATTTGGCACGGTGCTAAACGATGATAAAAAAGGCGTGATTGACATTCCTGTCCGCTACGAGCCCACCACCAAACCTAGACACATCGTGGACACGACTTGGAGCAAGCGAGCTTTGACACATTATGAAGTCATGCACCACGAATTACGCCAACTTGACGGGCAAAGCTACCCTGTAACTCGCCTTGCCCTATACCCTGTTACGGGGCGGTCGCACCAACTTAGAGTGCATTGCGTGCATATCGGTCATGTGATGATTGGCGACCCCATTTATGCTGAGGGCGTGGCGTTGTCATTATCTAACCGACCAAACCTACACGCCCACCGCCTACGCCTAAAACACCCCGTACATGGAGCGTGGCTAGAATGGGTCAGCGAAGTGCCGTTTTGATGACCATTAAACACTTTAAATGTTTAAACACTCAAATTTTTTATCCTGCTTTGTTGTGGCAACATCATTGCCACTTGTGGGGTTTTGCAAACAAATATGTGTGCTTTCTATCAGACTGCCTGTTAGGGTGGGAGCAAATACATTGGTTAATGGCACACCATTGATATGATGATTGGCAATATTAATCAGATTGTCCAGCGATTTTACCTTGACCATGTATGAGCGGTAATCATACTCGCCAACATCGGCAAGAGTTTTACCAATCACATTGGTTGGGTCTAATTTTTTCTGTGTTGACTTATTATCATGATGATAATGGGCAGCAAATTCTGAGGCGGGCAATTTGGCCATGTTAATTTGCTCACTCATGGTATTGGCAACATCATTGATGGTTTTGTGCTTTTTATAAAATAAAGTAGTATTGATGTCCTTATCCAGATGATTAAATAAATAATACACCCCCATAAATTCGCCCGTGATTGCCGTGTTAAAACTCAGCTCATCAGCAGTCATGGGCGATATGGTTGGTTTTATGGTGGGATTGTGGGTGTGATATAATACAATTGTTTGGATTTGATTGGCTATCATATTCGCATAAAGAATTTTATCAATCAAAAGATTGGCATTGGCTAAATAAGCTCGCAATGAGGATAACTCATCAAGTAACCCTTGCATGACTTGACTGGGGTGATGGGTTTTTAATAAATGAATAAAATGCAGTCGTTGCCCTTTTATTAAAATCGCATATTGCGGATAATGCATTGAAAAATGAAAATCCCCTTGCATGATTGCTGGGCTGTTTTTTAAAAAGGTGGCATATCGGTCATGGACAGTTTTGTTTTTTGAGATGTCAAATTTTTGGGTCAAGAGGCTCTCAAAACACGCATGAGGATTTTGAGAACCACTCACCTGATATTGACAAAATAACCCTGTGTTGTCATCATTACCCTCATCAAAGATAACAACTTCATGAACAGGGTGTTGTTGATTTAAAGCCAATATCTCCTCTTCGCTGGCATGTTGCTTTAAAAGTGCCTGCAACTCATCAGTATATACCTTACCCGCCTGCAATGGCTCATCTTTTGACCCAATACCCAAAAGATAATAATAACTGTCCTTTTGTGTTTGTGTGGCACTTTGTTGGCGTGCGTGATGATGATTGATGAGGGTGGTGGCGTTTTGGTTTAATGGCACATCGGCACACGCTGACAAGACAACACCAAACAAAAGCAGTAATTTTTTCATAAATAACCCCAACGCCACATATTTTATCGCATTGAATGACAATGTTAATATTGACAAATCATTAAAGCGATTTATCCTTAATAAACCCACTCACACGCTGACATAATATCGCCCACAACCGACTTTGGGCGTTTTCGCTACCCCATGCATTATGAGGCGTAAAAAACACTCGTGGGTGGTCTTTTAGGGCAAGTAGTGGCTCATCATCGGTTGGTGGCTCTTGGGGAAATACATCGCTGGCATAACCCAAAATCTTACCCTCTAACAGCCCCCTGACGATGGCATGACTATCCACCACATCGCCACGAGCGACATTGATGATAAGGGGTTTTTTACCCATTTTGCTGATGGTGTCATCATTGATGAGGTGGTGCGTGTCGTCCGTCAAAGGGCAATGCAAACTAATCACATTGGCACACGCCAAAACCTCATCAAAGGCGGTGTAGCCCTCTCTGGGGGTCGCCCCCGCCCTGTCAGCGTATAGCACCGTCATACCAAAGGCGGTGGCGATTTGCCCTACTTTTTGTCCGATTGCCCCACGCCCCACGATGCCCAGTGTCCGCCCCGCCAAATCCAGTATGGGCGTATCTAACAAACAAAACTTACCATCTGCCTGCCATGTGCCGTCCGTTGCTTGTGTGTGATAATGTCGCCCTGCACGCATGGCAGTAAGCATAAGCATAAAAGTATGCTCTGGCACGCTGTCGGTGCTATATCCTGCGACATTTTGCACCGCCACGCCACACTCCTCACACGCCACCAAATCGATATTATTCATGCCTGTGGCGGTCAGTTGGATAAGCTTTAAATTTGGCAATCGCTCAATAACCACCCTACCAATGACCACTTTATTGACAATGATAATGTCCGCCCCTTCACACCGTGCCACAATCACATCATCATCTTGGGGTGTACTCTCAAACACCTGATACTCGCTGACCCCATTAGGGGTAGGCATGGTTAGGCTAGATAAAAATGTATTTCTATCCAAAAATACTGCTTTCATGGAAACTCCCATTTAAAACAAAAACACGCCCATCATAAGCGTGTTTTTATAATAAATCAATCCAAATCATCACATTCATCGCCAAAGCAAATATTGCACTCTGGCAATCTCTCTTGAAGCCATGCCACATCTTCTATGCTGATGGGGTTGCCTTTTAGCCCAAGCCATGTCAAATGTTTAAGATTGGCAAGTGGTCGAACATCGCTGATTTGATTACGCCCCAAAAACAACTCTTTGAGTGTGGTTATGTTTGTCAATGGCGAGATGTCGCCGATTTGATTGGCACGAAGTCCTAATGAAATCAATCCTGTAAATTTTGATAACACGTCAATGTGTTTGATTTGATTATAGGATAAATCAAGCGTGGTAAAATCCCCCAAAGACCCCACCTTTTCAAGTGCAGAGATATCACTGATGGCATTACCGCTAAGACATAAAGACTCCATCAAATACAGCCTTGACAACGGCGAGATATCAGCAATCTTATTATCAGAGAGAATTAAGGTTTGTAAGCGACCAAGAGTGGATAGAGCGGATACATCAGAAATTTGATTATTTGCCAAAAATATATGTTGCAATCTGGTCAGTTTTGCCAATGGTGAAATATCCACAATTTTATTATTGCTAAGTCGCACATGCATAAGCTGAGTCAATCCACCCAAAGGCGAGATGTCGCTGATTTGATTATACCCCAAATTCACAGAAGTAAACCATGTCAAATCCGAAAGCACGCCTACATCAGTTAAATCGTGATTTTCCAAATCCAGCTCAGTGATGTCTGATTTTTTAAACAAGAAATCACTACCATGCACAGTTTCTTTGTGTGATGTCGTATCGTTTATTGTATTATTATGCAAAAAACAATTCACTTGCAACTCCTTAATGCAAATCCAACAAAACCAATATTACGTTAAAATCAAATATTATCCACCAATACAAACATCATAGCATATCATAGATAAAAATCAATCATCTTTGCAAACTTTTATTATTTAATCTTTCTTGTAAAAATTATTAAAAAGGCTTAACAATCACCAAAATCACCACTGCGATCAGAATAAATACAGGTACTTCGTTGAACCATCGCCAGTAGACGTGGCTTTTAAAGCGGGGATTATTGATAAGTTTGAGGCGAAAACGTCCGCACATCACATGATAGATGGTTAGTAAAATCACAAGGGTAATTTTGGCGTGTAGCCAGCCTTGCGTTTTGTAAATTTGCCAATTCATCACCACCATTGACAGCCCCAATATCCAAGTCGCCATCATCGCAGGAGTCATGATGCCACGATAGAGTTTACGCTCCATGAGGGCAAAGCGGTCTTGGCTGATTTTATCATCACTCATGGCATGATAGACGAACAAGCGTGGCAAATAAAAAATCCCCGCAAACCAACAAACCATCGCAATGACGTGAAAGGCTTTGATGTATTCAAACATGGCAAATTAGACAAAATAAAAAGTGGCATGATACCACTTTTTATGTCAATTTTAAAGCAACTTAGAATTTCCATGCCACACTTAGCTTGCCGCCTGCTTGGGTGTTGCCATCGTTTTTGCCATCTTGATGAGTAATGTATGCCCCTGCACCAATGGTGGCGGATTTGAGCTGACTGGTTATACCCACATGGGCGGTAGTGGCATGAACTTTGTCGCCTGTGATGGCGGTATTAAATCCACGAGCATATTCAGGTACGGATAATAAGGTGGCGTTAATGGTGCGTTGGCTGTCCTTAAACTCGTGAGCGTGGCTGATACCGCCCGTCAAAGTCATGTTGGGGCGAATGAGGTAATCAACATCAAGTCCAAGCTCGCCTTGTAAAGATTTGATTTCTTGTTTGCCAAACTGCATGGCGGTGGATAGATGGGCATTATTTTCGGCGAGTGCACCCACTCTTACCTTTTGGGCGTTGACACCAACATAAGGGCGTACGGTAAGTTTATTGACATCAAGGGCATATCCTGCTTGTATGCCACCATGAAAACGTCTGGCATCTGTTTTTGCATTATGGGTACGGTTTTCGCCCTCCCATGCGATGTGTCTTTGAGTATCCACTGACAGCATGTCTACGCCAATTTTTGCATTGAGGCGAATTTTGTTAAAATCATGACGATGATACACACCAAAGCCGACATTTTTTGTGTTGGCGTTTAGGGTGTTTGCCAGCTGATAATCTTGGTTTTGATGGCTGATGTATACCCCAGTATGGTGATTTTCCCCCACAATATCCGCACCAACGGTAGTGAGTGGGCTATCATCGCCAACATGAATGTCCGCCCATACGCTGTGGTTATCGCCACTTAACTGGTTGAGCTTGCGATATAAATGACGGTCATTGGTGGAGCCTGTGTTTAGGATATTTTGGGATAATTGTCCTACTTGAACGGGACTATCGATGATGGAGCGATAATATTGAGCCAAAATGCGGTGCGTTTTGCCACTTGGGTGGATTAGGTCGGCAAACATGTGCGTGTCGTTTGCGTTGGGCGAGACCAGTTTGGTTTTGTTGCATGCCAATGATGATGAGGTGTGTGGAATGGGTGGTGTTTCTTTACAAGCCGTACCAGTAACATCGCTTAACCCAAAAGCTTCTTTGTTGGCATAAGCTTCTTGCAAAAGTGCAAAGGTATTGGCAGGGATAATGTTGGCGTTGGATTGATTTAATGCGTCAAACACGCCTTTGTTATACATCTGAGTGAGAAGTTGTACTTGCGGTTTGGCGTTGGGCGCAGTATTGTGTATGAGTGGTGTCAAAGACAAATCAGGAATGTTGGGTACTAAAATAGTAGTCGCTCCTGCCTGATGAAGTTTTTCAATGTCCCCTACGGTATCTGTAACCGCCTTGTTGGCGTGTGCCAAACCACCACCATGCTCGATGGCATAAAACAAATCATTTGCCCCAATCCATACTGCATATAGGGCACTGGGGTCGGCTTTTTGGTTGTGTTTATCTAGATAGGTTTTGATTTGTTCGGCGGTCGTTGGAATTTGTACAGGAGTGCCACCCCAAGTTGCAGTACGAGCTGACTGCGACCCGCCCACCGCATAGTTTGTGCCGTTGGGATTTTCGGCGGTGTTGGCGATGGCGGTTTTACCATAAGCCTCTGCCAAAAGACTTGTCCACACAGGGTCAGGATTGGTGGTAAATGATGGCTGTAATAGACCGCCTAATGCAGGGATTTCTTGGTTTGCCAGTTCTTTGATACGACCAGTATCCGACAGGCTATCTCCGAAAATGACAACTTGGCTATACTCGTTAGCATAAACCGCATTGGCACACAAACCAAGAGCGATGGCGGATAATCTAAATAGGGTGGATTTTTTCATCAATCTAGTCCTTTAAAAAGAAAAAATACTGGTGCAGTTTAACAATATTTACACCATTGTACAAGTGTTTTTAGTTGGTAACGTTAGGCGGATAAGGGACAATGGGCGGATAAATCTTGCTCGGCTTGACCTGTCATGGCATTGATGATTTTGGGTTTGGGGTGGGCGGTTTTGGCGGTTAGCCCCAATTCTTTCATTAAATGGTCGTCATTACTCATGGACGAGTTGGTGGTGGTGAGTAATTTATCGCCATAAAAGAATGAATTTGCCCCTGCCATAAATGCCAAAGCCTGCTCGCCATCGGTCAAACTCTCTCTCCCTGCTGACAGTCGCACTACGCTCGTTGGACAACAAATGCGAGTAACGGCAATCGTGCGTATCCATTCAATCGTGGATAGCCGACCCTCTGTCAGCACCTTATCGCCAAGTGGCGTGCCTTTGATGGGTACAAGCAAATTGACAGGAATGGACTGGGGCGGTACAGGCATTTGGGTCAGCTCATACACCCAGTCCACACGGTCTGCACGGCTTTCGCCCATACCGACAATGCTTCCGCTACACACATTTATCCCTGCTTGACGAACATAATCCAACGTTGCCAGCCGTTCATCATAGGTGCGAGTGGTGGTAACACTGTCATAATAGTTGCGTGATGTGTCAAGGTTGTGATTATAATAATCCAGCCCTGCGTCTGCCAATGTTTGGGCTTGATGAGGCGAAAGCATGCCAAGCGTCATACAAGTTTCCATACCAAGTGCCTTGACTTCGCTAATGAGCGTGGTCAAATACGGCAAATCCTTATCCTGTGGGTGTTTCCACGCCGCTCCCATGCAAAAGCGAGATGAACCATTTGCTTTTGCTCGTTTGGCTTCTTGCACCACTTTTTCAATGGCGATGAGTTTTTCGGGGTTTAGTCCCACTTTATCTCTATGATGTCCCGACTGACTGCAATAACCACAATCCTCAGGGCAGTTGCCTGTTTTTATGGATAAAAGCGTGGAGATTTGTACTTCGTTGGCAGGGAAATGTTGGCGGTGGATACTTTGGGCTTGCATGAGCAAATCCATAAAGGGCAAATCAAAAAGGCGAGCGATGTCCTGACGGCTGATGTGTGGCATGACGTTTCTCCATAAAAATAGTGAACAATTGTAAAGTTAAAATACCAAATCGTCAAGTATATGAGATGGTTTTTATCATCATGCTTGATTTTAAGTTGTTTTTGATATATTATAACGTTTTATTTAACCACCATCTAGGAGCTACCATGCAAGTCCTTTCCTCTCTAAAATCCGCCAAAAACCGTCATGAAGACTGTCAAGTAGTGCGTCGTCGTGGTCGCACGTTTGTGATTTGTAAGTCCAATCCTCGCTTTAAGGCGGTACAAGGCGGTAAAAAACGCAAATAACCAGATGGGGCGGTATGACCTAGTCGACCTTGTCCGACCGCCCTGCCAAATATCCAAACACCACATTAACGCACATCAGCCCAAACAACACCTGCAAAGACAGCTCCCAAGCCCCTGTTTTTTCAAACAATCTTCCCAAAACCAGTGGACCAAAAAACGCCACGCCATACCCCACCGCTTGTACCATGCCTGATAAATCTCGTGCCGCCTCCAAACTTTTGGTGCGAATTGAAAACAACATCAAGGATAACGTAAAAATCGCCGCCGCCCCAAAGCCCATCAGCGCCGACCACAGATACAGATACGATGAAGCCCACAGCACGCCACCCACACCGATGACATTGGCAAGGCTTGCCACCAGTGCGACCACCCTGATAGATAGCCCTCGTTTAATCAGATATGTCAATAACAATATCGCCACAGGTGCTGCCATCTGAAAAGACAGTGCCAATCCGCCAGCCTGTTTCATTGTCATGCCATACCCAACACCAATGGACGGCAAAAAGCTCGCTACCGTATAAAACAATAGTGACTGTATGCCCATATACACCCCCAGATACCACGCCTGTGCGTTTTTCCATGGGTTAAAGATGTGTTCAAGATGGGCTGTATGGTCAATGGCATGATGGGAGGTCATTTTATTTATCATCGCCAAAAGAGCCAGTGCCACTACCGCAAACACCCCCCACCACGATAGGGCTACCTGCCACCCCACACCTCCCACCATCGGCACAACCACAAAAGCACACGTGCCAGCAAACACCGACATCGATAGGCTAAACACCCCTGTGGCGAGCGTGATGTGATTGGGGGCGTATTTTTTGATGAGCGGTGCAGTTAGTGCATTTAAAAACCCAATGGCAAGAGACAGCACCAACGTCCCCACAAAAAACCCACTCACACCCACCCACACACGAAGCAGCACCGCTGTTGCAAGCATCGCCATGCTCATCATCATCACACGCTCCAAACCCAAGCGTTTGGCGAGCATAGGAGCAACTAAGGCTCCCAGTGCAAATGTCGGCATCGGCAACGCCCCCAAAACCCCAATGGCAGACACCGACAAGCCCAGCACCTCGATGAGTGTCGGTGCTAGCGAGCCTAGCATGACTATCGGAGAACGCATGTTCACGGCGGATAAGATAAGCAGGACTATCAATAGCGTCAGGGTGGTGGCTGGTTTTGACATGGTGGCAACCGTGCGTTTAGAAAATCTAGATTTTACAAAAATTCCACCCAATAAAAAAGGGCAACCTTGCCCTTTTTTAAATTTTTCAAATCTCTTTGGCGATTTTAGCGAGCTTATCACGACTGGCAAGCATCGCCTGCTTGTCCTCTTCGGTCAGGCTCTCGCATTTATTTGGGTCGTTACCACAAAACTGACAATACTCATCACCCATCAAAGTAGCCACACCGCCACACGAACCTTTTAGGGGCTTTTTTTGGATAAGATAACCAATACCCATCAACAAAAAAAACAACACAAACACCCCAAAGGTTACCAAAAATATCGGCAAAAACTGTTCAAACATAAAAAAACTCCGCTAACCAACCGTATCAGTATAGACCATTTTAACAAAAAAATAAATCACAAAAGTGCATTGTCATCGAGCTTTTCAATGCTTTGGCAGATTTGATGACAAAAACTCAGAAGCAGACCCCATGCTGGCACATACAACCAAAACCCAAATTCGACATAGTCGCACGACAAATTCTTGATAATCTCTGACTTTAATTGACCAATCATATTTTACCCTCGTAACTTCAAATAAGCATATGGTAAAAAATATGAATGAAAAAATGATGAAGTTTTTATGAAAAAATTGTGAAAATCATCAAGCCTCAAATGTCATCTGCACCACGACCAGATTTTGTTCATGATTAATAGCATTTGGAATTTGGCTGGCAAGATGGGCGGGTAGGGTTTTGATAAATTCCGCCAAACTCATCTGACAAAAGCCAGCCGTGCCACCGTGCTTTTCTGCCACGCTCGCCACAAGTGGCAAGCCAAGCCCCACGCCTTTTTTATCATGGCCCATGCTAAAATACCGCTCAAAGGCTCGACCTACCACAAAATCTGGCAACAGCTCACAATCATTAACCACCATAACTCGCCTCTCATCTAGCACGACAAGCACAAAACTGATGGCATAAGTGGTGGCATTTTCCAAAAGATTAGCGATGGACTGACCAAGCCAAAACACATCGCCTTGTATTTTGGTGCGTCCTATGAGAGCGACATCAAGTGATTTTTGGGTAAATTTGGGTTGGTATTGACTTATCAGATTTTGGCAAATCGCCTGCATGTCCACCATTTGCACATCAAGCTCAAATGTTGGCTGTTCAAGCCTTGCTAATGTCAAAAGCCTATCAATGAGCATCGTCATTCGCCCCGCCTGCTCGCCGATGAGCATGGCAAACGCTCGCCTGTCGCTCTCTGAAATATCATCGATGAGCAGCTCACTGCTGGCAGTAATGGCAGACAGTGGGCTTTTTAGTTCGTGCGTCAGGGTGTGAACATATTCAGCGACATAAGCACGATTTTCAAGCGTATCTTTCATCTGTCCTATGCTGTCGGTTAGGGTGTTTAGCTCCCTGCCTAGATAAAAGTGCGGACGGCTTTTTTTGGCAAGATTATCTGCAAAGCCCACCACCAAAGACAAGCTATGGCGAAACCAAATCGCCACCAATGCCGACACCACCAATGCCACAAGCATAGCACCAATGAGGATTTTGATAAGCTCATGCTGACTGGCATGTAGATAAGGTAGTAAGCTACGTGTTGGCTTGCCAATGCTGACCACGCCGATGAGTTTTTCGTCTTTAATGATGGGACTTGCCACATACATCACGCTTGACCCATTAACCTTAGTACTTCTAGCCCCATACATGCCATGTAACGTCAGGTAGACATCATTCCACCGAGCAAAATCCTGCCCCACGCTCACGCCCATCGAGTCATAAATGACTACCCCATCTTTATCTGTGATGTACAGATGAAACTGGCTAGATGATTTATTATCGTACCAGCTTTTACCATCAAAATCAGGCAATCCCAATAACGTGTCATCTAGCCCTACCAGTATCCCTGTTAGCGTTTTAGATTCGCCTGTCTTGATGAGCTTATCCACCTCATCGGCAATCAGTAGTGCCACAAGCTTTGAGGTATCGACCAGCGTATCTTCCACCACACGTTTGGCGGAGGGGCGAATGGTTTTATTAATGCCATAAAAGCTCATCGCCCCAAGCACCAAAACCACCAAAATCATCGCTCCCCACAGCCGAAAAAATATCGAAAAACTCGTGGCACGATAAAATAGACGGTCTAATAAAGCATGAAAATTAAACATATGTACACATCAATAAAATGGGGCAAACCGAAGTCCGCCCCATCTATCAACTCTGGGTCATTGAGCAGATTTGGTAAAGGCATCTTTGACGATTTTAGCGTCTTTTTGCCACTGATAATATCCACCAAATGCCAAATAAGAATCTGGGCTGACATAGACAATTTGCTTGTTTTGCCACGCTTTTGTGCCATGCATGAGTGGATTATCCAAAATCTCTTGAGCGGACACCCCCTCCTCGCCAATCGCTGAGGTACGGTCTAATACAAACAGCCAGTCTGGATTGACTTTTTGGATATACTCAAAACCGATGGGCTGACCGTGAGACTCTTCGTTTTTATTAACCTCAGTATCTGCCATCGGAATACCAAAAGCGGTGTGCAGGTAGCCATAACGTGAATTTTTGCCATAGGCACTCATTTTATTGCCGTTAATCAAGATGGCAAGTCCATTCCCCTTACCCTCTGTAACCGCCTTGACATCGGCAATCATCTGGTCAAGCTCGCCGATGAGCTTATTTGCTTCATCGACCTTCCCAAAAATCTGTCCAAAATCTGTCAGTTGTTGTTTTGTGGCTTGATAAACATCATTGGTATCGATGGTTAGGTTATACGTTGGGGCGATTTTGGCAAGCTCATCGGCGTGCTTGGACATGCGAGAACCAACAAAGACCGCTTGGGGTTTTAGGGCGTGTAAGGCTTCCAAATCAGGCTCAAACACCGTACCAATGGGCGTAGTAACCGCATCTTGCGCTTTAAGATTTAGCATGATGGCACGGTCGTCCTTGATGTCAGGAAAGCCCTGCACCGCCACACCCAGTGCTGTTAAATTTTGTAGGGCGGTCATGTCGTACACCGCCAACGGAGCAGGATTTTGGGCAATACTCGCCTCGCCCATCGCAGTATGAATGGTAAGTTCTGCTTTGGCACTCTCTTGTGGCTGGGCTACTTCTTGGGCTGGCTTGGCATCATTTTGGTTGCATGCACTCAGCCCCATCGCCACAACCACTGAAAACACTAAGGTTCTTTTTAAAAACATCGTCTTATCCTCATTTGGTATCAAAACCCACTTATGATAATCAATTTTTGATAATAAATCAATGCAAATAAGAACTTATAGCATATATTTCATCAAAACCCCCATAATCCCCACAAATCATCACAAATTACAAAATTTTTAGCCATAAAGCCTTTGAAAATATTGATAAAATTTCCTGAATTATTTACAATAATTCATTTTTATCATCTCTAAAAATCATGAGCGACATTACCCTACCCCCCCTATCCGATGAATTAAGCAGTCTATCACAAAGCGATTTTATCCAATTTGGCGATGCGGTGGTTGCCTTGATAAGCCAAGCCGACAGCGAAAGTGCCTTGTCCGAGCTTCGTGGACTCTTACAAGGCAAAAAATCCCCCATTACCGCCCTATCTAAGCAAATGGGCGGACTTACCGCAGATGACAAAAAAACTTACGGAGCGTACCTGCATGAGCTTCGTACTCGCATCAATACCGCCCTTGATGAGCGTGGGTCGGTCTTGGCAAAAGAAGCCTTAAATGCCAAACTGCTTGCCGAGCAAATCGACATCACGCTCCCCCCACGCCACCGTCCCACAGGTGGACTGCACCCCATCACACACACCACAGAGCGGATGAAACAATTTTTTGTGCAAGCGGGATTTAGTGTGGCGACAGGTCCTGAGGTGGAGAGCGATT
>NZ_JAUNDY010000023.1 GCF_030525845.1 Moraxella sp.
TAGACAAAGCAGGCTTTACCCAAGAGAAAATCGACTGGGTCAAAAACCACAAAGCCAATGGCAAGGCTCTTGCCGACTATGTGGCGGAGTTTGGTGGCGAATGGCTAGCAGGAGAGCGTCCTTGGCAGTTTGATGCCGAAGTGGCTCTACCATGTGCTACCCAAAACGAAGTGAGCGAAGCGGACGCACACGCCCTCGTGAAGCATGGTGTTAAATATGTCGCTGAGGGTGCAAACATGCCACTGACTGCCGAAGCCATTGACGTGGTGCGTGCTAATGGCGTTGCCTATGCCCCCGGTAAAGCTGCCAACGCTGGCGGTGTGGCGGTATCTGGTCTAGAAATGAGCCAAAACTCGGTGCGTAAATACAAATCTTTTGAAGATTTGGACTTAGAACTACAAAAAATCATGAAAAACATTCATGAAAGTGCGTTGGAAGCCGGTCAAAAATACGGCACAACCGAAGGTGCGGTTGACTATATGACTGGTGCAAACGTGGCGGGCTTTACCCAAGTTGCCAACGCTTTGGTGGCATACGGTTATCTATAATCGATTTGTCAAACCGCTCATCTAAGCCAATCTTTAATCTTGGTGTGTTAACTGGTATTTAAGATTGGTTTGGTCTTATAAGCCAATTGGGCTAAGCTCTGGTATTTCAGGGCTTAGTCTTTTTGTTTGTTCTGTATTTATCATGGTTGCAGATCAGTTGGCGTTTCTGTTAACGATGTCTTGTAAAATATCTGACAGAGATGTATGAGCTACTTGTTGCAATAGACTGGGTGGGAGTTTTACTGGTGTGATGGCGAGTTGTTTAGGTGGTGCTTTATGGAGTGTATTGGTGTGTTCTGTGTTTTATCATGTAAAACACCCCAAAGAGTAGGCTCTGGGGTGTGGCTTGGGTTTTTTATTGGGCTGGTGCTTCGGCTTCGGCAGTAGGTGTAGATTCTGCATTTTCGCTAGGCGTATCGGCATTTTCGGCGACCGCTTCATTTTCTGCGTTTGAAACCTCCGCTGTGTTTGCTTCTGCGGTAGCTTCGGCACTTGTTTCTGGTGGGGTGGTCTCTGCTGGAGCGGTTGGTGTGGCAGAGGCACCACCTGCACCACCGATGGTGGGTTGACCATGGTCTTCAAATTGGACGGCTTCGGCAGTTGGGGCATTAGCAAGGGCGTTGGTTTGGGCTTCTTCTAATTTATCCACCGCTTTTGGGGCGTGGTCATGACCGCAAGCAGTCAATAGAAGTGAGGTGCTGATGATGGCAGTCAAAAACTTAGCTTTCATGGTAGCTCCTAATGAGTAAAATTATTGGATATTATGCCATAAGATACAGGTACTTGACAATTAAATAAAATTTACCAAAAATTATCCGCTAAGCAAAACGCCTAGCGGATTTTTCTTAGTTAAGACTTTCTAGGCGAATGCGTACCACAGGTTCAGTCACTGCATTTAGGGTCTCAATTTCTTTGATGGCTTTATTCATTTGAGCTTCAAGCACGGGCAAAGTCAAGATGATGATGGGGACAAGTCCTGATTTGTGGGCATCTCGTTGCATGATGGTATCGATGTTAATGCCGTTGTCGCTTAGAATGCGAGTGGTGTCAGCAAGCACGCCCAGCTCATCTTTGACAGTCAAACGCAGATAATAACCACAAGTCATCTCATCGCTAGATAGAATGCGAGTATCGGACAGCTCCTCAGGCACAAATGCCAAATGAGGCACATCGCTGGCGATTTCATCGTCGCTGACATTGTCATTGATATTAATCACATAAATCAAATCCATCACATCTGCCATAACCGCAGAAGCCGTTGCCCCAGCCCCAGCCCCATCGCCATAATATAGGGACTGTCCAAGTGGATGAGCATCTACCATGACAGCATTTTTTACGCCATGTACGTTGGCAAGTAGGGTGCTGTTGGGGATAAGCGTGGGGTGGACACGAAGCTCAAAGCCATTCTCACGGCGAAACGCAAAACCTAAATGCTTGATGGTATAGCCCAGTTCTTTGGCATACACCACGTCTTGTAGATGGATTTTGGTAATGCCTTCGCAGTAAACTTTATTAAATTGAAGTGGGATACCAAAGGCAATAGAGGCAAGCAAGGACAGCTTATGAGCAGCGTCGATGCCCTCCACATCAAAGGTGGGGTCGGCTTCGGCATAACCTAGCAGTTGGGCTTCTTTTAGGACATCGCCAAAACGACGGTTTTTTTGTTGCATTTCGGTCATGATGAAGTTGCCGGTGCCATTAATGATACCAGCGACCCACTGTACTTTGTTGGCTGCCATCGCTTCACGAATGATTTTGATGATGGGAATGCCTCCTGCCACCGCCGCTTCGTAGCGTACTTGTACGCCATATTTTTCGGCAAGTTCAAAAATCTCATTGCCATGCTCGGCAAGCAAGGCCTTGTTGGCGGTAACGACGTGTTTTTTGTGTTTGATGGCATGGATAATCACGTCTTTGGCGACACTCTTGCCGCCGATGACTTCAATGACGATATCCACATCGTCAGCACAGGCAATCGCCATCAAATCATCGCTTTGTTTGATGCTAGGGTCAATATCATCTCTGTGTCGCCTTGTGCCAACGTGTGTGATACGAATGTCATGACCGCTACGGCGAGACAGCTCATCTGCATTGTCTTTGAGAAGATTAACCACGCCTGTGCCAACTGTGCCTAGACCTAAGACTGCGATGTTGATGGTGTTGTTCATTGTATGCTCCAAATTCAATTATTTTAATGACAAAAACCAAAACCCCTAACTTACCACAACTTTAAAACGGAAGCTAGCGTTTTTTGTGATTGCCCTTTAAAAATATCACCCAAAATTAGTGGTGTGGCGTGTTATTTTTTATTGGCAAGTGCCTGAATGATGAGCTTGTCTGAAGGCAGGTAGCCACCAAGCTGTACTCCGTTTTCGGCAAATACCGCAGGTGTACCACTAACGCCCAGTCTGTAGCCTAGCTCCATGTGTTTACGAACTGGATTTTGGCAGATGGGGGCACTGATGTTTTTGCCACGCTTGGCTTCGGTGATGGCACTGTTACGATCGGAGCTGCACCACACACGCTCGGTTAGACTGATGAGTTCTTCGCCTCTGGGCCATGCCAGATAACGCACCTCAATGCCGCCAGCGTTGGTATGGTCAATTTCTTTGTGTAATAGTTGGCAATAATGGCAAGTGGGGTCGGAAAACACATAAATGACCGACTTGGTTTCTCCTTTGGCGGGGAAAATAATCATTTCTGATTTATCCACTGCTTCTAGCTCGGACATGGTAGCAACTGACCTCATTTTGCTGCTGATATCCACAGGTGAGCCGTTTTCAAGTGCCACAACCGTGCCTTGAATGACGTATTTGCCTGTCTTATCTACGAACACAGGGGCAGCATCATCAAATGTTACCCAATACACGTCAGGCATTTCGGTGGGAATGACGGCGGTAATTTGGGCGGGAATACCTGCTTGATTGAGGTTGTCTTGTAGAGCCTTGGCGATGTCGGAGCGGTGGTTTGGGTCGCTGTTAGTGGCTGGGGCGTTATTTAGGGGTTTGTCTTTACTGATGGTCTCTGTGGATTTGGTGTCTTGACTGCAACCAGTAAGTCCAGCGAGGAGTAGGGCGGTGGCGAGGAGGGTTTTATAAAGCTTCATGGTAATTTTAAAATAAAAGAAAGCTGATTATTATACTTGATGATGAGAGATTTTTGTATGGGTTTTTGTGAAATCTTAATTGTGTGAGTGTTGGATTTGATTTATTAGAGAAACGAATAAATGATGGCTATTAAAAAATAAATTTTATAATCACTAAAAGCACACAAAATACCCAACACTTGATGGAATGGCTTGTGTTAGAATTGGCCTTTTGTGATGACATGAAGGTAATCATGGCAGGTAGTTTGCTTATCCTCTTAGATGACATCGCCACCGTGCTGGACGATGTTTCTGTACTCACCAAAGTTGCCGCCAAAAAAACAGCGGGTGTGCTGGGTGATGATTTGGCTCTCAATGCCCAACAAGTCACAGGCGTGCGTGCTGACCGAGAACTTGCGGTGGTGTGGGCGGTGGCAAAGGGTTCGTTTGTCAATAAATGTATTCTTGTGCCGACCGCTCTTGTCATCAGTGCAGTTGCCCCTGTGTTGATTGCGCCCCTGCTCATGATTGGCGGGCTGTTTTTGTGCTTTGAGGGTTCAGAAAAAATTATTCACAAATTTGCCCCACAGCTACTACCCCATCATGATGATGAAGATGCTCACCAAGCCCACCTAGAAGCCAACGCAAATGGCGAAGACCTTGTCAAACTTGAAAAAGATAAAATCAAAGGAGCGATTCGTACCGATTTTATTTTATCTGCCGAAATCGTGGTCATCTCGCTAGGTACGGTCGCTACTGCCACACTCACGCTCAAAGCCCTGACACTCTGCGCCATCGCCATCATCATGACGGTGGGGGTGTATGGCTTGGTGGCGATGATTGTAAAAATGGACGATGTGGGCTTTCATTTGGCAAGCAAACCTGAACCTGCCAGTCAAAAAATGGGCAACCTACTACTTGCTTTTGCTCCCAAACTCATGAAATTTTTATCCATCGCAGGCACGCTTGCCATGTTCTTGGTCGGTGGTGGGATTTTGGTGCATGGCGTGGGCATGCTTCATCATCAAGCCGAACATTTGTCGCACTTATCAGGGGTGTTTGGTGGTCTGACCGAAAATCTTTATAATGGTGTGGTTGGGTTTGTGGCTGGTTGTATCATTGTGGCAGTTGTTGCTTTATTTACTAAATTAAAATCAAAAAATTATTGATATTTTAAAAACTCCTGCTATAATATTTGGGTTTTGTTCTCAAAACATTCCTTGCCAATCTGAGCTGATGCCTACGCCCAAGACCGTACCAGCTTTATAATAATACAGCCAGATTGATGTAACTTTGTCTTGTATTGGAGTAAATTATGCCTTTAGTTAAGGTTAAAGAAAACGAGCCAGTGGATATTGCCATTCGTCGTTTTAAGCGTGCTTGCGAAAAAGCAGGTGTTTTGGCTGACGTTCGTAAAAAAGAATTTTACGAAAAACCCACCCAAGAGCGTAAACGCAAAAAAGCCGCTGCGGTTAAGCGTTACAAGAAAAAAGTATGGCGTGAGCAAGCTCGCACCGTTCGCAAATACTAATTTTGCATTTGACTTAGTTGGCGCTCAGCAAATCTTGCTGGGTGCTTTTTTGTGGGCGTTTGTCATGACGCCTTATTTTCAGAATAGAGCTTGACAAAAATGGGGGGGGGGGGTAGAATTAGCAGTGAACAGTCATTTGGGTTGTTTAACTTTTTGACCATCACGCCGAAATTGCCCAAAAAATATCAGGCGATGACCCTGTTTATACCGCCAGTTTGACAGGTGTTGAAAAACATGATTTTACCCATCAAAGCAAATCTGCCAAAACCACAGGGCATGTTGCCACAGGTATCGGTTATCAACCAGTGGCAAGCACTTATGTGGAATTTACGCCATACATCAAGCACCACGCCAATGACGAGGTGGGTTATGGGGCGTTATTTAGGCTAGAAAATAAATTCTGATAAAATCAGCAAAACACCTCAGAGATTTCACATTTGGGGTGTTTTGATTTATGACATTAAAACTTTATATGGTTTTTGTTTATTGAGCTAAAATTTGTTAAAATGATACAAATTTTTACCACCAAAACCTCCATGACTCATATCCCAAACCTCGCCACCTTTGACACCACCCACATTGACCGCACTCGTTCGCCTGTGATTTTGGTGGACGGCTCGTATTATCTGTTTCGCTGTTTTCATGGCTTGCCACCGCTTGCCAACAAAGACGGCTTGCCCACCAATGCCACCCGTGGCGTGCTAAACGCCCTAAACAAACTCATCAAAAAATACAACCCCACCCATATGGCAGTCGCCTTTGACACCAAAGCCCCGACCTTTCGCCACGAGCTGTCGGACGCTTACAAAGCCCACCGCCCACCAATGGATGATGACCTGCGGGTGCAGATTCCCTACATTCATAAGATGATTGGGCGACTTGGCATACCACTTATCACGATTGATGGCTTTGAAGCGGACGACATCATCGGCACGCTTGCTCACACCGCTTGCCAAAATGGCTACCCTGTGGTCATCTCCACAGGCGATAAGGACATGGCACAGCTTGTCAATGACTGTGTGATATTAGAAGACAGTTTTAAGGACAAAATTACCGATGTGGCAGGCGTGTTTGAAAAATTTGGCGTACACAACACCCAAATCGCCGACTATCTGACTCTAATGGGCGACAGCGTGGACGGGATTGCTGGTATTCCCAAAGTGGGGGCAAAGACCGCCAGTAAATTACTCACCGACTATGGCGACATTGAGGGCATTTTAAACAATCTAGCCAACATCAAAGGCGTGGTGGGTAAAAATATTGCCGAACATCAAGGCGAAATCCCACTCAATCGCACCCTTGCCACCATTGTTACCAATTTGGCTTTACCCATTTCTTTTGATGAATTAAAATTGGACAATAGCCAAACTGCGACCATTGGGCGAGCCAAAGACTTACATCAATTATTTAATGAATTAGAATTTAAAAAAGAAATGGCAGAGCAATCGGCATTGTTAAAATTAGCCGATATGCCAATTACCGATGATTTATTTGCCAATGATGAATTAAGTAATGATAATTTACCAACGGACAATTTATTAAATGGTGAATTATTAAATAGCGATACATTAAGCGTTAAACCTTTACCGATTAAACCCACCCATTATCACACCATTGATAACAAAGACGACTTTTTAAATTTAATCACTCAGTTAAAAAACAGCCCCCATTTTGCCATTGATACCGAGACCACCGACATTCATTGGCAAAAGGCAGAACTTGTTGGTATTAGTATTTCTCTTTATAATTACAATGGCTATTATATTCCTCTTGGGCATACGGGCGATTTTAATTTATTGATAGACAATCAATTAGATAGGGACTTTGTTTTAAATAAGTTAAAACCCATTTTGGAAAACCCTAGTATCGGCAAAATCGGTCAGCATATTAAATACGACAGTCATATTTTTAAAAAATATGGCATTGATTTGATAAATTGGCAAATGGACACAATGCTGGCAAGCTATGTGATAAATAGCGTGGCGACACGGCATAATATGGACGATTTGGCAAGGCATTATTTGGGTGTAACCACCACTTCGTTTGAAGAAGTGGCGGGCAAAGGAGCAAAGCAAATTTCCTTTGACAAAGTAGAACTTGAAAAAGCGAGCCAATATGCCTGTGAAGATGCGGACATTACTTATCGGCTGTTTAGTGTGTTTGATGAGTATTTAAATCAAGACCCAAATGCCAAAAACTTACTGACCAAATTAGAAATCCCCACCGCCCAAATCCTTGCCCAAATGGAATATGATGGGATTTTGATTAAGCCTGAATTTTTGAGTAAATTATCGCTTAGTTTTGACAATCAAATTTTTGAATTGGAACAAAAAGCCTATGAATTGGCGGGCGAGCCGTTTAACCTTGCCAGCCCCAAACAGCTTGGCGAGATTTTGTTTGGTAAATTAGGTATTTCTGGCGGTAAAAAAACCAAAACAGGGCAATACTCAACTTCGGAGGCGACCCTTGCCAAAATTGACCACCCACTTGTGGAAGTGGTGCTAGAACACCGCAGTCTCTCCAAGCTCAAAAGCACCTATACGGACGCACTTATCAAGGCGTGCGACAAGGGCGGGCGGGTGCATACGAGCTATCATCAGGCTTTGACGAGTACGGGGCGACTGTCGTCATCCGACCCCAACCTGCAAAACATTCCGATTCGCACCGACACAGGTCGCCAAATCCGTGAAGCCTTTGTTGCTCCCGAAGGGCGGGTAATTTTGGCGGCGGACTATTCACAAATTGAACTGCGACTGATGGCTCATTTTAGTGGTGATGAAAGTTTGATTAATGCCTTTAATCATAACCTAGACATTCACACCGCCACCGCCAGCGAGATTATGGGTAAGCCTTTGTCAGAAGTTACGCCCAATGAACGGCGGTCGGCTAAGGCGGTAAATTTTGGTCTGCTTTATGGAATGGGCGTGTTTGGGCTTGCCAAACAGCTTGGCGTAAGTAACGATGTCGCCAAAGACTACATCAAACGCTACTTTGCCCGCTATCCTGCGATTAATGATTATATGGAAAACACCAAAACGCACGCCAAAGAGATGGGCTATGTTACCACGATTCTAGGTCGTAAGCTCTACGCCCCCGACATCAATTCGTCCAATCAGATGATTAAGCAGGGGGCGGAGCGAGCCAGTATCAATGCCCCGCTACAAGGCTCGGCGGCGGAGATTATTAAACTTGCGATGATTGCGGTGGATAAGGTTTTGCCAAAGGACAATGCCAAACTTTTGCTCCAAGTTCACGATGAGCTTGTGTTTGAAGTAGATGCCGACAAGGTGGATGAGATTGGCGAGCTTATCAAAACGGCAATGCAAAATGTACTTCGTGATACCGCCAAAACGCTTGGTTGGACGGTGGAGTTTGCTGTGCCACTCTTGGTGGAGATTGGCGTGGGCGAAAATTGGGACGAGGCTCATTAATTTAGGAAGGGACAACTGGACGGTGTATCATGTTGGCATGCCACCATCATATAAGCGAGCTTTTGGTGGTGTATTGATGTGCCTGTGGCTTGATGGTTTAATCCGCTTATCCTAAAATTTTAGCGTACTGCCCAAAAATTTGTTAAAATTAGCCGTTATTTGTTTTGTATTTTCCCATGACTTCTCATTCAGCCCCCATAAACATACCCACCACAGGCATTGCCAAGCGTGCCACTCGCCAAAAAACTGTCATTAAAAAACGTTTGCCACTTATCATACCTGCTGTTTTGTGTGCTTTGGCGGGGGCGATGTTTACATGGTCGCTTGCCCCCTACAAACTTTGGACACTTGCCATACTCTCGCCGATGGTGTTGTATGCCTGTCTTGTGGCGGAGGATAGTCCTCGTCGTGCGTTTTGGCTTGGCGAGGCGTATGGCTTTGGGCTTTGGGCGGTGGGGGCGTTTTGGCTTTATACCTCCATTCATGATTATGGCGGTATTCCTGCATGGCTAGCACTGATGATGATTGCGGTCATGGCACTGATTATGGGGCTGTTTCATGCGGTCATGGCGTGGGTTTTTGTGTACTTTTTGGGTCGTCAGCCATTGGCATTTGCTTCGCTGTGGGTGATACAAGAATGGACGAAAACATGGCTTCTGACTGGATTTCCATGGCTGTTTGTGGGTTATGCGTTTAGTGATGTGGCATGGATAACCGCCATCGCACCGATATTTGGGGTGCTTGCCATTAGCTTTATGGCGGTATTGTTTGGGGCGAGTGTGGTGGAGCTGTTTCGCCAAAAAATCGGGTTTTTGTTTATTAGCGTGGCGTTTATACTGATGAGCGTGCTGGTGTTTTTCATTAATCCAAAATGGACAACGCCCACAGGCGAGAAGCTTAATTTTTCGCTCATACAGGGCAATATTCCCCAAGATTTAAAGTGGCTAACCGAGTACCGTTTTGAAACTCTAAACATCTACACCCAGCTATCGCAAAGCGAATGGGGTCAAGATGTGGTGGTTTGGCCTGAGGCAGCCATTCCGATGTTTCACGATGAGGCTTGGGAGTTTATTGATGTCGTACAAGAACATGCTAGACAGATGGGTTCGACGTGGGTTATGGGTATTCCTTATAAGGATATTGAGCATTTTAATCCTGATGAGCGTGCCTATCCACACCTTTATAATAGCGTGCTGACACTAGGCGATGATAGCGGTGGGTTATATAAAAAACAAAACCTTGTGCCGTTTGGCGAGTATATTCCTTTTGAGGGGGTTTTAAATATCCTGCCTGATTTGGCAGGCATGCAAGAGGCGGTAAGTTTTAGTCGTGGCGATGCAGGTCAGGCACCACCATCAGTAAAAGGACAGCCAATGGGGGTGGCAATTTGTTATGAGGTGGCTTATCCTGATACCACACGCCATAACGCCAAAGATACCGGTTTTCTTTTGACCGTCTCAAATGATGCGTGGTTTGGTAGTAGTGCAGGTCCTCGCCAGCACCTACAAATGGTACAAATGCGAAGTATCGAGACAGGACGATGGTTTGTAAGGGCGACCAACACAGGCGTAACGGCGTTTATCGATGATAAGGGGCGGATTGTCAGTGAAGCACCTGCATTTGTGCCAACCGTGCTTCGTGGCACAGTACCGATGATGGCTGGGGTTACGCCTTTTATGCGTTTTGGTAGTTATCCTGTGGTGTTGTTATCGGCACTGCTGATTTTGGTAAGTTTTATTGTCAAGCGTCAAACACGCTATGATGCCAGCCATGAGCTGTATTATCAAGCCAATGGCGTTAGGGATTGATGTTTTTTTAAAAATTGTCCATAATTTTAATGGGGAATTGTACAAAATGACAAAAATTGGTATATAATAGAGCAAAATTTGTATTTGTTTGTGTATTTGATGAATGTAGATTGGGAGCTTTTAAATTCCATAAAATATCAAATACTTAAAATTCTAAATCAAACCCATCAATTTGACAGGTGATTTATGGCACACGATGCTTCACAAAATAACCCAGCCAAAGAGACCATTCACGCTCTAATCGGCATTGTTCTGCTTTTGGTAATTATTGGCGGTATCGCCGTTTTTGGATGGTTGCGTCCTGCGGGCAACCATGAGCCTGCCACCGTCTCTGCCACACCTGCTGGGCGTGCCTTAGATGAGTTACTCCAAAAAGAAGCAAATGATAATGCTCAGGCAACTGTGACAGCTGAGGCATCAGTAGAAACAGCAGAAGCTCCTGAGGGAGCAGAAGCACCGGTAGAGGATACAGCAACTGCCGAAGCACAAGCGGACGCACCTGCCGAGCAAGCACAAGAACAGCCAGCGGAATCTGCGGTCGCCGAAGCGTCAAGCGAAGCACCAGCCGAGCAACCTGCTCAGTAATCCCTCAAAACCCCATGTTTGGGGTTTTTGCCATTTGCTGAGGCTGTTGTGATGAGGCGTAACGATTTTGGGGTGGTTGATTTTTCTTATCCTAGCACATAATCAATCACCACAGGGGCGTGGTCGCTAAACCACTCATCACGATAGACCCACGCCCCCACCGTGCGTGCTTTCCAGTCGGGCGAGCAGACCTGATAATCAATCCGCCAACCGACATTTTTGGCACGAGCCTGACCACGATTACTCCACCACGAATAAATATCGCTGTCAAAACGCACCACTCGAAAGCTGTCCACATAGCCAAGCTCGCCATAAATGTGGTCAAGCCACGCCCGTTCGTGGGGCAGACAGCCAGAGGCTTTTTGGTTGCCCGACCAGTTTTTGATATCAATTTTTTTGTGGACGATGTTATAATCGCCACAAATAATCACCGAGCGGTTTTCGTCTCGCCAGCGTTTTAAAATTTCTTTATATTCCTTTAAAAACAAATCCTTACGAGCCTGAGCGTCATCGCCTGAACTGCCCGATGGCAAATATAGCGATGAAATAAACACAGGCGTATCAATGCCAAATTCACTCAAATCAAACTCGCCCGTAATAAACCGCCCCTGCGTGTCCGCAAGTTCAAAACCCAAACCTGTGCTTATGTTTTTAATTGGCAAACGGCTATAAATCGCCGTGCCTGCATAGCCTGCTTTTTCGGCAGGGAACAAATGGGCTTCCCAACCCGCCAATTTGAATTTGTCCGTCCATTGCTCGTGCGTGAGCCGTGTTTCTTGCATACAGATGACATCGGCGTCCGACTTGGCAATCCAATCAAATACGCCCTTTTTTTCGCTGGCTCTTAGCCCATTGACATTGATGGAAACGACCCGCAAAATGCGTTTGTCGCCGTGTTTTTGGGCGTGGGTGGATTTTGGGGGAATGATGTCGTTGGGTTTTAGGGGTGTTGTGGTGGTTGTCATGATAATTTGTCAAAAAAAGAAAAATTCTACCACAAATCATCTTTAAAAGGGCGGTAAATTGACATTGAAAAAATAAAAGCCACTCAATTTCTTGAATGGCTTTTTGGATTGTTTTAATCAATGATAAAATGTTCAATGTCCATGTTGGTCATGACTTCGCTTGGAGTGGTCATGCTGTCTGCTAGACCACTGGTGCGAGGAAGGATTTTATCAAAATAGAACTCGGCTGTTTGGGTTTTGGCAAGGTAGAACTCGTAAGGTTGTTCGCCACCGTTCTTCATCTTATCAAACGAAATGGCTGCCATTCTCGCCCAATGATACGCCATCATCACATAGCCTGAGTACATCAGATAGTCATCGGAGGCAGCAGAGATGATTTCTCGGTTTTTGCGTTTGGCGGTAATAGCGAGGCGACCTGTTAGCACGTTCCATTCAGCACATAGTTTAGTTAATGCCCAAACGTATTTACGCATGTCTTTATCTAGTGCATAGTCGCCACACCATTTCATGATACCAGCAGTGTATTCGCGAACGACTTTACCACCGCCTTGTAATAGCACTTTGCGTCCTAGTAGGTCAAGAGCCTGAACGCCTGTCGTACCCTCATATAGCGTGCTGATACGGGCATCACGTGTGATTTGTTCCATGCCCCATTCTTTGATGTAGCCGTGTCCACCAAAGATTTGCAAGCCATGTTTGACAGACTCTTGGGCAAGCTCAGTCAGAAAGCCTTTTAGGATTGGGGTGTAAAAGCCCATTTTATCTTCCCATTTGGCGATTTCTTCTCTGTCGCCACGAATGGTGGCATCAGCGAGTTTATCTGCATAGCGACCCACATGATAAATCATGCTTCTAGCACCCTCGCTAAATGCTTTTTGGGTAAGTAGCATACGACGAACATCGGCATGATGATGAATGGCATCGGCTGGTTTGTCTGGCTCTTTGGTGCCAGATAAGGCACGCATAGAACGGCGTTCTTTGGCATAGGGCAGGGAGTTTTGGAAGGCAAGCTCCATATGGGCAAGCCCCTGAATACCCGTGCCGATACGTGCGGTGTTCATGTAGGTAAACATCGCTTTTAGACCTTTGTTGGGTTCGCCGATGAGATAGCCTGTGGCATTATCAAAGTTGAGTACACAGGTGGCAGATGATGAAATACCCATTTTATGCTCAATAGAGCCACAGGTTACGCCGTTACGCTCGCCAATTTCTCCGTTTTCGTTGGGGATAAATTTAGGCACAATAAACAAGGATATGCCTTTGGTGCCAGCAGGGGCATCAGGTAGACGTGCCAGTACAATGTGTACGATGTTTTCGGTTAGGTCGTGTTCGCCAGCACTGATAAAAATCTTAGAGCCATTAATGCTATAAGTGCCATCGCCATTAGGTTTGGCGGAGGTTTTCATTTGGTTTAGGTCAGTACCACATTGTGCTTCTGTTAGGCACATCGTACCAGACCATTCGCCACTGATGAGCTTGGGCAGGTACAGGTCTTTTTGTTCGGTGGTGCTGTACTCTAAGATGGTATTAATTGCTCCCATAGACAGACCAGGATACATGGCAAATGGCCAGTTGGCGGTACCGAGCATTTCGGACTTGATGAGATTGATGGACATGGGCAGTGCCATGCCGCCATATTGTTCTGGATAGGCAACACCTTGCCAGCCACCTTGTGCAAATTGGTCGTAGGCTTCTTTGTAGCCTTTTGGTGTGGTAACTTCGCCGTCTTTAAAATGACAACCCTCAGCATCGGCAGGTTGGTATAGAGGGGCAACCACGTTTTCGGCAAAGTCAGCAAAGCCCTCTAACACCATGTTCACGGTCTCGCTGTCAGCGTTTTTGCCATTGGCGAAAGTTTGGTAATGCTTAGGATAGTCAAAGACTTCATTAATTAAAAACTTAATATCACGTATGGGGGCTTTGTAAGTTAGCATGATACAGCTCCTTTGTGCTGATGATAGGTAATGCAATGTGCTTAATATACCTTATTTTGAAAGAGTTTACAGAGGTTTTGTTTTTGTTATAACTATTTTTCATAAATAATATATTAATTTATAAAATTAAGTTATAAAACCAGCAGTTTTTCCACAAGTGTCAAGTCAATGCTTTTAACATCAACACTCATCCAAAGCCCAAATGATAACACGGCCTGATGAATGAGCATGCCCATGCCGTCATGACACACCGCCTGCCCCTGAAAATGGGTCAAAAACTCGGTTTCTTTGCCATACATCATGTCATAGGCGACATCGGTGGTGATGTCTGCGTTGTCAAAACCCACCGTTTGCCCTGTCGTCCCTGCGGAGGTAGCGTTGATGATGACATCAAAATGCCCTGTCAGCTCTTGGGGGGTTAGGGGTAGGGCAAATAGCTTTTGGTTGCTGGCAAATGGCGTAAAGATATCCACCAACTGTTGTGCTTTGGCTAGGGTGCGATTAAAAATAGTGATACTGTTTACCCCTGCTTGCAATAGTGGTAAAATCGCTCCCCGAGTTGCTCCGCCTGCCCCCAAAATGGCAATGCTTTTACCATTTAATTCCACCCCTTTGGACAGCAAATCCGCCACCAAACCCCGACCGTCTGTGTTGTCGCCATAGAGCTTGCCGTCCTTTATGGCAAGGGTGTTTACCGCTCCTGCGGTGCGAGCAAAGTCGGAGAGTTCGCCTGTACTTTGGCAAAGGTCAAATGCCATTTCTTTAAAGGGTAGGGTAACGTTTGCTCCCACGCCTCCACCATTGAAAAATGCGTCCACCACCGCCTTAAAACTCTCCACGTCATTGGGGCAAAATTGGCGTTCATAACGCACCTCCACGCCCAATTGACGGGCAAATTCGTGATGAATGATAGGGCTTTTAGAATGAGCAATGGGGTTGCCGATGACGATACAATGACGCATGAGTTTTCCTTATTTAAAAACTATTAAAATTATCAAAAAATGAGTAAAATACCGATACTGACATTTGTACCGATTAAGATAGCCATGACCGATACCGTGCCTGCCACCAAAAATCCCCCAAGCACAAAACTTCTAAAAGTCCTTGCGATGGTCGCCATCGTGTGTGGGGTGGGGTGGCTGTTTTATACAGATGATAAACCTCATGACAACGATGATGGCACAACCACCCAAGAAGTCATCTATGATGTGGCAAATTGGCGAGGTCGTTCCATCATACATTCTGAGTCTGATAAATTTGAGCAAATCAAATTGATACTAGGTAGCACCGCCACCACAAGCGAGACGCTTGATTTTGATGGTCGAAAGGCGGATAAATACAGCTACACATCAGCAAGCGAGCCTCCGCTCTATGTCATTGAATCTGATGATGTTTTTGAGCTGGCTTGGTATTTTGCCAGCCCCAATGACAGCGACCGCATAAAAGCAAACAGCATGACCTATGCCAAAAAAGGGCATGAGGTTGCTACGGCATTGTATGGCGATGATGGTAAAAGCCTGATAGAGCAAATGCTTGACAGGCAGACGATAGCACCAGAGTTCTTGGAGGTTCATCGACTGCGATATGCAGGCTGTCAAGATTATACTTGTCGTTTAATTATTCAAAAATAAAATCTTGCCACTTTCAAACGCCAAATCCCCAAACTGACCAACTACCACCAATAGGGGTGATAGGGCGAAAACCAAGGATTTAGCCAGCCACCATAACCGTAATGAAACCGATTCATACGTTCGCTCATCTCATATTGTTGAAGTCCCATCATGTTGGCACGATGAAGTTCCTCTAAGGTTTTGCCGTCTTTATCATCACAGACGCCATTTAGGGTGCGACCCAGCCGTCCGATGTTGTAGGCGTTGTTGGGGGTGCAATAGCTTTCAAGACCTTTTTGGCGACCTGCCTCCCACAGCTCATGATTGGGGGTGGATTTGCCTTGACAGGTTTTGGCGTGTTTTAAAATCGCTTGCGAGCTTGCTCCGTGCATGCCGTCATTTAGACCGACATGCTCCCAGTTGGCATGAGTGCATTCGGTTGCTTTTAGGGTGGTGGTTGTGGCACAGCCTGATAAAATCAGGATAGGCAAAAATAGCAAGATGGATTTTTTCATGAGTGTCCATTTGATTTGTTGATAAACTAAAAACGCACAAAGTAGAACTTTATGCGTTTATTGTAGCGAAAATCATAAACCATGTCTATGAACTTTGCAGACTTATTTTGGGCGACGGTTGTGCATTGGGCGAGAACCTTCGCAGTTAATGCTATAAGTCTGACCATTGGCGGTGGTTACGTCCAAAACAGCAATATTGCCTTTGGCGTGCCATTCGTACTTAGAGGCTGGGTTGACATCATTAACAAATCTCATGCCAGAGGCAGAGGGAGCAATTTTGGCTTCTACTTCGGCATTGCTTAGGCTAAGACTGGGCGCGGTAATGTCAAGCAGGGCGGTTTCGGTGTCTGGGTTGTATTTGGCGATGACGCTGGCATCTTGCTCGCAGGTGTATTTTTCAACCATCTCGCCATGTGGGTGCTTAGGCTTTTTGCTGTGTTTTTCGCCATGCTTTTCACCGTGCTTGTGGTGCATTTCTTTTGGGTGCTTGGTGGCTGACTCTGCGGTATTTGAGGTAGTGCTGGCACAGCCTGTCATGACTAGGGCAGAGATGATGCTTGTGGCAATGAGTAATTTTTTCATGAGTTTCTCCTGATGGGGGGCGTTAATTGCCCGTTAAAATCTGATGGGTTTATTATAAATGAAATTTATTTTTAAATTGTAACAGAATTTCTCAAAAATAATAGTAAACTTGTAACATTGATTGCTTGGATTTGATAAGTCTGATAAGGGTTTGATTTTTGGAAGGATAACGGTTATATTAATGAGGTGTTGATTTAGGAATATAAATATGATGACTTTGCAAACTCGTTTAAACCTAACCACCCCCATTGTCCAAGCACCCATGGCAGGGGCAAGCAATGCCGATTTTGTCATTCATGCGTGCAAGCTTGGAGTCTTAGGCTCGCTGGGGGCAGGCATGATGTCGCCTGCCCAAATCCATGATGAAATTAATAAAATTAAGGCAGGTACAGATAAGGCATTTAACATTAACTTGATGATTTTAAATAAAAATTTAACCACGCATTATAGTGAATCTATGCCACAATGGCTGACCGATTTGTATGATGAGCTTGGCATTGTGCCTAAGCTTGATGAGCGACCTGCCTATGATTTTGATGAGCAATTTGCCGTACTACTGGATAACCCTGTGCCTGTGGCGAGCTTTACGTTTGGGATTTTGACAAAAGAGCAAGTGGAAGCCTTGCATGGCGTGGGGTCGCTGGTTATCGGTACGGCAAATACACCTGATGAAGTGATGGCATGGCAGGCGGTGGGGGCAGATGCGGTGGTGGTGCAAGGCGTGGAGGCAGGTGGTCATCAAGGCGGTTGGCTTGGTGGCGAAAAGTTTTCCGCGCTGGATTTGTTAAAACTTGCCAAAGCCAAAAGTACGCTCCCACTCATCAGTGCAGGCGGGATTGCCAATCGTGAACAGGTGCAAACCATGCTGGACAACGGAGCAGACATGGTGGCGGTAGGCACGGCATTTTTGACCACGACCGAGAGTCCAACTAACCCCCTTTGGAAAGATCGGCTATTAAATGCCACAGGCGAAGACACTCGGCTCACCAAATTGTATTCGGGCAAATGGGCAAGGGGTGTGGTTACGGACTACATGAATCGTTTTGCTCATTTGGACAATGACGATTTGCCCATTTACCCCACGTTCAATGCCATGACAAAGCCTTTGCGAGCTTATGGTGCAACCACCCAAAATACCGACTTTATGTCGCTGTGGTGCGGTGTGGGCGTGGCAGATTGTCATGATGAGAGTATGAGTGAGCTAGTAGGGCGACTTGCATAAAAATAAAAAGCGGAGAAAGTAAATTTTCCGCTTTTTGATGTTTAATGTTTAGGTGGTTCGCCTGTACCCAGATACATTTCGTCATTTTGGACGAGGGTGGGGTGGTCAGCATCTTTGATGTTGGCACGCAGAACCAGATAGCCTGCCACGCCAGCAATGAGCGAACCGCCGATGATGCCAAGTCGTGGGTCAAAACTCTCTGGGACACCACCAAAGGCAAGACCTGAGATAAACAGCGACATCGTAAAGCCGATACCGCAAAGCAGGGAGACGCCGTAGATTTGGGGCATGGTTGTGCCTTTGGGGAGGCTGGCAAGTTTGGTTTTGACAGCTAAGATGACCGCCCCCATGACGCCCAATTGCTTACCAATAAACAACCCTGCTGCAATCCCCAATGGTACAGGGTGCATGAGGCTGCCAATGCCTGCACCAGCAAGAGATACCCCAGCATTGGCAAAGGCGAATATCGGCAAAATCCCAAAAGCAACTGTGGTGTGTAGGTCGTGTTCAAGCTCTTCTAAGGGGGAGTATTCAGGGTCTTTTTTGCTGTATAGAGGAATAAAGAACGCCAAAAGTACGCCAGCGAGCGTGGCATGAACACCTGATTTTAGCATGGCTGCCCACAAAACCAGCCCGATGAGCAGATAGGGGGTTAGGCGTACGACATTTAAGCGGTTTAATAAAAATAAAAACGGCAAACATACCCCTGCTACTCCGAGTGATGCAAGCGATAACTCAGAAGTATAAAACAGAGCAATGATGATAATCGCCCCTAAGTCGTCAAAAATGGCAATCGACACCAAAAATACTTTTAGGGCATTTGGTACACGACTACCTAGCAGGCTTAATACCCCAAGTGCAAAAGCAATGTCGGTGGCGGTGGGGACTGCCCAGCCTGTCATGTATTGGGCATTGCTGTGATTAAAAATGCTATACACCACCGCAGGTGCAATCATACCACCGACAGCACATAGTGCAGGTAAGATGATTTGACGCACATCAGAAAGCTCGCCAATCAAAGCCTCTCGTTTGAGTTCAAGTCCCACCAAAAAGAAAAAAATCGCCATCAAGCCATCATTAATCCAATGATGAGCATCTTTGGCAATAGAAAATGAACCAAGTTGTACCACCACAGGAGCATGGATAAAGGCATGATACAAATCATGCAAAGGCGAGTTGGCAACTATCATGGCAAGCACGGCAGATATTGCAAGGACAATGCCTCCAGCGGCTTCTAATTGAAAAAAGGCTTTGATTCGCTCCATAGATTTCCTTTTTAACTGATACTGATTAACACTTATTTGCTACAAACAAACTAAGAGCCTAGTTTATAAAAAAACTGACTTTTGGTACTTTATCATAAAATTTACAAATAGCGAAAATTTTTTTGTTAAATTTTTTAAAACGTGATATTTTGGCACAAACAAATCACATCAAGATATTTTATTAAATCTAGTCATACAAATAAATTTTACTTGAAAAGTAGTGGATTTTTTTATAGAATAACGGTTTTATTTCCCACCGAAGTTGGCTAATAAATGACTGTATGGTGCGTTGTGTCAAAGTTGGTTGATGACAGCGTGGCTATAAGTGGCTATGCCTTTTTATTAGTGCTTGGGTTTATTGGATTATTATCATGCGTAAAGACATTCACCCAGAATACCGTGAAGTATTGTTCCACGACACCAATGCGGACGTATATTTCCTAACTCGCTCTACCGCGACCACCAAGACTACTCGTGAATACGAAGGTGTTGAATACCCATACTACCCACTGGATATTTCAAGTGCCTCTCACCCATTCTATACTGGCGAGCAACGTCAAGCTGCTAACGAAGGTCGTGTGGCAAGCTTCAACAAGCGTTTTGGTGCTTTTGCAAATCGTGGTAAAAAGTAAGCTGCCTTCAAAAACCGTCCTGGTGGCGGTTTTTTTATGCTCACAAAAATCCCCCAATGTCATGACAGCGGGGGATTTTTAGTGATTAGCGTGATTTTTGTTGTCTGGCTTTCTTTTGGGTTTGTTTGGTTTTTTGGGTTTGTTTTTTTGAGGCTTGCTTGGCTTTCTTTTGTTGTCCAGCCTTTTGGGTTTTTTGGACTTTCTTTTGAGATTGTGTAGTCTGCGGCTTAGTATTGGTAGAGGCAGGTGCTGCCATTGCAGTCATGGTAAAAGCCGATAAAGTTAGTGCGGTTAAAAGTTGCTTAATGTTCATAAATACTCCTAATAAGGTGATAAAGATCCCAAAAGTCAGCGATAGTATCAATTCGGGCAAATTTGTTGTAGTTAAGTGTATATCTTAACTGGTGTATATTACACCACAAGACCATCAAGCAAAAATTACAGACTGTATAAGGTTTTGGGTGTTTTTTGGGCGTGTTTTGTGTTAATTCTTGCCAGAGTCCATCAATCATCACTGTCAAGCAATATTTGAGCAGGATATGACGTGTGATGATATTAATTGGAAAATACCCAATATAAAAAGCCCCAGTCAAAAACTGAGGCTTATCAATAATGCTAGGATTATTTAGCGGCTTCTTTAACAGCTTCGGCAGTTGCAGCAGCAGCGTCAGCAGTGGCTTCGGCAGCACCAGCAACGGCTTCGGTGGTAGCTTCTGCAGCAGTAGTAGCGGTATCGGCAGCAGCTTCGGCAGTTGCAGCAGCAGCGTCAGCAGTGGCTTCGGCAGCACCAGCAACGGCTTCGGTGGTAGCTTCTGCAGCAGTAGTAGCGGTATCGGCAGCAGCTTCGGCAGTTGCAGCAGCAGCGTCAGCAGTGGCTTCGGCAGCATCTTTTGCGGTATCTACCGCACCAGCAGCAGCGTCTTTAACAGCTTCGACGGCAGCAGGAGCTTCTGCTTTTGGTGCTTCTGGTTGTGAGCAAGCAGTCAGAACGAGCGAACCTACTAGGGTAGCTAGAACTAATTTTTTCATGGGTTTCTCCAAAAAATTTAGATAATTATAATAAAAGTCTGCGATAAGCACTTTAATGGTTGTAAAATTTTACCACAGACTACTGACATCATATTGCTTTTGCCATTATATAGATATCATCTAGCAATAACAAATAGTTTTTGGTAACATATCGGTCAAAAATGTAACAAAAAATTTCCACGCTATCTGTGATGAGTTATTATCATGATTTTTTGGTCATGTTATTAAAAAACTCATCATTGGTTTTTGCTTCTTTGAGGCGTTCAAGCAAAAACTCGGTCGCTTGATAATCATCCATCGGCTGTAAGAGCTTGCGAAGCACCCAAACTTTGCGAAGCATTTCTTCGTCAATGAGGCGTTCCTCACGGCGAGTGGAGGATTTTTTGATATTAATGGCGGGGAAAATACGGCGTTCGGCAAGCTCACGCTCTAAGGTGATCTCTTGGTTGCCCGTGCCTTTAAATTCCTCAAAAATCACGCCGTCCATCTTGGAGCCCGTATCGGTCAAAGCGGTGCTGATAATCGTCAAGCTACCACCCTCCTCGACATTACGAGCCGCCCCAAAAAAGCGTTTTGGGCGTTCTAGGGCATTAGCATCGACACCCCCTGTCAAAACCTTACCACTTGATGGAATGACGGTGTTGTACGCCCTTGCCAAACGAGTGATACTATCTAACAAAATCACTACGTCTTGCTTATGCTCGACCAAGCGTTTGGCTTTTTCGATGACCATCTCCGCCACTTGGATATGGCGAGTGGGTGGCTCATCAAAGGTACTGGCAACCACCTCGCCACGCACGGTGCGTTGCATTTCGGTAACTTCCTCAGGACGCTCGTCAATAAGTAGGACGATGAGATAGCATTCAGGGTGGTTTTTGGCGATGGCTTGGGCGATGTTTTGCATAAGGACAGTTTTACCTGCCTTAGGCGGAGCAACGATGATAGAACGCTGACCCTTGCCAATCGGAGCGATGAGGTCAATCACACGCCCTGTCAAGTCCTCAGTCGTGCCGTTGCCAGCCTCTAAGCGTAACTGCTCGGTGGGGAAAAGTGGCGTTAGGTTTTCAAAAATAAGCTTATGACGTGAGCGGTCTGGCGTATCAAAGTTGATTTCATTGACTTTTAGGAGAGCAAAATACCGCTCTTGGTCTTTTGGGGGGCGGATAGTGCCAGCGATGGAGTCGCCTGTTTTTAGGTTAAATCTGCGGATTTGGCTGGGCGACACGTAGATGTCATCAGGACCTGCCAAATAGCTGTCTTCGCTTGACCGCAAAAACCCATAGCCATCTGGCAAAATCTCCAAAACGCCATCGCCATAGATGGATTCGCCGTTTTTGGCGTGGGTTTTTAAAATGGTAAAGATAATGTCTTGCTTGCGACTGCGGGCCATGTTTTCAAGACCCATGGCTTGGGCGATGGCAAGTAGCTCGCCAACGGATTTGCGTTTTAATTCGGTTAAATTCATGAAGGTCTAAGTAGAAGATGGTTGGTTTTGACAATAAAAAACAACAAGAAGACCAGACTCAAAGCGAGCTGGCAATTAGAATGAAATATGAGCCGCTAATGATAACCTTGATTGCTCTTGATGTCAAGAGATGGCATGAATTAAAATGCACGATGGTGTAGGCATTTGGAATGTGTTGATTCGTACTTTACAAAAGTCAGATAATAAAGTGGAGCTTTGGGCAGGGGGCGGTGTTACCATTAAATCAGAATTGGACAGCGAATACCAAGAATGTATGGATAAAGTGGGGGGATTATTGGGGTGATTGAGTGGGGTTAATTTGGTTAAAGAAATTTATAAAAATCAAAAGCAAATGTTGGGTGTAAGGTGCGTATTACGCACCGTTTTTAAAATACAAATAAGGATACATCATACATTTTTATTATTATCTAATTTACCAATTTTTTCTTTATTAAATTCGGATACTCATTTTGTGATTGATAAAGTTTTGTATAGCGTTCAATAAATCCTTTAAAAATATCCACAATTTTTAATAAAAATTCATTATCATCAATCTTATCCAACAATCGTGATATGATAACATACAATAAAAGCATACATTCTTTTTTGGGCGCGCCATTTGCCAATTTTAGTAAAATTTCTGAATATTCTTGATGATGAATGAATTGTGGAAACAAATGAATGCTCTTTGCTACATAAAAAATCAACTTTTTCTTATCTTTATATTGCAAAATAAACTCAAACGCAGAATTAGGAAAAAATTGATACACAAATCCAATATGACCAAGTATTAAAATGGCATTTCTTGTAATTTTTTTCATTGTTTTCTTGATAAGAAAAACCGATGATATTTTCAATAAATTCATCATTTGCCAACATAAGTTTTCTATCATTATGATATTCTTTTGCAGACAGATTTGATTAAAATAAGCAATATAATTCATTGTAACCCCCCTTTTTTTTAAAATTACCATTATACCCAAACCCCCACCGTTTACCACTTTCCCCCTACCCAAAAACCTGTTATAATAAGCCCCTTTACCCAAAGCACTTCGTATGTGCTTTTACTTTATTTTTTAAATCCAATGGTAGCGGTCAAATATTTGATTGTAGCAAATATCACTGCCAACGCCACACACAGGAGTATCCTTATGGTCGCAATCACCCTTCCCAATGGCGATGTTAAGCATTTTGACGGTGCAACCACCGTGATGGACATCGCCCAAAGTATCGGAGCAGGTCTCGCAAAAGCCACCGTAGCAGGCAAAGTAAACGGCAAACTTGTGGACGCTTGCGACCCAATCACCGAAGACGCCAGCGTGCAAATCATCACGCCCAAAGACTTTGAAGGTGTGGAGATTATCCGCCACTCGTGTGCCCACCTTTTGGGACACGCCGTCAAACAACTGTTTCCCGAAGTCAAAATGGTCATCGGGCCTGTGATTGAAGACGGTTTTTATTACGACATTTACAGCGACAAACCCTTTACCCAAGACGATATGGCAACGATTGAAGCTCGTATGATTGAACTTATCAATCAAGACTACGATGTCATCAAAAAAATGACGCCACGAGAGGAAGTCATTGAAGTCTTTAAGGCACGGGGCGAAGAATACAAACTTCGCTTGATTGACGATATGCCTGACGAGACCGCAATGGGGCTGTATTATCATCAAGAATATATTGATATGTGTCGGGGCCCGCATGTACCGAACACTCGGTTTTTAAAGGCGTTTAAACTGACCAAAATGAGCGGTGCGTACTGGCGTGGGGACGCTAAGAATGAGCAATTACAACGCATCTATGGCACGGCGTGGGCGGATAAGAAAGAACTGCAAGCCTACATCAAACGCATTGAAGAAGCCGAAAAACGAGACCACCGCAAAATCGGCAAAGCCTTGAATTTGTTTCATTTGCAAGAAGAAGCCCCCGGTATGGTGTTTTGGCACCCAAACGGCTGGACGGTGTGGCAAGTGCTTGAACAATATATGCGTAAAGTGCAAAAAGACAACGGCTACCTTGAAATCAAAACCCCGCAAGTCGTGGACAGAAGCCTATGGGAAAAGTCAGGACATTGGGAAAATTATGGCGATATGATGTTCACCACATCGTCAGAAAAGCGGGACTATGCCGTCAAGCCGATGAACTGTCCTTGCCACGTAAAAGTGTTTAATCAAGGCTTAAAGTCTTATCGTGATTTGCCCCTACGCCTTGCCGAATTTGGCTCGTGCCACCGTAACGAACCATCAGGCTCATTGCACGGCATTATGCGGGTGCGTGGCTTTGTGCAGGACGATGCCCATATTTTCTGTTCACACGAACAAATCCGAGACGAAGCCCAAGCCTTTATTAAGCTCACCTTACAAGTTTATAAAGATTTTGGCTTTGACGAAGTGCAAATGAAGCTCTCTACTCGCCCCGAAAAACGAGTGGGTTCTGATGAGCTTTGGGACTTGGCCGAAAAAGATTTGGCGGACGCTTTGGATAATGCTGGACTTGCTTGGGAACTCCAAGAAGGCGAAGGGGCGTTTTATGGTCCTAAGATTGAATTTAGCCTAAAAGATTGCTTGGGGCGAGTGTGGCAATGTGGCACGCTACAACTGGACTTTAACTTGCCTGAGCGACTGGGGGCAGAATATGTGGGCGAGTCTGGCGAAAAAGAACGCCCTGTAATGCTTCATCGTGCGATTTTGGGCAGTTTTGAACGCTTTATTGGTATCTTGATTGAGCATTATGCAGGTTGGTTCCCTGCGTGGCTTGCCCCCCAGCAGGTGGTGGTAATGAATATTACCGATAAGCAAGCGGACAATGTCGCTGACACCGTCAAAGCCTTGACCGACAAGGGCTACCGTGCCATTGCCGATGTTCGTAACGAAAAAATCGGCTTTAAAATCCGTGAACGCACCCTTGAACGCATTCCCTTTATGCTAGTGCTTGGCGATAAAGAAGTAGAAAGCGGTACGGTCAATGTGCGTACAAGAGAGGGCGAGAATTTGGGCAGTATGAGCCTATCTGACTTTATGAGTGTGCTGGATACAGCGATTGAGAAAAAGGGAAGGGTTCAGGCGAAAGCTGAGTAATACCCCTTACCTACAACAGGTAAAAAACCCATTCATTGTTACATTGAATGGGTTTTTTCAAAGTAATATAAACATCACTAAATATTCCTATGCAATTACCAGATTATTACCTTGAACAAATGAAAGAAGTGAATGGTTTTAATGATTTATTTCATTTACATTTATGGTTATTTGATGACCCAAGAAACACAGAGAGCAAGAATGCTATTGATATAGAAAAATCCATATTTGTATTGTCAGGGTGGGATATTGAAGGATTTAATGCTGAAAATATAGATTTGTTGGCATTGCAATCCTATATTGAACAGAAAAAACCTACAATAAAAAATCAATATATCAAAATATTATATGATATTGTGTACATTAAAGTTCTTTTTGAACTTAAAATATTTCAAAATATTCAACATTTATTAAATTCTTGGTTTAATGACTTGATGGTTTTAATACAAGATTTTCAAAATGATGACCACGCAAATTCATTGCTAAATCTTATTGTTACATATCTTGAATTATTTAAAAATACCAACAATAAAAAGAAATTTAAAGATGAATTAATAAAATTTATTGGCTTAATTAAGAATTTTTCTGACAATGATGAAAAATGTACTATATTTTGTGATGAAAAATTACTCTCGTTTCTCTCAAAAGATGAAAAGATTGATTTAGTTAGTTGTTTTTATAAATACTTGGATAATGTTTCAAATAAAATTGGTGATACAGATAAAGTTAATTTATTTTTAGCAGGCACATATTTTATGGAATTTTTTAAAAAATCCCTAAATTTATGTGAAAAATACCATTTACATGATCTAAAACATGAAATCTGCGATTATATTATTCATGCAAGTTTAGTAAATCTCAATAAAAACATTTCAGCCAACTCTATTCAAGTATTTTATACAGTGAAGTTTTTACTTGATTTATCAAAATTTCATAAAAACAGCAAGGAAGCAAAGAATTTAATTCTATTGAATATCATTAAAACTTCACAAGATTTTTATAGAGATATATGTGCAAAATCCGAAGTTATTGAGCATCAATACTCAAAGGAACATCAAGATTCATTAAATAAAGAAAGGGATAACCTTTTAAAATTAGATACAAATAAAAGTTTAGTTTTTATTTCGTGTAAATTTTTTGAAATATTGAATCATACTTATGGTAAACCAAATTATGAACTTCATCCTAGTATGATTGCAACCCAATTAATTTTTGATGAAAGTGGATTGGTTGTTAGCAATGTAAAAAATGATGAAGATAGGTACATAGATAAATCAAAGAATCTCATCGTAACCTATATTCAGATATTAAATTATTACTTAATGCCAATATCAGAAAAAATTGATTATAAAGACACTTTATTAAATATTCAATTATTTAAATCCAATGATGATAAACATATTAGAAATTCTATTGCAGATTTCTTAAATGATGATTACTATGGTTTTGTAGTTCGCTGTGTGCCTTTAATTGAAAAGAAATTAAGGTTGATTTTGCGTCAATTAGGGGAAGCTGATATTAAAGAAAATCGTTTAGGTGGTTTTGATTTTAGACCAATGAATGCTTTTATGTCCAGTAATATTATCAAAGAAACTTTTACAGAACCCGTTCAATTTATGTTTAAAATTATATATGATGATAGACGAGGGTTTAATTTAAGGAATAAAATTGCTCATGGTATAGCCGAAGCTGATGAGATTACAAGGTTTCACGCTTTATTAGTTCTATTTACAATTATATATTTAGCAAATATCAAATTTATTCGTAAATAGTTTATGATACTTAATTTATGATTTCAGGTAAGTTGCTTGGATTATTAAGTAGCCAAATAATTCATACGGTGAGTACAACGAACCATTTTAATCCACCCACTTTAATGGTGCGTATTACGCACCTTACGGTTTTTTTGAATGGATTTTTTTGCAAAAAATTAAAAAAAATCGTTTTTTTTTGATTTTTGGTACAATAGTTCCCAATTTTTACCAACCGATAAGGAA
>NZ_JAUNDY010000042.1 GCF_030525845.1 Moraxella sp.
CAGTCAAGCCCAGCTCTTTCATCAAATGGTCGTCATTACTCATTGATGAATTGGCGGTGGTTAAAAGTTTGTCGCCATAAAAGAACGAATTTGCCCCTGCCATAAATGCCAACGCCTGTTCACCGTCTGTAAGACTTTCTCGTCCAGCAGAGAGCCGAACCACGCTTTTGGGGCAACAGATTCGTGTGACGGCAATCGTTCTAATCCATTCAATGGTGGACAATCGTCCTTCTTCTAAGGCCTTATCGCCAAGCGGTGTTCCCTTGATGGGAACTAACAAATTAACAGGAATGGACTGTGGCGGTATGGGCATTTGGGTTAGCTCATAAATCCAGTCTATACGGTCTTGACGGCTTTCGCCCATTCCCACAATAGAGCCTGAACAGACATTAATCCCAGCTTGTCTGACATAATCTAGTGTCTGCAAGCGCTCATCATAGGTTCTGGTGGTGGTAACGCTATCATAATAAGCACGAGAGGTGTCAAGATTGTGATTATAATAGTCAAGACCAGCATTGGCAAGGGTTTGGGCTTGGTGGGGACTAAGCATTCCCAAAGTCATACAAGTTTCCATTCCAAGTGCCTTGACCTCGCTAATAAGTGTGGTCAAATAGGGCAAATCCTTGTCGTGCGGGTGTTTCCACGCCGCCCCCATACAAAAACGAGAGGAGCCATTGGCTTTGGCTCGTTTGGCTTCACGCACCACCTTTTCAATGGCAATGAGTTTTTCTGGACTAAGCCCCACCTTATCCCTGTGATGACCCGACTGACTACAATAACCACAATCTTCTGGGCAGTTGCCTGTTTTGATGGAAAGTAGGGTTGAAATTTGCACTTCATTGGCAGGGAAGTTTTGACGGTGGACAGTTTGGGCTTGCATTAGCAAATCCATAAGCGGTAAGTCAAAAAGGTGGGCGATGTCAGCTTTGGTGGTGGTCATTGTTTTTTCCTAAACAACTGTAAACTTATAATGGCAATATTATAACTCAAATTTATAAATTCACAAGTCCAATTATTGTTTTTTTGGGATTGGTGGTGGATTAAAATGGCGATATTGGTGAGCTTAAGCGAAGGATGGATTGTGCAAACCACTTGAATGGTTTTGTTTTGCCCATTTCCCCCATTTCAAGTATAATAGATAACCTTTATTTATATTAACCATTTATTATGTGTACAAATTTGTGTACATAATCAAAATTTTAAGAGGAATAAAATGCCATATAGCAATCAAATAAAAGCTCGTAGAACTTTCGCCATCATCAGCCACCCTGACGCAGGTAAAACAACAATGACCGAAAAGCTCCTTTTGTGGGGCAAGGCAATCTTAACCGCAGGCGAGGTCAAAAGCCGTAAAACCGACAAACACGCCACCTCCGACTGGATGAGTATGGAGCAGGAGCGGGGCATTTCTATTACCACCTCTGTGATGCAGTTTCCCTATGGCGAGTGTATGGTAAACCTGCTGGACACCCCCGGACACGCCGACTTTTCAGAAGACACTTATCGTACTTTGACTGCCGTTGATAGTGCCTTGATGGTCATTGATGGGGCAAAGGGTGTGGAAGAGCGGACGATTAAACTGATGGAAGTCTGCCGTATGCGAGACACGCCCATTATCAGTTTTGTCAATAAACTTGACCGTGAAATCCAAAATCCCCTTGCTCTTTTAGATGAAATTGAAAGCGTGCTAAAAATCAAATGCGTGCCGTTTTGTTATCCCATTGGAATGGGGCAGGATTTTGTGGGGGTGTATAACTTTTTTGATAACAAAACTTATCTTTATAAAAAGGGCTTTGGCACACAATTAACCGACATTGAAACCCTAGACGGCTACGACCACGATGAGATTAAGGGGCGACTTGGCGAGCTTTTGTGGAATGAGTTTTTGGAAGGGGTGGAGCTTGCCGAAATGGCATTTGGCGATTGGGACATTGATGAGTTCTTGGCAGGCAAGCAAACGCCTGTGCTGTTTGGGACGGCTTTGGGTAATTTTGGCGTGGATATGGTGCTAGATACCCTAACCAAATACGCCCCAGCCCCCAAAGACCACAATGCCGTGGAGCGAGTGGTCAAGGCGGACGAACCAAATTTCACAGGCTTTGTCTTTAAAATCCAAGCCAATATGGACCCCAAACACCGAGACCGTGTCGCCTTTATGCGGATTTGTTCTGGCAAGTACGAAAAAGGTATGAAATTAAACCATATTCGTATTGGCAAAGAAGTGCGAGTGTCGGATGCGTTGATGTTTTTGGCAGGCGACCGTGAAAGCCTTGAAGAGGCGTATGCTGGCGACATTATTGGCTTGCACAATCACGGTACGATTCAGATTGGCGACAGTTTCACCAGTGGCGAAACCCTTAATTTTACAGGCATTCCGCACTTTGCCCCAGAGCTGTTTCGCCGTGTGGTGCTAAAAGACCCACTAAAATCCAAGCAATTACAAAAAGGCTTACAGCAATTATCCGAAGAAGGGGCAACCCAAGTCTTTATGCCCCAAATCAACAACGACTTGATTTTGGGAGCGGTGGGTGTACTGCAATTTGAGGTGGTTGCTCATCGTTTGCTAGAAGAATACAAGGTGCAATGTGCCTTTGAGCCGATTTCTATTGCCACCGTCCGCTGGGTGCATTGTGATGACAAAGTCGCCTTTGAAAAATTTAAGAAAAAAGCCCACGACCAACTCTCACTTGATGGCGGTGGTTATTTAACCTACCTTGCCCCAAGCCGTGTCAATTTACAATTAATGCAGGAGCGGTATCCTGAGGTGGAGTTTCGTAGCACTCGTGAGCATTGATTTTAGATTAATGTGGAATTATAATGAAAGTTGTCTTGGAGACCAATATTTTGGTGGGGGCATGTTTGGGGTCTTATCACGCCAACCGCCTAATCAAAGCCTGCTTAAATGGCGAATTTATACCGATTATTGGTGTGGCATTATTGGCAGAATATGAAGATGTTTTGGCTCGTGATGATATATTTGCCAAAGTAAATTATCATTAGATGAACGCAATGAAATTTTAAATGCGTTGTTATCCATTTGTGAATGGGTGCGTATTTTTTATTTGTGGCGACCTAATTTAAAGGATGAAGGCGATAATCATTTGATAGAATTGGCGGTTGCAGGTAATGCCAATATTATTGTCA
>NZ_JAUNDY010000024.1 GCF_030525845.1 Moraxella sp.
ACCCAACTCGTGTTACACGAACAAACCCCCTGCCAGAGATGGTGGGGGGTTTGGGGTTTTTGGGCTAAAACTTTGCGTAAATCAATTACGGTTAGCTTGTATGGCATGATGATGTATGTTGTGGTCGCTGGGTTATTTGGGTTCAAATCAACAGATATTTGTTTAGTCAAATCAATCAAATAGAGATATAATATGTCAGTATTGTTTAAGATTAGGAGATGATGATGAGTGAAATTTCAACCTTAACCCCTTCCAAAATCTGGCAATGGTTTGATACCATCTGCTCCATTCCGCACGATTCTTATCAAGAACAAGCCTTAGCCGAACATATCATCAGCTGGGCGAAAGGTAAAAATTTTGCAACTTACACCGATAAAGCGGGCAATGTCTTTATCACAAAACCTGCCACAGCTGGCTATGAAAACCACGCCCCCATTGCTCTGCAAGCCCATCTAGACATGGTGTGCCAGTCCAACGAGCCATACGATTTTTCAAAACAGCCGATTTACCCTATTATTGACGGCGAATGGGTTAAGGCGACAGGCACTACGCTTGGAGCGGATAATGGAATGGGTTTGGCGAGTATTTTGGCGGTACTAGACAGCGATGATTTGTCACACCCAATGCTAGAAGCCGTCTTGACCGTGTCCGAAGAGACAGGCATGGAAGGGGCGATTAATTTAGAGCGTGGGCGATTAAAATCCAAGATGATGATTAACACCGACACCGAAGAAATTAACGAAATTTACGTTGGTTGTGCAGGCGGTATTGATGCTGATATTTCCTTGGCGACAGCGTTCGAGGCTTTGGCAAGCGAGAGCGTATTTGAATTTAGATTGTTTGGCTTAAAGGGTGGTCATTCCGGCATTGATATTCATAAAAATCATGAGAATGCGATTAAGTGGGTCGCCTACGCCTTATCTAAAACGAACGTACGCCTCATTAGCCTAAATGGTGGTACGGCTCGTAACGCCATTCCAAGAATGGCAACAGCGGTGGTGGCGGTAAGTGATAAAGTTAAATTTATCAATGACTTAACCAATATTTGTAATGATATTAAAACCTTAATTGGCGATTTTGAAACTGGCGTGGCGTGGGAAATTAATGAGATTTTTGATGAATTAACCCAAGTTGTTACGATGACAGATAGTAAAAAAATCCTTAATTTTATCAATGCCTTGCCTAATGGTGTACTTAGAAAGTCGGATAAAGTTACCAATGTTTTGGAGACTTCTCTTAGTTTAGGTACGTTAAAACTTGATGAGACTGGCTTAAAGGCGACCAGTCTGCTCCGCTCCCTAAACGACATCGGCAAAGAAACTGCCATGCAAATGGTGCAGAGCGTGTGCGACTTAACTGGGGCGAATGTAGAATTTTCGGGCGATTATATCGGCTGGGAGCCAAATCCTGTAAGCCCTCTTACACAAATTACCCATAAAATTTACAGCGATATCATCGGTTTTCCTGCCAAGATGAATGTCATTCATGCAGGGTTGGAATGCGGTCTGATTCAGCAAGCTTATCCTGACATGGATTTGGTGTCCATTGGTCCTACCATCAAATATGCTCACAGCCCTGATGAATGCGTCAATATTGAGAGTGTTAGAACCTATTGGGAAGTATTGGTGGGTGTTTTGGCGAATGCTCCTAAATGATTTAGGGTATTATTTATAAAGCTGAGCGTGGTTTGACGCTCGGCTTTTTTGAGTTGTGTTTTAATACACGCTATCTGTTACATTGGCGATTATGTTTGGTTGCTCAACGTAACATCATCATGATTTTGAATTTGTTATAATGCTTTTGCCTTACCTAACGGCTCTTTTGATAGAAAGGGGTAAATGGTTTTTTTATTTTTATTTTAACTTGATACTAAGGAACAAATTATGTGCGGTATCGTTGGTGGCATTTGTAAAAATGCCAATCTTTTTACCACAGTTTTGCTTAGTATGCTATTATTGGCGTGTCAAAACGATACGCCAACACAAACTTCCGTTCTTAATTCAACAGATAACCAAACTCAAAGTAAAATCAACCCAACCTTATATTATTTTGAAAAAGATAATAGCGTGGGTGTTAAAGATGACAATGGCAATATTATTATTGAGCCAAGTCATTCTAATATTCGTTATTATGATTACAATTTTCCCATTACCACGCCTTATATTGAATTATTTGACAAAGTCCCTGATACTTATCCCAAAAATGCCCTTGCCCACCCTGCTGGTGAAGTCTTTGACCGTCAAGGCAAATTCGTACACAATGTATTAAGTTTTGATAATGGCGTTGATGATTGGCAAGAAGGCTTACGCCGTTATGTGGACGATAATGCCAAAGTCGGTTTTGTTAATAAAAAGGGCGACATTATAATTTCTGCCCAATATGATTATGTATCGGCGTTTCAATATGGTTATGCACTCGTTTATACAGGGAATTGGCAAAAAGATTGTAATCCTGACTGCATTGGCTTTAAAGCGGTTGATGATACCGCCACCACTTATTTTATCAATCAAAAAGGCGAAAAAATAGACGGCTACGACACGCCAAAACACCCAAAAGATATGCAGTATCAGGGCAAATATTATCCTTATCCATTTATTTATAATGCCTTTGAACAAAAATTATTGGACGAATTAAAAGGGTTAGACAAAGACAGTTATTTGGAAATTACCGAAAAACCCACAGAGTATTTTCCCTATTATCGTATAGAAGTTTTTGATAAACAAAGTTTTATTTTAGATAATGATTTGTCTTATTTAATCAATGCTAATGGGCAAGTATTCAAAGAAGAATATAATGGTGTATTAACTTTTATTAAAGAAATTAATTTTTTGGAAGAGTAATTTTTTAAAAATAACACAAGGAAAATTATGCTAAAATTAGAACTGGTATTTGAACAACGAATTGGTGATGCAGACGATATTTATTCCCCTGTTTTGGAATATCAGGGTTTTGGTAATGATATTGTTTTGGACAAAAATATTGATGAAATCACTTTTAATACTTTTATTGCCAGCTGGCTGAATTATTGTTATGATGAACAAGCAATTGATAAAGCATTTATTGATAATATCGCTAATGGCGAAACGGCATTAAATGGCGGGCTTCGCTTAACAATGGGTGATAAAATTATCAGTCCGTCTTGTTGCTGTGAATTTTTTGATTTTAAAGAATGGGCGGATATTTGTAAAGGCGAAAAACCAAACTTTTGGTTAGGACACGACCCAACACCGCAGGTTTCTTATACAGATAGTCATATTATCATTGTTTCTGATAGTGAAATGTCAATTAAACCGAGCCAAAATATAGTTGAATTTAAAATTTCTTACCAAGAATTTAATCAAGCCTTTGATAGAATTTATGGTGATGTTTTAGTTATTCAACAATTTAGCGAACAATGGGCGAAAAACCATTTACCCGATGAATTGCAATAGCCTTTTATAAAAGTTTTTAAAGATTATATTGGTTTGGAAAAATACTGTTAGGGTAAAAATGAAACTTGAATTAAGGTTTATCATAAAATTCTAATCGCTTCATAAATCTCCCCAACACCAACCCAATGCGGACCTTCGTACATTCGCCAACAAAATCCTTTTTCAATTTTTTTGCACATTTCATCATTGACAATAAAATGAATTTCTACCAAAGCAGGGGTATTTAATTCTAAAATTTCTCTATCTAGTAAGGTAATAATCCCCATTACTGCGTGATAATGCGGTTTACCATTTTCATCATTGCTATGGCAAATAAAAGCGTGATTGGGGCGATAACCTGACCCAATGGGTAATTTTCGTCATTTTTGTTCGTCTTTGGAAAAAATGGTAATGGTTGCCAAAGCCAGACAGTCAATAAATTCATCTTTCATAGGGATTATTTTATTATCAATTTATTAAAAATAATCAATTCTACCACAAACCTGCTATAATAACCACACCTTACTCAACGCTTTGGAGTAAGGTATTCACGATAATATTTTTAATATTATCAAAACTTTAACTTGATACTAAGGAACAAATTATGTGCGGTATCGTTGGCGGCATTCGTAAAAATGCCAATATTGTTGATTTTTTAACAGACGGCTTAAAACGCCTTGAATATCGGGGCTATGACTCATCAGGCATTGCCGTTCACACCCCCGAAAAAATTGCCCGTGTTCGCCGTGTTGGTCGTGTACAAAATATGGAAGATGCCGCCAAAGAAAAAGGTTTAACAGGCTCACTTGGTATTGGGCATACCCGCTGGGCAACGCACGGCGGTGTTACCGAGCCAAACGCTCACCCGCACATTTCGGGCGGTCTCATTGCGGTGGTGCATAACGGCATTATTGAAAATTTTGAAAGCGAAAAAGCTCGCCTGCAAAACTTAGGCTACGAATTTGAATCGCAAACCGACACCGAAGTCATCGCCCACAGCGTCAAACACGAATATACACATAATGGGGGCGATTTGTTTTTGGCGGTACAAAAGGCAAGCCAAAACTTTCACGGTGCATACGCCATTGCCGTCATCGCCCAAGACAATCCTGATGAGATGGTGGTGGCACGAATGGGTTGTCCCCTGCTTGTTGCCTTTGGCGAAGATGAAACTTTTATTGCGTCCGATGTGTCAGCGGTGATTGCGTTTACTCGTAAAATCAGTTATTTGGAAGATGGCGATATCGCCCTTTTAAATGCCAGTGGCATTGTTAAATTGATTGATAAAACAGGGAATATTGTTAATCGTATTGTCAAAACTTCTGAGTTGTCACTCGCAAGTTTGGAGTTGGGTGGTTATAACCACTTTATGCAAAAGGAAATTTACGAACAACCAAAAGCGATTGCCGATACTGCCGAAGTATTTTTGGACGGTGGGTTTAATGCCATTAATTTTGGCGAAAATGCTGAAAGTGTCTTTAAAGAGATTGACAGCATTAAAATCTTGGCGTGTGGCACTTCCTATTATTCGGCTTTAACCGCCAAATATTGGTTAGAATCCATTGCCAAAATGCCAACCGATGTGGAAATTGCCAGCGAATACCGTTATCGTGATGTGATTGCAAACCCCAAACAGCTTATCGTTACTATTTCACAATCTGGCGAAACGCTAGATACGATGGAAGCGTTAAAATATGCACAAAGTTTAGGGCATAAACATAGCTTATCCATTTGTAATGTGATGGAATCGGCTTTGCCACGAGCAAGCGAGCTTGTGCTTTATACCCGTGCAGGGGCGGAAATTGGTGTGGCATCGACCAAAGCATTTACCACACAATTGGTGGTATTATTTGGCTTGGCAGTTACGTTGGGTAAATTGCGTGGTTTTGTTGATGAAGCAATGGAACAGGATTTTACCGCTCAATTACGCCATTTGCCAAATGACATCCAACATGCTTTAAATCTTGAGCCACAAATTGCGTCTTGGGCAACGAAATTTGCCAATAAACCAAGTGCATTATTCTTAGGACGTGGTATTCATTATCCGATCGCGTTGGAAGGAGCGTTAAAATTAAAGGAAATTACCTATATTCACGCTGAAAGTTATCCTGCGGGCGAATTAAAGCATGGACCTTTGGCACTCGTTGATGAAAATATGCCTGTCGTCGTGATTGCTCCAAATGATAGTTTATTGGATAAAGTCAAAGCCAATATGCAAGAAGTGTCAGCTCGGGGTGGAGAACTCTTTGTCTTTACCGATTTAGATACACAATTTGAAGCCGATGAGAATGTGCATTTAATTCGTACACCACGTCATATTGGCGTATTGTCGCCGATTGTACATACCGTGCCTGTACAATTACTTTCATATCACGCTGCATTAGCCAAGGGAACTGATGTCGATAAGCCGAGAAACTTGGCGAAGAGTGTGACGGTGGAATGATATTGGCTAATTAAAAATAAAGGCGGAGATGTTAAATTTTCGCTTTTATTTTAAGGTGATTTACAATGAAACTATTAAAAACCGTCAATAATCAAACGCTTGCCATTAATTTTGTAATGGAAAAACACGGCTGGGCAAGATTAGAATTTGCCCTTGATAACATAGAGTGGTATCACGCTTTGTCTTATGTGTTTGAGCCATTTGATGATTTAAAAAATTGGCTAGATAACATTGCCAAAAATGATTTGCCTGCCCAAGTCGATATTGATGAAGAAGGGTGTATTTCTTGTTTGATTGCCAATCCAAATGGCGATGATGATATCGGATTTATTGTGCAAGATTATGATACTCATCGTATTTTTATTAATACGATAATAAATCGTCATTTATTTGTAGAAAAATTCCGTGCAGAATTTGCTAGGTTTTTTGAGCAAGATTTTGATAAAGAGCATTGGTGAATGAGTAAAAGTTATTATAAAATTAAAATACTTACATTTTTATGATTAAAAGTTTGCCAATATTCTTGATAACACACCAAACAGTCTTGTATAAATTCTCTTAATTGAACATTGTCAATTCTCTCTAAATGATAAAATTCAATGATAAGATTGTCTTGACAAAACCACGATAAATCTCGCATACAATCATTCAACGCATCAAAACCACCACCAAAATAAGCAGGAAATTCAAAAAATTCCTGCATTTTTCTTAAAAACTGATTTTTAGTTTTAATGGTTGAGAGATTAAAACTAAGTTTTAGGATTTGATTATCTAAGATAATTTTATTCATGATCTTTTGTTTACAAGTTATGATTTGTTATGCCCTATCCGTCATAAACATCACCGCCTCGCTAATATCTGATAATTTCTCACGCACCATAAATAACCTATCAATGCCCAAAGCAATACCACTACAATTTGGCAAATCGTCACAGGCTTTAATAAGATTGATATCAATAGGTACAATTGGTAAACCCAATTTTTCACGTTCAAGATTATCAGTTTCAAAACGTTTTAATAATTCATCACCGTTTGCTAGCTCATCATAAGCATTGGCGATTTCTATGCCGTTAATATACAACTCAAAACGATTGGCAACTTTAAAACCGTCATCATCTATTTTAATTTTTGCCAAAGATGCGGTTGCCACAGGATAATCCGTGATGAGCGTGGGCAAATCAAAACCCAAATGTGGCTCAATCAAATGACTAAATAACAAATCAAGCCAGCCTTGTTTATCATCGCCCATATCTAGGTTAATGCCGTGATGTAATGCGGTTTGTCTTAGGGTGTTAATATCGGCAGAAAATGGGTGGATATTGATGTGGTCTAAAAAGGCTTGGGTGTAGCGATAATTTTTAAAAGGTAAATTTTTACCCAAAACCACCCCAATCAAAGCATTTAATTCATCCGCCAAATCAGTCAAACTAAAATCAGGGCGATACCATTCAAGCATGGTAAACTCGATGTTGTGCTTATGCCCTTTTTCATCATCACGAAATACTTGGCAAATTTGATAAATAGGCATTTGATAATCTGCAAGCACCCGTTTCATGGCAAACTCTGGCGAAGTATGCAAATAACCGATGTTATTTTTGCCAGCATGTTTAAAATTGGCGGTTACGCTTTGTATAAATACATCGGTATTGCCATGATGAGAGAGTATGGGCGTGGTAATTTCAAGTACGCCACGACTGGCAAAAAAGGTGCGAATGTCCGACAACATCTCCGCCCTTGCAATCGCTAAATCCACCGCCATGCTTGGTCTATAATCAGTCATAAAGCCACTCTCTTTTTAATGCATATTCTTTTCTTAATTTATCAAAATCCGCCCCATGGACTTGGTCGGTGCAGATTTGGCGTAATTGCTTGTCATCTTTTAAAATGTCATAATAATCTTTTAAAATATCCACATTGTTTTTTAATAATTCGCCTTTTAATGCTTGCCAATAATATTCATTGAGTGGTAATAACTCATCCATATTTTTTAACATAGGCAAATGAAAAAACTCACAAAATGCCTGATAAATCATGTCCGTACCCCGAAGTTTACCATCTAGGGTATAGCCTGCGATGTGAGGTGTAGCAATCGCTAATTTATCCAATAAAACCTTATCAATCGTTGGCTCAAAAGGAAAAACATCTAAAATAACTTGTAAATTTTTATCATCAATGACATTTAACAAATCATCTTGACAAATAATCTCGCCACGAGCAGAATTGATTAAAATGGCATTGTGTTTTAATTGTTTTAAAATATTTTTATTAAATAATTGATAAGTGGGGTAATCGCCTGTTTTAGTTAAAGGCGTATGAATGGAAACGATATCACTGTTTTTTAATAAATCCTCAAATGAACCATTGTTTAACTCCGATTTTGGTAAATAAGGGTCATAACCCAAAATTTGCCAATTCAAATCCTTTGCATACAAAGCAAGGGTAGAGCCAATATTGCCAAGCCCAATAATGCCAAGCGTGATTTTTTGATGAATTAAATTAGGGTGTTTGGTTAAAATGGCGGTGATGACGTATTGAGCCACCGAATGCTTACTTGACCCTTTGGCATTGGCAAAATGAATGCGATGTTCTTTTAAAAAGTTTTCATCAACATGGTCGGTGCCAATCGTTGCCGAGCCGATGAATTTGATATTTTTTGGGTTGATAATATTATCAGCATTAATTGGCGTTACCGAACGGATTAATAGTGCGTCAGGATTATATTCATCAATGGCGGATTGGTTGATTTCACGCCCTTTTAATTTAATTAAGGTGATATTATCATGATGAAAATAATCATCGAGTGAAGCGATATTTTCATCGGCAAGTATGGTTATCATGATTTATCCTCTGATTTGGGCGTGGTATTTGCAAGCAACGCTTCGCCGTCCGCCACAGGTTCGTTGCCATCTTTGGGAGCGAAAATCTCATTTTTATGCTGACTAATCCACTCACGCCACACCGCAAGCCCAATCGCCAGCACCACAGGACCGATAAACAAACCCACAAAGCCAAATGCCGTCAGTCCGCCCAGCACACCGATAAAGATGATGATAAAGGGGATTTTGGTCGCTCCACTAATCACAATCGGACGAATGAGGTTATCCACCCAACTAATCACGAGCACTCCCCAAATGCCAAGCCCAATCCCTTCTGCCGTCTGCCCCTGTGTGAGCAGCCACACCGCCACCCCACCCCACGCAAAGGGCGTACCAAAAGGAATGAGAGCGATGACAAAGGTTAAAAGCGTCAGTAAAATCGGATTTGGCACACCTGCAAAGGCATAGCCCACCCCTGCCAAAATCGCCTGAGCCAGAGCCGTCAAGCCAATGCCGTACACCACCGCCTGCGTGGTCGCCCCCACCGAGTTGATGTAGCCATCAATGCGGTCGCCGATGATGTTTCGCATGGCTTGGCGGATTTGTTTCATCAAAATATGACCGTCTCGATAAAAGAAAAACAAGGTCATCAGCGTCATGCCAAGTTTGGCGAGGTTTTTGAGGGCGGCATCAAATGCTATTTTGCCGTAATACAGATGCGACTGTACCCAGCCACGCACCGTCTCCATCGTGGCTTCGGGGTTTTTATTAATCTCCCACAGCGTGTCTTTGATGGTCTGACCGATGACAGGCAAATCCTTGATGTTGTCAGGCAAATCCACATAGCCTGCTTGTAGACGGCGAATGGTCATGCCCACAAAACTTAGCACTTCTTGTTGCAGATAAAGCACGCCCACAATCAGCGGAATGCCAATCATCAGCGAAATACAAAACGTCATCAAAAAAGCACTAAATCCATGACTAAGACGAACTTTGGTATGAAAAAAAGTGTAAATGGGAAAAGTAACGTATGCCAAAATCGCCCCCCACAAGGCAGGCACGATAAAAAACTGCACCACCTTAAAACACAAAATCAGCAAAATGGCAAGTAAGGTAATGGCAAGGAGGCGTTGAATGACGAGTTCTTTATTCCATTGTTCAATCATGATGGGGTAAATTTTGGCGAAAATTAAGTCTTATTATGCCAAAAATTTGATGGATTTGCTTGGGTTTTTTGTGGTGTTTTGCGTAGTTATGTTGCTGGATTTTAAGAAATTTGGGTGGGTTTGACAAGGCGATTTAAACCATTGGCAAATGCCATTTTTTCTTTGTCGCCATAGGGTTTTTGTCCGCCCATCTCTTTGGGGTCAAGCACGCCTGTACCTCGCAAAGATTCCATAAAATCACGGGCGTTGAGTTTGGACTTAATATTATTTAGGGTAAATTCTTCGCCCCGAGAAGTCAAAACTTTTGTCCCTTTTTCCAAGACATCATTGGCAAGGGGAATGTCTCCCGTAATCACCAAATCACCCTTGCTCACATTATCCACAATATAAGTGTCCGCCACATCAAAACCTTGTGCCACCACTACCGATTTTAAATAAGGCGATGGCGGTAGTTTGATGTAAGTATTTGCCACAAAAATCGCTTGCACCGCCGTGCGGTTGGCGGTCTTAATAATCAGCTCTTTGGCAATGGTGGGAATGGCATCTGCGTCTATATAAATAATCACGGTTTATAAAGCACTCTTTAAGGCTTGCTTTTGCACATTCATCACACCACGCACCATATCATTGACATAGCTTTTGATGTCGTCATTTTGGGTTTTAAGCCAATCCACGAGGTCAGGCTCTAAGGGTTGATTTAGGCGTGCCAATTCATCTTGGGCTTTTTGGTGTGCCAATTCACGAGCGTGGGCGGGCATCTTGTCTCTTAATTCGCTAAATTTTTTTGCCATTACAATAATCCTTCGTTATTAAGTTCAGCCAAATGTTCATCATACAAATCATCGGCAATCGGAATGTGGGTCTCGTACCAGCGTTTGTCGCCTGTTTTATCGCCTGCAATCAGTAAAATTGCCGTGCGTCTTGGGTCAAAGGCGTACAAAGTGCGAAATGGCTTGCCACCACTTTGCGTGCGTAATTCTCGCATATGGCTATGGCGAGAGCCGTTCACGCCACTACTGTGGGGGTGTGGCAAATTTACCCCCATTGTTTCTAGTAGTTCCACGCTATATGCAATGTCGGTTTGCTCGCTTTCGCTCAAACTTTCAAACCACTCGCCAAATTCATCGGTATATTCCACTTCCCACATTGTAAAACTCCTTTTAAGATTAGGCAAGCCCCAATTTATTCGGCAATAACCCCACCACTTTCTCCACCGTTTCGGCTAGTTTTTCACTATCGGTCGGCATAACTGTGATATGGGCGATTTTGCGACCGTTTCGCTCTTCTTTGTCATAGCCGTGATAATGTACGCCGTCAAGGGAAAGCACTTCGCTGATATTGGGATATTCGCCAATGACATTGAGCATTACAGACGGTTTAACAATGCTGGTATCGCCTAAGGGCAAACCTGCCACCGCCCGCATATGGTTTTCAAACTGGCTACACACCGCCCCTTCAATCGTCCAATGCCCAGAATTATGTACTCGGGGGGCAATTTCATTGGCAATCAAGCCCTCATCAGTTACAAAAAGTTCCAAAGTCAAAACACCGACATAATTTAAATGCTCCAAAAGTTTTTTGATATTACTTTGGGCTTGGGCGGTCAAATTTTCACTATTTGGAGCAGGGGCGGTGGTTTTGGCAAGAATGCCATTGTGATGAACATTTTCCACCAAAGGATAATAGCGGATTTCGCCTTGTTTGGAGCGGACGGCGATGATGGACACTTCTCTTGTAAAGTTAATAAACCCTTCGGCAATGAGTGGAGCGGTGGCGGTCGCTTTGCCAAGCTCGTCCCAAGCGGTCTTAATGTCATTTTCACTTCTAATGACAAATTGCCCTTTACCGTCATAACCGCCCCGACTGGTCTTTAAAACAAGGGGCAAGCCCAATTTGTCGCAAGCGGTTTGTAATTCATCAAACGAATTTACCGCCAAAAATGGCACGGTGTCAATGGCGAGCGTATTAAACAAATTCTTTTCATTTAAACGGTCTTGGGCAATAAATAGGGCGTGAGCAGGGGGAAATAACCCTACGCTTTGTTCTAGGACTTTGGCACTGTCAAGCGGAGTGTTTTCAAATTCTAGGGTATAAGTGTCGCAAGCTTTGGCAAAATCATCAAATTGCTCAGAGCCATATACTTTACCCAAAAGGCGAGCAGGGCAGTTGGGGGAGTCTTCTAGGAACACACAGCGAATGCCAAGTGGCAAGGCACTTTGGGCAAGCATTAAGCCTAATTGCCCACCGCCCAAAATGCCGATGGTTTTGATGGAATGTTTGGAATGATTGACGCTATAAAAATTGGCGATGGAAATGGGGGTATTTGGCATAGGGGTTCTCAAATTTGGCTTTTGGGTGTTTTGGGTTGTAGGGGCGAATTGCAATTCGCCCTTATGGACAACGGATAATTTATGAATTGACAATGCCGGGAACAGGATTATCCAAAATGCTTTGCGTTTGTTTGGCACGAAATTCACTAACCTTCATTGCCAAGGCGGTATCAGTGATGGCAAGCATTTGCACCGCCAAAAGCCCAGCATTAAACGCCCCTGCCGTCCCGATGGCAAGCGTCCCCACCGCCACGCCTTTGGGCATTTGTACGATGGATAAAAGGCTGTCCCAACCGCTTAACATACTGGATTTGACAGGCACGCCAAGCACAGGCAAATCCGTCTGACTGGCACACATTCCAGGCAGATGAGCCGCTCCGCCTGCTCCTGCGATGATGATGGCAAGCCCACGAGATTTGGCACTTTTGGCGTACTCAAATAGACGGTCGGGCGTGCGGTGGGCGGAGACCACTTCACATTCAAAGGGTACGCCAAACTCGGCTAGCACTTGGGCTGCGTGTTGCATGGTTTCCCAGTCGGACTGACTGCCCATGATGATACCGACTTTGGGAGTGCCAAGAGGGGAAGTGATGGGAGGTGGTAGGGTGCTTGACATGGGTTTTCCTAAAATGATAAAAAGCGATATTATAACAAAGATTGGCTTAGTTTAAACCAACAAACTGCACAAAATTATCATCACTCAATGTGGGGTTATCCGTATCAAAGCGATAAGCCGTCAAATGACCACCCTTCCCTGCTGAATAATCCACACAAACCACCTTATCCGACAACATTGCAGGCGTGCCATGTAACCAATAATGTCCGATAAAAATAGGTTTATCAGTCTCCACCGCAAATGTCAATAATGATGGATTTAAATCTTTTAAATGGACATTGGGTAAGTTATCGGCAATCAGCACTTTATCAATGGATTGATATTGCCAATCTTTGACCCACCATTTCACTCTGGCACGAGTGCGAATAATGCCCGTTTTATCCGTCATGGTAATGCCATTGGGTAACGGACTTTCTATGCCTTTTAAAAGATGTTCGGTGGCGTGATATTCGGCGGTATCTTTTTTACCTGTGAGTTTAATGGTGTCAGGGCTTAGTTTATTATTGGTTAATAGGGGTGTTAATTTATCCATGCTATTTTTATCATAACACGCATGAATACAAATCAGCTCATCTAACTCTATCCATAATGGCAATTCATAAAATCGCTTTATCCAATATTGGTGCAAATCACTGCCAAATCCCACTTCATCAATAAAGGCTTTATGCTGAATGATGTTATTGTCTGTATGCGGACGCAAATATTCGCCATTATCATCTAAAATGGTATAACAAATGGCATTATATTCATGATTTCCCATGACTGCCAATGCTTGATGATTGTCAATCATGTCAAATACAATTTGTAAAGTTGCTAATTGCTGATCTCCCCTATCAATAAAATCACCAATAAAAACCGCTTGATGACCAAGAGGAGCAACATAACTTTTGCCATCATGATGATAGCCTAATTGTGTTAATAAACCAATTAATTTATCGGCGTGTCCATGAATATCGCCAATGATGTCATAAATCATGATGTTTTTCCAAAAAAATACATCCAGCGATTATAACAAAATTTTTTACCAAAAATCGCCAAATTTGTTACAATAAATATTTTTGACAACTTTTGGAAAAACAGCCGTGCCAAACCTACGCCCTAAGTTTTGGGAAAATTACCCCCTATCCGCCCTTACCGATGACGAATGGGAAGCCTTGTGCGATGGCTGTGGGGTGTGCTGTTTGGTGAAATTTTTGGACGATGACGACCCCAAATTTACCGAGTATACAGATGTATCTTGTCAATTGCTCGATTGCACCACAGGGCATTGCTCCGATTATGCCAACCGCAAAACTTTCGTCCCTGACTGCATTCGCCTGACGGTGGACATGCTCCCAAACATGATGTGGCTACCTCGTCATTGTGCCTACAAACGCCTACATCTGGGGCAGGGTTTACCGCATTGGCATTATCTAAAAGCAGGGCAAGACAGGCACGACAAAGAAATGAAAAAGCTGGGCGTGGCGGGGCGGTGCCATTCTGAACTTCGCTTTCGTGATGACGAAATAGAGGAGCGTGTGATAAGATGGGTAAAGATTTAAGCATACTAAATCATTAGGAGTATTTATGAAAAAATTCATCATCTTATTATCCTTTGTCCTCATGGCTTGCCAAAAACACTCCCAAGAACCGCCCGTATCAAACAACCCTGCCCCAGCCACACTCACCACCCAATTTACCCTTTATGATGAGCATGATTTGGGACATCTTAAAGTGGATGAAAAATACTACGATGCCCTGTGTGAGGCAGGCGAGCATTATTTTGCAGGTAAATTTGAGCAAGCATTTGATGAATTTATCTCACTTGCCAAACAAGGCTCATTCATTGCCCAATACCATGTGGGTCTGATGTATCATCATGGACAAGGCGTGGCACAAGACCACCAAAAAGCCTTTGAATGGTATGAAAAATCCGCCAATCAAGGGTTTAGAAATGCCCAAAATAATTTAGCTCTACTTTATATAAATGGTGAAGGGGTTCATCAAGACCACCAAAAAGCCCTATCATTATTTAGCCAATCCGCCAAACAAGGCTATCCCAGAGCCATGCATAATCTGGGTGTGATGTACAAAAATGGCATGGGCGTACCCCAAGATGATAAGCAAGCGGTGGCGTGGTACACCCAAGCAGTCAATCACGGTCATTTGGATGCTGTTGTAAATTTAGCCCTCATGTATCGACATGGAAAAGGGGTTTCGCAAGATTATCAGACCGCCATTTGGTTGTATGAGCAAGGGTTGGCACACAACCATGCCATTGCCCAAAACAACCTAGCTTTACTTTATTTGGAAGGGCAAGGAGTTTCACAAGATTATCAGAAAGCTTTTGAGCTGTTTGAGCGTTCTGCCAGTCAAGGTTATGCTAATGCCAAAACCAGTTTGGGCATGATGTATCATCAAGGACAGGGGACAGCACAAGATAGCCAAAAAGCCTTAACACTTTGGCAAGAAGCCTGCCAAGTAGGTGATAAGCTGGCTTGTAACAACCTAAATATTCTCAACCAAACATTACACCAAGAAATGCAAAAAACCCCTTGAATAATCCGCCCAAAAGCATTACATTAAGCATAAATTTTTTCAAAATAAGGAAATTTTTCCCATGTCTGATGACAGTAGCAGTTGGCGACGTGGCTTAAAACGCTGGCTTTCCACCGCCCCCGAGACCCGTGATGATTTGTTGAACCTCGTCCAAGAATCCAGACGCTTTTTGGATTCGGACATGGTAGATATGTTGGAGGGGGTGCTTGACTTGCCTGCGATGGCAGTCAAAGAAATCATGACGCCACGCCCAGATGTCAAAGCCGTCAGTAGCAGTGATGACATTGAGACGGTGCTTGGGGCGATTTTTGAATCCAATCATTCTCGCTATCCTGTGATTGATGAGGCAGACGACAATACGGTATTGGGAATTTTACTTGTCAAAGACCTCATTCCTTATTTGGCTCGTCAAGCCATTGATGGCAGTACCCCATTTTTATTAAAAGAATTGGTGCGAAAACCGCTTTATATCGCTGAGACGGCACGTTCAGACACGCTACTTCGCTCCCTACAAAAAGCCCAAATTCACATGGCGATTGTGGTGGATGAATTTGGCTCGGTATCAGGGGTGGTAACCTTAGAAGATTTGCTCGAAGAAATCGTGGGCGACATCGTGGACGAACACGATGACATTGATGAGGATAGCACCATCAATAACATCATTCCCCACCCCAGCAAAGACAACGCATGGCACGTACAGGCTTCCACGCTGATTAGTGATTGTAATGAGATACTTGGTACGAACTTTGATGACACAGATGTGGACACGATGGGTGGTCTTGTCATGCAGGTACTGGGGGCGGTTAGCCATTTAGAGGGCGAAACAGTTGCCATTGATGACTGGCAAATCACGGTTGTGGACGTGGAGGGGCGCTATATTCATTTATTAGAAGTAACACCAATACAAAAAGCAAGCAACCTGTCTTGATTTGGAGGTTTTAGATCCTGCCAGTGTTAAATTTTATTGACATGCAATAGATGTCAGTCGTTACAAAATTCTTGTGATGGCTGATATTCTTTTTTGTCAAATTATTGGGTATTTGATGGGGAATTGTTTTATAATGTCGCCTCAACAATGAGTTTTACTAAGTTTTTATCAATGAGCTTTCACAAAATTACTTCTGCTTTTTGGTCATCTCCTTATCTGCCATCTGCTCGCACGGTGCTCATGACCAGCCTGTTTTTGCTCATGAGCATGAGTTTGTTGATGATGGCATCGGCTTCCGTGCCGTTTGCCATGAGCAAGGGTCTATCGCCTATGTATTTTTTTTATTCGCAAATGATGTACATCGGCATTGGGCTTGTGGCAGCTTATGTGGCGTACCGTCTACCCTTAAAGTGGTATTCTGATTTTGGGCTATTGTTCATCGCATGGCTGTCGATTTTGGGTATGATAGGATTGACGCTGTTGGTGGGGGCGGTCATTAATGGCTCTCAGCGTTGGTTAAATTTGGGGTTGTTTAATTTTCAGCCGGCAGAATTTGCCAAATTAATCATGGTGCTTATTGTTGCTGACTATGTGGTTCGGCGGTCGGCAGAGGTCAGGGATACGATTTTTGCAAGTTGGCGACTGATTGCATGGTATACACCTGTTATTTTGCTGATTTTGTGGCAACCTGATTACGGTTCGGTGGTGGTCATCGCTGCTACTGCCATTGTGATTTTGTTCGTCAGTGGTGTGCCAATCCAGCACTATGCAGCTTTGATGTTGGCACTATTTATACCTGCCTTGATGTATGGGCTTTTTTCGTCAGAATATCGCAGGGAGCGAATCATGTCGTTTTGGGAGCCGTTTGATGACATTCAAGACACCGATTATCAGCTGTCTCGTAGCTTGATTGCCTTTGGGCGTGGCGAGTTTAATGGTGTGGGTTATGGCAATAGCGTCCAAAAGCTGTCGCATTTGCCAGAAGCTCACACGGATTTTATTTTAGCCATCACAGGCGAGGAGCTTGGGTTTTTGGGCGTGGCGTTCGTGCTGGCGTTGGAATTGCTTATTTTGGCGACGATTATGAAAATTAGCCACACCGCCCTAAAACGCCGTCAGCTTCGCCTAAGCTACATGGTGTTTGGTTTTGGGGTGGTCATTTTTGGGCAAATACTCATCAATGCAGGCATGAACATGGGGATTTTACCAACCAAAGGTCTGACGCTACCGTTTTATAGCTTTGGGGGGTCGTCCATTTTGATGGCATTGACAATGATCGGTATTATTTTAAAAGTTGATAAAGACAGTGAGCGAATTTATTTAGAAAACAAAAACCGTGAGTATTGATTTATCAGCGGTTCTAAAACCAAAAATCACACCACTCCCAGCACCGCCCCCTAAGTGGTGCATTGTTCCAATGCTCCACCGCCCACGCAAGTATCGTGCTGGGCGGTTCTTTTTGTAAGTCTTGGGGTGGGTTTTGGCGAAGTAGGGTAAGGGTATTAAACAACAAATTACTGACTTTATCAGGCGTGCCTGTATCAATGGGGGTGGCTAAGTTTTGTTTGGAGAGTTTTTGCCCGTCTTTGTTCATGAGTAGGGGCAGATGATAAAAATAATCAGGCGTGGGGAGCTGGCACGCTTTGGCGATAAACAGCTGAGCGACCGTCATTGGCATGATGTCAAGCCCACGCATGATGTGGCTGATGTTTTGTAAGCCGTCATCGATGACGCAGGCGAGTATGTAGTTTATCATGCCGTTTTGGCGTTTGGCGACCACGTCCCCTAGACTTTTGGCGGGGTTGTCCCAAATTACCCCCTGAATGCCGTCATAAAAGGCAGTCAGCACATCAGGCAGGCACAGGCGGACTTTGTCGTGAGTGAGTGATTGGTGCAGGCAAAGACGAGGATAAATGGGGGCAAGATTTAAATCTTTGATGTTCAAATCATAAAAGCTCACCGCAGGCACGGACATGGCGGACAGGGCTTTACGAGAGCAGGTGCAATGATAAGTTAGGGCGGATAATTTGTCCAAATATTCATCATAAATCTTGGTGCGAGCTGATTGAAATAGGATTTCATCGTCCGAATGCAAGCCCAAATTATCCAAATCCTGCAAGATAGATGTGGCGTATTTAGGCTTGCACCGCTCCACGTCCACGTCTTCAATGCGTACAAGCCACGTTCCGCCCAGAGATTTGATGTGGCAGTAGCTTGCCAACGCAGTCGCCAGCGACCCCAAATGCAGATGCCCTGTGGGAGACGGAGCAAAGCGACCTATGGGCGTACGCTGGTTCATTTAGTGTCCGTGATTTTGCTTTTCTTTCATCTCGGACATGGTTTTGCAGTCGATGCACTGGGTGGCGGTGGGGCGAGCTTCAAGGCGTTTTAGCCCGATTTCTGTGCCACAGGTTTCGCAGTAGCCATAATCGCCCGATTCAATCTCAGCAAGCGATTTTTCAATCTTGCGAACCAGTTTACGCTCACGGTCTCTGGTGCGTAGGGCAAGGGCAAATTCTTCTTCTTGGGTGGCACGGTCGTTGATGTCCGCCATTGCCCCTGTTTCTTCGTTGATGTAGTCTTTGGTGCGTTCAGCTTCGGCTAACAGTTCGGTTTTCCAGTTCACCAAAATATTGCGAAAATGGTCAAGCTGTGCGTCTGACATATACTCTTCGTCTTTGGCGGGGGTGTAAGGCGTAAAAGTGGCGTCTGCCATGTGTCGTCCTTAAAAAGCAAAAAATTGGGTCATAAATGGGGATAGGGTTGATTTTTTCAAGTAAAATCATAAAAAAATTGGTGTTTTATGACATTAGGCGATAAATTTGTGTGTCTAATTTTCCATTATCATGCAATCTCACCAAGCGAAATCCACTTGCTAGTGTATCTATCCCAAATTTATCTTGGTGGGGGGTAAACTGCCTTGATGTGGCAGGGCAGGTATAAAGCACGCCATGAGCATGGGGCAGGGCGTGGGCTTGGTGGACGTGTCCGCACAGCACGTGGGTGGGGGTGTGGCATGGCATTTGCCAAAACTCATCGCCATTACATAGCTTGTATTCATCTATCCATGCCGAGCCAACAGGGGTGGGGTGGTGGTGTAGGGCGATGAGGGTGGGGTGATTGTTGTTTAGGTGGGTTTGTAAAAATGCCAACCCTTGCTCACTAATTTGCCCATAAATCTGCCCACCTACCGCAGAATTAACCGCCAAAAGTTGCCAGCAAACATGAGGTAGCTCAATGATAAGGCGGTGCGTGTCAATCAGTCGCTCATCTGCTGGTATGGGTAAAAATTGACGTTCGTCAAAAGGCAAATCATGTCCAATCTCATGCGTAACGTCATGGTTGCCTGCCAAACATAAAAAGGGAATGTTTGTATTTTTTAATACATCAAACAACCAATCATAAATCTCTCCCACGCCATCATTAACCAAATCACCTGTGAGTAGTAGTAAATTGGGCTTGTGATTTAATGCCAAATCCAGCACCGATAAAAATTTATCAAAACTATGTTCGTCATGCTTTGATAAATGCAAATCGCTGATTTGGGCGATGATAAAATCGGACGGGGCGGATAGGTGGGTGGGGTAGTTCATCAATGATGTATTGAGAAAGTGAAAAGTAAAAATATACACCAACCAAACCATAAATTTGATACGGTTTTTTTGTAGGGGCAAATCACATTTGCCCAATCCATAAAGGTTTTAAACAAAAGGGCGAATATCATTCGCCCCTACCATTCAATGATGAAGGTTGTACCAGTTTTCAAATTTGGTTGGTATGCCAAAAGCACCTTAAAAGTGCGACCAAATTCAAATTCGTATTGGGCTAAGGTATATATAACGCACCATAAATAGATGATTAAAAATCACCCACTTCATTAGCCCGAACAATACCTTCATATTCTGGGTGAATGATATATTCATCATTTTCCAAATCGGTGGCGTATTGCTCAAATAAGGCTTTTAAGGAGACTGCCAATAATTCACGACTGGCATCATCATGCCACATTTGAATGATTTGCCCTTTTGTGCCTGTTTCGCTGGGGTCAAGGTCAATCATTTTATTGTCGCCACCTGCACTTTGGGTAAATGGTATCCATTTTGGATTAACCCAATAATCGGGTTTGATAGCATCATGTGTGGGTTCGCTACCAAAATCTGTGCCGTCATCTTCTGTAAAAACTTGTTCATCAATCAGTTGTTTCCAGACTTGATAATTATCAATGATTGCCTCAATAGATAACCAATCATCGCCCATTAATACAAACCAATTATCCGAACCATCATGAATGCGATAAATTTCTTTAAACTCATCGGGCAATTCAAATCCCAACGCCTTTTCTAATTTCTCAAAATCCTCATCGCTCGCCCCATCATTAAAAGAAAAATTCATGTCGCTTTGATAATGTTCTTTTAAGCGAGCTAATTGGGCGTGAATGCGTTTAAAAATTTGTTGCATATTGATTTTTCCAAAAGATGTGAATGGATTTTATTAAAATGTCATGATTTGCCTAATAGTTTACTCACCCCAAACACCCCAAAAAATCCCACCGCCAATGTCATGACGATGGCAAGCCCTGTTTGTACATCGAGCCACACACTCCCCCACACGCCTGTCGTTACGGCGATTTGGGCGATGAGCGTGGCAAAGATGACCATTTGCATGGGCGAGCGAGCGAGCAAGCGAGCGATGAGGGCAGGCAGGACGAGCAGTCCTGTGATGAGTAGACTACCGACCGCTTGCAGTGCTACCGCACAAAAGCCAGCGAGCAATCCCATAAAAAAGAGCTGTTCGGTTTTGGGGTTGATGCCAGAGATAGTGGCAAGGGCTTCGGAGGTGGCAAGTTTTACCTGACGTTGCCAAATCCACCCCAAAAACAGCAATCCTGCCCCCACCATGACGGCAAGGCGTGGCAAATCGTCCCAATCCATGTCAAGGAGGCTACCAAACAAAAAACCCAAAACGTTGGCTTGTTGCTGGGTAAGCTGAGTAAGCGTGAGTAATCCCAAGCACAAGAGCGACACCGCCATGACTGATAGTGTGGCATCATTGGGTAGGCGTTTGTCTTGTAAAAACATCAGCACCACCACCACCACCACACTCACCACGCCCACACCCACATCAGCAGGGATAGACAGCCATGCCCCCACCGCCACGCCAAGCAATGCCCCATGAGCGAGCGTGTCAGCAAAAAATGCCATGCGTCGCCACAGCACCAGACAACCAAGCGGGGCAGAGAGTAGGGCAAGCAGTGAACCTGCTATCCAAGCAGGGGCGATAATCGGTAGCCAATCATTCATGAGTATCAAATTAGTGCGTGTGCTGACAATGGTCGTGGTGGTGAATGTAGGGGGTTTGGTGGCTGGCGTGGTATTGTCCAAAGAGTGCCACAAATTCAGGTAAATGAGCGATGTCGGACGGCACGCCTTGACAGCAGATGTGTTTGTTTAGGCAAATCACTCGCCGTGTGCCTTTCATGACCCAATGCAAATCGTGCGAGACCACAAGCATGGCACACGCCAAAAACGGTGGCAAACCGTCAATGAATGCATAAAGTAGCTCTTCGCTATCAGGGTCAAGCCCTTGCATGGGCTCGTCTAGAATGAGTAGGTCGGGCTTATCAAGCAATGCCCTTGCCATGAGTACCCTTTGGGTCTCGCCCCCCGACAAATGGTGGATTTGGCGGTCAAGTAGGGGATTTAGGGATAATTTATCCAGCACAAAAGCACGCTCATCACCAGATAAGCGTTTGGGGTTTGCTTGGGCGAGTAAATCTTTGACCCGCAAAGGCAAAATATTTGGCACGCTAAATTTTTGTGGGACATAACTAATCACATTTGTGTGATTGATGACCTTGCCTTTGGTGGGTTTGTTCAAGCCAAGTATGAGTTTGACAAGCGTGCTTTTGCCTGCTCCATTTGGACCTATCAAACTTACCATTTCGTCTTTGGATAGGGTGAGTGAGATGTCTGTTAGGATTTTTTGTGAGCCGATGTGAAAACTGACATTATCTAGGCTCAACAAAGCACCCTGCGTGGGCGACTTAGCGACAGGCACGGCACACGCCTTTAAGTTCGATGACGGCACGCTCAATATCAAAACCTGCGTCATGCTTGGCAAATTCGGTAATGCCGTCCACAGGGACGTTGGAGCACTCTTCAACGCTGTTGCATTTTTGGCAAATCAAAAAAGCGGCAACGTGAGCCGAACGAGGGTGGCAACACGGCACATAAGCGTTCATGGAGCTTAGTTGGTGTATCAACCCTTCGGCAAGCAAAAATTCTAGTGAGCGATAAATGGTGGGTGGGGCGATGTTTTTGGTTTTGTCGCCCGATGCATGACGACTGTTCTGTAAGGCACTGATGAGGTCGTACGCACCAAGCGGTTTTTTTGCTTCCAAAATCAACGCATACACCTCTTCACGCAAAGGTGTAAACCGTACACCTCGAGCCTCACAATGGGCTTTGGCATCACGCAGACGCTCTTTGGGGTCATGATTGTGGTGGACGTTGTGATGGTGGTCGCAATGGCAGGCGTGGTCGTGGGTCATAAATGTCTCTGGATTGGAAATTTGGTTGTTGCCTATGGGTATATTATAACAAAATTATAAAATTATGATATAATATTTTGCAGTTGCAAGTTTTATACCAAGTACCCTATTCTTGACTCAAAATAACATCGTACTCATTATTTGATATTTTTGACAAATCAAATGCTGATGTGGGTTGAGATTGGGGTGCTAACAATAAACGAAAATCTGGGGAGACTATGAAATTGGTCATGCGTCGTTTGATGAAACTCTTGGCTCTTGGGTTTTTTGGTGTGGGCGTGGCTCATGCAGGGATGGTTACGGTCAGTAACTATCCTTTATTATTGCTGTCCAATGCAGTAACAGAAGGTGCAGAACCTGCCCAAGTTTTGTTGTCGGCGGGCGATGTCGGTCATCATGGCAGTTTGTCGCCCAGCAAAGTTAAGCTGGTGGGCGAGAGTGATTATGTGGTGTGGTTTGGGCATGAACTTGAACAAAATTTGGTCAAAACGCTAGATACTGCCCCAAATGCCATTTCGTTATTTAAGATGAAAGCCTTTTATCGGTTGCCTTTGCGAAACCTTGATGGCACGGCACGCCCTGATACGTTTGACCCGCATATTTGGCTTGACCCAAACAACGCCAAAGCCATCGTACGGGCGTTGGCGGTCATTCATACTCACGCCAACCCCACCAAAAAAGAACTGTATCACGCCAATGCCAAAAAATTTGCCAAACGCATGGACAAAGCCGTGTCCGATGTCGTCAAACCGCGTGAAATGCCATATTGGGCGTATCATGATTCATTTGCCTATTTGGAACGCTCCGCCAACCTAAAGTTTGCAGGTGCATTGACCCCCGACCACCATTTATCCCCAAAAGCAAGCCAGTTTCGAACCCTAAATGCCACTCGCCCATCTGCTCATATGTGCCTCATCTCTCAGGGAGAGGTTTCAGATGGCATAAAGAGCAAGTTGGGCAATGTCCATACACTTGTTAAGCAAGAGGATATGTCAGATGGTGCAGACTATGTTGAGGTGTGGCAAGCTACCGTCAAGGGGATTTATGCTTGTATTGATGGGCAATAAAAACACCTTGTAATCTATCAAAAAAATTTTTATAATGCAAAGCATTGTAATTTACACCTTGACTAAATTTTCTTAAATTTATGACTAAACCTGCCGAGCGTCATCAGCGAGTGCGTATTTATCGTTTGCAATTTCATCAAGCGTGGGCGGTCTTGATGCTTATCATGGTGGGTTTGGTATTGGGTGGATTGGGTGTGCCTCATGCTGCCAAAAGCATGGCGTTGGGCGGTATGCTTGGATATGTTGCACAGAGCGTATTTACTTTTGTGGCGTACCGCACTACGGGAGTGAGGGCGGGACGCATGATTGTGCTAAATATGTATCTGGGGCAGTTGCTAAAATGGGTTGTAACGCTTGCGGGCTTTGCAAGTATTTTTATGTTTATCAAGCCTATTAATGCGTTGTTGGTCATTTTAAGTTATTTTTTGCTACAAATCTCCCATGCTGTTGCAATGTGGCGTACTTAACAACAAAAACCAATATGCATCATCAAATTTATGAAAAATTGAAAAAATTCTGTAAGAAAAATCACATTTGCCCTTTACAAAAGGTGTCAAGTTAGGGTATTATAAGAAAGCTTACTTACAAATTTTTAGTCAGTTAGAATGATCGCTTAAGAATGACTGACAATGCTAGACTTAGTAAACTTAAAATTGCTATTTTGCAGGATAAAATAAAGTAGCATTTTATTGTATTATTTAATCAACCAAGATAAGAGCTTATTATGGCAGCGGATTCTTCAGAATATATTGCTCACCACTTAACCAACTGGACATATGGTTACCACCCAGAACATGGTTGGAAAGTGGCACATACCGCCCAAGAAGCCGCAGAAATGGGGTTTAAAGCCATTCATTTGGATTCTATGCTGTGGTCTATTGGTTTGGGTATTTTCTTTTGCTGGCTGTTTTGGTCGGTAGGGCGTAAAGCCACCTCAGGCGTTCCCACTAAATTGCAAGCTCTCATTGAGCTAATTGTAGACTTTGTGGATAATAGTGTCCGCGAATCTTATCATGGTACCTCAAAACTGATTGCACCATTAGCATTAACCATCTTTGTGTGGATTTTCCTCATGAACTTAATGGACTTGGTTCCAATTGACTTCATTCCCAGTACGGCTCAGTGGATTGGTGGGCTAATGGGTCATGATCCACACCATGTTTACATGAAAATTGTTCCAAGCACTGACCCAAATATCACACTTGGTATGGCGTTCTGCGTACTGTTGCTGATTATTGGTTTTGGTCTTAAATACAAGGGTGTAGGTGGTTTTATTGCTGAATTTACCCTGCACCCATTTAGTGCAAAAAACCCATTATTGCAGGCGATTTTAATCCCTGTAAACCTAATTTTAGAGACAGTAACCCTGATTGCCAAACCTATTTCGCTTGGTCTACGTTTGTTTGGCAACATGTATGCAGGTGAACTTATCTTTATCTTGATTGCTTTGATGCCATTTTGGATTCAGTGGGTACTATCAGTGCCGTGGGCAATCTTCCACATTCTAGTTATTACTTTGCAAGCGTTCGTGTTTATGATGTTGACAATTGTTTATTTGTCGCTCATCTCTCAAACATCAGAACATTGATTTCATTGAATTTTTTTAAACTCAACCCTTTAACAGGTCATTAAGGAGACATCATGGATCCAGTTATTGCTCAGTACACACTTCTTGCTGTGGCTATTCTTATCGGTTTAGGTGCTTTAGCAACTGGTATTGGTTTCGCCATCCTAGGCGGTAAATTCCTAGAAAGTACTGCTCGTCAGCCAGAGCTTGGCTCACAGCTTCAAACCAAAATGTTCATCGTGGCAGGTCTTTTGGATGCCGTGCCGATGATTGGTGTTGGTATTGCCATGCTTCTATTGTTCGCTAACCCATTCGCTGGCTAATGAAGTTTGGTTTGACACTCATTTCTTGTCGGTTTGACACTTTATGTCGCCGACCAGAAGTGGAACCTGACTTTCACTAACAACGAGGTGTTGGATGAATATTAATTCTACCATTATCGGTCAGATGATTGCGTTTGCGATTTTC
>NZ_JAUNDY010000025.1 GCF_030525845.1 Moraxella sp.
GGCAAATGGGTCGCCCCTGTGGACGGTGTCTATTTTGACGACATTTCGCCTGTGGACGGCAAGCCCTTTGCCAAAGTCCCAAAATCCAATGCCAAAGACATTGAACTTGCCCTAGATGCAGCCCACAAGGCAAAGGACGCTTGGGGTAAGACTTCACCTACCGAACGCTCTAACCTATTATTAAAAATCGCTGACCGTTTGGAAGCCAATTTGGAACTGCTTGCCGTTGCCGAAACTTGGGAAAATGGCAAACCCATTCGGGAGACGCTGGCGGCAGACATTCCGTTGGCGATTGACCATTTTCGTTATTTTGCAGGCTGTTTGCGGTCGCAAGAAGGCACGATTAGCCAAATTGATGAAGACACGGTGGCATATCATTTTCACGAGCCGATTGGCGTGGTCGGGCAAATCATTCCTTGGAATTTCCCAATCCTAATGGCGGTATGGAAACTTGCCCCAGCCCTTGCGGCGGGCAACTGCGTGGTGCTAAAACCTGCCGAGCAGACCCCTGTGAGTATTTTGGTGCTGATTGAGCTGATTGAAGATTTGCTCCCAGCAGGGGTGGTCAATGTCGTCAATGGCTTTGGGGTTGAGGCGGGCGAACCACTCGCAACCAACCCACGCATTGGCAAAATCGCCTTTACAGGCTCTACCGAAATCGGGCAAAAAATTATGGAATATGCCACCCGTAACATCATTCCTGTAACCTTAGAACTTGGCGGAAAGTCGCCCAACATTTTCTTTGCCGATGTGATGGACAAGGACGATGAGTTTTTGGACAAGGCATTAGAGGGCTTTGCAATGTTTGCCCTAAATCAGGGCGAAGTATGCACTTGTCCGTCTCGTGCTTTGGTGCACGAATCCATTGCTGATGCGTTTTTGAAAAAGGCGGTGGAGCGGGTCAAAAAAATCAAAACAGGACACCCCCTAGACACCGACACGATGGTGGGTGCACAAGCCAGCCAAGAACAACAAGACAAAATCCTAGGCTGTATCGCCAAAGGCAAGGCGGAGGGTGCAGAAGTCTTGACAGGTGGTACGGCAAGAAATGAAGTGGACGGCGGTTTTTATATTGAGCCGACCATTTTTAAGGGTCATAACAAGATGGAGATTTTTCAAGAAGAAATCTTTGGTCCTGTATTGTCCGTAACGACCTTTAAGGATTTTGATGAAGCAATTGCCATTGCCAATGATACGATGTATGGACTGGGGGCGGGCGTGTGGTCAAGAGACGGCAACACTGCTTACCGTGCAGGACGAGCAATCCAAGCTGGGCGAGTGTGGACAAACTGCTATCACATCTACCCTGCCCACGCCGCCTTCGGTGGCTACAAAAAGTCAGGCATTGGACGAGAAACCCATAAGATGATGCTTGAACATTATCAGCAAACCAAGAATTTGCTGGTCAGCTATTCGCCAAAGGCGATGGAGTTCTTTTAGGGGCTTGCAACCATACAAGTTTACCTAATGGCGTGATAAAACGACTTAATCAAATGGTTGGGTCGTTTTATGGTTGTTTGGTCAAGATTAATGCTTGATAAAATTTAGCTGGTTGATTTTTTGGGCGATGGCATTGAGTTGATTTGTTTTATTGGTGGTAAAAATCGGCAAACCTCCCATGACATACTCCTCTCTGGGTCTATCCATGATAACGATGGCCTTTTGAACACCTTCTAAACTTATGATAATGCGAGACTTGGTATCTTGCTTGATTAACAAATCGTGGTTGGGGAGTTGTTTTTCAAGCTCCTTTTTAAAGGTGTGGATATCTATGGGTTTTTTGGTAAGATGAGGCTTAACAAGGGCAATCCCAAATAGCACCACGAGTAGTCCTACCAGTCCAAAAAATAATTGCGTTGCGTTCATCATTATCTCATCTTAAATAAATCACTTGATTGGACAACTCATCGCCCATCACATCATCACTAGGAAAATAGGAATTGAGCAGTCTCCCAACTTCACCAATCAGTCGCTTTAAGCCTTGTTCCATGTCGCCTTTTTTAAAGTCGTCCAGCGTATTTTGGCAAAGCGATTGCCACTCATCACAGGCGTGAGCATCTATGCCTCTATCAGCGATGATTTCAAGTCCATGCTCGCACAGATTGACATAAATCAGCACGCCTGTATTATGCTCGGTATCCCACACGCCATGCTCGGCAAAAAGCCTCAACGCCCGCTCACGACAGCCTGCTGTGTATGCCATGTTGATGGGTAAATGATTTTCGATGATAAGCACAATCTCGCCTGCATGACCGTTTTCGGCATTTGTAATGGCACGAGCAAGGCGAATTTTTACCCCATCATCTAGCCAGCGATTGTGCAAAAACGGCACAAACATCATCTGACGCACAAGGCGAGCAAAACTCTTTGGGGAGGTATTTGTCATTTTAGTCATTACCACGACCCCCTTGCTCCGCCACCGCCAAAGCCACCGCCACGAAAACCGCCACCGCCAAAGCCTCCGCCGCCGAAACCACCAGAACCACCGCCAATCTTAATGTTACCGCCACGTCCACGATGGATACCCTTGCTAGATGGTGGGTTGAAGGCGAGCATGCTCCATAGCACCACACCCAGCACCAACAGCACTAAGCCTGTCGCCACACCAAACCCAAAACCAGAACCCGCCCAAAGCCCCAATGCCACAAAAATGGCGGTCGCAACACTCGCTCCAAGCACTCTCCCCAAAATCGCTGTGAGATTTTGTCCAAAATTCATCAAAAAGAAAAATGCAAAAAACAGCATGGGAATAGCTTCGTTTTGTTGCTCTGCTTTTTGGGCTTTGGTATAGGCTTCATCGGCTTTGGCAAGCACATCAGGGTCGGCTCGTAGGCGTTCATCCATGCGACCAATCCCTGCTGACAAGCCCTGTGCATAGCCTTGTGTTTTAAAACTGGGCGTAATATCCTCACGGATAATGCGGTTAACCACCGCGTCAGGCAATACACCTTCTACGCCATAACCTGTCAAAATCTGAATCTGCCTATCATCGACAGCGACCAACACCAAAACGCCATTATCATGCTCTTTGTCGCCAAGCTCCCAGCGTTTGGCAACTTGATAAGCATAATCAAAAATATCCATACCGCCTGTACTAGGGATAATGACGATGGCGATTTGGGCAAGTTTATCGTCGTAAATTTGACGCAGTTGAGTTTCAAGATGGCTTTTTTCATGAGTACTCAAAATCTTTGCTTCATCAACAACAGGACTATTTAAAATCAACTTATCATGCGTGATGGCATCAGACTGTGCTCGCTGGTCTGCCACGACATTTAGCACCGTGCCATTGTCTGCTCGCTCGCTCGCCATCACAGGCACACCCAACCCAAGTACCACGCTTACCATGAGCATGGCAAAAATTTGACGGTTCTTTTTAACCATATCAATCATTATTGGTTGTTGGCTGGGTGGGATTGGTACTGCTGAAATTGACGGTTGGAGCGGTGCTGATGGCTTTTTCGTTTTCGACGCTAAAATTGGGTTTGGTTTGTAGTCCAAACACTTTGGCGGTCAGATTGGTGGGGAATTGACGCACGGTGGTGTTGTAGCCTTGCACACTTTGGATATAGTTATTGCGAGCCACCGTAATGCGGTTTTCGGTACCTTCAAGCTGGGCTTGCAAATCTTGGAACATGGTGTCGGCTTTTAGTGCTGGATAATTTTCTGTTACCATCATCAGCCGTGATAAGGCAGAAGTCATACCCGCTTGGGCTTCGGTATAGGCTTGCATGGCGCTTGGATTGGTCAGCGTCTCTGGCGTTAGCTGGACACTACCCACCTTTGAGCGAGCATTTGCCACTTCGGTCAAAACTTCCTTTTCATGTTCGGCATAACGCTCAACCACCGCCACCAAGTTTGGCACAAGGTCAGCTCGGCGTTGGTATTGGTTTACGACCTCCGACCATTTGGCACTGGTGTCTTCGTCTAGAGCTTGGAGTTGGTTGTAACCACAGCCTGATAATGTCAAAACACCACTTAATAGCATGGCAGAGGTAAGTTTTTTGGTAAATTGTTTCATTTTAAATACTCTGATAAATTTTTATCATCATGGCAGTTTTTGGTTAAAATTGCAACTACTTGGGTATTTTTATCACAAAAATACAAAAAATCTATCAAAATTGTGATTTTTTGTAGAAATTATTTTAAAAATGTGGCAAATTATCCACCTTGTATCTAATTTTGATTTATTTAAAAATAGTATCAATCAATTCAATGATATTTATAAAATTTTTAAATAAATCGTAATAAAAGGAGTGTTTAATGTCTTTAAAAGACCTAATCGACCAACTCAATGGAATTATTTGGAGTCCTGCCCTGATTTATCTTTGCTTGGGGGCGGGGCTTTTTTATTCTCTCATGACTCGCTTTGTGCAAGTACGCATGCTGGGCGAGATGATTAAGCTGATGTTTAGTGGCGTCAAAAGTGCAGATGGTATTTCGTCATTTCAAGCGTTTGTGGTGGCTCTTGCCAACCGTGTCGGTGTAGGTAACATCGCAGGCGTGGCAGCTGCCATTGGTTTTGGTGGCCCTTCGGCGGTGTTTTGGATGTGGGTGGTGGCATTTTTGGGTGCATCGACTGCTTATGTTGAGAGTACGCTTGCACAAATCTACAAAGAAAAAGACCCCATCACAGGTCAATATCGTGGTGGCCCTGCTTATTATTTTGAAAAAGGCTTGGGTCAAAAATGGTACGCCATTTTATTTGCCTTAGCAGGGGTTATCTCGTGCGGTATTTTCTTGCCTGGCGTGCAAGCCAACGGTGTGGTTAGTGCCGTAACTCGCATTACAGGCGAGGGCGAGATGATGAATTTCTTGGGCATGGAAGTCGGCGGTTATCGTGTCATTACGATGGCGTTCATCTCTGTCGGTATTGCACTGATTGTCTTTGGTGGTATTAAGCGTATCGCTCGTGTGGCGGAGTTTGTTGTGCCATTTATGGCGCTAGGCTACATCGCTTTGGCACTTCTTGTGATGGTCATGAACATCGATAAAGTGCCTGCCGTATTTGGGCTTATCATGAGTGATATCTTTAATCCAATGGCAGGACTGGGTGCGGCGATTGGTTGGGGTGTTAAGCGTGGTGTGTACTCTAACGAAGCAGGTCAAGGTACAGGCCCTCATCATGCAGGTGCTGCCGAAGTTGAGCACCCTGCCCAGCAAGGCTTGGTGCAAGCATTCTCTGTTTATGTGGACACCTTACTTGTTTGCTCGGCAACTGCCTTTATGATTTTGACAATGGGCACTTATAATGTCAAAGGTACGCTCACAGAGCCAGATGCCTTTATTGTTCAAAATATCCCCCATGTCAATGCAGAAGGTGCACCCATCAACGAAATCGGTACGCCTGCCTTCACCCAAATGGCATTGGAGCAAACCTTTGGGGCGTTTGGCAACTATTTTATTGCCATTGCTATTTTCTTCTTTGCCTTTACTACTGTGTTGGCATACTATTACATTGCTGAGGTAAACATCGCTTATCTGACTCGCCGTATGAAGATTGGCACTCAAAAGATGGCTGGTTTTATTCCTAAGTTTACCGTTGTTGCGGTTGTCATGTATGGCAGCTTAAATAGTGCTGGCTACATTTGGGACATGGGCGACGTTGGTGTGGGTATGACTGCATGGCTCAACATCGTGGGTATTCTTATCATGTTCTTTATGTTAAAGCCCACCATGAATTCGCTCAAAGACTACGAGGAGCAACGTAGGGCAGGCGTGAAAAATTACACCTTTGACCCTGTCAAGCTTGGCATTAAAAACGCCACTTTTTGGGAAGATAGGTTAAAAGACAAATAATTATCCCAAATCCTCAAAACCGCTCAATATTGGGCGGTTTTACTTTAAAAAGAGGAGACAATGATGAATTTATACATGCTAAAACTGGGAGCAACCCCAAGGGGGCGACTGATTGAACAACATGACGTCTTTTTTGGTATTGGTAAATGCGTGGCGGATTTAATCCCTTATTTTGAACAATCTTGGTCGGAGATTAAGGATATTTGGCACATTGACGCTTATCGTGCGGTCAATTATGTGGGCGATTATCAAGTGCAAGTCGTCTGCCGTGATGATTTTGTGGATAATGGTTTATCTTTGTTTTTTATTAATATGGGTGGGTATCAAGCAGGGCATTTTGAAGAATATCATCATAAAATGCTAGTCGTTGCCAAAAGTGTATCAGAAGCTATTGCCATTGCCAAAAAAAGTGAATTTTATCAAGAATTTAGTGTAGATGAGCGAGCTGTATCGCACATTGATAATAAATACGGTGTAGATGTGGATGACATTCATCAAGTGTTTGATGTTTTGTCTGATGATTTTAGGGCTTTGTATGCCTTACAAATCACGCCATGCGACCACCCAAAAGATGATGAAATGGTCATCGGTTACCTGCCCAAAAAACTATTTGTTGCCCAAGACTAGATGTTTGATGGTGTCAATTGAGTATTTTTTTGATTAAAATTTTTAAAAACATGGTTTTTTGTGATGATTTTGGGTAAAATAATCACTTTTTCTAATAGGTAATATCCTATGTCCAACACCGCCAATAACGCTTTTTTGATTTTGCCACGTTTTGCCCTGTTTTGGGTGTGTCTCTTGCTTGTGCCGATCAGTTTTTATTTTGGGGTTTGGTGGCTGTTCGTTATTAGTTTGTTGCTAAGTATTTTGGGTGTGTATAACATCATTCAAAAAAAGCATTCTATTTTAAGAAACTACCCTGTTAGTGGCAATATCCGCTTTTTGTTGGAGGCATTTCGCCCTGAGGTGCGTCAGTATTTTTTGGAAGATGACAAGGAGGAAGTGCCATTTTCTCGCCAACAGCGTTCTATCATCTATCAGCGCGCCAAAAATTTGGACAGTACCACCGCTTTTGGTAGTCTCAATGACTTGCATAAAACAGGCAGTGAGTGGCTTCTACACTCTGGACGTAGTCATAAAATTGAGGATTATCATTTTACGGTTAGGGTGGGTAATGAGCATTGTCATCAGCCTTATGATTTGTCGGTGTTTAATATCTCTGCCATGAGTTTTGGGGCGTTGTCGGCGGCAGCCATTGAGGCGTTAAATAAAGGAGCCAAAGAGGGCGGTTTTGCTCATGATACAGGCGAGGGCAGTATCAGTCCTTATCATCAAAAGCATGGTGGGGATTTGATTTGGGAGCTTGGTACGGGTTATTTTGGCTGTCGTGATGATGAGGGGCGTTTTAATCCTGTTACGTTTGAGAAGCGTGCCAAACTTGAACAAGTCAAGATGATTGAGATTAAACTCTCGCAAGGAGCAAAACCAGGTAAAGGTGGCGTGCTACCTGCCTCCAAAATCACCCCAGAGATTTCTACCACTCGTGATATTGCGATGGGTAAGGATTGTATCTCTCCTGCCACGCACAGTGAGTTTGGCACACCCAGAGAGCTTGTGAAATTTTGGCAAAAACTGCGTGTCTTATCTGGTGGTAAGCCTGTGGGTTTTAAACTTTGTATTGGCATGCCATGGGAGTTTATGGCGATCGTCAAGGCGATGATGGAGGAGGGCGATTATCCTGATTTTATTGTCATTGACGGTGCAGAGGGTGGTACGGGGGCAGCCCCTGTGGAGTTCATGGACAGTGTGGGTATGCCACTTGTTGATGCACTGATTTTTGTGCAAAATACACTGGTTGGGGCAGGTATCCGTGATAAAATCAAAGTCGGTGTCAGCGGTAAAATCGTTACTGCTTTTGATATGGCAAAAATGATGGCACTGGGGGCGGATTGGTGTAACTCAGCTCGTGGCTTTATGTTTGCGGTGGGGTGCATTCAGTCTCGTTCGTGCCACACCAACCGCTGTCCGACAGGCGTAGCCACCCAAGACCCATCTCGCCAAAAAGCACTTGATGTACCAAGTAAGTCTGAGCGTGTCAAAAACTTCCATGCCAATACCCTAAAAGCCCTAGCAGATATTGTGGGTACAGCAGGACTTGAACACCCAACAGAGCTTCGGGCACATCACATCGTTCGCCGTCAATCAGATGGCTGGATTAAGCTACTATCAGAGCATTATCAATTCATTGCTCACGGTTCGCTTTTGACAGGCGACTGTGGTCGTAAGGTGCTAGATGACATGTGGCGACTGGCTGACCCTGACAGTTTTCAGGCGATGGGTGTGGCAGATGAGATTGTTCATCGAGAAAATGCACGTAACCGCATTCATGTGCAAGAGGTGCAATGAATCAAAAAGCGTGGTCAAAACCACGCTTTTGTTTTTGAGGTGTTAAGAGGTTCTACCTTTTAGCTGTAAAAATGCCTGCTCAATACGCTCGCTATGCTCAAATATTTTTTGTTCGATATTGGCAAATTGCTCTTTTAGGTATTCGTCAGCCTCGTGCAAGCGACCAACAAACTCGGTGCGTTTTAGTTCGATGGCTTTGGCTTTTAGGGTGTGCCATTCTTCAACCGTTTTGGTAAATGCCTCGTATTCACTACTAATTTTATCTTTAAAGAGCATGAGCTTATCATCGATAGATAGGTCACCGCCTGCGATTTTGGCCTCGGCACGTTTAAACTGCATGCTGACCTCTGCATGCTTGATGGTAAGGTCATCGACAGTTTTTAGGTCTTTGGCAAGTCCCACCTTTGAGAGAGCGACAATTAGCCATTTGGTGGGGTCGTATTGCCACCATTTTACACCGTTGCGATAATCATATTGGAAATAGTGATGGTAGTTATGATAACCTTCACCCCAAGTAAAAATCGCCAAAATGGGATTATCACGAGCGGTGTTGGTGTCGGTGTAGGGTCTGGTGCCAAACATGTGGCATAGCGAGTTGATAAAAAAGGTAAAATGATGGGTTAGTACCATGCGTAGCAGCCCAACAATCAAAAATGCCCCAAGCATATCATCGATGATAAGCCCAACTGCCCCAAGCACAATCACGCTACTAAATAGCACGCACCAGCCGTAGTATTTGTGTTGGAAAGCAAGGACTTTGTCTTTTTTTAGGTCGGGGATATTTTTATAGTCGTATTGACCGCTGGGGTATTTATGTAGCATCCAGTCCATGTGGCTAAACCAAAATCCACGTTTGGCAGAGTAGGGGTCATCATATTCATCATCAACATGGCGATGATGAACACGATGTCCTGAACACCAGTCAAATGCTGAACTTTGCACCGCCAAAGTCGCCCCCAAAAGTAAAAAATACTTCACAATGGGGTGAGCCTCATAGGATTTGTGAGCCATCAAGCGATGATAACCTGCGGTGATGGAGAGGCCTGTCCATGCCATAAACAGCGAAAACGCCACCCACAAGGCAGGAGTTGTATCATGCGTCCACAAATACCACGGCACCAAAATCAATGCCAAAATCGGTGTGCTTAATAAAAAAATGGCAGGTACCCAGTTGATGGGTGGATTTTCAAAATCTTTGGGGTTATGTGTAGCAGTCATGGTGTATTCCTGTATTGACTGTATTTGAGCATATCAGACATATTATACCGCAAAGTGCATTAGATGTGAACGATTATACACAAAATTTATGAAAAATCTGATTTTGTTTTAAATTTTTTATGGGTATAAATGTCGGCATGCACAAATAAATTTTGTTATAATTGAGAAAATTTTTCAAAGCTGGAATGACATGACAAGTCGCAAAGAACAATTTAAATGCCGAGAACAGCAGATTTTGGAAGTGGCTGAGCAGTTATTATTGGAATCTGGTGATTATGATTTGACGTTGGATAGTTTGGCGCGCCATTTGGATTTGGCAAAAGGGACGATTTATAAGCATTTTGTTAGTAAAGACGAGCTTTTATTGCGATTGCTTATTGAGTACGAAAAACGACTCTATGAGATGAATACCATTGATGATGGGGCTGGGGCTGGTGTGGCGCGAATGGTGTTGCAGTTACTGCTTCGTCCTCATCGTGCGATGATGTTTCATCATTTGGAGGATAAGTTGTCATCGACTGCCTCAGGGCTAAACCGTCTATTTGGCGAGCTGTATAAGATTCGTCGTGAGCGTATGAAGCGAATTTATGAAATTGCCGAGCGGTATTTGGTAGAGCAGGGCAGTACGATGTCCACCAGAGATTTTTTGTCAAGCATTTGGGCGTTGGGTCAGGGTGGAGCAGGACTGCTTAATTCTAGTTTTTATCAAAGGTACTTAGGCGATCGAGATACATTAAAATACGCCTTTGTGGTGCATATGCTTGATTTGCCTAAACTTTATGTGAGTAAGATTGCCACCGCTGAACCTGTGCAAACAGTCAATCTAACGCCACGTGAAAACGCTGTTCCTCAGCTCATCAAGCCTCTAACGCCACCTTTGGTTTGATTCATTAAAAAATCCCACCTTGCGATGGGATTTTGTTTTGTACCAATTATAGGTCTTCTTCTTTAAACTGTGGTACGGGTTTTTTGAAACCGCCAGTTTTAACACCAAGCCAAATAAAGCCCAAGAATGCCCAGAATAGACCCACACCAAAGGTTGTGCCGTCCACTTCTAGCCACATGAGGAAAATGGCGATAAAGCCTAAGGCAGGTACAACCACATAGTTAACAATCTCTTTGAAGTTTGCCACTCGCTTATCACGCACCGCATAGCGGAAAATTACCGATAGGTTCACAAAGCTAAATGCCGTCAATGCACCAAAGCTAATCAAGTTTACCACCGTTTCAAGGCTGATAGCACCAGCCGTCAATGCCACCGCACCTGCAATCAAGATGTTATTGACAGGGGTTTTAAATTTGGGGCTTAATTGACCAAAGACTTTTTTGCTAATCACGCCATCACGACCCATCACATACATCAGACGAGACACGCCAGCGTGAGCCGAGATACCAGATGCCATGACCGTTACAATGGCAAAGCCTAGCACGATGGCTTGGAATGCTGAACCACCCACCAACATGAGGATTTCTGCTTGGGTTTCATCCACCGCCTCAAAGTAGATTTCAGGGTTGCTTGGGAAGAAAGTTTGCATGAAATAGGCACTAAACACAAACACCACACCGACAATCAAAGTGGTTAAAACCATCGCTTTTGGCAGGGTCTTCTTAACATCTTTGGTTTCTTCGGCAAGGCTAGAAATCGCATCAAAGCCTGTAAACGAGAAGCACAAAATGGTCGCCCCCGTAATCAACGCCCCCACCGAAGCCATCTCGTCCCAAAATGGCTTTAATGTCCACAGAGCGTAAGCATCTTCGCTCAATGTGCCTTGTGCATAACTGCCCATTTGCAATTTGTCATAAATCAAATACACAAACACGCCAATGACAAGCAGTTGAATAAACACAATCCAACTGTTAAAGTAAGCAACCGCCTTAGAGCCAAGAATATTCACGCCTGTCATCAAGGCGGTCAAACCAATCACCCAAACCCAAGAGTTCACTTCGGGGAATAAAGCGTCCAAATACAATTTTGCCAAGATGATGTTAACCATTGGCGAGAGCAAATAGTCAAGCCATGACGACCAGCCCACCATAAAGCCCATAGATGGGTTGATGGCTCTTTGTGTATAGGTGTAAGCTGAGCCAGATGATGGATAGGCACGAATCATGTGTCCATAGCTGATAGAAGTGAGCAAAATGGCAATCAGGGCAAACAGATAGGACATCGGCACATGTCCGCCACTATCGCGAGAGACCATACCAAAAGTGTCAAGCAAAGTCATCGGCTGAATATAAGCCAAACCGATAATAATGACGTGCCACAAACCAAGATTTCGTTGCAACTTCGTTACATTGGGTGCAACATTAGTAACAGGTGTACTCAATGAAAAATCCTCCACAAGCCTACTAAATCTAAGTCGTTCGGCACAAGAAAAGGGGTTTTAGATTGCTTAATACCGTTATCAAACTTACTTTTGGCAGATTAAAAATTATGTTAAATCAAAGACTTATCACAAAATCTGTTAGCGGGTGTGTTTGAGATTTGATTATGCTATCAACTCCGAGTTAATTGATTTTATTGACCGAAATGGTCAACGGTTTACAAATTTTTACAAACGTAAAAAAAGGGGGTTAATTTTACAACAAAACAGCAAAAATGCCAACCTTTTTATTGAAAGTTGGCAAAATTTGAGTAAATTATATCCATAAAGTTACGATGGATTTTTTGTGCATTTATATCCATTTGTTTTATTTATCATATTTTTCCATAACCATTTCAGCAAGAAAATAATACCATAGATAATTGATGCTAAAATAAAAAAATATTTGAAAAAAATTCACAAAATAATGGTGAAATACTCTTGCGGAAAGATTGTCATCTGCATACAAACGCTCACTGCAATCATCGGCTGACTCAAACCCTTTGCATCACCCCCACGCATAAAATTCCACAATATCAGGAGCAGGTGCAATACTTACTATCATACTAAACAGCAATGATACCATACAAGCAATGATAAAAATTATTAGTAACTGTCTAGATAATTTTTTTGAGAAAGTTTTTGTTCATTTTAAGGGTTTTTATTGTCTATAAAATACACAAAAATATGCCATAAGCATAATACCACTAGGTAAATACACAATAAAGGAAGGAATAATCTTTTTGTCCATCCAATCCAAAAATAGCGAAATATAATCCCTATAATACCTCTATCATAAAGGTCGCCTTCGCAATCATCGAGTATCGTATAACCTTCACAAAAACCCCAAGCCTCATATTCGCGCATATCATTAAAAGGTGACATCGCTATAAAGATGGCAGGTATTGACGATAAACATAAAAGAATAATTATAAAAATAGCAAAATGCTTAATGATTTTTAGTGCAATGACTTTATTCATTATTGCCCACTCAAAGTCAAACTTCGCCCCCCATCCACCGCAATCACTTGCCCTGTGATATAAGGCGAATTTAATAAAAACAACACAGTCATGGCAATGTCATTGGGCGTGCCAATTTGTTTTAAGGGCACAGAATTTAATAAGTCATTTGCTTGTTGCTCATTAAATTCTATTGGCAAAACATTCACGCCGGGGGAGACACCATTTACTCGCACATTGGGGGCTAATTGTAATGCCAACGAATGCACCATTGCTTTATGGGCGGTTTTTGCCATGGTATAAATAGGATAACCAATAAAGGGCTTGTTGTCAGCGTGAATATCCAAAATACTGATAATTTGACCATTATTTTTTATTAATTCGTCCAAAAATAATTGACTAATAAAAAATGGGGCTTTGGCATTGGTCAAAAATAAATCGTCCCAATGATTTTGTAAAACATCAAAATTATCGGCTAAATCACTTGGATAAAAACTGGATGCATTGTGAATAATACAATCCACTCGCCCAAATAAATTTAAAACTTGATTTTTAAAATCGGCTGATTTGGCTTTATCATTAACAAAACTTAACTCCGCTCCGATAATTTTGGCGGAACTAGGACGAATGGCATTTAATTCATCACATAAACTTTTAGCATTGTCCGCACTTTCATGATGATGAATAATCACTTGATAGCCATTTTTGTGTAATATTTTGGTGATTTGCTTGCCAATGCGTTTACTGCCGCCTGTGATTAGGGCGACTTTTTTGGGGTTTGTATCATTGTTCATTTTTTATTGTCCAAAAATATCATCAATCAAAAGTTGAATTTTTTGTATTCTTAATTCATTTAATGCCAATCCAATTGCTTTACCTGTCAAACTTTTATCAATGTCATGGATATTGACAGATTTATAAATGTCTATGGCAATTTTTAAAAATTCATGCAATCGCATAATATCCAAATCCGTATTTATGATACCAATGGCATTAAACACATCTTCTAAGGTTTGATAATTGCCCTGATGAGCTTTGGTTTTTTCTATGAGATTTAGAATATCGTTTGCGGTTGGTTTTTGATTAAAAATATGACAAAATTCGCTTAATAAATTGGCGATTTGTACAGGGTATTTTGGGGCATTTAATTGATGAGCGATTTTTTTAATCAAATTCTTATTCAACTGTTCATTACCCAAATAGCCAGCACATAATAGGGCAAATTGCACCGCCATATTATACTTTTTTGCCAAAGTTAAATGATTGATAACCCTTTTAAAAATCAACTCATTTTGCCAACATTCGTCCAATGCTTTTAAAAAATAAGGCAAAATATGGAGCGTTTTTAAATAATACCAATAATCATGCCCCGTCCCACTCTCCATAGCTTTGACACTCTCCGCCCATAGGCGTTCACGGCTTAGGTGGGCAAGCTCGCCTGCCTTTGCCATGTTTTGCATGAGAGTCAGCGTCTCATCAGCAATGCCAAACCCCCTATCGGCATAACGAGCCAAAAACCGCACCGTACGCAAAATCCGCAAGGGGTCTTCGGCAAAGGCAGGGGAAACGTGGCGTAAAGTTTTATTGTTTAAATCGTTAATACCGCCATAAAAATCAATGACTTCGCCTGTTTTGGGCGTGTCATCAAACAGTCCGCTCACTTCTATCGCTAGGGCGTTAATCGTCAAATCTCGGCGAAGTAGGTCGTCTGAGAGCGTTACGCCCCGAGTTTCGGTGGCAAAGCCTTGATAACCCGTGCCATTTTTGCGTTCAATGCGAGCAAGGGCATATTCAAAATGAGTATCAGGGTGCAAAAATACCGGAAAATCCGCCCCCACTTGGACAAAGCCTAGCGACTTCATCTCCTCAAAATCCGCCCCCACCACCACAAAATCTTTATCATGGACAGGCAAACCCAACAGCGTATCACGCACCGCACCACCAACCAAATAGACTTGCATATTCATTCCAAAGGTTAAATTGAGCGTATTTTAGCCGAAATTTGAGCATAAAAAAAGCACCCCAAACGGAGTGCTTTTGACATAGGTGATTATTTTGCCATGTCCTGAGCATCGGAGACTGCCAGTGCGGTCATATTGACGATACGGCGAGCAGTTGCCGATGAAGTCAAGATGTGAGCAGGCTTGTCCGCACCCAACAGGATAGGACCAAGTGCCGCTGACCCTGTGGCGGTTTTTAGTAGGTTAAAGGCGATGTTGGCAGAGTCTACATTTGGCATGATAAGTAGGTTTGCCGAGCCTTTGAGCGTGCTAAACGAGTAGTTATGCTCACGCAGACGCTCATCTAGGGCGATGTCGCCATGCATTTCGCCATCAAATTCAAAGTCTACTTTCATCTCGGTTAAAATGTCGTGAACTTTACGCATTTTGATGGCGGATTCACGGTCAGATGTACCAAAGTTAGAATGCGAAAGCAGAGCAACACGTGGCGTGATGCCAAAACGACGAACCGCATTGGCTGCCAAAATGGTCAATTCAGCAAGCTCTTCGGCGGTTGGATCTTCGTTGATGTAGGTATCAGCGATGAACAGGTTGCGGTTTTGCATGAGTACCGCACTCATGGCGTAGAAGTTGGATACATCTTCACGTTTGCCAATGACTTGGCTAAGATAGCGAAGGTGCAGATGATAAAAACCAAACGTACCACAAATCAAACCATCTGCATCGCCAAGCTCCACCATCAGCGAGGCGTGTAGTGTACTTTTACGGCGGACATCACGGCGAGCAAGCTCTGGGCTGACACCATGACGCTGGGTGGATTTGTAGTAGTGGGCGTAGTATGCTTCGTTGCGTGGGTTGGTGTTTGGGTCGATGATGGTGATGTTTTCACCATTAACAAGACGCAAGCCCAAGTTTTCAATTTCTTTGTTAATAACCTCAGGGCGACCGATAAGAATTGGCTCGGCGATTTTTTCATCGACCACCACTTGCACTGCACGCAGGACGTTAATGTCCTCGCCTTCGGCATAAACGATACGTTTGGGGTCTTTTTTCGCTTTGTTGAAAACAGGCTTCATTGCCAACGCAGTGTTGTAAATAAACTCTGATAAATGTTGGCGATAGGCATCAAAATCCTCAATCGGCAACGTTGCCACGCCAGTTTCCATCGCTGCTTTGGCAACGGCTGGGGCGATTTCTAGGATAAGATTTGGCTCTAATGGGCCGGGAATGAGGTACTCTCGACCAAACTGCTTGGCAGAACCGTCCGTATCAAGGTCAGATGACTCATGGTGTGCCATAGCTGCGATGGCATGCACACAAGCAAGTTTCATCTCTTCATTAACAACGGTCGCCCCCACGTCCAATGCCCCACGGAAAATATAAGGGAAGCATAGGGCGTTGTTGACTTGGTTAGGGTAGTCAGAGCGACCTGTCGCCATAATCACGTCATCACGTACCGCATGGGCAAGCTCAGGCATAATCTCTGGGGTTGGGTTGGCTAGGGCAAAGATGATGGGGTCTTTTGCCATGCTACGTACCATGTCCTCATTGACCACACCTGGTCCTGATAAGCCTAAGAATACATCTGCACCCACCATCACTTCGGCAAGCGTGGTTTTATCGGTATCACGAGCAAAGGCAGCTTTGGATTCGTCTAGGTTTTCACGCTTGGTACTAATCACGCCTTTGGAGTCAAGCACATAGATGTTTTCTTTGCGTACACCAAGTGCCACCGCCAAGTTAAGGCAACTAATCGCCGCCGCCCCTGCACCTGAACAAACAAGGGTAATCTCTTCAATTTTTTTGCCGTTTAGTTTTAGGGCATTTAAAAGTGCTGCCGCCGAGATAATCGCTGTGCCATGCTGGTCGTCATGGAACACAGGAATGTTCATGCGTTCACGCAGTTCACGCTCAATTTTGAAGCATTCTGGGGCTTTGATGTCTTCTAGGTTAATACCACCGAAGGTTGGCTCTAAACTTGCCACTGTCTCGATGAATTTGTCAGGGTCGGTTTCGTTAATCTCAATGTCAAAAACGTCAATGCCAGCAAATTTTTTGAAAAGTACGCCCTTACCCTCCATCACAGGCTTGGAGGCTAATGCACCGATGTTACCCAAACCAAGCACGGCGGTACCGTTGGTAATCACACCCACGAGGTTGGAGCGAGCGGTGTATTTAGAGGCTAATTTGGGGTCTTTTTCAATTTCAAGACAAGGCACCGCCACGCCAGGAGAATACGCCAATGCCAAGTCGCGTTGGTTGGCGATTTGTTTGGTGGGGGTAACAGAGATTTTACCAGGTCTGGGGTGTTCGTGGTAGTGCAAGGCAGCTTGTTCAAGCTGTTGTTGTTCAATGGTTTTGCTCATGGGGATTTCCATTTTTAAAATAAAAAGCGACTTATTTTAGCACGATTTTGGGGGCGGTGCTAGAATTTGTTAATGGGTGTTTTGTCAGATTTGCTAGGGCGTGTTGAACCTTTATAATACTATTTACAAAATAGAAATATTTTGGAAACAAAATAAGCGTTTTTGCATTAAAAATGACTAAATCTTGTTTTTCTCATTTTTAATGGCAAATACAAAAGTTCAACACGCCCTAATAATAAACATCCATTCATTGCCATTTGTCAATGCATCTCAATGAATGTCAATCTTACCACCATTGAGCGTAACTGGTAGCGACACGGGCAAAATCAACAAATCCCCCACAATGGTAAACGGCAACACCAAAGGCAGGAGCAAGGCTTGGGCAACACTTTTGGCTTTATTAGGTTTTTGGCGGTCAATGATAAAATCATAAGGTCGGCTCAGTGGCTTGGCTTTGGCAAGCAAAGCCTTGCTTGATGTATTGTGCTGATAGACTTTGCCACTAAAATTCCCCAAAAACAAATAATGCTGTCTGCCCACACCTGCCAAGTCATCATGGTCGCTGGCAATGCCTACTTTTTGAAAGTCTTGTAGCTCTTGGGCGTTGTGATATTGATACCAAAAATACGCCCCAAAATTAAACCTGCCGTCATGACCGTGAGAAATGTGGTGGCGATAATCCGTACCTCCCCCAATCTCCCAATGATAGCTAAGTTTTAAAAATTCAGGCGTGGTGAGCATTTTTTTAAGCCGTGCCACCTGATCATTGTCATCAAACACATAAACATAACGCCCAGACAGCATGATGAGCGTGCCATCATCGTTGATGACAAATCCTGCCACGCTGTCTTTTTCTTGGACGGTTTTCATGGGTGGGTCTTTTAAATCCTTGATAGTACCGCCAACCGCATTTATTGTGCAACCGCCAAGCCCCACACTCATGGCAATAAGGCTTACCATCGCCAATTTTTTAGCTATTTTCATAAAAACTCCATTGAGATTAAAAAGGTAATATAGCCATTGTTGATACCAAAATAAGTTAAAATCATGTCAGTAAGGTTTGGCACGTCCCATCTTAACTTTTGGGGCAGTAGGGGGTCGGTGTTTCGCTGTACAAATAAATCCAATTTATGCCCTTAGGAGCATATCCTGCCAGCTCTTTGTCGGCATAGCTTTGGTTTGCCATCACAAATTTTTTGGGTAACATCGCCGAAAAATTCATGTACGAACGAAAATCCGAGTTATCAAACCGCAAATCAAAGCCCTTTTTGGCGGTTGGGACAAGTTTAAACATGCTACGATGCTCAGGTTCGGATGTATCACCCAAACAATCAAAGGCATGATGTTCGCCATGCACTTCGCCATTTTTTAGGTAAAATCGCAACGCATAAGACTCATAATCATCAACATCATAAGTCAGCCACCAGCCCTCGTACAACTCTTTGGGTAGGGCGGACACGGTTTGTTGTTTGATGAGGATGGGTTCTAGGTCAGGCTTTGCGTTGTCAGCAAAAGCCACGCAGGGTAAGGCACACAATGCCAAAGTGATTATTTTTTCATAAAATACTCCTTTATAAGTCATTCATCATACGGCTTGCTTTTAGGGCAAAATAGGTCAAAATCCCATCGCACCCTGCTCGTCTAAATCCTAGTAAACTCTCCAAAATTACCGCCTCAGAGAGCCAACCATTTTGTATCGCACTCATGTGCATGGCGTATTCACCTGAGACTTGATAGGCAAAGGTCGGCACACCAAAGTTGTCTTTGACCTCACGCACCACATCCAGATAAGGCTGACCGGGTTTCACCATCACCATGTCCGCCCCCTCGTTGATGTCAAGGGCGACCTCGTGCAGGGCTTCGGCACGGTTGGCAGGGTTCATTTGATAGCCTTTTTTGTGTCCTTTTAAATTGCCTGCACTACCGACCGCATCACGAAAAGGTCCATAATAAGCGGAGGCATATTTGGCAGAATACGCCATGATTGCTGTGTTGTGAAAATGCTCCCCCTCCAATGCCTCACGCATGGCACGAATGCGACCGTCCATCATATCACTTGGCGACACCACGTCCACGCCTGCACGAGCATGGGCAAGGGTTTGTTTGACGAGAGCTTCGGTAGTGATGTCGTTTAATACATAACCTGTCTCATCGATAATCCCATCTTGCCCATGTGTGGTATAAGGGTCAAGGGCAATATCTGTCATGACTATCATCTCAGGGCAAGCGTCCTTAATCGCCTTGATGGTACGCACCGCCAGCGTGTCAGGGTGGTAAGCGTCATCCCCATTGGGCGTTTTTAGGGTAGGGTCGATCACAGGGAAAATATCCACCATGCGCACGCCCTCACGGTACAGCTCTTTGACGTGATTGATGGTTAAATCAATGGACAAACGCTCAATCTCTGGCATGCTTTTGATGCTTTGGCGAGCGTTTTGCCCCTCAATGACAAAAAGCGGTGCGATAAGATGGCAAGGCAAAAGATGGCTTTCGGCAACCATCTCACGAATGCCGTCAGAGACACGCATACGGCGTAGGCGAGTGGCAGGAAAGGTGCGGTTAAAGGTGTAGTTTGACATGATGTTTTCCTGATTAAAATAACCATTATCATAGCAAAATTTAATGGATTTGTAAAAATGGAAAACCCATAGCAACATAACCTTTTGGTAATGCAATGGGCGTTTTTTGTGATATTTTCGGATTTGTTTTGGTTTAATTGCCTTAAATAAGACAAATATGTGGTGGGCTAAGTTATTTTGCATGAGAAAAATATACATAAAAATAAAAAATGATTATGATTTTTATATTTTTATAATGAATGTTTTTTATGGAAAATAATGATATTTTTTATTGCAAATTGGTTTTTATTTGTATATGATAAATAACAATTTTGTTTGGTAACTGTTTAATGACAAACAAAAAGTTACAACAAAATGAATATTGGACTGACGCTGACAACGCTACAAATTCAGGCAGAATGCGTGGTTTTGTCGGATTTTTTTATACCTTAATATTGGAGTGGTATATGAAAACTTTTAAATATGGTGCAATTGCCCTATCGATTTTGGCTTTGACAGCCTGTGGTGGCGATGACAAGCAAACAGCACAAGCAGGTGCAACAACAGGCGATACAAACGTAGCAGGCGAAGCCCCAAAACGTCCCGAATGTATCGCTCCTGCTAAGCCGGGCGGCGGCTTTGACTTAACCTGTAAACTTGCTCAGTCAGGTTTTCAGGATTTAAAATACAGCGACAAGCCCATGCGTGTAACCTACATGCCAGGTGGCGTGGGTGCGGTGGCGTACAATAAAATCGTTGCCAACGACCGCAAAAACGGCGATGCCATTGTGGCGTTCTCGACAGGTTCTATTCTAAACTTGGCACAAGGTAAATTTGGTCAGTTTACCGAAAAAGACGTGCGTTGGCTGGCTGCCGTTGGTACAGACTATGGCATGGTTGCCGTGAATGCCAACTCTCCTTACAAAACGCTTGGCGATTTGGTTGAGGCACTCAAAAAAGACCCCAAAGCCGTCTCTTTTGGTGCAGGTGGTAGCGTGGGCGGTCAAGACTGGATGCAAACTGCCTTGCTTGCCAAAGCGGCTGGCATTGACCCCAATAAGATGGGTTATGTGGCAATGGAAGGTGGTGGCGAAGCAGTAACGGCTGTACTTGGCAACCACATCCAAGTAGTATCCGCAGGTCTTGCCGAAGTCATGCCACATGTCAAAGCAGGCAAATTGCGTGTGCTTGCGGTGTTTGCCCCTGAGCGTCTAGAAGGCGAAGGCTTTAAAGACATTCCTACCGCCAAAGAGCAAGGCTTTGACATCGAATGGCCTGTGATTCGTGGTTACTACATGGCACCAGAAGCACCTGATGCGTCTTATAACTGGTGGAAAGGTCAATTTGACAAAATGCTTGCCGACCCACAATTCGCCGAGCTACGCACCAATCGTGAACTTCTGCCATTTTCGATGACTGGCGATGAGCTAACCAAATACGTATACGAACAAACCCAAGAGCTTCGTACTTTGTCGGCTGAGTTTAACTTGGTAGAAGGCGGTGCAACTGCACCAACAGACGCACCTAAGGCGGACGCTCCTACCCAAGAAACCAAACCAGAAGCGACAGCCGAAGCACAAGCAGAAGAAGCACCTGCTGACGCTCCTGCCGAAGAGAAAAAATAATCATCATGTCATTATGATGACAAAACCAATCCTGTTTTGGGATTGGTTTTTTAAAAAGGAAATTTTATGGTTGATCGTATATTTTCAGGTGCGTTGCTCGTTATCTCCTTGATTATGCTAGGCATGGCATGGGGTTACACCGCACCGATTTCTTATGACCCTATCGGACCTCGCCCTTACCCTGTGATGATTTTGACGTTACTTGCGATTTTGACGGCAATCATCACTTTTCGTCCTGCCAAATTTGCCGAAAAAATCAAGCTTGGATTAGATAAACCCATCATTAAAAATTTGGTGGTTTGTACTGTGGCGTTGGCGTTGTATTCAGTTTTTTTTGAAGTGCTGGGCTACATCATCTCTACAACGCTAAGTGCGTGGGTTATGGGTTTGTTGTTTGGTGGCAAATGGCACAAAGCACTCATCGCCTCGTTGGTAATGGCAGTAGGAACCTATTATTTGTTTATGGGGCCACTCGAAGTGAGTTTGCCTTCTGGTATTTTAAAACCGATTTTGGGGTAAAAGATGGATACTTTTAATTTTTTGATGCAAGGTTTTGCGATTGCAACCACACCCCAAAACCTGATGATTGCACTGATTGGTGCTTTTATTGGCACGATTGTGGGTATGCTCCCTGGTCTTGGACCGATTAACGGTGTGGCGATTTTATTGCCGATTGCTTATGCAATGGGTTTGCCGCCTGAGAGTGCGTTGATTTTGCTGGCTGCCGTTTATTTGGGCTGTGAGTATGGCGGACGTATTTCGGCGATTTTGTTGAACGTGCCAGGGGATGCAGCGGCGATCATGTCTACGCTTGATGGCTATCCGCTTGCCAAGCAAGGTAAAGCAGGCATCGCCTTGTCGCTGTCGGCAATTAGTTCGTTCATCGGCTCGATGATTGCCATCACGGGTGTGGTGTTGTTTGCACCGATTTTGGCAAATTGGGCGATTAGTTTTGGTCCTGCTGAATATTTTGCTTTGATGGTATTTGCATTGACGTGTCTTAGTGGCTTGGTGGGCGATGCACCGATTAAGACAGGGGTCGCGGCTTTGATTGGGCTCGTGATTGCTACTGTTGGGGTTGATGCTGTTACGGGTGTTTATCGTTTTACTTTCAACTCGGTAAGCTTGTCTGACGGTATTGCCTTTACCACGATTGTCATTGGCTTTTTTAGCGTGAGTGAAATTCTCATCATGCTAGAAAAAACCAGTGCAGGGCAAAAAGCCTTAGAACAAGGCAAACGTGGCATGGTAAACCTAAAAGAATTTATGTCGTCTTTGGGGGCGATTATTCGTAGTGGTTTGACAGGTTTTGTGGTGGGTATCCTGCCAGGTGCTGGTGCAACCATTGCCTCTGCCATGACCTATTCTAACGAACGTAAAATCGCAGGCGAGAGTGGTAAGTTTGGCGATGGTGACCTGCGTGGTATCGCGGCTCCCGAGGCTGCCAACAATGCCTCTGCCTGTGGTTCGTTCATTCCCATGCTGACACTTGGCGTACCGGGTTCTGGCACAACGGCGGTGATGATGGGGGCATTGACGCTGTATAATATCACACCAGGCCCTCAGCTTTTTGCTGAGCAACCTGACATCGTGTGGGGTTTGATTGCTTCACTCTTTATTGGTAATGTGATTTTATTGGCACTTAACCTACCGCTTGTAAAATTCTTTGCTAAACTATTAGACATTCCAAACTATATCCTAATCCCAGCCATTGCAGCGGTGAGCTTTGTGGGTGTGTATTCAATTCACAGCACCACTTTTGATTTGATGTTAATGATTGGACTTGGGGTGTTTGGTTATTTCTTGCGTAAGCTCAATTTCCCGCTTTCTGCTTTGATTTTGGGTTTTGTGCTTGGGCATTTGATGGAGTCAAACCTACGTCGTGCTTTATCCATTTCACATGGCGATGTGGCGATTTTGTGGCAAAGTCCGATTTCGATGGTGCTTTGGGCGTTGGCAGGTGTGATGGTAATTTTGCCGATTTATCGTTTGATTAAAGGTAAAAAAGTGAAAAAAGCTCATTAATCATTCATAAAAGTATAAAAACACCCTAAAAGTAAGTGATTTTGGGGTGTTTTTTTGATATATTAAAGGAATATGGCTAAAATGATGCCGATGATTGCTATGATAATGATAAAATCAAACACGGCGAAGAAAAAAATTTAATTTTCTTAAAAAATCCGACTTTTGGTTTATGGGTTTTCTCGTATTCTGATTTTTTATTTTCCCACTCTCAAAACTCATAGAATGCCATGGCTGTCAAAAACCAAACCAAAGGAAAGGCAAAGCCAAGAATTAAGGTAATCCAAAAAATATTCCTAACTCTTTGGTTTCTTCTTCATACTGTTCTTCATCAAAATCATCAGACATTATACCAACCCTTGTGTTTGTTTCAATTTTAAAATATCTGCTCTTGCCCGCTCTGCCAATGCCGACATATGTGCATGATTTGGTTCTTCATAATGACACAAAACACACACCGCCTTTAAGTTGCTTGGGCGGTTATCATGCGTTACACCATTTTTATGATGAGTATGTAGCAATCCTTTTCGGCTATTTAAATTTACGCCACAACTTTCACAAGTGTAATTTTTACTTGCTCTGTATAAGGTGGAAATAGAGACCCAATCAGATGTGTATCCGCCTTTATCTTGTCCGACATAATGTGGCAATTCATTAAAATTGGTGGTGTATTCTTGTAAAAATTCATTAAAATCAAATTCATTACGGATTTTATTTTGGCTATTTTTGCTATGATTGTAATTTTGATAATTTAATTGTTTTAAGCAGGGAATACATACCAATAAAGGTGTAATGCCAGTATTTTCTAATTTATCTACGATTTGAAAAAGTTGTTCTTCGTTATTATTGATGTGATAACGCTCATAACGATTATTGGCTTTCATTCTTTCATAGAACTGTCATTATCATTTTACCCATTCCAAAAACAAAAGTTTTATTATAAGGCGGGGGGGGGGGGGGCTTTTCAAAAACAAACAACCCGTGTTATTTTTTGTTTTGTTATAAAGGTGTGGTGTTTTTTGTACCAATGTCGTTTGTGGTTTTTTTTAAAAAAAAAACC
>NZ_JAUNDY010000026.1 GCF_030525845.1 Moraxella sp.
CCTATTTGGCTGGTGCTCGTCAAGGTACTCGTGCCCAAAAAACTCGTGGCGAAGTGTCTGGCGGTGGCAAGAAGCCATGGCGTCAAAAAGGTACTGGCCGTGCTCGTGCTGGCTCTATTCGTGGTCCAATCTGGGTTGGCGGTGGTCGTGCATTTGCAGCCAAACCACAAGATTGGTCTCAAAAAGTAAACCGTAAAATGTATCGTGGTGCGATGCAATGTATCTTGGCTGAGCTTGTACGTCAAGAGCGTTTGGTATTGGTAGATAGCCTAACTGTATCTGCTCCAAAAACCAAAGAGCTTATTGCAAAATTGGCAGAGCTAAATGCCCCACGTGCATTGATTGTTAGCCACGAAGTTGATGAAAATCTATACTTGGCAGCCCGCAACATTCCACACGTTAACGTGCTTGGTACTCGTGAGGTTGACCCAGTAAGCTTGGTTTCTTTTGACAAAGTCATCATGACTGTCGAAGCTGCCAAACAATTTGAGGAGGCACTGGCATGAGCAACGCAAGATTATATCAAGTGCTAAAAGCACCTGTCTTCTCAGAAAAATCTCAACGTCTAGGCGACAGCCTTGGTGTGCAAGTTTTCAAAGTGGACAGCAAAGCCACCAAACGTGAAATTAAACAAGCGGTTGAGCTGATGTTTGAAGGTGTTGAAGTAGTAAAAGTAAACACTTTGAATGTTAAAGGCAAAACCAAGCGTTTTGGTAAGGTTGTTGGTAAGCGTTCTGACGTGAAAAAAGCGTATGTAACCCTAAAAGCAGGTTCAGACGTACAAATCGGTGCTGGTGAAGAAGCCACTGGCGAAACAGCGACTAACGAATAAGGATAATTATCATGCCTATCGTAAAAGCAAAACCTACATCACCAGGTCGCCGCTTTGTTGAAAAAGTTGTGCATCCACACCTTTATAAAGGTCGTCCTTATGCACCGCTTGTTGAATCAAAAGCTAAAACTGGTGGTCGTAACAACAACGGCCGCATCACTACCCGTCATATCGGTGGTGGTCATAAGCAACATTATCGTTTAGTTGACTTCAAACGCAACAAAGACGGTATCATTGCAACTGTTGAGCGTATTGAGTACGACCCAAACCGTACCGCACACATCGCATTATTGAAGTATGCAGACGGTGAGCGTCGTTACATCATCGCACCTAAAAAATTGGCAGTAGGCGATCAGGTTCAATCTGGTGAGGGTTCTCCAATCCGTCCAGGTAACTGCTTGCCACTTAAAAATATCCCAGTGGGTACCATTATCCATAACATTGAGCTAAAAATCGGTAAAGGTGCACAACTTGCACGTTCTGCTGGTGCTGCTGTTCAATTACTTGGTCGTGATGGTGCTTATGTGATTGTTCGTTTGCGTTCAGGCGAAACTCGCCGTATTCACGCTAACTGCCGTGCAGTTATTGGTGAAGTGTCTAACACTGAAAACAACCTAAAATCACTTGGTAAAGCAGGTGCTGCACGCTGGCGTGGTGTTCGTCCTACCGTTCGTGGTACGGCGATGAACCCGATTGATCACCCACACGGTGGCGGTGAAGGACGTAACTTTGGTAAACACCCAACGTCTCCTTGGGGTCAGAAAGCTAAGGGTCTTAAGACTCGTTCTAATAAGCGTACTGACAGTATGATCATCCGTCGCCGTCGTGCCAAGAAATAAGGAATAAATTTCATGCCTCGTTCATTGAAAAAAGGTCCATTTATCGATGCGCATTTGTTTGCCAAGGTTGAAGATGCTCTAGAAAGCAACAGCCGCAAACCGATCAAAACTTGGTCTCGTCGCTCGATGATTCTACCACAAATGGTAGGTCTAACCATCTCTGTTCACAATGGTCGCACTCATGTACCTGTGATTGTGAACGAACAAATGGTTGGTCACAAACTAGGTGAATTCGCCCCGACTCGTTCATATCGTGGTCATGGCGTTGATAAGAAGTCTAAGAGATAAGGTGCTACCATGGAAGTAACTGCAAAATTACGTGGTGCCGCTATTTCGGCACAAAAAGTAAGATTGGTTGCGGACGAAGTTCGTGGTAAGCCAATTGAGCGTGCTTTAGACATTTTGACCTTTAGCAACAAAAAAGGTGCTAAATTGGTTAAAAAATGCCTACAATCAGCGATTGCAAACGCTGAACATAACAACGGTTTGGATATTGACACCTTGCGTGTTTCTACCATTTATGTTGATGAAGGTATTACTTTGAAGCGTATTATGCCCCGTGCCAAGGGACGTGCTGACCGTATCAGCAAACGCACTTGCCATATCACTGTTAAAGTAGGAGCATAATTATGGGTCAAAAAGTTCATCCAATCGGTATTCGTTTGGGCGTTATCAAAAAGCACAACGCTAACTGGTATGCCAGCCCAAAACAATACTCTGAATACTTGCTAAATGACTTCAAAGTGCGTGATTTTCTGCGCAATAAACTTAAGGAAGCCATGGTTAGTAACATCAGTATTGAGCGTCCTACTGGTGCTGCCAAGATTACCATTCATTCGGCTCGTCCCGGTGTGATTATTGGTAAACAAGGTGCTGATATCGAAGCCCTACAAAAAGATTTGACCAAACTTATGGGCGTGCCTGCTCAAGTCAACATCCAAGAAATCACTCAACCTGACCTAGATGCTCGTTTGGTGGCAGTGGGTATTGCTAAACAGCTTGAAGGTCGTGTGATGTTCCGCCGTGCCATGAAACGTGCTGTTCAAAACAGCATGCGTGCGGGTGCTGGCGGTATTAAGGTAGAGCTTTCTGGTCGTCTAGGTGGTGCTGAGATTGCTCGTACTGAATGGTATCGTGAAGGTCGTGTGCCACTACATACTCTGCGTGCTGACATTGATTATGCAGAAGTTCGTGCAGAAACCACTTACGGTACCATCGGTGTGAAAGTTTGGATTTTCCGTGGTGAAATTCTAGATGGCATGAACAGTGTTTACAATCCAGTTGCAGAAGATAAGACTCGTGCACCAAAACGTCGTGGTCGTTCTTCGAGCCGTCGTAATTCAGACAAGGGGTAAGCCATGTTACAACCAAAACGTACCAAATTCCGCAAAATGCACAAAGGTCGTAACACAGGCCTTGCCCAACGTGGTAATACCGTTGCATTTGGCGAAATTGGTCTAAAATCTATCGGTCGTGGTCGTATGACTGCTCGTCAAATTGAGGCTGCTCGTCGTACCATTACTCGTCGTATCAAGCGTGGTGGTAAGATTTGGATTCGTGTATTCCCAGACAAACCAATCACCGAGAAACCATTAGAAGTACGTATGGGTAAAGGTAAAGGTCCAGTTGAGTACTGGGTAGCTGAAATCAAGCCTGGTAAGATGCTATACGAAATTCAAGGTGTGAGCGAAGAGCTTGCCCGTGAAGCGTTGACTTTGGCATCAGCCAAGTTGCCTTTTAAAACCACCATTGTTAAACGGACGGTAATGTAATGAAAACAAGCGAATTACGTGAAAAATCAGTAGAAGAGCTGGCTGCATTGCTTGACGAGAAACAACTTGATGCGTTTCGTCTACGTATGGCAAAAGCGACTGGTCAGCTAGGTAATACTCACGAAATTAAAGCAAATCGTCGTACAATTGCAAAAATTTTGACTTTGCTTAACGAAAAACAAAGAGGCGATGCATGAGCGAGAACACTCAAACTCAAGAAGTTGGCGTGGTAACTGGTAAGGTCATCAGCAACAAAATGGATAAATCCATTACAGTGCTTGTTGAGCGTCAGATTCGTCACCCAATGTACGGCAAGCAAGTTCGTCGTTCTACCAAACTAAAAGCTCATGATGAGAATAATGTTTGTCAAGAAGGCGATATCGTACGTATCAAAGAAACTCGTCCAATCTCCAAGACTAAGACTTGGACTTTGGTGGACGTGGTTGAAACTGCGGTAAAAATTTAAGTTATTTGCATTAAAAGCCATTTGCAGGTATAATATACGTTACCAATTTGGTAGCAGATGGCTTTTATTGCTTTATTATATGGAGTAATGCGATGATTCAGACTGAAACAATGCTGGAAGTTGCAGACAACAGTGGTGCAAGACGTGTCCAGTGTATTAAAGTGCTGGGTGGTTCGCACCGTCGTTATGCATCAGTTGGCGACATCATTAAAGTAACTGTCAAAGAAGCGATTCCACGTGGTCGTGTCAAAAAAGGCGATGTGATGAATGCAGTTGTTGTACGTACCAAGAAAGGCGTTCGTCGTCCAGATGGTTCCGTACTACGCTTTGACGATAATGCGGCTGTTATTTTAAATAACAACAAGGCCCCAATTGCGACTCGTATTTTTGGACCCGTAACTCGTGAGTTGCGTGGCGAGCAATTCATGAAGATTGTTTCGTTAGCACCAGAAGTACTGTAATTTTTTAATTGTATTTAGAGACAATCCTATGGCAAAGTTACGCAAAGGCGATACCGTGGTTGTGATTGCTGGCAAAGACAAAGGCAAGCAAGGCACAATTTTGGCGGTTAAAGCAGACCGTGTAAAAGTTGAAGGCATTAACATTGTAACTAAACACCAAAAACCTAACCAAATGTTAGGCAGAGAAGGTGGCATTGTTAAGCAAGAAGCATTTCTACACATTTCAAACGTTGCGATTTTTAACGCAAAAACCCAAAAAGCAGACCGTATTGCTTACCAAGTGAACGAAGAAGGTAAAAAAGTCCGTATTTACCGTTCTACTGGTGAAGTAGTGGCGACTGCATAAGAGCTAAGGGTATATAGTAATGGCAAGATTAAAATCTTTATATAATGACAAGTTGAAGCAACAAATCAAAGATGAGCTTGGCTTGGAAAATGTCATGCAAGTGCCAAAAATCACTAAGATTACCCTAAATATGGGTGTTGGTGGTGCTGCACAAGACAAAAAACTTCTTGAAGGTGCATTGGCTGACATGACCGTAATCGCTGGTCAAAAGCCTGTTGTTACCAAAGCACGCAAATCTGTTGCTGGTTTTAAAATCCGTGAAGAATGGCCAATCGGTTGTAAAGTTACCCTTCGTGGCGACCAAATGTATGAATTCTTGGATCGTTTGATTGCCATTGCAATCCCTCGTATTCGTGATTTTCGTGGTTTTTCAGCAAAAGCGTTTGATGGTCGTGGCAACTACTCGTTAGGCATTAAAGAGCAGATTGTTTTCCCAGAAGTAGATTTTGATAAGATTGACCGTATTCGCGGTCTTGATATTACCATCACAACTACTGCTACCAATGATGACCAAGGTCGTGCATTGCTAAAAGCATTTGGCTTCCCATTTAGATAAGGTAACGTTATGGCTAAAAAAAGCATGATTAATCGCGAATTGAAACGCGAAAAATGTGTGGCTAAGTACGCCGCAAAGCGTGCCGCCCTAAAAGAAGTAATTAACAACATTAATGCTACTGATGATGAGCGTCTAGATGCTATGCTTGCGTTACAGGCTTTGCCACGTAATTCATCACCTGTGCGTTTGCGTAATCGTTGTGGTTTGACTGGTCGTCCGCACGGTTACTTCCGCAAATTTGGTTTGTCACGTAATAAGCTACGTGAGCGTGTCATGCAAGGCGATGTGCCTGGCGTTCGTAAAGCAAGCTGGTAAGGAGTAAGCTATGAGTATGCAAGATCCTGTTGCTGATATGCTAACCCGTATCCGTAACGCACAATCAAGAAACAAACCATCTGTTAGTATGCCTGCTTCAAAGCTACGTAAGTCTATTGCTGACTTGTTGGTTGCTGAGGGTTATTTAACCTCTGCCGAATTGGTTGAAGGTGAAAATGGTAAAAAAGTTCTAAACATTGAACTAAAATACTACCAAGGTAAAGGCGTCATTGCTCAGTTGAAGCGTTTTAGCCGTCCTGGTCTTCGCCAGTATCGTAGTAAAGATGAGCTGCCAAGCGTTCAAAAAGGTTTGGGTGTTGCGATTATCTCTACTAGTAAAGGCTTGATGAGTGATCGTGCCGCGCGTGCCGCTGGCATTGGCGGTGAAGTAATTGCGTTAGTTGCTTAATACTAACAAAAAAATTACGAAAAATAAAAATCCTTAGTTTACTCTAAGGATTTTTTGTGATATAATGAAAAGCTGTTTTGAATGATTAATTTGTCATTTGAAAGGTTATTGTTGCCACTTTTTAGTGGTTGTTATTATGTAAGGAATTTCCTATGTCTCGTGTGGCTAAAGCCCCAGTAACGTTGCCTGCTGGTACTAGCGTTACTTTGAACGGTCAGCAGGTTGAAGTGAAAGGCAAAAATGGTTCTTTGTCTTTACGCCTGCATGATTTGGTCGAGCTAAAACAAGAAGATGGTGTTGTAACCGTCTCTCCTGTGGCGAATACCAAAGAAGCGTGGATGCACACAGGTACTGTGCGTGCATTATTGAATAATATGGTGTTGGGTGTTACCAATGGCTTTGAGCGTCGCCTACAACTGATTGGTGTTGGTTATCGTGCTCAAGCAGCTGGTAATAAAGTCAATCTAAACCTTGGTTTTTCTCACCCTATTGAATATGTTTTGCCAGAAGGTGTTACTGCTGAAACGCCCAGTCAAACTGAAATCGTTCTAAAATCGAACGACAAGCAAAAACTGGGTCAAGCAGCTGCTGAAATTCGTGGCTATCGTCCACCAGAACCTTATAAGGGTAAAGGCGTTCGTTATAGTGATGAAGTGGTTCTTCGTAAAGAAGCTAAGAAAAAATAAGTAAGGTGAGCAAACATGTTTGATAAAAAATCCGCTCGTCTTCGTCGAGCTAAGAAAACTCGTGCCCATATCCGTGGTCTAGGCGTGCATCGTTTAACAGTAAATCGCACACCTCGTCATATTTATGCTCAAATCATCTCTCCAACAGGCGGTGTGGTTTTGGCACAAGCATCAACACTAGATGCAACTTTGCGTTCTGGTGCGACAGGTAACGTAGAAGCTGCTAAAGCAGTTGGAGCGTTGATTGCAGAGCGTGCAAAAGCAGCGGGAATTACAAAAGTTGCCTTTGACCGTAGTGGTTTTAAATATCATGGTCGCGTTAAGGCTTTGGCTGACGCTGCTCGTGAAAACGGATTGGAGTTCTAATCATGGCAAAAGTTGAACAAACTGATGGTTTGGTAGAAAAATTGGTTGCTGTTGACCGTGTTGCTAAGGTTGTTAAAGGCGGTCGTATTTTTTCTTTTACTGCTTTGACAGTAGTTGGCGATGGTAATGGTCGTGTTGGCTTTGGTCGTGGTAAGGCTCGTGAAGTGCCTGCTGCCATCCAGAAAGCACTTGAAGCAGCTAAACGTAACATGATTACTGTTGAGCTTGCAGGTCATACTCTGCAACATCCAATCAATGCTCGTCACGGTGCTTCAAAAGTATACATGCAACCTGCCTCTGAGGGTACTGGTGTTATTGCTGGTGGTGCGATGCGTGCAGTACTTGAAGTAGCTGGCGTTCAAGATGTATTGGCAAAATGCTATGGTTCAACCAATGCCGCTAACGTTGTTTATGCAACTTTTAAAGGTTTGCGTGATATGGTTTCTCCAGAGCAAGTTGCTGCAAAACGCGGTAAATCTGTTGAAGAAATTTTGAACTAAGAATGGGTGATCATGATGAAAAAAATGAAAGTTACTCAAACCAAGTCTAGTTCTCACCGTTTGGCAAGCCATAAAGCCTGTCTAAAGGGCTTAGGGCTGCGTCGTATTGGTCATACCGTGGAAGTGGAGGATACTCCTTCTACACGTGGCATGGTAAACCGTGTAAATTACATGGTTAAAGTGGAGGAAGTATAATGACTCTTCGTTTAAATGAACTTGCTCCTGCCGTAGGTGCAAAAAAGACTGCTCAACGTCGTGGTCGCGGTATCGGCTCAGGCTTGGGTAAAACTGGTGGTCGTGGTATTAAAGGTCAAACCTCTCGTTCAGGCTCAAGCATTCCAGCGGGCTTTGAAGGTGGTCAAATGCCAATTTATCGCCGTTTGCCAAAGTTTGGTTTTACCAGCAAATTGGCGATGGTAACCGCTGAGGTGCGCTTGTCTGAACTCAATAAGATTGAAGGCGACATCGTAAGCCTTGAAACCTTAAAAGCAGCTAATATTGTACGTGGCGACATGAAGCGTGCTCGCATTATTTTATCTGGCGAGATTGGTCGTGCCTTGACTTTTAAAGGTGTAAAAGTTACCAAAGGTGCCAAAGAAGCGATTATTGCTGCTGGCGGTAACGTTGAGGAATAATCCATGTCAAGACAATCAGCGTCAAAAGTAGACATTCCTTTGAATCCATTGGTTTTTGTTCGTAAGTATGACGAGCTATGGAATCGCATGCTGTTTTTGCTTGGGGCGTTGATTGTTTACCGTTTAGGTTCGCACATTCCTGTGCCGGGTATGAATCCAATTCGCTTGGCTCAATTCTTTGATGGCAGTCAAAACACTTTCTTAGGTATGTTTAATATGTTCTCTGGCGGTGCCTTAGAGCGTATGTCTATCATGGCACTTGGTATCATGCCTTATATTTCTGCATCCATTGTGGTGCAGATGATGTCTGCGATCATACCCTCTTTGGATGCTCTAAAAAAAGAAGGGGAATCTGGGCGGCGTATCCTAAATAAATACACAAGACAAGGCACATTAGCTTTGGCATTCGTGCAAGCAGTGGGTATGTCAGCAGGGTTGGTATCTGGCGGACTGACGCTAAGTTCAGGTTTGACGTTTATGATTCCTGCGGTTAGTTCTTTGGTAGCAGGTGCCATGTTCTTGATGTGGCTTGGCGAACAAATTACTGAACGCGGTATTGGCAACGGCATTTCCATGCTGATTTTTGCCAGTATTATTTCTAGTGCACCAAGCATGCTTGCAGGAGCATTCGCCCAAGATGTGAATTTGATTGTTGTATTAATTTTTGCCCTACTTGGTTTAGCGGTGGTTGCAGGTATTGTGTTTATTGAAAGAGCGCAACGCCGCATCCCGGTTAATTATGCTCAAAAACAGCAAGAAGGTCGCAAAATCTATGCTCAACAGCAGTCTCACTTGCCTTTAAAGCTTAATATGGCAGGGGTTATTCCAGCAATCTTCGCCAGTTCCTTATTAATGTTGCCAGCAAGTTTGGGTCAGTGGTCAGGCTCATCGGCTAATCCAAGTATGGCGCAGAGCATCATGCAAAATATTTCTTTGGTATTGCAACCAGGTAGCCCCTTATATTTACTTTTATTTGGTGTTTTTATCATATTTTTCTGTTATTTCTATACTGCATTAATGTTTAATCCAGGTGAGGTAGCGGAAAATTTGAAGCGTAGCGGTGCTTACGTTCCTGGTATTAGACCTGGTCAGCAAACAAAAAGATATTTGGATTTTGTGCTTAATCGACTGACATTTATTGGCGCAATGTATATGACAATTATTTGTCTTATGCCAATGGTTGTACAGACTTCATTTGGTGTGCCTTTTCAGCTGGGCGGTGCATCTTTATTGATTATGGTGGTTGTGTTAATGGACTTTATTGCTCAAATTCAAGCTCATTTAATGACGCATCAATATCACAATCAAACTTTAATTCAGTCTAAATGACATTAGGAGTGAACTCATGAAAGTTCAAGCATCTGTTAAAAAAATCTGTGGTAGCTGCAAAATTGTACGTCGTAAAGGTCAAGTCCTTGTGATTTGCAGTTCTGAACCACGTCACAAACAACGTCAAGGTTAATTTTATAAATTAATACTTGCAATTTGGTGGCAGATAATGTATTATCTGCTACTTGCCGTGCTGTTATTTATTTTTAGATTTTAGCAATTAGAAATAAATGCAGTGGAGTGAAAAGCAAATATCTAGCATTTATGCTAGTTGGAGAGAAATCAATGGCTCGTATCGCCGGTGTAAACATTCCGGACAACAAACATGCTGTGATTTCACTAACTTATATTTTTGGTATCGGACGTACTACTGCTAAAAAAATCTTGGCAGCTGTAGGTATTAGCGAAACTACTAAAATTGGACAGTTAGATGATTCACAACTGGATGCTGTTCGTGCAGAAGTTGCAAATTACGCTACCGAAGGTGACCTTCGTCGTGAAATTTCAATGAACATCAAGCGTTTGGTCGATTTGGGTTGCTATCGCGGTCTTCGTCATCGTCGTGGTCTACCTGTTCGTGGTCAACGCACCAAAACTAACGCGCGTACCCGCAAAGGTCCACGCAAAGCAATTAAAAAGTAACTAATTTAGGAAGCTAAAAGATGGCAAAAGACACCCGTAGCCGCAAAAAAGTGGCTCGCCGTTCGGTATCTGAAGGTATCGCCCATATTCATGCGTCTTTTAATAACACCATTGTAACCATTACCGATCGTCAAGGTAATGCATTGGCTTGGGCCACCTCAGGTGGACAAGGCTTCCGTGGTTCACGTAAATCAACACCTTTTGCCGCTCAGGTTGCTGCTGAAGTTGCTGGTAAAACAGCTCAAGAAACCTATGGTGTTAAAAATGTTGATGTCTTGGTTAAAGGTCCAGGACCAGGTCGTGAGTCTGCGGTTCGTGCATTAGGTGCATTGGGTTATAAGATTAACAGCATTAGCGATGTAACTCCGATTCCACACAACGGCTGTCGCCCACCTAAAAAACGTCGCGTTTAAGGAGATAACTCATGGCCCGTTATATTGGTCCAAAATTAAAACTGTCTCGCCGTGAGGGTACCGACCTGCAACTAAAATCAGGTGTTAAGGCTTACGACGTTAAGACAAAAAAATCAGGTCGTGTACCTGGTCAGCATGGCAATAGCCAAAATAAAGCCTCTGAATACGCCCTTCAACTTCGTGAAAAACAGAAAGTTAAGCGTATGTATGGTGTGTTAGAGCGTCAGTTCTCTAACTATTATAAAGAAGCTGCACGTATGCGTGGCGCAACTGGTGAAAACCTACTTGGCATGTTAGAACGTCGTTTGGATAACGTTGTCTATCGTATGGGTTTTGGTGCAACTCGTGCTGAAGCACGTCAGCTTGTCAGTCACCGTGCCATTCTGCTCAAAAAAGCAGGTCGTGATGAATTTGTGCGTGTAAACATTCCATCAATTCAAGTTCAAGATGGTGATGTGATTGCTGTGCATGAAAAATCAAAAGAGCAACTTCGTATCAAAAACGCAGTAGAGCTTGCAACTCAGCGCGGCATTCCAGAATGGTTGGAAGTTGATCACAGCAAATTGCAAGGCACCTTTAAGACTGCACCAGAACGCAGTGAATTGCCTGCTGAAATTAATGAAAGCTTGATTGTAGAGCTATATTCTAAATAATCCGAACTAATCGAGGTGACTTATGACATATGTAACTGAGTTTCTAACACCTTCTACAATTAATGTAGATACGGTTAATGAAACGACTGCTAAGGTCACGCTCGAGCCGTTAGAACGTGGCTTTGGGCATACGTTAGGTAATGCTCTTCGTCGCATTCTTCTGTCTTCATTGTCTGGCGCCGCTGTGATTGAGGCGGAGATTGAAGGTGTTGATCACGAGTACTCAACGCTAGAAGGTTTACAAGAAGATGTACTAGATCTACTTCTAAATCTAAAAGGCTTAGCAATTATTTTGCATGACCAGCATGAAGCGTATTTAACTTTGGATAAGAAAGGTCCTGGCATTGTTACAGCTGCCGACTTGGAATTGCCACACAACGTTGAAATTGCCAATCCTGATTTGGTTATTGGTACGTTGAGTGAACGTGGACATTTGAAGATGCGTTTACGTGTGGTAACGGGTCGTGGCTATGAGCCAGCTAATCAGCGTCGTCTAGATGCCAATTCAAAAGCAATTGGGTGTTTGAAGCTTGATGCGAGTTTTAGCCCAGTTTTGCGTGTGGCATATGATGTTGAGAATGCTCGTGTTGAGCAACGTACTGATCTTGATAAGCTAATTATTGAGCTTGAAACCAATGGTACGGTTGATCCTGAAGAGGCAATTCGTAAAGCTGCCACAATTTTGCAACAGCAAATTGCAATATTTGTGAATTTAGAAGCAGAAGAAGCGCCTGAGCCAGTTAAAGAAAAAGAAGAGATTGACCCTGTGTTGCTACGCCCAGTGGACGACCTTGAACTAACGGTTCGTTCAGCAAACTGCTTGAAAGCTGAAAACATTTACTACATCGGTGATTTGGTGCAACGTTCTGAAACTGAACTTCTAAAAACACCAAATTTAGGTAAGAAGTCATTGACTGAAATCAAAGATGTGCTTGCATCTAAGGGCTTGGAGTTAGGTATGCGTTTGGAGACCTGGCCACCAAGTGATTTGAGAGTTGATGATAGATTTTCTTATCGTAGCCGTTAATTTTAAAGGATATTGACCATGCGACATCGTAATAGCGGAGTCAAGCTGGGTCGCACCAGCAGCCATCGTAAGGCTATGTTCCAAAATATGACCAACTCATTGATTGAACATGAGCTAATCAAAACTACTTTGGTTAAGGCAAAAGAACTACGTCGTGTAGCTGAGCCACTCATCACACTTGCAAAAGAAGATAGCGTTGCAAATCGTCGTCTTGCTTTTAATCGTACACGTAATAAAGCTACCGTAGGTAAGCTATTTAACGAGCTAGGTCCTCGTTATAAAGCTCGCCCAGGCGGTTATTTACGTATTATCAAGTGCGGTTATCGTGATGGTGATAATGCACCAATGGCTTATGTTGAGCTTGTTGACCGTCCATGATTGGCGGTTAATGCAAAAATCAGACTTCTCGTGGGGTCTGATTTTTTTGTTTTAAGGTGGATGTAAAGTGATGTGAATGCAGAATGTTTTGGGGAAGAGGTTAGGGCATACTATCAAGATTGATGTTTGTGCTAGATGGATTGTTAGTTTGGCATTTGAATATTGGCAATCACAATCTATCATGAAAAATGGAGGTGTAATGTGTTATAATGGTTAGCTGTCTTTAATTTATAAAGATGGGTATTTGTTATCACAAGAATAATTTGGGCGTTAAGTTTTTATGAGCGTATTTGCCATTGGTCAGCGGTATTTGTCTGATTCGGAGAGTAATTTGGGTCTAGGAGTGGTTATCGAGGTTGATGACCGCTGTGTGCATATTTTATTTCCTCAAAGTGAAGAAAAGCGTGTGTACGCCAAAGCATCCGCTCAACTGTCCCGCGTTGTCTTTTCGGTTGGGGACACCATTTTTGACCAAGATGGTCAACAATTTGAAGTGGCAAAATGCGAGGAGATTTCCCATGTCATGCGTTATCACTTGACGTGTGGCAAGAGTTTGATGGAAACTAGGCTATCGGCAAACATCACACTTGCCAAACCCTTAGAGCGACTGTTGGCTGGACGTATTGATAATAGCGAAAATTACGAAGTTCGCCAAGATGCTTTGAAGTTATCAGCCATGCTTTCGCATCATCCGTTGCGTGGTTTGATTGGTGCAAGAGTGGATGTGATTCGCCATCAGCTTTATATTGCTCATGAAGTGGGTAAGCGTTTAGCACCACGTGTGTTACTGGCTGATGAGGTGGGTTTGGGTAAGACCATTGAGGCAGGGCTGATCATTCATCAGCAACTTATTACGGGTCGTGCCAGCCGTGTGCTAATTTTGGTGCCCGATAGCTTGCAGTATCAATGGATGATTGAGCTAAAACGACGGTTTAATTTGGATTTTGCCATTTTTGACCTTGTGCGTACGGCATCCATCAAAGAGCATAACCCTGATGAAAATGTATTTGGTGCAGAACAGCTGATTTTGGCAAGTATAGATTTGCTACTTGACCATCATGATTTGTATGAACAAGCGTACGCATCGGGTTTTGATTTGTTGGTGGTAGACGAGGCTCATCATCTGCATTGGGATAGTGAGCAAGGTGGTAATGACAAATATGAGCTGGTGGCGGATTTTGCCCAAAATATCGCAGGGGTACTACTACTGACAGCAACGCCAGAGCAACTCGGTGTGGAGAGTCATTTTGCCAGATTAAGACTGCTTGACCCTCATCGTTTTGATGATTTGGAAGATTTTATTGCCTCCCAAGATGCTTTTTTAGATGTGGCGATGGTGGCAAATCTTTTGATTGAAGGTGGGGAGCTAACTTTAAAACAAATCACAGCGGTGGCAGGATTATTGGGTTTTGAGGTCGATGAAATCAGCGATATTAATGACAACGAAAAGCTTCGTCAGCACATCATTAATGAGCTACTAGATAGGCATGGTACGGGTCGTGTGCTTTTTAGAAATACTAGAGATAGTGTGCAGGGCTTTTTTGGGCGTACCAGCATTGCTTATCCGTTGCCCTTGCCAGAGGCGTGGCGTGATACACCTTATACACAAGGCAAATTAAGAGAGCAACTGTGGGGCGAGGAGGGCTCCCCTGATGGCTCGTGGCTAGAATCTGACCCTCGTGTGCCGTGGCTTATTCAATTATTAAAAAATAACCTAAAACACAAAAAGGCTCTTCTCATTGCCAGAAGCGGGGCAACCATTGAGAGTTTGGAGGCGGTGCTAAGGCTACATGCTGGCATTAAAACCGCCATATTTACTGAGCAGATGAGCTTGTTGGAGCGAGACCAAGCGGCGGCGTATTTTGCTGACAAAGAAGGGGCTCAGATATTGCTTTGTAGCGAGATTGGCTCGGAGGGGCGTAATTTTCAGTTTGTGCAGGATTTGGTGTTGTTTGATTTGCCAGCCAATCCTGACACCCTAGAACAGCGTATCGGGCGACTTGACCGTATCGGGCAAATTGCTCAGATTCATCTGCATGTACCTTTTGTGGTAGGTACTGCCCAAGAGCGTCTGTATCATTGGTATGATGAGGCTCTTAACATCTTTAATCAAATCAGTCCTACCGCCCAAACCGTCCAAGAGCAATTCATTAGCGAGCTAAAACCGCTTTTAGAGGGCAAGGGAAGCACAGAAGAGTTTGCAACGTTGGTGGCTCACGCCAAAGTGCTAAGACTGGATTTGGAGGAGGAGCTACAAGCAGGGCGAGACCGTCTACTTGAATATAACTCTTGTCGTCCAAGCGTGTCGGCACGTATCGTCTCGGCAATGCAGGAGCTGGACGAGGTTCAAATTTTACCTGCGTTTTTGGGTCGTTATTTGGACGTGCTAAATGTGGATTATGGCGTAGCACACGATGATTCTTGGGTAATTTATCCCATTGATGGTGCGGAGGTTCTTGATGTGTCAGGGCTACCCATCGATGAAGATGGCATGACACTTACCTTTGATCGCAAGCAGGCACTTGTGCGTGAGGACATGGCGTACATGACATTAGAACATCCATTCATGACGGCGGTTTTGGAGTCTGTGAAGTCAGGTTCATTTGGTAATACCAGTGTTGGGCTTTTAAAATCTTCCGCCATGCCACAAGGGCTTATGTTGATTGAAAATCATTTTAGGGTGGAGGCAATTGCACCAAAACACCTAAATTTGCCTGCATATCTATCCAAGCAAGTCATTCGTGTGTTACTTGCTGAAAATGGCAATGATTTGACAAAAGTTGCCACCCCGGAAAAGCTCATGCCCATCATTGATAGGCTCGATAAATCCAAAGCCAGACAAGTTGTTAAAGCCAGACAAAGCGTCATCGCTGACATCGCGGCACTGGCAAAAACCAAAGCAATGGACGAATTGACAGAGATTGGTCAGATGGCTACACAACAATTTGCAGAGCATTTGGATAAAGAAATTGGCAGATTGCAACGACTACAAGCCATCAACCCCAATGTGCGAGATGATGAGATTTTGGTACTGGTGCAGACCAAAGAGCAAGGTCTGTCGGCATTGGCTGGACTGTCGCTGGTGCCTGACAGCATTCGTGTGCTGATTTGTGTAAAGCCTGAATAGGGGGGAGTATCGTGCCACACTTAACCTTAGAGTTTTCTAAAAACCTCAAAGTTGCCAATGAGCATGATTTACTGAATAAATTAAACACAGTATTATTTGAAAGTGGGCAATTTCGACAAGCCAAAGACATTAAAAGTCGTATTTATCATACCATTGATGACTTGATTGGACTTGGGGAGGCTGATGGCGAGCATTTCGTGGTGGCTCATCTTGCCATCATGCAGGGTCGCACCGATGAGATTAAGGCGGATTTGGTGGGGCGTGTGATGGCGGTATTACAAGATAATATTGGCAAGTCTTATCAAAATGTTCAATATGCGGTCAATTTGACTGAGTTGTCTCCTTTTTATCAAAAAACTTGCATTTAAGGTAATCTATGTCCTTCGCCCAAGTTTATACTCGCTCCGTGATTGGCTTGACCGCACCACCTGTAACGGTGGAAGTGCATATTTCGCAAGGGCTACCTGCCTTGACCATGGTGGGTTTGCCAGAGGCATCCGTACGTGAGAGCAAAGACCGAGTCCGCTCTGCCATCATCAATAGCGGTTTTGAATTTCCAAACAGACGTATCACGATTAACCTTGCCCCAGCCGATTTGCCAAAAGACGGAGCAAGGCTTGATTTACCCATCGCCATTGGGATTTTGTCAGCAAGTGGGCAGATTGATGAAAATGTATTAAGTCAATTTGAATTTGTCGGTGAACTTGCCTTAAATGGCGATTTGCGTGGAATTATGGGAGCGTTGTCGGTGGCTCGTGCCGTGAAGGGCGATGCTCGCACGCTCATCGTACCAAGTAGTAATGGGGCAGAAGCTGTCAAAGTGGCGGACGTGGATGTGTTGGGAGCGGAGACCTTAACCCAAGTTTGCCATCATCTGAACGCCATTGCTGGCAAAGTAGGCGAAAAACTTAGTCCCATCACGCCCCAAGCCATGCCTACCACGCCTATCTATACCCTAGATTTGTCCGATGTCAAAGGTCAGCACCACGCACGGCGAGCGTTGGAGATTTGTGCGACTGGTGGGCATTCCATTTTGTTTAAAGGCTCACCCGGTTCGGGCAAAACACTCATGGCAAGCCGACTGCCAAGCATTTTACCACCCTTGACCGATGATGAGTCGCTTGAAGTGGCAAGCATCTATTCGGTGGCAGGCGTGCCTTATGAGTTTGGGGTGCGACCATTTCGCTCGTGCCATCATACGATAAGTGCGGTGGCGTTGTCGGGTGGGGGTTCACGACCCAAACCAAGGGAGATTAGCCTTGCTCATCAGGGCGTGCTTTTTCTTGATGAGTTGCCCGAATTTGACCGTAAAACTTTGGAAGTCATGCGTCAGCCCCTAGAATCCAAAACCATCACCATTAGCCGTGCCAACTCCCAAGTAGAATACCCTGCCAATTTTCAACTGGTGGGGGCGATGAATCCTTGCCCTTGTGGTTATCATGGCGATGTGTCAAACCGTTGCCGCTGTACGCCTGAACAAATCCGCCGTTATCAGGACAAGCTCTCAGGACCACTCCTTGACCGTATTGATTTGCACATTCATGTGCCTGCCTTGCCAATTGAGGATTTGCAAAATGCTCCACAAGGCGAGTCCTCTGCTGTCGTGCGTGAGCGTGTCATTAAAGCTCGTCAAATCGCCCTCGACCGTCAAGGCAAAGCCAACAGCGAATTGACCCCAAGCGAGATTGACACCTACATACCGCTTGGCACGGCAGAAAAACAGCTTCTCGCCACCGCCCAATCACGGCTTAATCTCTCTGCTCGTAGCTATCATCGTGTCCTTAGGGTGGCTCGCACGATTGCTGACCTAGCAGGGGTGGATAGGGTGGGTGTGGCGCATTTGGCGGAGGCGATGAGTTACCGCTGATGGGTGGGTTTAACCTATTTACTCTTTTACTAATTTCTTGATTATGATGAAATATTTACCTGTTGCCATCTTGACGTTGTCGGCTGTCATTTCATGTACAAAAACCCCATCTGCTTCCACATATGAACAACTGACAGGGCAGACGATGGGAACAAGCTATCACATTAGCTTTGAGCTACCTGATGGAGTCAGTACGGCTCAGGTACAAGATAGCATTGCCAAGCGGTTAGATGAGATTAACCAGAGCATGTCCACTTACCAAGCTGATAGCACCATCAGTCGGTTCAACCAACTGCCAGCAAAAGAACAAATCCAAATAGACGCTGATTTTAAGCAAGTCTTACTAGATAGCCGTGTGATTTATGAGCAGTCTGCGCACGCCTTTGACCCAACGGTGTATCCTTTGGTGGAGCTTTGGGGTTTTGGGGCGAGCATGAGTGTGGAGCGACTACAAAATCCGCCAACACAGGCACAGATTGAGGCGGTGCGTCAAAACATCGGCTTTGAAAAAGTAGTGCTTGACGGCGATAATCTGTCAAAAACAGCCGATGGCGTGGGGTTGGATTTTTCTGCCATTGCCAAGGGTTATGGGGTAGATGCTGTTGCTGATGTCTTAAAATCTCAGTATCGCATTAATAATTACATGGTGGAGATTGGTGGGGAGATTGCCACATCAGGTGTTAATGATAAGGGCAAAACATGGGTGCTTGCGGTGGATAAGCCGATAGTGGGCAGTACAGTTGCACAACGCGAAATCATGACGACGGTCAAACTGTCAGGGCAGGGCATGGCAACCAGTGGTAATTATCGAAACATGATGGAATATGACGGCAAAACATACAGTCATACCATCAACCCACACACATCAAGTCCTGTGGTAGATGGCGTGCCAAGCGTAACAGTCATTGCAGATAGTACGGCTATGGCTGATGGTTGGGCGACGGCACTGACTGCCATTTCTCAAAATGATGCCATCAAGCTTGCACAAGATAACCACATCAAGGCATTATTTATCATCAAAGATGGCGATGGCTGGCAAATGCACAAAACCGACGAGTTTCTTGCGTTTGAGCAGGCAAGCAAATAACCACCTCTTTGGTTTGGTGGCTTTTAAATTTTATGTATCTGCATTACAATGACACTTAGTTATACTTTTTTGGTAGGAGAATTATGACCGCTTTTTCACCCAGCCCCCAGTTTGCCAAGCGTTGGCATGCCACGCCCACCGCCATCAAAAATGCCTTTTATCAAGAGCTTGATGACATTATTGACATGCTACATGGCACGACATCGGCACGTGAGTTTGAGTTTAATCAAGCAGATTTTGGGCAATCCCTAGAAGATTTATTTTTTATTCATAAGGATGATACGCCCATTCCTGCCAGATTGATTCATAATTTTGAAAATCCACCTGTCTCATTGACATCATCGGATACGACCCAAAAAGAGAGGTTGCACCCTGATGATTTGGCAAAAATTGAACAAAAAATTTGCCAAAAATTGCAAAAACAAATTGATGATTTTTTGGGCGAGCACATGAGCCAGCTTTCTGAGGACTTAAAAGTTTGGCTAAATACTGCCATAAAAAATGAACTAACCAATTATCAATAACCAAAAAAGACAGCCATGAATACCATCAAAAAAAGCAACATCGTCATCATCGGTGCAGGTCCTGCAAGCCTTGCCTTTGCACGGCATTTTAAGGGGTCGGATTTAACCTTGATCATCATCGAAAAACTGCCCTTAGAATACATCGCTCACCCTGCTTATGATGGGCGTGAGATTGCCCTGACGCATCGCTCACGTGAGATTTTGCTGGATTTGGGGGCGTGGCAACGCATCGCCAGCGATGAGATTTATGAGCTTAGAGATGCAAAGGTTTATAATGGCGATTTTGGCTATGCCTTGCATTTTAAAGTGCCTAAGGACTTGGCGATGATGAGTAGTATTGACCGTCTGGGTAATCTCATCTCTAATCATAACATCAGACAGGCACTTTATGATGAAGTCAAGGATTTACCTAACGTAACCATCATGACCGAGCAGAGTGTGGCAGATATTCATGTCGATGATAAGCAGGCGAGTGTGATGTTGGCAGATGGTAGGGTGCTAGGGGCGGATTTACTTGTTGGGGCGGACAGTCGGCTGTCGTTTGTGCGTAAGAAGCTTGGCATTGGAGCGATGATGAATGACTTTGGGCGTACCGTCATCGTATTTCGTGTGTCGCACCCACGCTCCAATGAAGCCACTGCCAAAGAGTGCTTTTTGTATGGTCGCACGCTTGCCCTGCTTCCTTTGCACGACCATCTAACCAACTGCGTGATTACGCTAGATAATACTCAGGCACAAAGTGTGCTTGCCATGAATGCCGATGAGCTTGCCTTAGAAGTACAACGTATGATGGGAGACCGTTTGGGGAGGCTGACTTTGGCAGGCAGTGTTCATCATTATCCGCTGATGGGCGTACATGCCAAGAGTTTTGTGAGTGTGCGTTCGGCACTCATTGGCGATAGTGCGGTGGGTATGCACCCTGTAACAGCACATGGGTTTAATTTGGGTTTGATGGGGGCGAATACTTTGGCAAAATTGGTACTAGATGCTCATCAAAACCACCAAGATATCGCCAGCTCTACCTTACTCCAAAAATACAACGTTCGCCACCAGACGCACACACGCCCACTATATCACGGCACCAACTTGATGGTAAAACTCTTTACAGAGGACGCTAAACCTATCCACGCAATCAGAGATTTTACCTTGCGAGCAAGCAACCACCTACCCCCAGTCAAGCGATGGATAGCAGGACAGCTGACAGGCAAATAGTGGATTTGTGAGGGGCGAGCATGAGTGTGGCGATTATCATCCTATTTGCGGTTAATCTAATGCCAAACTTATTGTTACACAACAAAAAGCGACTGTTGTCATTTTGCATGGTGCTATTGGCGGTTTATCTTTATTATTGTCATATGGTTTGGTCGTACAACCCAAATGCACCAGTATCAGGCATGACCAGAGTGATGATGGATTTTGCGATGGCAGTTATTGGGGGTTATGTGGGCTATCTTGTGTGTCGCTGGGAAGAAAAAGGTAAAGCATTTAAGTGAAATGGACAACCAAATCTTAAAATATAAGCCATATTTAGCGGAATAAGCATGCCTTTTTGAGGTAAAATTATGCAAATATCTCATCAAATGACTTTGTTGTTGGGTGTGGACTTGCCGTTACATTTTAAAAATAGTTGATGATTTGCCGACAAATCAATTTAGATATAAAGGTATAACAATAAAGATAGGACGTAGATAGGATACTTGACGGGTACAGTTATATTTGTTACTATGCGTACTGATAACCACTACCAAGATGATAATCTCTCACCATCATCATCTTAGTATGGTTATCGGCTATCAGTATGAACTGATAGTTTTTTACAATCTCAAAACATAGGAAAATGTTATGAAAAAACTCTCAATCCTAGCACTAAGTGCTACCGTAGCCATCACCCCTGCATTTGCAGAGACGACTGCTCATTATAACACACCAAGTGTGGAATTATCTACTCAAACCACCGATTTATCTTTTGCCTTTGATGATGTAGAAAATCTACAAACAAAAGACATGACGCTGGTAGAGATGCAAGAAACGGAGGGGGCAGTGGCTCTCCATGCTATTGGTGGAATTGCTGGTGGTTTAGGTGGTCATTTTGGTTATATGTCAAGTGTAGCTGTGTCGGGACAATATAATTTTGGCGGTCATTTGGCATCAGTTGGTTTTGGAGCGCTTGGTGGTGCTGCAAGTCCCGCAAAAGGTATTGGTAGTGTGGCTTGGGGATTAGGATTTGGTACAGCATCTGGTGCGGGCACAGGATATTTAACATCCAAATTTCCAACAGTGAACGTGAAATAGCTTGTTATTGCAGTCTTACTTTGATTTATTAGGGTAAGACTGTATTTTTAATTAAAATGGAGTTAACATTGCTATTTCTATCTTTTGTATTAATTATTCTTTCTGCTATTATGATTATGTATTCACATTTGGTACACAAAACAATCCATAAGACTTTGCTTTATTTTGGGTCTGTCATACCTATAAGCGTGTCTGGTGTCATTTTGGGTGTAAAGGGTGTTGGTTTTGTTATTGTTGGTTTATGCGTCTTTGCAATTTTATTAACTCTTTCTTTTATGAAAATCAAGTGATATAAGGTCGGACATTTTATGAATTTTAAATATTTGCCATTTCCAGCCTTAATCCTACTACCCCTCCTATCCCACGCCGACCTTCCTCTTACAGTCGATGACCTATTGGCGGATAAAAACCGTTTAAATTTAACGTAAGCGTAGCTCATTTGGTGAAATAAGGGTAATGGGAGTTATAAAGTAGACTAATGATCTGTTATGAGATTGATAAAAATTTTTCATATAAAAAATCAATACCAACGTTTGACAGGTACAAATGTATTTGTTACCATGGAAAACGATAACCACTACCAAGATGACAATCTCTCACCATCATCATCTTAGTGTGGTTATCGGCTATCAGTATGAACTGATGGTTTTTTACAATCTCAAAACATAGGAAAATGTTATGAAAAAACTCTCAATCCTAGCACTAAGTGCTACCGTAGCCATCGCCCCTGCATTTGCAGAGACGACTTCTCATTATACCACACCGAGTGTGGATACACAAACAATTGTATTACCCCAAACAACTGTTTCCACCACAACCCCACAAGCCGACCTATCTTTTGCTTTTGATGATGTAGAAAATCTACAAGCAACAGACATGACCGCTACCGAAATGCAAGAGACGGAGGGGGCGGTGGCTCCTGCGGTTGCTTATGGTATTCGCATGGGAGTCATGGGAACGATTGGTGCTGGTGCAAACGCATGGAATCATTATAGCAATACTGGCGAATGGTCATGGGGAGCTGCTGGTCGTGGCTTTGTTGCTGGTGCTGTTGGAGGCGGTGCTGCTAAATATCTAGGAGGCAAAGGTTGGTAGCATGATAAAAAGTTTTTGTATGTACTTTTTTATCATGTTAGCTTTCAATTTTGTAATATTTGGCTTGCTAAATGGATTTATTCTAAGAACATTTTTAATGTCATTGATTGTGTCATTTATTGGTGGTTTTTTGTACATCATATTTGATTATTTTAAAATTTAGCAAGTCATCAACAAACAAACCCAATTGGTTTGTTTGGGGTATTTGTATCTTTGCTTGGCTCTTTGTTGGTGTATCTTATGCCAACTGGCAATACCACACGCCCACACTAAGCACCAAAACCACATGGAAAGAAGCTAGGGATAATAAACTTACCAAGCAAGATGTAGACTATTCGTGCGGTGCGTCATCACTTTCTACCATTCTCACTTATTTTTACCAAAATCCCAAAACCGAACAACAAATCCTAGATGATATGGCACTTGATGATGTGATGGCATCATTTTTGGATTTGGCAAAGGTAAGCGAAAAATATGGTTATACCGCTCGTGGTATGACGATGAATTATGAGGCACTTGCCAAAATAAAAATCCCCGCCATCGTCTATGTCAATCACAAACGCAGCGATCATTTTAGCGTGGTGCGAGCCATTGACGAGCAAAATGTCTATCTGGCGGATAGTAGTTGGGGTAATCGCATACTTACCAAAAAGCAATTTGAAAAAATCTGGCTCACAACCAATGACAATATGTCAGGCAAGGTTTTACTAATACTCCCCACCACCAACAGTCAAAAACAACTCAGTGATAAGAATTTTACCGCCATCTTGGATACCCAAAGCCTATTAAAACAAAGCCCTACATTGTTTCGGCGGTTTTTGTAAGCTCGGTTGTTTGTGGCTTGCTAAGTTTATTAATTAAAATCCCCAACAAAACCAACCACTTACAAACTTTCTCCCAAATCCCCCCAAAAAC
>NZ_JAUNDY010000001.1:0-10359 GCF_030525845.1 Moraxella sp.
ACTTAATAAGTCAAACAACAAGTTTCAAGGAGGTATTGAAGCAACAACTCATGCCAATGACAACCCAGCTTGTTGGTGAATGGACGGAGGATAAATGGGATTATTGGGTGTCTATGGCTCGTCGTGAGGGTAAATTAGATGCTGATGAATTGGCGATGGTAAGCCATTCTATGATGGTTGGTCAAATCAATGGGGGGTGCCAATTATATGTCCCTGAACATAACAAACAGATTGAAACAAGTTTTATTAATTTTGCCAAAAAATTCCAAAAAGAATTTGTAAGTAGTCAATTAAGCGATGAAGTGCCATTATTATCACAAAGCGAATTTAGAGCATTATCTGTACCAGCAGATAAACAAAAATTGCGCGAAAAACAGGTGCTAATGACAGTAACAAATCAGTTCTTAGAAAGTCCTGTATTGCAGTATTTACATTATTACAATTTTATTGGCAATGACCATGCTATTGGCAAGGTAAAATTGACTTTGGATTAAAATTTAGTATCAGGTAGGGTTTATGTATCCATTTCTTCGTTTGGCAAAAAACATTATTGGTAGTTCCATTGCTTATAAAAAATCCAAAAAGACAGGTCATGTCTTGGGGCTGACCGATACCACAGAGTATCGGTTTGTCGCTAATGTTAATGACATTGATAATTTTTTGGAGATGAATAATGGGCGGATTTTGACTTTATTTGATTTGGGGCGTAATGATTTTGCCATTCGTACAGGACTTGGCAAAAAACTTCTTGAAAGGCGTTGGGGCTTAGTGGTGGCAGGAAGTACCATTCAGTATCGCAAGCGTGTACGTCTTTTGGATAAAGTAACCATGAAAACTCGTGTGTGTGCCATTGATGAAAAATGGTTTTATATTGAGCAGACGATGTGGGTTAAGAATAAATGCACCTGCCACGTCCTACTTCGAACAGCGGTAACAAATATCATGACGGGCAAGCCCATCGCTACCAACGAGGTGCTAAGTGCATTGGATTATAACGACATTTGTTTGCCAGCTGACGAGTGGGTTAAGGCATGGATAGAGGCGGACAAATTGCGTCCGTTCCCACATTAAATAAAAAACCGAGTTGAAAAGAACTCGGTTTTATTGTGGCACCTTTTAAGGTTTGGTGCCATGATTGCGTTTACCTGCAAGAGTTTTATGCTCGTCAGTTTCGTACAAAGCACCAGCACGACCAACGATTAATGGATCAATGTTGCCGATGTTGGCATTATCTTTGCCTTCGTAGTCAAGTCGATTTAGTACATAACGCAAAGCATTTAGTCTAGCACGTTTTTTGCAGTCGGATTTAATGACAATCCAAGGCGACTCAGAAGTATCTGTTTCAAAGAACATGGCTTCTTTGGCGATGGTGTAGTCGTCCCATTTATCCAAAGAGGCTTTATCGACAGGAGAGAGCTTCCATTGTTTTAGTGGGTCGTGTTCACGGCGATGGAAGCGAACTTTTTGTTCTTCACGGCTGACGGAGAACCAAAATTTAATCAGCGTAATGCCAGATTGTGCCAAGTGTTTTTCAAATGCTGGCACTTGTTCCATAAAGATGCGATATTCCTCATCGGTGCAAAAACCCATGACACGCTCCACAACTGCTCGGTTGTACCATGAACGGTCATACAGCACAATCTCGCCACGAGTAGGCAGGGTTTGGACGTAGCGTTGGAAATACCATTGCCCACGTTCGGTTTCTGTGGGTTTTTCTAGGGCGACAACCCTTGCACCACGTGGATTTAGGTGCTCCATAAAACGTTTGATGGTACCACCCTTGCCCGCAGCATCTCGCCCTTCAAATAAAATGACGATTTTTTGTCCTGTGGTTTTGACGTGGTGCTGTAATTTTAGAAGTTCGATTTGTAGTTTGTATTTTTGGGCTTCGTAATTTTTACGGCTCATGCGGTGCTTATAAGGATAACCGCCATCACGCCAGTTGGGGGCTAACTCGGTATCCTTTGACTTATTAGCGCGCAGCTCGTGTTGTAATTGGTTGGCGGTATTTGCATTTGGTAGGTACTCTGCCAAGCGACCACCGATTTGAGCTAAGTCATCTGGACTGGCGTGACGCACTAACTCTTCAAGACGAGAGAGCGTGTCAGAAAAATCATCACGATATTCTAGCTGTTCTGGCTTTCTGCTTGATTTGGTGGTTTTTGGGGCGGTTGTCATCATCAGACTCCTTAGTGATAATGTGGATTTCATTTAATATTAACATAATAGTAACGGTTTAGCAACAATATTATGAGTGAATTCGGCGAATGCCATCACCCATCAGCATGCTCTCTCCATTGGCGATTTTTTTGACCTGAATTTGGGTGGGGATACGCTCTTTTAGGGATTGGACGTGCGAGATAATGCCGATGGTTTTACCTATGTCTCTTAGTGAGGATAGCGTTGATAGGGCAATATCCAATGCTTCGTTGTCCAAAGTGCCAAATCCTTCGTCTAAAAATAATGAGCCAATATTCATATTTTCGCTACTCATTTGCGACAGCCCAAGTGCCAATGCCAAAGATATGATAAAACTTTCTCCGCCTGATAGATTTTTGGTGCTACGGATTTCGCCGCCTTGTGCAGTATCAATGATACTAATATCAAGCAAATTTTGATTAAGGCTTTCATCATAAGTTAACACATAGCGATTATCCATTTTTTCTAATATTTGGTTGGCATGATACAGCATTATTTCAAGGGTTAATCCTTGTACAAAATTACGGTATTTTGAACCCTCTTTTGAGCCTATTAATTCATCTAATTTTGCCCAGATATTTAATTCATCTTTGTGGCGATTAATTTCTTGAATGATGGACTTTTGTTTTTCTCTTATGATGATTTCGGTGGCTAATTGCTGTTTTTTACCACCAATACTTGTTAACAGTCTATCATAATAATGTTGCAATTCTTCTTTTTTAATGTTTAATTGATTTAAATCTGTATTTGATATGTCGATATTTTGAGATGATAGTTCATTGAGCCGGCATTCCCAATATTGATGGTTCTTTTCAAGATTTCTAAGCTGGTAGTATAATTCTTGTTCTTGATTTTTTAATGATGATATCTCACTATCATTAAGACAAGACGACAAAAAATCATTAATATCATAAAAGTCATTTAGGATAATCTTGTCATTGAGAGTTTGTGATAATTGCTCAATGTTATTTGATGAGGCGTTTAGTAATTCAAGGTAATGGTTATTTTTTTCTTGTAATTTATGAAACTCTCGTTGTTGATGTTGGTAATCTTGGTGGAGATTATCGATTAACTGTTGGGATTTTTCTATTTCTTTGTTTAAATTATCCTCTTCAATATCGACATTTTTTTCTCCAAATAAATCAACTCTATGATTGATTTGATGACTGAGTTCTTGTTTTAGATGATTGGATTGACTGATGAGTTGTGATATTGTTTTTTCACAATCATTAATTCTTGTATTTTCGTTACCAATTTTAGCAATGGTTTGATTTAATTCTAAATCAAGTTTGTGTTTTTGTTGATGGTAGGTGTTTATTTTTTCTGCAATAAGTGATAAGTCTTGAATGTTTTTATTGAGGTGGTTTAAGACATCATTGTTAAGTGCCATTTTTGGTATTTGATGGGTGTCTAGTATCTGATTGATTTGATGTATGATTTGATGGGTTTTCTTGTCAAGAGTAGAATACGTTTCTTGATTTTTTAAAATATCTTTATTCATCATATCGATGTGCGATTTGATGAGTGTGCCTTCTTGGGTAATGATGTTTATTTCTTGATTGATCGCTGATATATCGTGATGATGATTGTGTATTGAATTTTCCAACTCTTTGAAATTTGCATAATTTTTTGTAATGAGTGATAATAATTCCTCATAATCATCATCTAGATTTTTGATGTGACTTCGCATGTTTTGTAAATCATTGTCGGTATATTTTTTTTGAGTAATGTCAAAATATTTTATTTTTATTTCTTCAAAAACTTTTGTTTTTTGAGTTGATAAATCTTGATGTTGTTTATTAAAATGGGTTATATCGCTATTGATGCCGATGATTTGATTTTGCTGTTGTTGCAGCTCTGCGTTCATTTGCTCTACTTTTTGTGTGGTGTGCATGATGGCTTGGCTAATATCATCATGATTTTTATGGATAAATGGATGTTGATACGCATAGGGGTGCTCTAACGAACCACAGAGAGAGCATGGTTCATTGTTTTGTAATTTTTCATAGTATTTTCTTAATATCAAAATCTCTTGATGGAGTTCATGATTTTTGTTGAGTGCTGATAGAGTATTGTTTTCATGATGAATTTCGTTATTTAGTTGCTCTACTTTTTTCTCGATGTTCAATTTATCTTGCTTGATTTGATGGATTTTATGTTCTAATGTGGATAATGTTTGCTCTAATTGTTGGTAGTTATGATATTCTTTTTTGAGTGTTTCAATTAAAAATTTTGTGTGTTTTATGTGATTTATTTTTTCTTGAAAATGTGTATTATAAATGGACATGCAATTTCCATCTATCTGATGATTGTCATCGATGATGTTGTATAATGTTTTGCTTGCTTCACTTTCTAATATTGTTAATTCATTTTGTTTTTGTTTGAGTGATAGTCTTTTTTGTAGCAATAAATCTCTTTTTGTGTTAATTTCTTGATTTTTTTTGTTGATTTCTGGCTGTTTTGTTTGTATATAGAGATTGATTTGTGAGGTGTTTTTAATGATGTCATCAAGCTGTGTGTATAGGCTTTTTAGAGTGCCTATATCTTGATTGATATTGATGTTGTGATATTTATTTAAAAATATCTCATGATTAATTATCTCTTGGGATAATTTTTCTTTATCATTAGCTAGATTTTTAAGGTTATCATGTATTTTTGACATTGTGGCTTTATGATTTGTGAGTTCTGTATTTAATTTGTCAAAATCAATTTTTTTATGATGAATGGCAACATCCATCTCTCTGATTTTTTTAAACAATACCAGAGAGTCTTTCTGTTGTTGTTTTTGACCCTCAATGATGGATTTTTGGTTTTCAATCTGAAAGACTGATTTTTTTAATAAATCATTGATATTTGATATTTTTTGGTTTAGCTCATCTAGGTTTGTTTTGTATCGTGTTTTATTGTTTTTTTCGTCAATGAATTTTTGGTAGATGGGTTGTAAATCTCTTGCTTTCTCTGCTTTTTTGAGAAGTATTGATTTTTCTTTGAATGATTTAATATTGTCTTTGGCAATTTGGATTTTGTGTTTGGTGTATTCAAGCTCTTTTGTTGCTTGGTTTTCTTGTTGGATAAGGTGGATTTTATTTTCTATGTCTTTAATCAGATTTTTATGGTCATTGATTTCTTTATCGGCGGTAGCAATAACGTCATTGAGATAAGAAAATTCTTCATCGCTCATGATGACATGTTCGCCAAGTCTTTTTTCTAATTGGCTAAGAGCTTCCTTTTTTTGTTTATGGACTTCAAAGGTTTTTTGACTGATTTTAGCATAAATATCTGTGCCAGTAATTTGTTCTAGGATTTCTCCTTTTTCGTTGGTACCTGCGGTTAAAAACGCCGCAAAATTGCCTTGTGCAAGCATGACTGAGCGTGTAAATTGCTCAAAATTCATATGCATAAGTTCTTTGGCTTTTTTATCACAGAGGCTCGGTTTGGTTTCGATGATAATACCTTCATCATTTGGGTGGGTTAATTGGCTGATTTGACGTTTGATGGGTTGTAATTTGCCATTAGGTTTTTGATTGGCTCGTCTTTGCTCAAAGCTAAAACGGTAAATTTTATCCCCAGAGATGGTGTTGATGAGCAGCACAACTTCACTATGGCAACTTCCTCTATCAATACTCATCAGTTCATTATGATTATTGCTGATGGTGTTAATTCTGGGGGTTTTACCATAAATTGCCAAACAAATGGCATCTAAAATGGTGGTTTTGCCAGAGCCTGTTGGTCCAGTGATGGCAAAAATACCCTCATTCACAAAGGAATCATTCATAAAATTGATGTGCCATTTGTCTTTCAGGGAATTTAAATTGCTAAATGTCAAAGAAAGTATTTTCATGGTGTTTTATTAAAATAGATGGTTAATTTGCCATATCATCTTGTTCATGAATGGATTTAATGATGTCTAAATAGGCGTTTTTTAGGATTGGTTTTTCATCATCGCAGATTTTTCTTTTATCCAGCAAATATTCAAAAACATCTATTTGGCTAAGATTTTTTAGATTTTTTGGGTGCCTGTTACCTTGATGGCTTTGTAAAATATGGCGTCGTTGGGTGGTGTTTTGAATGTTTAATGCCACCACCTTAGTGTCGGTCAGTAACCCTTTGATGTCTTGGGCGAAATTTGGGGCGAGAGTTGTACCTGTGTAGATGATTTCAGCATAGATGGTTTTGTCTTGGGCGATGAGTGGCGATAGTGCGGAGGTAATGGCGTCCATGTCGCCTTCTAATCGAACCAGTTCAACAAAAGTAGGTACAGACAGTGAGTAAATGGCGGGCATTTGGCATTCAAAGTCCACTACCAATACTTGCTTAGTTTTGCCTGCTTCGCCAAAACCCATCGCAATCGGCGAGCCGCAGTAGCGAACGTGGTCTTGACCAGCGACTTTTTGGGGGGCGTGAATATGACCTAAGGCGACATAGTCAAGACATTGATCAAAAATGTCAGCGGAAATCTGTCCTAACGTCCCCACAAAAATCTCTTGACGCATGCCATCATCGCTTGATGAGACGCTTGACCCTGCCACAAATAAATGCCCTGTGGCAATGATGGGAATGTTTTTGGCAAGTTGCGTGCGTTTTATTTGGGCGTGATGGGCAAGTGTTTGATAATGTGTGGCAATGCCTTGTGCGGTCTCTTGTTCACGTTGTCCCACCGCCTCAAAACTGCCACCTGACCGCACGTCCTTGTCCCTAAGATAAGGAATGGCTAGGATGATGGCTTGGGGGTTTTGGTTGTGGTCGCATAAAACCAACATCTCGTCGGTAAGATTATCCGTGATTTGTCCGATAACTTGTACGTTGAGTGATTTTAAAATGGCTTTTGGAGCATCTAAAAAAGTAGGGCTGTCATGGTTGCCTGCAATGATAATGACATGTTGGCAGGGGCTTTTGGCGATGTTGCCCAAAAATTCATAATACAACTCTTGGGCTTTATTGCTGGGTGTGGCGGTGTCAAAAATATCGCCAGCCACAATCAAGGCGTCTATTTTGTGCAAGTTGATTTGCTCAAATAGCCAATTTAAAAACGCCTCAAACTCATCATAACGGCTTTGGCTAAATAACCGCTTGCCAATATGCCAATCAGAGGTGTGTAGTATACGAAAGGTATTTTTGGGTTTTTTGGGAATGGGGTTGTCCATATTTTAGTGGTGTGGGAAAATATCGTTAAGTGTATAGAAAAAGACCGCTGATTGCAAGCAGTCTTATGATGGGTATGCACAGACGTGCAATGATGGGGCTTAGACGACAGTTTTGACGGTTTTGGCCTTATCAAGGGCGGTGTATAGGCGATTAACCTCGTCGGCACAGCTTAGATGTAGGTTGACTTTAAGAGCGTGATATTTGCCTGTTCTTGATGGGCGAATTTGTATGCTGGCAGGGTCAAAATCTGGAAAAATCTCCGCCAAAATCAATGTAACCTCATGACGCAGGCTGTCGTGCTCCCCTTCGTGTCCAATGATGCTCATGGGATAGTCCATGGGAAAATTCCACAGCTCGGGGTTTTGGATTTCGGTGCGTTTGGCATTGGGTAGGGTGGTTGGGGCATTTAGGTTGGTTAGTTTTATGCTCATGATTATCTCTGTATTAATAAAGATAAATGCTTAATAAGGGTATTGGTCAAATTTTCAAGGCTTTTAACGTATTGATAGATGGCGTATTTTTATAAAAAATGTTATAATTTAAAAATTTTAATTTTAAGCATAAATCATGACCATTCGCACCCCCAGAGAACTAAACCACGCCCCTCGTAAACGTTTTGGGCAAAATTTCTTACACGATACGAGCATCATCCGCCAGATAGTTGATGGCGTGCGTCTGTCTCGTGGCGATAATTTATTGGAAATCGGGCCGGGTTTGGGGGCATTGACCGAGCCACTTTTGGCAGAAGTGGATGGCATGACGGTCATTGAGCTTGACCGTGATTTGGCAAATTCACTACGTATCAACATTGGGGCAAACAGCCACCCTAACTTTACCATCATCAATGACAACGCCATGCACATCGATTATCGTGCTCTTGCCGAGCAGGTGAGGCGTGGGGCGTTTCGCGTGGTGGGCAATCTGCCTTATAACATCTCAACGCCGATTTTGTTTCGCTTGCTGGAATTTAGCGATGTCATCACCGACATGCACTTTATGCTCCAAAAAGAAGTGGTTGACCGCATTACCGCCGAACCGAGCACCAAAGCCTATGGGCGACTATCTGTTATCATGCAGTATTATTGTCAGGCGGATTATCTTTTGACCGTACCCAATGGGGCATTTAACCCACCACCCAAAGTTACTTCGGCGGTGTTTCGCCTGACACCCTTTAAAGCTAAACCTTTACAAGCCCAAGATGAAAAGCTCTTTGCTGATATTGTGCGTGAGACGTTTAACCACAGACGTAAAACCTTGCGAGCGATTTTTAAAAGCGTGAGCCTGTTGCCCACCTTAGACGATGAGGATTTTGCCAAAGTGGATATCAGTCCGCAGGCACGTCCCGAGACATTGAGCGTGGCGGATTTTGTCAAATTGGCAGATTTGGCATTTGAAAAAACTAAGCAAAATTGATAAAATAATTTATTTTATAAAATATAAAACATGAATACAGTAACCAAAACATACCGCCATGAATACGTGATTGGTGATTTGCAGGGCTGTTTTGATGCCTTCAATCGCTTGCTGGTGGCGTTGGATTTTGATGAAAATTTGGACAAGATTTGGCTTTGTGGCGACATCGTGGCACGAGGCGAGGATTCGCTTTCTACACTTAGACAAGTCAAAGCCCTATCAGACAAGGGGGCGTTGACGACTGTGCTTGGCAATCATGACATCACGCTCATCGCCACATGGCGGGGGATTTTACCCATTAAGCCTAAGGACAACACCGCACCGATTTTTACCGCACCTGATTGCGATGAATTGTTAAACTGGCTGCGCCGTCAGCCTTTTTTGGTGTGCCCTAACGACAAAACGGTACTGACCCACGCAGGCATACCGCCTCATTGGAAAGTCAAAGGTGCCAAAGCCTATGCCAAAGAGTTACAGATTCAATTTTCAGGCAGTTTAAAACAGCTCGATAGACTGCTTCCCAATCTTTACAGCAAAAAAGCGGACGTTTGGTCGGATAAATTGCATGGTTATGACCGCATGCGAGCGATTGCCAACTATTTTACTCGCATGAGGTTGTGCGATAAAGAGGGTATGCTTGAATTTTCATTCAAAGAAACGCTCGGAGATAAGATGCCCAAAGGGTTTCGCCCTTGGTTTGAGTGGGAAGTGCCAAGAAAACGTAAGATTTTGTTTGGGCATTGGGCAGGGTTAAAAGCACAAATCGCCACCGACAAAGTGCGTTCGCTGGATGCAGGGTGTGTGTGGGGCGGTCAGCTTTTGGCATATCGTTTGGCTGATGAAAAGATTATCGTTGTAGATGGTATTAATAATAAGGGGAATGATGATGAATGATATGCGTTATCGCAGACGTGTTCAATGCATGGCGGTGTTTGGATTATCTGTTTTGCTTGTTGCTTGTGCCAACCAGCCAACTTATCAGTCTACCCAATCCACAACCAAAACTTCCACAGCCCAAAAAAATATCCCTCAGCGTTATCAAGTGCAAAGTGGCGATACGGTTTCTAAGATTGCCCAGCGTTATGGTTTGGATTGGCGAGAGCTAAGTCGCATTAACCGCCTAGATAGTAACCACACCATCAGAGTGGGGCAGTGGCTGACCTTATGGGAGAGTGGTAAAACCACTACTTCTGCTAAAAATACCACATCCTCTGTCGCCACCCAAGCCCCCAGAGTGATTACTGTTAAAAATCCTATGGTGGGAAGTGCAGGTGTCATGCAATTTGAATACCCTGTCAATAAAAGCAATCGAGTGGTGCGTCATTTTGGCGAGGTGGCGAACATTAACGGTGTGGACACCAAATCTGAGGGCATGTGGTTTGTGGGACAGGGTGGAGACCCCATCATGGCATCACGAGCAGGCACGGTTATTCATGTCGATAACGCCAAAGCGGGGAGTGCTGTGAGCATTTCTCATGCCGATGGTTTTGTGAGTAGTTATTTGCACGTAACAGACATTCGTGTCAAAAAAGGACAAAGCGTCAATGCAGGCGAGCATATCGCCAAGATGAAGCAACAAAACAACGGTGCGGTTTTGATGGA
>NZ_JAUNDY010000001.1:10459-56538 GCF_030525845.1 Moraxella sp.
GTTTTTTCAAATTCGATTGCTTCATAGTGGACACTAAATGTCAAGATATTTCCCTGTACCGCTAGGTCAGTCAAGGTCTTTGGTTCAAAAAACACATCTAATGTGTTTGATGGGCTTTGGGGATTGTGATGAGGTGTATTCATGAACTTAGTTGGATAATGTAGTGTCATTAAAGGCGTTTTTTAGGGCGTTTTCGACGGCATGAATGCGTTCTTGGCATACTTTATAGGCATCAATGGATTGCTCTATGATGTTTACTAGGTTGTCAATGTCTGGTTCGTCGCTGTGTTCTAGTAGATTGGCGTTGTTTTTCAAGATGTCGTAAGCATCTTTGAAAGTGGCTGGGGTGGACATAACTGTATACAAAATTGCCTAAAATACTGCCCATTCTACCTAATTGATGAGGGTTAGGCAAGTTGATTTTGTATAAAATGTCTTTAAATAATTGGTTTTCAAATGACAACAATTCTGTTATTATAAAGAAAGTATGTTTTGGTATAAACATCTAGGCTGTTACCGATTTTGATTTGATTGCCTTTTGGGTGGATTTTTCTTGGGATAAGAAAATAAGTCAAATCAAGGTCGGTATTTTTGTGCATGACCGTCTTTGTTGATTTCAAGGATTGAAGGACTAATGATGGCATGCGGTTTGGGTGTGTTAGGTTTGATGGAAGTGTTTACATATTGTAAATATTTTAAAAATAATTAAGTTATCTTTAAGTCTCAATATCAAATATTAACATACCCCCATAAAAAAGGAAAATTATGACTGATTTAAAAAAGCCCAATAGTACCCTTGATGAACATGCCTCTGATTTGACGCTTGATACAGATTTTGTGGGAGGCGACGATAGCGAGGTCTCCTCAGGTGCAATCAGCAAAAGTGCCATCAAAGGCATGATTATCTTTGCGGTGGCAGCCGTTGTCTCCTTAGTGTTGTATCAGGTCATGCCATTTGGTACTGATGTCAACAAAGGTTTGGCCATGTTGTTGTTTATCGGCATATTATGGCTGACTGAGGCGATTCATGTTACAGCAACCGCCATCTTGGTGCCAATTATCGCTGTACTGATTGGCGTGCCTGAGTTTGACACCAAAAAGGCTTTGTCTAGTTTTGCTGACCCTATCATCTTTGTGTTTTTTGGGGGGTTTGCACTGGCTGCTACGCTTCACATCCAAAAACTTGATAAAAAAATCGCTTTTGGGCTTGTACGTCTAGCTGGCGGTAGATTGGGCTTGGCGGTTGTGTATATTTTTCTTGCCACCGCTGCCTTATCGATGTGGATTAGTAATACCGCCACCGCTGCTATGATGTTGCCACTTGCCTTAGGTCTACTTACCCAAATCGACCAAGAAAAAGACCGTTCTACGATGGTGTTTGTACTACTTGGGATTGCATATAGTGCAAGTATCGGTGGCTTAGGGACCATGATTGGCTCTCCACCAAATGGCATTGCCGCTAAGGCACTGGATTTGAGCTTTGTGGAGTGGATGAGTTTTGGTGTACCAATCATGTTGGTTATGCTACCATGCTTGCTTGGCGTGATGTATTTTTACCTAAAACCCAATCTTAAACAAAAAGTCGAGATGTCTGATGAAGTTATCCCATGGACAACTTCACGTATTTTAACCACCATTGTGTTCGTGGCTACGGCATTGGCATGGATTTTTGGTAAGCAGTTGGGCGAGCATTTTGGCTTTAAATCTCCTGATACAGTCATTGCTCTATTGGCTGCCGTTGCGGTACTGGCTTTGGGTCTGGTAAGCTGGAAGCAGGTTTCGGACAATACTGACTGGGGTGTACTCATGCTCTTTGGTGGCGGTATTGCCTTGTCTGATGTCATGAAAAACTCAGGAGCATCGACATTTTTGGGCGAGCAAATTACCAGCGTGCTGTCTGTCGCCCCAGTATTGGTGGTTATTTTGGTGATTACTGCGTTTATTATTTTCTTAACAGAATTCACTTCAAATACTGCATCGGCCGCCTTGCTTGTGCCATTATTTGCACCGATCGGCGTACAGCTTGGACTGCCACCTGAGGTGCTAATTATGGTTATCGGTATTGGTGCTTCTTGTGCCTTTATGCTTCCTGTGGCAACCCCACCGAATGCCATCGTAATGGGTGCAGGTCATATCAAACAAAAAGAAATGATGAGTGTAGGCTTCTTGCTCAATCTTGTCTCCATCGCCATTGTTACTATTTGGGCGTATTTTTTCTTGATTTGATGAATAGTTGCCAAAAAAATGAGCGTGTCTTGCAAGGCACGCTCATTTATTTTATAAATACATATATTTTTATATATTATATATATTACAATTTATGTCAAAATGTGATTTAATACACCAATTTTTTTAAAAATTGAGAGTGCTTATGACCACGACCACCTTAAACACGCCTGATTTTGTCAAACACCAAGCCATCATTGACTGGGTTAATGACATTGCCAAACTCACTAAACCTGCTCGCATTGAATGGTGTGATGGCTCACAAGAAGAGTATGATCGCCTTATCAAGCTCATGATTGACAACGGCACGATGATTAAGCTCAACCAAGAAAAACACCCAGATTCTTACTTAGCTTTTTCTGACCCATCAGATGTGGCTCGTGTTGAAGATCGTACTTTTATCTGCTGTGAAAAAGAAATTGACGCTGGCGAAACCAACAACTGGGAAGACCCTGCCAAAATGCGTGCTACCTTAAACGACAAATTTGACGGTTGTATGGCAGGTCGCACCATGTATGTCGTGCCTTTTTCTATGGGTCCTTTGGGTAGCCACATTGCTCATATTGGTATTGAGATTACTGACAGCCCTTATGTGGTTACAAGCATGCGTAAAATGGCTCGCATGGGCAAGGCGGTGTATGACATTTTGGGCGCAGATGGCGAATTTGTGCCATGCGTACACTCTGTTGGCAAACCACTGGCAGACGGCGAAAAAGACGTGGCATGGCCTTGCAATGCCGAAAAATACATCGTCCACTACCCAGAAACCCGTGAAATTTGGTCATATGGTTCAGGCTATGGCGGTAATGCTCTGCTTGGCAAAAAATGCCTAGCACTTCGTATCGCCTCCGTCATGGGTCGTGAGCAAGGTTGGCTTGCTGAGCATATGCTCATTCTTGGCGTAACCAACCCACAAGGCAAAAAACACTATGTCGCTGCCGCTTTCCCTTCTGCCTGTGGCAAAACCAACTTCGCCATGCTCATTCCGCCAGCAGGATACGAAGGCTGGAAAGTTGAAACGGTGGGCGATGATATTGCATGGATTAAGCCATCAGCGGACGGCAAACTATACGCCATCAACCCAGAAGCAGGCTTTTTTGGTGTCGCCCCTGGGACAAACACCAAAACCAACTCCAACTGCATGGCATCACTCTCTCATGACGTGATTTATACCAACGTTGCCGTTACCGAAGATGGCGAAGTATGGTGGGAAGGCAAGACCAAAGAAGTCCCCGAAAATCTCATCAATTGGAAACGCCAAAAGCATGACGGTAGCGAAAAAGCCTCGCACCCCAATGCTCGCTTTACCGTATCGGCAAGCCAATGCCCATCTATTGACCCAGATTGGGAAAATCCAGCAGGTGTGCCTATCTCTGCCTTTATCTTTGGCGGTCGCCGTGCCGACACCGTACCACTTATCAGCGAGGCAACCGACTGGCTAGACGGTGTTTATAAAGCCGCCACTATGGGTTCTGAAACCACCGCCGCCGCCGTTGGTGCTCAAGGTGTGGTACGCCGTGACCCATTCGCCATGCTTCCTTTTGCAGGTTACAACATGGCAGATTATTTCAATCACTGGCTAGAAATGGGCGAAAAAGTAGGCAAAGTCGCAAGTGAACATGGCAACACCCTACCCAAAATCTTTAACGTCAACTGGTTCCGCCGTGATAAAGACGGCAACTTCGTTTGGCTGGGCTTTGGACAAAACATGCGTGTCCTAGAATGGATCATCAATCGCTGTGAAGGTAATGCCAATGCGGTCGAAACCCCCATCGGACTTGTGCCCACTTACGAAGATTTGAACTGGACTGCGTCTGATTTTAGTAAAGAAAACTTTGAATTGGTAACCTACCAAGACAAAGCCCAGTGGGAAGCAGAACTTGCCAGCCATAAAGAGTTGTTTGATAAACTTGGCGAGCGTATGCCAAAAGCCTTGATTGAAAAACAAAAAGCCCTACTAGAAAAAATCCAAACTCAAATGTGATTTTTTGAAAGATAAAAAACCGACATGATATGAATGATGTCGGTTTTTTTGGCTATTTAAAGAGAGATGCTTGGCATAACGACTTAAATAATAACCAGTAATTTTGGTAAGACAAATATCAAAAATGGATTGATGAATTAACAATGAAGCTTTTATTGCGGAAGTTTTGTGGGGAATTGATTAATGTATAGGTATTGATATACTTATTTTGTTATTTTGTGAAATTATTGTGATATTGGTTAAATCCGCATATCAAAACTGGTGATTAAATAACAAAAATCCTGCAATTCAAATCTAAAGGTCAGTAATATTAGTCTCCTTTATCAACCTACAAGATTAATGTGCTCGGTGTCGCTCACATCAGATGGTCTGTCCATGCTTAAAAACAAAATCCGGTGGCGGACAAGTTGTGGAAGATTGGTATCTTAAAAACAATAAAACTTAAAAGACTGGATTGATGATAATATTTGCAAAGGAGTATTTTTTAAGTGGGTCAGAATTGGCAATGTGAGTAGCTGAAAAATACTGAAAGCTTTTAACGCAATTAAGATAGCCCTCATGTAATATGAGGGCTTTTATCTTTGGCGGTATTTTGGTAAACTTCCAAGAATACCAATAAAAACAGCTTACAAACTAAAAATTCATCTTCCAATCAAAGGGCATTTCATGATGTCCGCGTAGTGCCATCATCAGCGTTTGTTTCATGTGTTGCAAGACTTCTGGTGTGTAGCTGATGGCAGGTAGACCCCAAACAGGATTTGGCCAGCGTACATCATTTTGGTAGCGTGCGATGTGATGAAAATGAAGTTGCGGCACTTGATTGCCAAGAGCGGCCACATTCATTTTATCTGCCCCAAAGATTTTTGCCATTTGACTAGATACCCAGCTGGACTCCCGTAAAAATTGGACTTGGTCAGCATCGGATAATTCATAAATTTCTTTAACGCCTGAGACACGAGGCACTAAGATTAACCAAGGAAATTGACAGTCATTCATGAGTCGCACGGTGCATAGAGGTAAATCGCCCACTAAAAATGTGTCTTTGGCTAAGGTTGGGTGTAATTGAAACATGGTTTGCCTTTTTGTAATTATCAAATTTTAACTGCACATTATAACATATATTTGGCTGAATTTGAGAAAATTTGAAATTTTTATGATAAATAATGGGTATTTTAATAGATTGTGTTAAATTAATAAAAATTCATCAATTTAAACTGGAAGCCATCTAATTTGTGTGCTAAACTAAGACGTTGAGGCAAAATGTCAATGGTAATTTGTGAATATTTGTTCTCAAAATTTGGCAATGTGGTAACATCATGCAGGTGCAAAATCTTGGGTGTGTCATACCGATGTTTGTCCTAATCAATGTGTGTGATGTTTGGGTTTAGGTTTGTAATTTTTTTTGCGCATTGTGTGCTTATGAAAAATCCAACAGATTTTAATTGATAAAAGGTGAAAAAATGGGTAAAAATGTCGTTGTCTTAGGTAGCCAATGGGGTGATGAAGGCAAAGGTAAAATTGTTGATTTGCTGACCGAAAAAGCAACTGCGGTGGCACGCTATCAGGGTGGACACAATGCAGGTCATACGCTGGTAGTAGGCGGCGAAAAGACTGTGTTACATCTTATTCCGTCTGGGATTTTGCGTGAGGGTGTAACTTGCTTTATTGGCAATGGCGTGGTGCTTGCCCCTGATGCTTTATTAAAAGAAATGAAAGGCTTGGCAGATAAAGGCGTGCCTGTGCGTGAACGCCTGCGCATTTCGCCTGCTTGTCCGCTCATCATGCCTTATCATACTGCCCTTGACCAAGCTCGTGAGCTAAAACGTGGCGGCAACAAAATCGGCACGACAGGTCGTGGCATCGGTCCTGCGTATGAGGACAAAGTGGCTCGCCGTGCTTTGCGTGTGGCGGATTTGTTCCGTGCGGATTTGGCGGATAAATTAAAAGAAATTTTAGAATATCACAACTTTGCTTTAACCCAATACTACGGCGTTGAGGCGATTGACTATGAGTTGACCTTAGAGCTTTGCAAAACTTGGGCGGGCGAGCTTAAAGAGCTGGTTGTAGATGTAACAGATGAGCTTGAAAAACGCCGTCAATCAGGCGAGAACTTGATGTTTGAGGGAGCGCAAGGTACGCTTCTTGATATTGATCATGGTACTTATCCTTTTGTAACCAGTTCAAACACCACCGCAGGGGGCGTGGCGACTGGTACAGGACTTGGTCCATTGTATTTTGATTATGTGCTTGGTATTACTAAGGCTTATACCACTCGTGTCGGTTCAGGACCTTTCCCAACGGAACTTTTTGATGAGATTGGCGAGCATTTAGGGACGGTAGGGCATGAGTTTGGAGCGACCACAGGGCGTGCCAGACGTTGTGGCTGGTTTGATGCGGTGGCACTTCGCCGTGCGGTAGTGCTAAACTCAATGAGCGGTATTTGCTTGACTAAGCTAGATGTGCTTGATGGGCTATCTGAAATCAAAATCGCCACAGATTACCAAGTGCCAGAAGGCGAAATCAGGGGAGCGTATGATGCTGAGTATTATGCTCAGGTAACCCCTGTGTATGAGACTTTGGAGGGTTGGACAGAAAGTACGATTGGTATTACCAATTTTGATGATTTGCCTGAAAACGCCAAACGCTACATCAAGCGCATAGAGGAGTTGGTGGGCTGTCCTGTGGATATTATCTCCACAGGTCCTGACCGTGCCGAAACGATTGTGTTAAGAGACCCATTTGACGCATGATGAATTGATTAAAATGGATAAAAATAACCGTATGTTTCATGCGGTTATTTTTATCATAAATAAAAAGCAAACATCATTATTAATGATTTGAAAATAGAAAATCAACATTGCAGGTTAATCAGTTGGGTAAATTGACGATAATATCTAGCAAACTCAAAGCATGATACCAAATTATGGGGTGGGACTTTACCTTGATTTAACCTATAAAATAAACAAGATTTATTATTATGAGCAAATCAATCAACAATCAATTACAGCCTGATATGATTGAGGCGTGTTATTTGTGGGTCAAAGAGCGGTTTTTTGACACCATACCAAAAAGACCCATTGCCAAAGCCAATATTCACAAACAAGCCACCCAAATTACCGCCAGCAAGATAGGCGGTTTGCCTTATTTGCCTTTGGGAGGGTCATTACCGACCAATGATGATGGCGAGATGTTTTATTTATTGGCTCAGATTGATTGTGCGGATTTAAAAGGATTGCCAGATTTCCCCACGCAGGGCATATTGCAGTTTTTTATCATCATGGATGAGATGGGGATGGATTATCGGGTGGTTTATTATCCCATCATTGAGCCTTATTATGATGATGAGCAAATCAAATCCATCTATCAGCCCACCATAAATGACCATATCCAGATTGATGAATATGCCATGACATTTGAGCTTGATGAGACTTATCCTAGTTTTTATGAACATTCAGCAAAATTCACCCAAGAATATTTGGCTCATTTTAATCATACGCTTAATTATAAACAAAAAGACAGGCTCTCTCGCCACATCAATCATTTATATAAGCAAGAATTTGGTGATGATGTTGCTAAAATTGCCTGTGGTGGTTTTGCCTATTTTATCCAAGATGACCCAAGACAAGAGGGCGATGGTTATGATGTGGTATTATTTCAATTTGTCAGCGAGCAGGATATTAACTTGGTTGATATGGGTGGCATAAACTTTTTTATCACAAAATGGGATTTAAAAGATAACATATTTGATGGGGTATTGATGGTATTTGATTATTATTAGTTTTTTTTGATAAAATCAAATCCGTTAAATAAATCATGAGATAATCATGAAATGATGATTGACCGATTTATTTCCTTGTTTATAAAGCGGTTTTTTGCCCAAAATCTTGTTAAAATCGCCCAAATTCCCCCTAAAAAGCCCCAAATCTGCTATAATACCCCAATTTTTCCCTAAATTTTACCAACAGATAAAACTATGACAACACTCTACACTCACCCCAAATCTTATGGTGTCATCGTCATCGGTGGCGGACACGCAGGCACCGAAGCCGCCCTTGCTTCGGCTCGTATGGGCGTACCAACCTTGCTTATCACTCATAACATCGAGACCTTGGGTCAGATGAGCTGTAACCCAGCCATTGGCGGTATTGGCAAATCGCACCTTGTGCGTGAGGTGGACGCATTGGGTGGGGCAATGGCACTGGCAACCGACCACGCAGGCATTCAGTTTCGTGTGCTAAACAGCCGAAAAGGGGCGGCGGTGCGAGCCACGAGAGCCCAAGCCGACCGCTTGCTATATAAGGCGTACATTCGCCATACGCTAGAAAATCAGCCCAATCTTGACCTATTCCAACAACCTGTTGATGACATTATCGTTGAGAACGGCAAGGCGGTGGCGGTGGTTACCGCAAGTGGTGTCCGCATTAACGCACAGGCGATTGTGCTGACTTCGGGGACTTTTTTGGGTGGAGTGATTCACATTGGCTTACAACACCAATCGGGCGGACGAGCAGGCGATATGCCGTCCATTCGCTTGGCTGACCGTTTGCGTGAGCTAAAACTCCCCGTTGGACGACTAAAAACAGGCACGCCAGCCCGTATTGACGCACGGACGGTGGATTTTAGTGTAATGACTGTGCAACACGGCGACACACCGCTCCCTGTGATGAGCTATATGGGCGATGTGTCAATGCACCCTCGTCAGATTCCGTGCTATATCACGCACACCAACGAACGCACCCACGACATTATCCGTGCCAATCTTGACAGAAGTCCGATGTTTAGCGGTAAGATTGAGGGTGTCGGTCCAAGATACTGTCCGTCCATTGAAGATAAGATTCATCGCTTTGCCGATAAGGATAGTCATCAGATTTTTATTGAGCCTGAGGGTTTGACCACGCACGAGCTGTATCCTAATGGCATTTCCACAAGTTTGCCCTTTGATGTGCAGATTGAATTTATCCATAGTATGAAAGGACTTGAAAATGCTCATATCATTCGCCCAGGTTATGCCATTGAATACGATTATTTTGACCCACAAAATTTAAAGCCGACTTTGGAAACCAAATCCATTGACCGTCTGTATTTTGCGGGGCAAATCAATGGCACAACAGGCTATGAAGAGGCGGCGGCACAGGGGCTACTGGCGGGGATAAATGCAGGGCTTGCGGTGCAGGGTAAGGGCGAGTGGACGCCCAAACGCCACGAGTCTTATCTTGGCGTGTTGGTGGACGACCTTATCACGCACGGCACCAAAGAGCCATATCGGATGTTTACCAGTCGTGCCGAACACCGCTTGCTCCTTCGTGAAGACAATGCAGACGCTCGTCTGACCGCCATTGGGCGAGAGCTTGGTTTGGTGGATGACGCTCGCTGGGAGCGGTTTTGCCAAAAACAAGAGCAGATTGAGGGCGAAACCGCCCGCCTAAAAGACATCTGGGCAACGCCAAATAATGAGCTTGGCAAGGCGTTTATGGCAAATACGGGCGAAATTTTAACCAAAGAAAACAGTCTGATTGACCTATTAAAACGCCCCAATGTCAGTTTTGCCGACATTGCCAAAGTGACGGGCAGTCAAGTGAGCAGTGAGGCAGGCGAACAGATTGAAATTAGCGTCAAATATCAAGGCTATATTGACCGCCAAAACGATGAAATCGAGCAAATGCGAAAGCTGGAAGACACGCCCCTACCGCTTGATTTTGATTATAGCCAAGTGTCGGGTCTGTCCAATGAAATCGTACAAAAACTTAGCCATATCCGCCCTGCAACTTTGGGGCAGGCAAGTCGGATTAGTGGGGTAACGCCTGCGGGGGTGAGTTTATTGGCGATGACGGTGAAGAAGATGAAGAAGGCGGAGAAATTAGTGGAGTAATAAAAATACGCACCATTTGAAGCTTGGTTTAATGGTGCGTATTATGCACCTTATATTCAAATAAGGAAAATTCAATGAATACCAAAAAAATCATCAAACAAGCCTTTTAATAATTAACCTATTCTATAAAAATGCTCACAATCATTTTATTTTATGGTGTAGCAAGAAGCAATGAGCGTTTTATTTAAAAACTTGTTTAAATTTAAAAAAGCAAAAAATCGTCAATGCTATTTATCCAATCAAGAGCATTTTGATTTATCGGACGGTTATGAAGTGCTAAGCTCACCGCCAATATTTTTGGGGTGGGATACGACTTATGCCGAACTTGAACGACTTGGCATATGTCGTATTGTGCGTGAAGAAAAAGTAGATAATTTGGTGTATTATTATTTTTTGTACCCCGTTCGTCTAGGGTTATTGATAATAGAAGGACTTTGTGCCAGACATTGTGAATCGATCGATAAGGATAAAATGTCTGTGGTGAGATTTTATCATTATGATTTTATTGATGAAAGTGAAGTCTTAATGATTAAAAATACTTTAATAAAATCGGTAGATCATTACCCAAATACTGCGGTAAAAGTTATTGATCCAAAATTTAATGGGGAAAATCATAATTTTTATATTTCATTAAAGGGCATTGAGTTTGAGAGATATAGTTTTTCTGGTTATTTTGGTATTGGAAATAATAGAGATTTTGTGGGCATTCGTCAAAATCAAGATTATGAAGCAGTAATAAACATTGATAGATTACTATTGCTTGATGAATTTATATGGATTGATGATGATTATAAAAAAAGCAAGTATATTAAACGCATTCCGCCAAAATTGGTAGAACAATATCCCGCTAAGCCCTTAGTTTGGCAAGATGATGTGAATGGCGTAGTAGGGATTGCAGATTGGCAAAATGCGGTGATTATTCCCAAACAAAAGTTAGAAGGAGTTGCCTTGTTTGTTGCTAGACCTGCAAAAGGTAGTGGTTATTCATTCTTACGATTAGACACCGATGATGAAGAATTTGATTTGTATAAGAGTCAGTATAATGACAAAAAAATTGCAGAAATATCAGAGCAATTGGCGGACTTTTTAGGTATTCAAAGAAAGACTGTGGAGATGGATGATATTTAGTTTTGTTAAATAAAAATATTTTAATTAGGTAGTTTAAGTTGATTAATTTTATTTTAATCCAAAATAAACCATAGGTGTATATTGCACATCTTTTAAACATCGTGCTTTCAATGGTGCGTTGTACACACCTTACATTTAAATAAGGAAAATTCAATGAATACCAAACAAATCGCTCAGCAAGCCCTACAAATCAGCCAAACAGGAAAATTACCCACCAATAAAGGCGAAATTGATTTTTTGGATAAACAAACATTTGCCCAAAACAATACTTTATTATATCGCCCAGATGACTTGGCACAATTATTTACTAATGACAATCAAACTAGTAATGGTAATTTAAGAGTAAGTGTAACGCACGAAAGTAGCCAGCAAGCAATTTATCGTTTGATTGTCAAAGAACAAAAACAGAGTGTTTGCTTATTAAATTTTGCCTCTGCCAAAAATGCAGGCGGTGGTTTTTTAAGTGGGGCAAAAGCCCAAGAAGAAGATTTGTGCCGTTCGTCTGGGTTGTATTTGTGCCAATTAACCCAACCTGATTATTATCAAATTAACCGAAAGCACAAATCAATCTTTATACCGACCACATCATTTATTCGCCTGCCGTGCCATTTTTTCGGGTAAATAAAGAAACGCTGTTGGACGATATTTTTACTTGTTCGGTCATTACCGCTCCTGCCCCTAATGCAGGCGTACATTTGCAAAGATGTCCCGATGATACAAATAGCATTGAAGAAACTTTAATTCGCCGTGCCAATTATGTATTAAGTGTAGCAAAACATCAAGGGCATAAAATTGTGGTGTTGGGAGCGTGGGGCTGTGGTGTCTTTAAAAATGACCCTGTGCAAGTGGCAAAAGTATTTAATGATTGTTTAAAACAAGAAAAGTTTAAAAATTTCTTTGATGAAATTATCTTTGTCATTTATGACACCAGCAAAACTTTAAAGGTTTTGACGGCTTTTGAAAATGAATTTAAAGTTTGATGATGGAAATAAAAAATGGCAAAATCCAAACTTACTCAATTAAAAAACGAGCTTGAAAAACTTAAATTCCACAATTCTTGCTTATCATGTTTAATTGGCGAGTTAACGGATAATCATTCGTAAGGTGTGTACCATGCACCAAAATTAAATGCTGTGCCTAAAATGGTGTATATTACGCACCTTTACGCCCCATTCTGTATTTTTGATGACTGCAAACACACTCAAAATAAGGAAATCGCAATGAAAAAATATGCGTTGTTAATGGCAGTTTTGATGATTGGCTGTGTTAATCCAACACAAAATTCAACCAAACCCATAATTAGCCAAAAACAAACAACTTTGGCAGATTTTGATGGTTGTGTTGATGTGTATGATGAAGCTCGTTTGGAGGATTTGTATTTTGAAAATACCAAACAAGCCTTGCAATTTTTTCCAAAATTATTGGATAAAGACAATGCCCTTGTGCCAAAATATAATAATGCTTATTTTAATATGGCGTGTGGTGGCACTGCTTTAACAGGTAATATCAGCACCAGCCAAAAACAAGGCAAAACTTGGGCAGAAATTAAAACCTGTGGCGATTTGACTTGGCAAAGCGAAAAAGACGCTTGTAGTGTTGATAAAGGATTTTATCATAATGGGTTGAAGGGTCAAAATGGCGAAACCATTATTTTAAAATATGGCTACATTTTCTATGTCAATAATGAAGGCTTTGTGAATGCCTATAAAATTTCACAGTTTTAATGGCGAGTGGATTTTTGCTTTATTTTTGGCTAATTTTTGGTTATGATAAGTCATTTTATCATAACCAGAATTTACTATGAACCCCCAAGAAATCCTCCAAGCCATCAGCTTTGCCTTTATGATTGTCTTTCCAAACCTAGCTCTGATGGGGCTGGGTTTTTATATGAAAAAATTAGGCAAAATCAACGCCAATTTTATCGATACCGCCTCCAACATCGTTTTTAATTTTGGCTTGCCGTGCCTGCTCTTTTTTAGCGTGATTAAAAGCGAGGTCAATTATGCCGAGCAGTTACCACTCATCATCGCAGGGTTTGTAACGACTTTTGTGCTGTTTTTTGGGGCGGAAATCTACGCCAAATGGTTTGTCCCTGAGGTGCGAGATAAGGGCGTATTTGTGCAAGGGGTGTTTCGCTCCAACATGGCGATTATCTCGCTGTCGGTGGCGACCAACGCTTATGGGGCGGTGGGGACGAGTGTGGGGGCGGTGTACATGGGGATTATTACGATTTTGTATAATATCCTGTCGGTCATCACGCTGTCTCGCACAAGCCAAAATACCGATTTTAAATCGCAAAGTGTCGATGTCATCAAAAAGATTTTTACCAATCCCTTGATTATCGCCCTAGTGTCTGCCTTTGTTTATAAGGGTTTGGGATTGCCCCTGCCACCCAAGCCGATTGCCAAAACAGGCGAGCTACTCTCAAACATCGCTCTACCGCTGGCACTCATTTGTGCGGGGGCGACTTTGGAAGTCAAATCCATGCTGGGGCTGTCGGGCGTGTCCATGCAGGCAAGTATTGGGCGGATTATCGTTGCTCCACTACTGGCGGTGTTGGTGGGGGTGCTGTTTAAATTGCCCCCTGTGCAATTTGGTGTGCTGTTTGTGATGGTGGCAAGCCCTGCGGCGGCGGCAAGCTATGTCATGGCAAAGGCGATGGGTGGCAATGATGTGCTGGCTGCCAATATTTTGGCGTTTACCACAGTGGTCAGTATGATTGGTCTGGCGGTGGGCATGGCGTGGCTGAGGGCGTTGGGGTGGGTGTAGGTTTATAATATCTTTTCCATTAAGGTGGCGACATTGGCTTTGGTGTGCTGATTGTCCCATGTAATGAGGGTGTGTAGTCGTCGTTTGTAAATCTCGGATAAAATGATGTTGTTTGCGTTTTCGCCTTGTTTTTTTAGGACATCGGTAAGGCGTTGGCAGAGTAGTTCGTTAAACAACAATTCTATTTGGCTAAGATAATGATGTTGATTAAGATGAAAAAACTCTCGCCATGCACGGCTTAGGTGGGCTTGCAGCCTAGCATCAGGCAGGCTTGCCATGATAAGATGAGCCATGCCATCGATGGCAGGGGCGGTTTTATCATGAATATTAAAATGAGCCATGTCATCGTGATTGCTCATTTGTAAAATCATTTCAATGGTGGCAACCAGCTTTGCCAAGTCGTCATCTAGGTCTTGCCATGTGGGTAGTTTTGGTATGTCTAGATTGTGGCGTTGTAGGTGTGGCAGGTAGGGCGTGTGTGTATCGGCAACTCCTGATTTTTGAAGTAGTGCTGATAAGGGATTGGCAAGAAGAATTTCTGGGGCGTAGAGCAAGCACAGGTGTAGCTGTGTATTGCCATCGATATCAGCGGTATAATTGACAATATCCGATTTGGTGCGTGGGGATTTATTGCTGAGTCGTTGCCAAAAATCGTTATTTAACCACCAACGAAAACTTGAACCCTTAGGTAATTTGGCGGTCAGTTCTTTTAATTGAGCGGTGGCACGAGCTTTATTTTCTGGTAATGATAAATCATAACGTTGTTTTAGTATGTTATAGACGTAGTCAGCGATGCTTTGGGCGTGGCTGATTTGTTCACGCATGGCATCTGCCCCATGCTCCTTGATATAAGTGTCAGGGTCATGACCGTCAGGCAGAGTTAAAAATTTTAGGGTTTTATCATCGGAGAGCACAGGCATGGCAACTTCAAGGGTTCGCCACGATGCACGTTGTCCTGCCTCATCGCCATCGAAGCATAATGTGAGCGTGTCGTTGTATTTTAGTAGCCCTGCAATCTGCATGTCGTTGGCAGCAGTACCCATAGGTGCGACCGCCCCACAAATCCCAGCTTGGTGCAAGGCAATCACGTCCATGTATCCCTCCACCATCAAATAGTCGGTGGCTTTGGCTTGGCGAGCTTCATAAAGCCCATATAAAATGTGCTGTTTGCTAAACACGGGGGACTCTGATGAGTTGATGTATTTGGGTAGCTCATCGCCTAAGGCACGCCCTGCAAAGCCTACAACACGCCCTTGTCTGTCTTTGATGGGAAAAATAACCCTGTCTCTCAGTAAGTTAAAGTCATTGCCCTTTTGGGAGGTGCGTACCAGCCCTAAGATGCGTAACCCTTCAATGTCATTGGGGAATGCTTTTTGTAGGTGTTGCCAATCACTTGGAGCATAGCCTAGCCCAAATTTTGCTATCGTCTCTGTGGTCAATCCACGAGTGGCAAAGTAGGCTTGGGCGGTTGGCGTGCGATACAGCATGGCTTCATAAAACTTGGCAATATTGGCAAGCAGGGTATATAAATCGCCTTGCGTGTCTTGGGGGTTGCTTTGGGGGAGATGTGCCTTGCTAAAATCAGAAGTTTTAACACCAAAGTTATCCATACTCCCAGATGAAGCCATAAAATCATCATTAAAATCAACATGATGAGTGTCTATGGGGGGGTGGATTTGGGGCGATTGCTCGCTTTTTGAGGCTAAGGGCTGTGTGGTGCTTGGTTTTGGGGTTTTGTTGTAGCGGATTTTTTGGGCAAAACCGTCATCTTTGGGTAGTTCAATGCCTGTTTGCTCGGATAAGTATTCTACCGCCTCTGTAAAGGTCATGCGTTCAAATTCACGCAAAAATGTGATGGGATTGCCCTTAACGCCACAACCAAAACAGTAATATAAATTGGTCTGAGGATTGACAAAAAATGAGGGGGTTTTTTCGCCATGAAAAGGGCAACAGCCCTTAAACTCACGCCCAGCGGGTTTTAGGGTGGTGTGCTTTTTGATGATGGCAACCAAATCAGCAGAGGAGTTAATGCGTTCGAGGGTAGCGTCAGGGATTTTCATGGCAATCAAATCTAATCATAGGGCATCATAGCCAGCCCGCTCGTCTAAATTTATAGTGTAAATAAGAGCATACCGCCAGTACGCTACCTACCACCACAAAATAGCCATATCGCCACCCAAGCTCTGGCATAAACTCAAAGTTCATACCATAAATCCCCGCCACCGCTGTCGGCACAGCAGCAATCCCCGCCCAAGCAGCAAGTTTACGCACGACATCGTTTTGTCCCATGGTAACCATCGCCATGTAGGTATCCATCGCCACTGATAGCATTTCGTTGAGACCGTTGACCGCATCGATGGAGCGAAGCAGGTGGTCATTGACGTCTCTAAAATAAGGCTTGGCGGCACTGGGAAAAGCAGAAACCAGCTCGTTTTGTTTGTGATTGATAAAAAAGTTACACACATCTTGGACGGGTAAAATCACCGCACGCATGTGAACCAGTTGGGACTTTAATTCATACAAGCTTTTTAGGGTGGATTTGCTAAATTCGTGTGAAAAAATATTACGTTCTTGTTCACGCAGATAATTTCCCAAGCGGTCAGTAATCGGTAGGTAATTATCCACAATAAAGTCTAAGATGGCGTGTAAAACAAAGATGGGACCTAGTCTGAGTTTTTCAGGTCGTCTATGGCAATGTTCACGTACAGGGGTGTAGGAGTTGGAAGCACCACGCCGTACGCTGATGATGAAATTTTTACCCATAAAAATGGCAGTTGTGCCGTAGCGAATGTAGTTATCTTCAAGTTTGGCGGTACGCACCACCACAAAGATGGTGTCGTTGCCGTAGCTTTCGACTTTGGGTCGTTGGTGGTCGGCAAAGGCATCTTCTAGGGCGAGCTCATGCAAATCAAAGGCGGCTTGCACTTCTTTGACAGTCTCAAAGCTGGGGTCATACAGCCCAAGCCAAACAAAGTGGTTGTTGTTGGTAAGTTGGCGAGAGACCTCATCAATGCTAAGACTCGTTATGGGTTCACCTGTTTTACGAGAGTATGAGTAGCAAACAACGGTTTCGTTGTCGCCTGAATTTTCTTCTAAATCCTCAAAACGGTCAGCATCTGGGTCGTAGACCGTCATCGTCAAGGTGGTATCTTCATCTGTTGCGTCAGCATCGCCATAGATGTAGCTGTCTTCTTCATCATGCAGATTTAGCTCATCATCGTGATGTTCGGCAACTTCCTCAGAGTCAGTCTCGTTGGGGGGCGGTGTGTGTGGCGTGGCTTTTGGTGTGGTGTCTGTCATACCGTCCCCCTGTGATTGATGGATAAAGCATCATATTGTACCAAAATTTGATGAATTGTGCTAAATTTTTGGGGCAAACTATAAAAATAAATGGCATTTGTGATAAAATACCCAAAAATTTTAGCGATGAATATTATGAAAGTTTACTTGGCACGAGATGGCGTTCAAGCAGGGCCTTATACGCTCGATGAGCTTAACCGTATGCTAGCCTCAGGTGAGGTGGCATTGACGGATTTGATGTGGCACTCTGGCATGAGCCAGTGGCAGAGTGTGGGTCAGATGACAGAAGGGGCTTATCATTATCAGCCAAAGACAGCACCTGTATTGGAAACCCAAACAGCACAAACTTCCCAAGAGCCACGAGGTTTTGGCGATAATGTGGATTTTAATCCACCAATCTCTGACACCCCCAAGCGTGTGAGCGTGGCACAGCTATATGGACAAAAACCCATTGAAAATCAGCCAAATAAGCCGTTTTCTACGCCCCAAACCACACAAATACCCTCACGCCAAGCCGTTTTGGACGATAAAATCGAATATGCCAGCGTGGGGGCCAGATTTGGGGCTTTTGCCATCAATGTTGGGCTGTACTTGATGACCTTAGTTCCGCTTATCATGGCGTTTGTGCAGGTTATTGACCCCAACGAATTGGCAAAGCTGACAGATTATGCCAGCATGCAAAGCTACTCACAGTCTTTGGTGGATAATATCCCCACCACAACAATGGCAATGAGCAATGTCATGATACTTGTACTCATCGGCGTGCAGTTGTTATTGATTATCATGCGTGGACAGTCCTTTGGCAAGATGGCGATGGGTATTCGTGTGATTGATGAAAAAAGCGGTAAGCTACCTAGTTTTGGTACACGAGTATTTTTGCGAACTTTTTTGCTTGTTGTGCTGTATATTGTGGGTGCAAGTGCGTTTTCAGGATTTCCTGCACTTATCATGCTGGTCATGAACTATGTGATGGCGAGCAACAACGACAAGAAACAGGGCTGGCACGACAAATTTACCAAAACCATCACTGTCAAAGCAAAGCCTATTCAGCTCAACAACAAAAAATAACCATGCAAAACTCTCTTACTGGCGAACAGCTTGCCATGCTAGACAAAGTCCAACTTCCTGATGACTGGAAAATGGCACTTGCTCCGTTTTTGTTATCCGACACGATGGAAAACTTACGGACGTTTTTACGCCACGAATACGCACAAGGCAAGACGATTTATCCACCCAAACCCCTCATTTTTAACGCCTTAAATAGTACACCTTTACAGGCGGTCAAAGTGGTGATTTTGGGGCAAGACCCCTATCATGGGGCAGGTCAAGCGATGGGGTTGTCGTTCTCTGTTCCCAAAATCATTCCCAAACCGCCAAGCCTACAAAATATCCTAAAAGAGCTTGCTACCGATTTGGGCGTGCCTGTCTGCCCACATGGCGATTTGACACACTGGGCAAATCAAGGCGTACTACTACTAAACGCCACACTCACGGTTGAGGATGGTAAGGCAGGCAGTCATCAAAACAGGGGTTGGGAGGAATTTACCGATGCGGTGATTGATGTCATCAACCGACAAACCGACCAGACGGTTTTTATTTTATGGGGCAGTTATGCCAAGAAAAAAGGGCGATTTATTGATGCTCGCCGTCATTTGATTTTGACCGCCAATCACCCGTCTCCCCTATCAGCCAATCGGGGCGGATTTTTTGGTAGTCGTCCGTTTTCACAAACCAACGCTTATTTGATGGTACATGGCAAAACACCGATTGATTGGGCATTGCCGATTTAACTATGGATGATGCTCACCGCCACAGTTTTATAAGGCTTGTTGTGTACATCCATTAAAACAATATTTTTATTAGGTATGCAAACTCAAACACCATAAACGGTTGCTATTCCGCCTCTTAGACTTAGAGTGTATTTTTTTGTGGAATTTTTACATAAAATCAATACATAAATAGTCATAATTAAAATTAAATTTTTCAGTCATTTATTGAAAATATTCAAAGAATTTGTTAGAATTAGCACAGCCCATAAATAGATTTTTTGATTGGGTATCCCAATCAGTGATTTTCAAGTCTTTAAGACTTGCATTACTAAATTACTGAAAAAAACAAGTAAGCTACGCTTGCGTAAGAGTATTTATGGGCTTTTTATGAATTCTGATAGTTACAATAAATTAAGACAAGCTGTCTCTTTGCAAGATTTAGCAAAGGTGTTAGGATTTTCTTCATCTGGATTAGCATATATACTTTATGCAATGGGGAAGAAAGATAGTACAACTAGATACCAAACTTTCCAAGTTAAAAAGAAAAATGGAGGGGTAAGAGAAATTAAAGCTCCTTGTTCACAATTAAAATCATTGCAAGAAAAATTATCTAAACTCTTATATATTTGTTTGCAAGAAATTAATAAACAAAATAACTTGAACCAATCGTATTCTTTTGCTTATCAGCCAAATAAAACACATTATAATAATGCAAATATACATAAAAACAAACGTTATGTTTTCAACATAGATTTAAAAGACTTCTTTAGAAGCATTAATTTTGGTAGAGTTCGTGGATATTTTCTCAACAATGAATATTTTAAATTAGACCCTAAAATTGCAACTATTATTGCTCAAATTGCTTGTGATGATAATTCTTTACCCCAAGGCAGTCCGTGCTCTCCTATTATATCTCATTTTATCTCCAATATTTTGGATTATCGCCTATCACAATTAGCTAAAAAAGCAAAATGCCATTACTCTAGGTATTGTGATGATATTACTTTTTCAACCAATCAAAAAGAATTTCCCAATATTATTGCCAAACCCAAAGATAATATTTGGTGTGTTGGTGATGAATTAAGAAATATCATTGAGCGTGCAGGATTTAAAATAAATGATGACAAAGTGAGAATGAGCTATCGCCCAAGTCAGCAAAGTGTTACTGGATTGGTCGTCAATAAGCGAGTAAATACCTCTCGTTATTATAGAGATGCTATTCGTGCTATGGTGCATTCGCTGACTAGAACAGGGGATTTTAATTTTACAAAAGAATTTGCACGAGACAAAAGAACGGTAGAAAATAAATTAAACTGTTTGCAAGGAATGCTTTGTTATATCCGTCATGTTGATAACTTAAGTGACGGTATTGCTCATAAGAAACTTAAAAATTTTAAAGTGCTGCGAGCATTTATTTTATATCACTACTTTTTTGCCAATGAAAAGGTTGTATTGTTTGGTGAAGGTAAAACAGATATTTTTCATCTAAAGCATTATCTAAAGTATAGAGATAAAGAAACCATTTATGGCATTCCTAAAGAAAATGAGCTATTGGAACAATGGAGGGAATTAAAATTACTAAGATTGGATAGTAAAATTTTTGACCCTATCTCACAAGATGGCGGTACAGGAGATATTAAAAACCTTATTACTAGTTACAAAAAAGAATGTAATAAATTTTTTGTGCCAAAATCTCAAAATCCAGTTATTATCTTAGTGGATAATGATATGGGTGTTACAAAGTTATTTACTTCCATAAAACAGATGACAAAGTCAAAAGAAGATGTAGATGGCTCAAAAGATTTTTATCATATTGCCTATAATCTATATGTTGTTGCCTTACCTAAATTAAATAATAAAGATACGGCAATTGAAAATTTTTATAGTGAAGATATTAGAAAAATCAAATATTTGGATAAAGACTTTTCTCAAGACAATGGATACGATAGCAAAACCCAATATGGCAAGAATATTTTTGCAACAAAAATTATTCCGCATAATTATACAATGGTGGATTGGTCTAATTTTGATCAAATATTTGACAGAATACAAGCAGTTATTGATGATTTTAATGGCAGAAAATTAAAAAATAACGCCAGTTTGAAATAAACTGGCGTTATTAAAATCACAATTCCCAATCCTAGCAGGTTTTGACGGTATGATGTGGGATTTTTGTGGTAAAATGGGTGAAGTGATTGTTTTGTAATGAGTAAAAATCATGAATACCGGGTATAGCATAGAAAAATTATCCATTATTGGTAAAAACAACTTCCTAAAATCCACCAGTCAAATCCTATTAAAATCCGATGATGATTTTGATAATGACGACAAGCATTTTATGCAAATTGCCCTAGATTTAGCACAACAAGGGGCAAAATTGGGCGAAGTGCCTGTGGGGGCGGTGGTGGTGCTTGATAATCAAATCATTGGGCAAGGCTTTAATTGCCCCATTAGCCAAAAAGACAGCACCGCCCACGCTGAAATGGTCGCCATTCGTCAGGCGTGTGAAAATTTGGATAATTATCGACTGATGGGGGCGACTTTGTATGTAACCTTAGAGCCGTGTACGATGTGTTTGGGGGCGATTATCCATTCAAGGATTAGCCGTGTGATATTTGGAGCAAGCGAGCCAAAAGCAGGGGTAATTATCAGTCAAGAAAACTTTGCCGAAAAACGCTATTTTAACCATTATATCACGATTGAAGGTGGATTATTTGCCGAGCGGTCTGGGCGATTGTTACAAGAGTTTTTTCGTCATCGTCGAACCCTTAAAAGGCAAGCAAAATCTTCTTTGCCATCTTAGTCCAATCCCTTGGTTAAATCCGTTAAAATTTTGCTCAATTCATCAAAATCCCTTATAATAGGCGTCCATTTGCCCTTTTGAGAATGTTATGAGTAGTCAGCTAAATCCACGCCAGCAAGAAGCCTTAGTCCACATTTCAGGACCGTTATTGGTATTGGCGGGGGCAGGTTCTGGCAAAACCTCGGTCATTACCCAAAAAATCGCTCACCTGATCCAAAATTGCAATATCCCTGCTGAACGTATCACGGCAATGACCTTTACCAATAAGGCGGCTCGTGAGATGAAGGAGCGTGTCAAAAAGCTGTTACCATCAGAAAAGACGCGTGGTCTGACGGTGTCGACTTTTCATCAGTTTGGTTTGCAGTTTTTGCGTTATGAGTTGATTCATACGCCCCTAAAAGGCAATTTTAGTATCATGGATGCTGATGACAGTAAGCGACTTTTGGCGGAACTCATGGTGCGAGACAACCTATCAGGGGCGGAGCGTGCTGACATGGTGGGTAAAGCAATCAAGATGATTAGCGATTGGAAAAACGACCTCGTCGCCCCAGAATATGCTCATGAAACGCTGACGGATCCTGAGGAGATGGTGTTTGCTCATTTATATGGTCTTTATGAGCGAAATCTAAGAGCGTATAATGCGGTGGATTTTGATGATTTGATTGTCATGCCTGCTCGTATTTTAAAAGAAAACAGTCAAGTGCGTGATAAATGGCAAAACCGCATTCGCTATCTTTTAGTAGACGAATACCAAGACACCAACACCGCCCAGTATGAACTCATCAAAATGCTCGTAGGTATCCGTGCCAGATTTACGGTGGTGGGCGATGACGACCAATCCATCTACGCATGGCGTGGAGCAAAACCTGAAAATATGGCACTGTTAAAGCAAGATTTTCCAGCGTTGCATGTGGTTAAGCTAGAACAAAATTACCGTTCCACCAATCGCATTTTGGCATCAGCCAATGCCGTGATTACCAATAATGAGCATATTTTTGAAAAATTGCTGTGGTCGGATAAAGGTCATGGCGAGCTGATTCGTGTGGTCAGCTCGTCTGATGATGGAGCGGAAGCTGAACGTGTTGCCAAAGAAATTGTTACTCATCGCCTAAGGCACAATAACTCATGGGAGCAGTATGCGGTGCTATATCGGTCGAATTTTCAGGCAAGGGCGTTGGAAGCGGAGCTTCGTTCGTTGCAAGTGCCGTATAAGCTCTCTGGGGGTACGTCATTTTTTGCTCGTACTGAGATTAAAGATGTGATGAGTTATTTGCGGATTATTTTAAATCCCGATGATGATGCAGCATTTTTGCGAATTATTAATACCCCAAAACGTGGCATGGGGTCGGCCACCCTAGAAAAACTTGGGCTTTTTGCTCAGGAGTATGGTCTATCCTTGCTAGCGGCATGTACCCATTCGGGGCTAAAATCAGCGGTGGGAGCAAAGGCAGGGGCGACATTGGCAAGTTTTGGCGAATTTATTGAGCATTATACACGTGAACTCTATGATAATCCTGACCCCATGCCACTGGTGCGTCAGATGATTATGGAGACGGGCTATATTGATTACATTAAAGAAGACAGCAAAACACCCCAACAAGAAAAAAACCGCCTCGATAACATCGAGTCTTTGTATTCGTCCATCAACGCACTCATTGAACGTGCTGAAGATGATGACGAAAAAAGCATCGATGCGGTTATCCGTAAGTTGGTTTTGCTTGATATGTTAGAACAGCAACAAGAGGAAGAAAATACCAATAAAGTAAACCTCATGACGCTACACGCTGCTAAGGGTCTTGAATTTGATTTTGTGTACATCATTGGTGTAGAAGAGGACATCTTGCCTCATCGTAACTCCATTTTAAGCGAGACCATCGAAGAAGAAAGACGGCTGATGTATGTGGGTATCACACGAGCAAGGCATGAGCTTACCTTGATGTACGCCCAAAAACGCAGGGCAGGTAAAGAATATCGCCAAACCACGCCATCACGGTTTTTGGATGAATTGCCTGATGACCACATCGATTATCCTGCCAAGCGTAAAAAAACAGCCGACCCCACTCAGGTGGCAAATGATTATTTGGCAAATATTCAAGCCATGCTCGCCGCAAAACGAAAATCTTCGTAGATGAGTGGGTTTTTAAATGCAAAAACCAAAGATGTCATGTCTTTGGTTTTTTATTGATTATCGTCTGCGATATATCACGTCCCAAGAGGTGCGTCCGTAATCTTGCCCTCGTTTTTCAAATTTGGTGGCGGGGCGAAATTCTGGTTTTGGCGAGAAATTGCCCTTGCCTGCCACATTATCAAATTCTGACATATTATCTAGCACTTCTAGCATCCACAGGGCATAATGTTCCCAGTCAGTTGCACTGTGAAAAATGCCACCAACAGCCAACTTATCCGCCACCAAACTCATGCGGTCTGTGGTTACAAAACGGCGTTTGTAATGACGCTTTTTTTGCCATGGGTCAGGAAAATAAAGCTGAACGGTGTCAAGATGTCCGCTGGGTAAGTTTGAGAGTAGGGCAATGGCATCGCCGTTTAGTACTTTTAGGTTGGTTAAGCCAAGCTCATGTGCCAAATAGGCGGCACGCCCAATACCGGGTTCGTGAACCTCAATGCCGACAAAGTTGCGATTGGGGGCATTTTTTGCCATCTCGACTAATGTATCGCCCATGCCAAAGCCGATTTCTAGGGTTAGGGGAGCATCTGTGCCATTTGGGGTATCCTCAAAAAATACACGTAAATCGTGAATGTTTGAAACATCGCCCAATTTACCCAAATCTTGACCGTGATTGATGATGTAGGGGGCAAAAGTGGCGTCGGTCAGGGCTTGTTTGGCGTATTGGCTAAGATGTGTGCGACGACGCATGAAGGTGCTGATGGCATGGCTGTATTCAGTAGGTGTGCGTGTCAGTCCTGCAATCTCATTTTTGATGGTCTGTGCAGAAATGTCAGGGGTTTGGCGGTCGCCACCGATGGGGGCAAGTGGTGTGTTTGGGGTATTGTTGCTCATAAACTGGCTTTACTTCATAAAATAAAATGGCTAAAATAGCCATAAAAGACCGTTTATTATAATCAATCCCATCAGGGCAATCAAGGCTTATGGCGATTTTTGCATGGGGATTGGTAGAGGATTTGGGGTTTGTGATGTTTCGTTTGCCTTTTTTGGAAGATAGTACGCCACCACCTTTTTATGTGCCAACATTATCTTGCGAAGAAAGGGTACAGTTGGATAGGTGGTTTATTGGCAGGCGTTCACAGGCGTATTATTTAAAACGTTTTGGTGAATTTGATAAAGCAGGTCGTTTGCATGCCCGCTTTCATTGGTCAGCTTTTTTTGCAACATTTGGTTGGCTACTTTATCGCAAACGCTACTTAGATTGCGTGGTTTATTGCGTCGCTGGCTGGTCTTTTATCAAAGTAAATATCGTCATCATTTTGGCGATTTGTGAATTTTTATTTGTCGGAAAAATCCCTGCGGACGTACAAATGACGGTGCGTATAGCCATTGCTGGCTGTGTTTGGCTTTTTTGGTCTGGCATGGTGGCACGTTGGGCGGACGCGTATTATTATCGCATGGCACGCCGTGAAATTGCTGATGCTTTGGAATTGTACCCACAGGATAAAGTTGCTCAAAAAGCACATCTAGAACAGCATGGTGGTGTGAGTATGATGGGGCTTGGGGTCGCCTTTGGTATGTTTGGTGCGTTTTTGGCAATCATTGTGTTGCAGTTTATGCCAATCATTGCCGCTCAAAAAGAGCAGGCGGTCATTTTTGAGAGTTATCGTACGGTCAGTGCTATCCAAAAACGTGTGGCACACATCGTGGAGCAGACAGGCTCTTGCCCTGTGGGATTACCTGTGTCGGCAGATGGGCAGAGAGTGTCGGTGGAGGTGGTGGCGAGTGTGGCAGGCGTACCAACCGATTGTGCGGTTGTTGCGACAGTAACAAAATCAAGCTATCCAGTACGGTATTTGAATGGGCAGTATTTGACCATCTATCGACAAATTGACAGCAATTCATGGCGGTGCCAGACCTCCTTGAATAAGCAACAAACGCCCAAAAGATGCGTGGGGTAGACGACAGGTCTGCGGACACCATGGGGTGTTGGAGAGGGTGGTAAATTTAACGACGCTGTGATAGATTTGGTGTGCAAGTGCTATCTTGGTGCAGCCTCCAAGACTTTTATGGGAAGCTCCACCCCAAGCTTACTTGTAAGTTTGTCATTCTCTACCGCAACAATATCATTTGCAAACCAACCCACCACCATTGGCAACAGTTTGTGTTCTAGGGCATGAATGCGAGCTTGTAACTCATCAGCCGTTTCATTGGGTTTGATGTGCGTAACCGCTGTCGCAATCACCGCCCCTGCGTCTAATTCTTCGGTTACCAAATGCACGCTGCAGCCGTGCAATCGCTCGCCTGATTTTAATACCCGTGCGTGCGTATCCAAGCCTTTATAAGCAGGTAAAATAGATGGGTGCAAATTAATCATTGGAATGTTTAAGTCATTATTGACACCACCTATAAATAAGGGTGTCAAAATTTTCATAAAGCCTGCCAAAACCACCAAATCAGGCTGTAATTGCCTTAAAATATCCAATGCCCTTTGTTCAAATTCCACTCGTTTATAAGGTTTGCCTGTGTCGTCTTTATCAATGACAAAGGTGGAAATATTGGCACTCTTGGCACGAGTTAGAGCATAAGCATCTGCTTTGTTGGAAATGACGCCGACGATGTCTATATTTAAAGTGTTGTTGAATTGTTTGTCAATTAATACTTGTAAATTACTACCGCTACCAGAAACAAGGACGGCGATTTTTAGTTTTTTTGGGGCACTCATTTTTTATCTCTTAATTAATAAACTTAATAGGGTATTTTGTTATATGCTCATCAATCGTTAAGAAAGTTGGATTTTCTATCATTGCCTGACTGATGATAATACGGTCAAAAGGGTCTTTATGAAAATATTCTAAATTTTGTAAATTTAAAATATGATTTTCATTGATTGTTAATATTTCATAAAGATGATACTTTTGATTTGAGTAATCAATTCTGCAATGCTTTTGGTTAATGGCAATTTGCCAAGTTGATATTTGATTTGCATTTCCCAAAAAGTTGCCATACTGATACAAAAATCATTGTCTGGATTTTCTAAAATTTTTAAAATGCTTTTTGGTAATCGTTCAGGATAACAGCTTGCCCAAATAAAAATATGTGTGTCTAATAAATATTTTGCCATTTTCATCACTTATACAAAATATCATCTTCTGGAAACCAAAAATCATCGCCAAGATAGCCATCAAAATCATCACTCATTGTCATTTGACCTTGAAAAAATCCCAAGCGTTTTTTGGTGATTTCTTCACGGTTTAATGGCAAGGCTTGTTCATTGTCTTGTGTGATCGCACTCGGAAAGCGATTAAAGCGTTTTTGGGCAATGCTTGGTTTGTTTTCTTGTTGAGAAAAAGGAATATTGGCAATCATTTTTATCAAAGAAAAACGCTCTTGCTCTGATAAATTTTCAATCATTGGAGCAAAGGCTTGAATGTTGGGAGCATATTCTTTTAAATAATCTTTATTATAAGATGAAGTTAATTGCATTGATTATCTCCTTTTAAATTTGGCCTTAATTTTTATTAAACCCAATTCATTACTTTAAAGAAATATGACCAGCATGATGAGGGCATTCAAATTTTGTTAATTTGTCATTCACAAAGGTGGCATTGACTTGTTCAATTTCTGCTTTATGGGCAAGCCAAGTGAGTGTGTTTTGGCTATGGTAATTTTGCTCCTTAGGATTGCCAAGCCAAAATACAACCGTTGGCTTATCCATACCTAATTTTAGTTTAGGGCAATAATCTGATGAATTTGCCCAATCCCAATCTTTGCAAGTGCCATTTTGTATACAGCTTGGGCGGTAGCATTTTGATTTAACACTACCCCATTTACCGCCTGTACTTTCGCAGAGAGATTTCATCTGCTGACCTGTACAGGCGGTTAATAATGCAAGTATCAATAAAATAAAGCAATTATTTAATGCCTTATAGATAAACCACTGCATTCCCACTGCGTTTACCAATCTGCCCCAATTTCCAAGCAGTTTCGCCTTGTGCGGTCAAAAATTCAAGGGTTTTGTCCGCCTTATCAGCAGGGACAACGACCACAAAGCCCACGCCACAGTTAAAGGTACGCACCATTTCCATGGGATCAATGTTACCTTTTTCTTGTAGCCATTTGAATACAGGCGGAAATTCCCAAGAATTTAGGTTAATTTCGGCTGATAAGTCATCAGGCAATACACGGGGCAAATTTTCGGTAAGGCCTCCCCCCGTAATGTGTGCCATTGCGTGAATGTTTGCGTTGCCAAGTTCTTTTTGTAAGGCATTGATAGATTTGACATAGATTTTGGTCGGGGCAAGTAGCACATCTTTTAAGGGCTTGCCGTCAAGCTCGGCGGTTTTTAAATCCGTGCCAGACACTTCAATGACTTTTCGCACCAGCGAGTAGCCGTTGGAATGCACGCCAGAGCTTGCCAAGCCAATCAGCACATCGCCTTGCCCCACATTTGCCCCTGTGATGACTTCGTCTTCTTCGACCACGCCCACACAAAAGCCCGCCAAATCGTAATCATTGCCGTGATACATCCCCGGCATTTCAGCCGTTTCGCCACCGATTAAGGCACAATTTGACAGCTTGCAACCATCGCCAATGCCCTTGATCACGCTTTCGGCAACATCGACATCGAGCTTGCCTGTGGCGTAATAGTCTAAGAAAAATAACGGCTCAGCACCGCAAACAAGCAAATCATTCACACACATCGCCACCAAATCTTGTCCGATGGTGTCGTGTTGGTTTAGGTCTAATGCCAATTTTAATTTGGTGCCAACGCCGTCCGTACCAGACACCAAAAGCGGTGATTTGTAGCCTTGTGGAATACGGCAGAGTGCCCCAAACCCACCAAGTCCGCCGATAACCTCTGGGCGAGAGGTTGCCTTTGCCACCGATTTGATACGCTGCACAAGTGCTTCGCCTGCGTCAATGTCCACGCCTGCGTCTTTGTAGCTTAGAGAAGTTGTGGGAGAAGTTGTCATGATTTGCCCTTAAAAATTGAGAATATGGGGTTATTATAACAAAAAAGGAGGGGAATTATCCATTTTGTTGTGTGGGATTTTGCGAAGTCAGGGGGGTAAGTTATTTTGCAAAAACTTGATAAAGTGTGTGCAAACTCGCCAACGCCACCACAGGGGCGGTTTCTGTCCGCAGTACCCGCTCGCCAATCGTCCACGCCCTAAAATTGTGCTGTATCGCAAAACCAATCTCGGCAGGGGACAGACCGCCTTCACCGCCGATAAGCAGGCTGATGGTGTTGGGAAAACCACCTTTAAATTTGGCAAAATTTACTTTGCCATCGCTTAATGCCAGCACAAGTTTTAATTCATCTTGGCAATTTTGTACAAACTCGCTCAAACTGACAGGCGGTAGAATTTTTGGGATAATATTCATTCCGCACTGCTCACACGCCGACACCGCCACGCCTTGCCAATGGTTGATTTTTTTTAAATCTCGTTCGTACTTTAAATGTTCTTGACAGCGTTCGCTAGTCAAAAGCTGAATGCTTGCCACGCCCATTTCGCACGCTTTTTGAATGGCATAATCCATTCTATCGCCACGACTCATTACAAGCCCAATATTGGCAATAAAGAGTGGGGTGCGGTTAATGGGATTAAAATTTTGAATTAAAACTTTGGCGTGTTTTTTATTGATTTCGGTTAAAGAAACTGTATATTCTCCGCCATTGCCATCAAATAAAATACCGCTATCGCCAACTTTGGCACGCAAAACTTTGCACCAATGATGATAAACGGTATCGGTAAGGGTAATTTCTTGTCCAATTTGATGATTGGATAATGGGTTATCACTATAAAATCTATTCATAACTTAATGTTGATAAAGCCTAATAATATCAATATAAAAATTACACCAATAATGGCTTCAAATAAACCAAATTGGATTAAATGGGGTTTATTTTTTGCTTGATGTATCTGAACTTTATTTTTTCGGTTGGGGTTTTTAGGTTTTCTTTTTGGTTGTGAATGTGTGATTGGTTTATGATTTTTTGTTGTTTGATTGTCTTTTGCAAGAGACAATTGACTGTATTTTTTATTTTTATTATCAATATCTCTGCCCAAGGTTTTGTGCTGTAATTTTTCACAAACACCAATAGCACGATAACGCCCCTCGTGGTCCGCACTTAAAAAAAATTCCACCGCATCGCCAATTTTGGGTCTTTTAAAAGAACGATTTGTGTATTGTGTGATATGAAAGAATATATCTTCTCGTCCTTGGCTGTGAATGAATCCATAGCCAGCATCATCATTCCAAGACAAAACAATACCTTCTAATTTTTTCATTTTTGACCCCTTGCAATAATTTAGTTTCTAAATTCACAATCTACCAAATGGTCATTTACCATTCCACACGCTTGCATAAAAGCATAACAAGTGGTTGCTCCCAAAAATTTAAAGCCGTCTTTTTTAAGCTGTTTTGCCATTTTGGTAGAATATTCGGTAGAACTTGGAATGTCGGATAAGGATTTTGGCTTATTATCTTGGGGAATTTTGGTTAAACCATTGGGCGACATTGCCCAAAGATAATCAGAGAAACTTTGGGTTTGGGTAATTTGTAAATACAGTTTGGCATTGTCAATAATCGCCTTTATTTTCCCCCAATGACGAATAATGCCTGCGTTTTGCATTAATTCATCTACTTTTTTATCATCAAAGGTGGCGATAATATTGGGGTCAAAATCAGCAAAGGCGTGATAATAATTCTCTCGCTTTCTTAAAATGGTAATCCAGCTTAATCCTGCTTGCATACTTTCTAGGCAAAGTAGGGCGAATAATGCTCTATCATCAAAAATGGGCTTACTCCACTCATTATCGTGATAGGCGACATATAGAGGGTCGTTGCCACACCAAGTACAGCGATTAATAATGTCATTCATAAAATATAATCTATTAGCATTATTCCAAAAATATTGGCGATAATGGTTATATAAAACATGCCTCGAAATTCGGCTTTTGTGGCTTTATGGTTTAAAAATTTATGAGCGAAACTTGCTCCAATCCAGCCACCTAATACATCAATAATATGCAATGTCTTTTCTGGAATTCGCCAGTCGTCAGTTTTGGCGTATTGTTTGTCTGTGTAGTACGCAATAAAACTGGCGATACTCATAATGACATACCAAAATAATATCATTTTTGAGAAATTAAAAAACAAAACTGCAATACAAACCAAAGCAAAATAACTCATTGCAATGACGCAGATTGTATTTAAAACACCGTGTTTTTGTTTTCGGCGTTCTTGATAGGCTTCGTAGGCTTGGCGTTTTTGGATTTTTTGTTGTTTTTGATGTTGCTTTTGCAGGACAAAAGATAATTCTTGGATATTGGTGGCACAAATGCGTCCTTGTTTGTCCTCGCCTAATTCAAAAACTACAGATTCTCCAACAGTTGGCTGTTTATTTGGTCGATATTCACGCACATGAAAAAATAGGTCTTTTTGACTCACCATATGAATAAATCCATAACCTTTATCTGGGTCGAAATTTAATATAATACCTTGATGTGTTTGCATGGTGATATTCTAGGTTTTTTGATATTATAAAATTGCCAATTTCCACCCCAAAGGGTATTTGGGGTGGAAATATTGTATTGTGTATTATTTTAAATAATCCTTTAACTTTTTGGCTTGCTCACTGGCATTGCCAATATAGGTCGCTGGCGTTAATTCTGCCAAACGCTGACGGTCATTTTCAGGCACTTGGGCAAGCTCATCGCCATTGACAAAGTTTACCATCATTTCACGAGTCATCGCTTGTCCACGCGTCAAAGCCTTTAATTTCTCGTAAGGCTTTTCTACATTATAGCGTCTCATGACGGTTTGAATGGGTTCGGCAAGCACTTCTTGGGCGTTATCTAGGTCTTCGGCTAATCTATCGGCATTTAATTCTAATTTGCCAATACCCTTTAAGCAGGCTTCAAAAGCAATTAAACTTTGAGCAAACCCAACACCCATATTACGAAGTACCGTGCTGTCGGTCAAATCTCGCTGCCAACGGCTAATGGGTAATTTTTCACCTAAATGAGCCAATACTGCATTGGCAATTCCCAAATTGCCTTCTGAGTTTTCAAAATCAATGGGATTGACTTTATGGGGCATGGTTGATGAACCCACTTCGCCTTCTTTTAATTTTTGTTTAAAATAGCCCAGTGAAATATAACCCCAAACATCACGGTTAAAATCAATCAAAATGGTATTATAACGGCGTAAAGCATCAAATAGCTCCGCCATATAATCGTGCGGCTCAATTTGCGTGGTATAAGGGTTAAAAGTTAATCCTAAACTTTCTACAAAACTTTGTGAGTGTTTCGCCCAATCAATATTAGGATAAGCAGACAAATGAGCATTATAATTCCCCACCGCTCCGTTAATTTTACCAAGCAATTCAACCGATTTAAATTGGTTAATTTGGCGATATAGACGATAGGCGACATTTGCCATTTCTTTGCCTAATGTGGTAGGGCTTGCGGTTTGTCCGTGCGTGCGAGATAGCATTGGTACATCGGCGTATTTTTCCGCCAAGTTTGCAATATTATCAATAATATCTTGCATTGATTTAACTAAAATATCACGACCTGATTTTAGCATTAAAGCGTGGGATAAGTTGTTAATGTCTTCTGATGTACAGGCAAAATGAATAAACTCGCCTGCGTTTTTTAATTCGTCAATGTCTTGGGTTTGTTCTTTTAGAAAATATTCCACCGCTTTAACATCGTGGTTGGTGGTGCGTTCAATTTCTTTAATACGCTCGGCATTTTCTAATGAAAAATTATCAATAATGGCGTTTAATTTGGCATTGGTGTCATTAGAAAATGGGGAAATTTCGGTGATTTCGGGGTGGTTCGCTAGGGCTTGTAGCCAGCGAATTTCCACGGTAACACGGGCGTGCATTAAGCCAAATTCAGACAAATAAGGACGCAGGGCATCGCATTTACTTGCGTAGCGACCGTCAAGGGGGGATAGGGCGGTAAGTTGGTTTAAATCAGACATGATTTTTCCTTTAAGTGGCGTGTCCAAAAATGGACCTGATGATTAATGAATTTCAATGGTGGTGTTTTCGTCTACATTGGCAAACACTTCAAGAGCGTCCCAATTTGACAGACCTACCGAGCCTGTCGATGAGAGCTGTCCAATGATTTCAGGATTACTAACGCCGTGAATGCCGTAGCCTGATTTGTTTAGGGCAATCCATACCACGCCAACAGGGTTATTGGCACCTGGCGGTAAGATGGCGGTTTCTTTTTTGTTGTTTTTGGTGATGGTTGCCTTGTAGTGGGGCATTTTTACTTTATTGCTGATGGTGTAAGTGCCTGTATTGACAGATTTTTTGGTGTTGCCAATGGTAACAGGGTAGCTGGCGACGAGCGTTTGGTCTTGGTAGGCGGTTAAGGTGTTTGTGGCTTTATTGATAACCACTTTGGTAAAGCCATTTTCAAATGCAGAGCCAGTATCGACCACAGTGATGGTTTCACCTGCGACAAATTGCTTATTTGGGTTGATTTTGGTAAGGTAGTCGATACGCATGTGAAAGCGTTCGGCAAGCTTTTCTTGTATGCTCTCGTAGCCTAAGTCGTTGAGTTTGGACTGGGCTTCTGTATCTTTTGGCAGGGCATTAAAGGTGGTAACATCTTCTGGGGTAATGGTGTAGCTAACCAGAATATCCTTGCTATTTTGGTTGAGTGCCTCCCATGTTTCTTGGTTCATCTTACCGGTGGCAGGGAGGTTTTTCATACGTTGAAAGTTGGCAAGAGCATTTTTGCTGTGTGTCCCCCAACCACCATCAATAGCACCGACTGAGGCGTGGTGTCTGTCTAGTAGTGTTTGGATTTTTACTGTCATGGCACTGTTGGCTTTCATTTGGGGAGTCCAAACGGCGTTATTGACAGCATCGATGTATTCGGCACTCTCTACGGTGGTGTAGCGTTTGCCTGATTTGTCGGTTTTGTTGTTTGTGGCTTTTTTGGGGCGTGCGTGATTGATGGTGTCGCTGTCATCGGCAGTCAGCACGGTGGGGTCAAATGGGTTTTTTTTGGTGGGCTGGGCGTTTGCACTTAGGGCGGTTAGGCTCAGTAGTGAAGCGACCATCATCGTGGTGGTTTTTGGGGTAAAAATTTTCATAAATTCATCACTTTTAAAAGAAAAAAACATGGCTATTATGCGTTAAAATCGGATAAATGGCAATGGGCTACGCTTAACCCTTATGATACATTTACAGTTTAGCAATAATCTAGAAAAATCTCGGTAAAACCCACCACTAAAACTGGATTTCTAATCGGTTAAAAATGCCAAAATCATGGTTTTTATCAAGGCTTTTGTTGTTATAATAACTAACATCGGTTTGGATAAACAACCAATCTCGCCATATGGGCTGGCGGTAGCTGATGTAGGGACCATAGGTGTTTAGCGTGGGTGTCTTGTGTGTAAAGTCGCCACCTGCATACATACCGTAGCTAAACTCACGCATGCCATGTTTGCCATTTAGCTGATGCCTCTGATATAGGCTGTTACTCCATGCGGTGTTTTCGTCATCTTTGTGGGTGTAGGCAAGATGAGTGCGATTAATCAGCGTGCGATGATTGGATTGGGGCTGGCTAAATTCTAGAGTGGATAAGGCAAAATGCTCGCTTTTTGAGCCATAGCGATAAACTTGCTCAAAACGACCATCGATGTCGTGGTCTAGCTCCCAGCGTTTTTCTGCTCGTAGTTTAAGGTAGATGTCATCAGAACGCAGTCCGATGTCTGCATCTGTGTCTACACCCAGTGTTTCTTGGAATTTTGACCAACGCAAGGCAAGTGATGAGTTGTCTTTTCGTGCTTGACGGTGGTTAAAGGTTTCTTGGCTGTCTACGATGCGTCCATCATTATAAATACCGCCACCATGTTCTAAGTCCAAATCATCATCACCCACGATGACACTTAGGCGGTGTTCAAGCGTGGGTAGCCTGACACGGGCTCGAATGCGAGGCTTGATGGTCGTGCCATCGTCAGCACTATAATGGGTATCTAGCATGACTCGAATGGAGGCACGAGCAGGATTATTGGGGTCGGTTTGACCAAACCAGTCGTCCATCGTGTGAGCGGTGCGATTGAGCCATTTTTTGGTGTGTTCGTGAGTGTGGTCAATCCACGTATGATGGTTGGGGTCTGTCTCTAAGTTGGCGTGGGCGTAACTTGTGATGGCACTAAGTATCATGACTAAGGTACGTCCTGCCGTGTATTTTGGGTGTATCATCATGAGGATATGAGTTGGTTTGGGCGTATCATGACAATAATAATACCATCAAAATATGCCCAATGTCATTTTCTAAATTAAAGGTATTTAAAGTTTGATTTTGTCTTTTAGCAAAAACTCCATCAAGGCTTTTTGGGCGTGTAAGCGATTCTCCGCCTCGTCCCAAACCACCGCTCGTGGGTCGTCTAGGAGGTCATGACTGATTTCCTCGCCACGATGAGCAGGCAAGCAATGCATGAAAATCACGTCTTTGTCTGCTGTATCGAGCAGTTCACGAGTTACTTGAAAACCTACAAAATCCGCTTCACGTTTTTTCTGCTCGGCTTCTTGTCCCATGCTTGCCCATACGTCTGTAACGACAAGGTGCGAGCCTTTAACCGCCTCGTTGATGTCGCTCGTCAAGGTCAAACGGTGGGCGTATTTGGTGGTAAGCTCGCTGTTTGGCTCGTACCCTTTTGGCGTGGCAATGTTTAGATGAAAATCAAACTGCTCAGAGGCTAAAATATATGAATTGCACATATTATTACCATCGCCCACCCATGTTACGGTTTTGCCTTTGATGTCGCCACGATGCTCGGCAAAAGTCTGCATGTCTGCCAAAAGCTGGCAAGGGTGATAATCATCGGTCAGGGCGTTGATGACAGGCACGGACGAATATTCGGCAAAGGTTTGTACTTTTTGATGAGCAAAAGTGCGAATCATCACGATGTCGGTCATCGAGCTAATCACCCGAGCCGAATCCTCAATCGGTTCGCCACGCCCAAGCTGAGTATCATTGGGCGATAAAAACAGAGCCTGACCACCAAACTGCCCCATACCCGTTTCAAAAGAAACACGAGTGCGAGTGCTGGACTTTTCAAAAATCATCGCAAGCGTACGACCAACAAAGGGGCGATAAATCTCGCCGCTGTGTTGCATTTTTTTTAGCTCAATGGCACGAGCAATGACGGCTTGTAATTCGTCTTTGGATAAATCAAGTAGGGTTAAAAAATGGCGAACGCTCATGGCAAATCCTTGTATATCATTAAAAGAGATGAGTATAACAAAATTTTGGGAAAAAATGCAATGATTTATCCAAGATATGCTAAACAATCCGTCTGGTCGGTCTGTTCATGGTTTGGCAAAATAACTCATAACTGATGGTATTAGCCCAGTCTGCTACCTCATCAGCGGATAAGCCCTCGCCCCACAGTATGGCGGTGTCGCCTTTTTCGATGGGTAAATCTGTCATGTCAATCATCATCATGTCCATTGCCACACGTCCGATGATAGGAGCGATGTGATGTTTGTTGTTTTTGATGATAAGTACCTTGCCACTTGTAATTGCGCGCGGATAACCATCGCCATAGCCTACGCTAAGTATGCCGATGGTGCTTGGTTTTTGTGCTGTCCAAAGTCCGCCATAGCCTACTTGTTCGCCCACATCAAGCTTATGGGTGGCGATGATTTGGGTGCTAAATGTCATGACGGGGCGTAAATTTAGCTGATGAGCAGAGTATTCTGTGATGGGCGTGCCACCATATAAGGCAATGCCTGCTCGCACCCAATCATGATGAACGTGAGGGAAATGAATGATGCCTGCTGAGTTGCATAATGAGCCTTGAACCTTGTGATTGCATAGCTTGTTTAGATGAGAGAGGGCTTCGTTGAAGCGGTCTATTTGCTTGGTGTTGGTGGGGTGGTCTTTATCATCAGCACAGGCAAAATGACTGGTTAAAATCAGCCGATAACCCTTGTCGTTTAGGCATTTGCCAGCTTCTATAAGTTCATCAAGACCAAAGCCTAGACGGTTCATGCCTGTGTTGTATTTTAGCCAAATGGTGCGTGTAAAACTCCCATCTGGCGGTACATTTTGTAAAGCCCAATCCAGTTGTTCTTTGCAGTGTATCACACAGCCAAAATCATGTTCTAGGGCGATTTGCCATTCATGGGGGTTAAACACGCCCTCGATTAACACCACAGGTTTGGCGTGGTTATGCAGTTGCAAAAGATGAAACACCTCCAAGCCCTCGCCCAGTGTCGCCACACCAAAGGCGTCAGCCCCCATGAGGGCAGATAGACAGTTTGCTACACCATGTCCATAAGCACCTGATTTAACCATCGCCATTATCCGTGCGGTGGGAGCGAGTGTCTTGATGGTATTTAGGTTGTGAGTCAGATTGGCTTGATTGATGTCAATGTATGTGTGTCGCATGGTTTTGTTCTCAGTAAATCTATTCTTCTTCGTAGCTGTCAGGGGTTTCGCTGGCAATGAGGTTATCAAAGCGTGTGTACTCGCCCACAAATTTAAGGGGCAGTTTACCAATAGGACCGTTTCTTTGTTTGCCGATGATGATTTCGGCAAAACCTTTATTGTCAGGCTTATCTTTGTAATACACTTCATCACGATAAATAAACATGATGAGGTCAGCGTCTTGCTCGATGGCTCCTGATTCACGCAAATCTGCCATCACAGGGCGTTTGTCGGTGCGTTGTTCAAGTGAGCGGTTAAGCTGTGATAGAGCGATGACAGGGCAATTCATTTCACGAGCTAAGGCTTTTAAGCTACGGCTAATCTCGCCAATTTCTTGGACACGGTTGTTTTCCATGCCTGGTACTTTCATTAATTGTAGATAGTCCACAACAATCAAGCCAATGCCTGTCTCAGGGTGGTTTTTGGCGATACGTCTGCACGTGGAGCGTACCTCAGAGGGCGGTAAGTTGTTGCGGTCATCGATGTAAAGATGAGTGTTCTGAAAAAAGGTAACAGCCTGTGATAGACGTATCCATTCATCTTCGCTCATGTTTGCCGAGCGTAGGTTGCCTTGATGAATGCTACTAAATGCCGATATCATACGCATTAAAATGGATTCGGCGGGCATTTCCATCGAAAACATGACCACAGGGAGTTCTTGGTAGAGCACTTCTTGGGCAAGGTTCATGGCAAGGGTGGTTTTACCCATTGAGGGACGAGCCGCCAATACGATGAGGTCGCCACGTTGAAGCCCTTGTGTTTTGCCATTGAGCTCCTCAAAAGGTGTGCGAAGTCCGATAAGTCCGCCTCTGCGATTTTTCATTTCGTCCAGCTGGGTAACCACGCTTTCCAAGATGTCATCGACACGCCTGATGCCCTGCTTACCTGTGCCACGTGAGTAATCTTCGTTAATGCGAAAAATGTCGGATTCGACCACGTCCAAAATTTCGCTGACGGTTTGTTTTTTGGGGTGGTAGGCTAGATTGAGCATGGTGTTGGCGGATTTGATGAGTTGGCGATACACCGAAAACTCACGCACCCGTTCAGCATAAGGCACAAGGTTAAATAGCGTGGCGGGGCTTTGGTTGATTTGCATGAGATAATCTTCGCCACCCACCACAGAGAGTAAGTTTTGTTGGCTTAAAAAATCATGAACCATCAGTGTGTCATAGGGTTGGTTTACTCTAGATAGATGGCTGATGGCATTAAAAATCTGCTTATGTCTTTCGCCATAAAAATCCTCTGCCTTGACGATGTCGCTGATTTTTTCAAAGGAATCATCAATACTCATGAGTGAGGCAAGCAATGCTCGCTCGATGTCAATGTTGTGTGGTGGTTGTAGGGTCAGAAGGTCGCTGGATGGTTCTTTGGTGTCGGCAGTCATGGCAAATTTTCTGTTATCTAAAACGCAGATTTTACCATAAAGCGACAAATTGTGCTTTTTAAAATCTTAATTAATCGGTAAAATAACACCTTATCTTATACACAAGTTTTCCACAGTCATGAACACTCATTTAAAACCCATTCTTGTTACCACAGGCGAGCCTGCGGGCATTGGCATGGACATTGTCATTGATGTGCTGACTCATCATGCTCATGGTTTAACCACGCCACTTGTTATTTGTGCCGATAAAGTTGCCTTTGCCGAGCGGATAAATCAACTGTGTCAAAACGGCATGAATGCAAGCAATGTCATGGATTTATTAACCGTGCTAGATAATGGGGATTGGGAGTATCAGAATATTGATTTGGAAAAATTAATCAAAAACAAACCATTGTCTACACATTATCTGTTGCACATTCCTTGTGATGAACCTGTGGTTGCAGGCGTGCTAAATGTTGCTAATGCTGGCATGGTACAAGCTCAACTTGACGTAGCTCATCATCTTGCCAGCACCGCTTGGGTGGGGGCGATTGTTACAGCACCACTTCAAAAATCCGTGATGATAGATGGCGGTGTTACGTTAGATAATGGCGATAAATTTAGCGGTCATACCGAATATTTTATGTGCAAGGCAGGCGTGGATAAGGTGGTGATGATGCTTGCCAATGATAAAATGAGAGTGGCTCTTGTTACCACGCATTTGCCGTTAAAAGAAGTGTCAAACGCCATCACTGCCCACGAAGTTCATCAAACGGTTGCTATTACGCATGCACAGATGGTGGCGAAGTTTGGCATCAAAAATCCCAAAATCTTGGTGTGTGGACTAAATCCCCATGCAGGCGAAGGCGGTCATTTGGGCAATGAAGAAATGCACATCATCAATCCTGTTTTGCAAGGATTTCGTGATGAGGGCATGGACATCAGTCTTGCCATGCCAGCCGATACATTGTTTACTGATAAATATTTGCGAGTGGCAGATGCCATCATCGCCATGTATCACGACCAAGGGCTTGCCCCCCTAAAATCACACGGTTTTGGCGATACGGTAAATATTACGCTGGGCTTACCCTATGTTCGCACGTCAGTCGATCATGGTACGGCACTTGATTTGGCTGGGACGACGCTGGCAGACAGTCGCAGTTTGCGTTGTGCGATTTTGATGGCAAATCAGATGATGAGGCGGTCAGCTTAGGGCGTGTAAATTGTGTAAATATTGACGGTATAAATTGTAATTTGGTGGTGCGTTAGCCATTTTGCTTAAAATAACCAACTTTTGATTTTTTGTGCCAAATTTTAGCGGTAAGTTTTTTTTCAAAATACTGCGATTTATCGCATCTTAATTACAAATACCGACGGTTGGCACGTCTAGTTTATTATTTAGCGTGGAATAAATTTTATGTTTAATCAGACATTTGTAGATACTCGGCAACGCATAGAGAATTTTGCCAAAGAACAAAAACATGAATATCTGACGGTAGAACATCTGTTGTTGGGACTACTCTCTGACCCAGAGGCTCATGAGGTTTTGGTGGCGTGTGGGGTGGATTTGGAGTTTTTGGATAGAGAATTGAAGCGGTATTTAGAAGTTTATGTGCCTAAGCTTAATGACAAAAACACCTCTTTGATGATGACAAAGGCGTATCAGCGTGTGCTACAAAGAGCCATCTGGCAGGTGCAGACCAGTGGACAAGGACGTGAGGTGTCAGGGGTGGACGTGCTTGTGGCGATTTTTAAGGAGCGAGACACGCAATCGGTAGCACTATTGAAGGCTCAGGGTGTGTCAGGTTTGTCGGTCATGCGGTATTTGTCGCATGGACAGGTGCAAAGCGAGTTGGAGGAGGATACCGCCAGCGAGCATGATGTCAAAAAAAGAGCAACTAAAAAAGACCCTTTGAAAGAATTCACCCAAAACCTAAACGAGCGTGCCAAAAACGGACTGACCGACCCGCTCATCGGACGTGTGGATGAGATAGAGCGTACCGCCCAAGTGTTGTGCCGTCGCCGTAAAAATAACCCCTTACTCGTGGGCGATGCAGGCGTGGGTAAAACCGCCATTGCGGAGGGACTGGCGTGGCTGATTGTGGGTGGTAAAGCCCCCAAAGCCCTAGCAGAGACGGTGATTTATAGCCTTGATATTGGTTCTTTGGTGGCAGGGACGAAGTTTCGGGGGGATTTTGAAAATCGCATTAAAGATTTATTAAAAGCCCTAAAAAAACAGCCCAATGCCGTGCTATTTATTGATGAGATTCACACCATTATCGGAGCGGGGTCATCGATGAATAGTAGCATGGACGTATCGAACCTTATCAAACCTGCACTAGCAAATGGCGAGCTACGCTGTATTGGCTCAACCACGTTTGTAGAATATCGTCAGATTTTTGAAAAAGACCATGCTTTATCTAGACGCTTTCAAAAGATTGATGTTGTTGAGCCGAGTATTGAGGATAGCATTGGGATTTTGCAGGGGCTAAAAAGCCATTATGAGAGTTTTCATCACGTCAAATACACCGATGAAGCCATCAAATCTGCGGTGGAGTTATCCAAACGACACATTCACGACCGCTTTTTACCTGATAAAGCCATTGATGTCATTGATGAGGCAGGTGCCAAACTTCGCCTAAAACACACATCATTGCCCAACGAAGCGGATGAGGGTGTCATTGGTGTGGTAGACGTGGCACAGATTGAGGAGGTGGTGGCAAAAATCGCACGCATTCCTCCCAAGTCTGTTAGCCGTGATGACATTAAGGTGCTTAAAAACTTAGAGCAAGATTTAAAGCATGTGGTCTTTGGTCAAGATGAAGCCATCAAGAAATTATCCGATTGCATTAAACTTGCTCGTGCAGGACTAAAATCTGCTAACAAACCCATTGGCTCGTTCATGTTTGCAGGTCCAACAGGCGTAGGTAAAACTGAAATCGCTCGTCAGCTTGCCTTTGCACTGGGGATAGAGCTTGTCCGATTTGACATGAGTGAGTACATGGAGGCTCATACTGCATCACGGCTCATTGGGGCTCCCCCTGGTTATGTGGGTTATGATCAAGGGGGACTACTTACCGAAAAAATCCATCAGTACCCCCACTGTGTGCTACTGCTTGATGAAATTGAAAAGGCTCACCCCGATGTCTTTAATCTACTGCTTCAAGTCATGGATAACGGTACTTTGACTGATAATAACGGGCGTAGCACTTCATTTAAACAAGTCATTCTCATCATGACCACCAACGTGGGAGCAGAGAGTATCAGTCGTGCCTCGATGGGTTTTATGGAGCAAGACCACTCATCGGATAATCATGAGGCGATAAAACGAGCTTTTACCCCAGAGTTTCGCAACCGCTTAGATGCGGTGGTGCAATTCTCATCGCTGTCTGTACAAGTGATTGGCGAGGTTGTCGATAAATTCATCATTGAATTACAAGAAACCTTGGAGGACAAAAATGTCATTCTTGAAGTAGATGATGAAGTTCGTGCTTATTTGGGCGAAAAAGGTTATGATAAACTCATGGGAGCAAGACCGATGGCGAGGCTTATTACCGATGAATTAAAACAACCGCTTGCTCAGTTGATATTGTTTGGCGATTTATCGGAGGGTGGCGTAGTAAGGGTGCGTTTAGATGATGATAAATGTGCAAATAATGATAAAAGTTCATCAAAATTGCGTTTTGATGTGGTAAAATCAGCATAAATAAGAGATGGCGTTGGTCATTTGGTTTTTTTACAAATAAGGTAGAAATTATGGCGCAAGTATTAGATGGCAAAGCAGTCGCTTCCCAAGTTGAAAACGAGCTAAAAGAGCGAGTTTTAAACTTAAAAGAAAAAACGGGTCGTACACCAATTTTGGCAACCATTTTGGTGGGTGATGACCCAGCGTCTGCCACCTATGTCCGCATGAAAGGCAATGCCTGTAAACGAGTGGGCATGGAGTCCATTCGTGTGGAAATGCCCGCCAGTACCACCACCGATGAGCTGCTTGCCAAAATCCGTGAACTCAATGCCAATCCTGACGTACACGGCATTTTGCTCCAACACCCCGTACCTGCTCAGATTGATGAGCGTGCGTGCTTTGATGAGATTGACCTAGCCAAAGACGTGGATGGTGTAACTTGTCTGGGCTTTGGACGTATGGCAATGGGCGAGAGAGCTTATGGCTCGGCAACGCCACAGGGCATCATGCACTTACTTAACCATTATAATGTCCCCCTAGCTGGCAAACATGCTGTTGTGGTGGGGCGTAGTGCCATTTTGGGCAAGCCTATGGCAATGATGCTCCTAAATGCCAACTGCACCGTGACCATTTGCCACTCTAAAACCCAAAACCTTGCTGACCACGTCCGCCAAGCTGACATCGTGGTGGGAGCGGTGGGTGTGCCTGAGCTTATCAAAAAAGATTGGATTAAGCAGGGGGCGGTTGTGGTGGACGCAGGATTTCACCCCACCGAAACTGGGGGTGTAGGCGATATTGAGCTTGACGGCATTGAAAACATCGCCAGTTTTTACACCCCTGTACCGGGTGGCGTAGGACCGATGACGATTAACACGCTCATTCGCCAGACCTTAGAGGCAGGCGAGCTGGATGCTGATCGATAAGTATGTTTGACGTGAAAAGGGTAAGTTTTTACCCTTTTTTTTGTGAGTTATTGATGAGCGAATGTAACATTTGGTAATGCTTGATTGATTTTATCAAAATGGCCACCATATCTTTATAAAGATTAGGAGGTGCTTATGTCTCATGTCAAACCAAAACTCATTCGTTTTCATCGCTCCAAACGCCATCGCATGATTGCAGGCGTGTTTGGCGGCATTGCTGAATATTTGGGCTGGTCGCCTGCTCTGTTTCGTTGGTTGTTTATTTTATCCATTCCGCTGACGGTAACGGTATCCTTATTTGGTGGGATTTTGTTTTATCTTGTCATGTGGATGGTGATGCCTGAGGCGACCGATGAGTCGTATATTTATCAATAACGCCTGAGATTTTAAAACGCTCCAAGCCCAGCCATTGTTTTAGATAACATAATCCAATGACCATGCTTTACGGTAGACCCAACCAAAGTGGCGTCAAGGGAGCATTGGGTAATAGTTTTTGGAATTTTTGAGGGTAATAAGCATTGATAAAATACAGTCCATCTGCGTCAGCGGTCGGCGGTAGTAGCGAACGATTTTTTTGCTTAATAAGATGGGGCAAATCATCGCCATGTAAGCGACCTGTACCCACCGCAAATAATGCCCCCATGATGTTACGCACCATGTGATGCAAAAAGCCATCTGCTTGAATGTCCAAAACCAGATAAGCGCCATGAGAGAACAGGCGTATGTGATGAATGTCACGTACAGGTTTATTTGATTGGCAAAGTGATGAGCGAAAACTGCTAAAATCTTGCGTGCCACAAAAATGGCGAACCGCTTGTGTCATTTTATCAATATCCAATCTCTCATAAAAATGTGTTACCTGATGGCGTAAGATGGCAGGGCGGTAGGGTTGGTTTAGGGTGATATAGCGATATCGCCGTGCTGTTGCTCCAAAGCGTGCATGAAAATCATCAGGCATGGGCGTTATCCAGCGTAGGGCGATGTCATCAGGCAAAAGGGTGTTTACGCCACGTAGCCATTGATGGGGTGTGCGATTGGCATGTGTGTGAAAATGAGCAATCATGTTGCCTGCGTGAACCCCAGCGTCTGTGCGACCTGCGGCTACGATTTCCATGGGGTGATTGGCAACCCTTGAAAAAGCAGTTTCAAGCCTACCTTGAATGCTGTCCACTTCTTGTTGGCGTTGCCAGCCCTTATAATGTGTACCAATAAACTCAATGCCGATGGCGTATGTTTGCATATTCATCTTAATCACCAGAACTCAGCGTGCAATGCGTCATTCGCATATAGCCATAAAAGTCGCCCATAGATGGCAGGAATGCTAAGCTGTCCACCTGACCACACATGATGTTTGTATTGCCACGCACCTGCTTCGTAGGTGTCGCTAACCCCATGAAAGGCACACATAGTGGTGCAGACGATGGGGATATGATTGGTGTGCAATCTTTCTAATTCATCAATGATGCGTTGTGTTTTTGGGAGATTGCCAGCCCCAAAGGCAATTAAGATTATCGCCTTAGTAGTATCATGGCTTATGTTGGCAAGCTGACTGGCTAAGTTATCTGCGTGATTGGGTAGCACAAAGACGCTATGGATATGAGCCTTTGTGGCTTGTGATTTTAAAAAAGAAATGGGTTTTTTGTTGATGGTGGGTAAGATGGGTTTTGGGCTGTGAATAGAAGTGCCAAAAAAGGCATTGGGGTTTTGACTGTCGATTTTTTGGGTGTTATCTGCCCAAAAAGTTTGATGAAAAAACTGCACAAAAACGCCTTGTCTGTTTTTGCAAACATCAATGGCTTCTGATAGATTATGCCATGCGTCACTATCATCATTAATTTGGTGAATTGGGTTGTCACTGACAAGTAGGGGGGTCATACTACCTGTGATAACCAGCGATAATTCATCGTTTGCGAAGGCACAAGACAAAAAACTTGCCAAAAAACTAAGCGTATCGGTGCCTGTAATTAGGATAAAGCGTCTTGCCCCTTGTTGATGGGCGGTGCTAATAAGGCTAAAAAAATGTACGAAATCACTGGGATTTAGCGAACTACTGTCTTTGATACAAGTATTTTGTAAAACAACTGGTTTGTCTTTTAAACGAGTGTTTAACAACTGAACCAATGTTGGCAAAAAAACATCAGCAGGCAAGGGTGATAGAGGCGAGCCATGACTACCAAAAGTGCCACCAGCATAAATAATATGAATGTCGTCTGAGTGATATGAGGTGTGAGGCATAAATAATGGTTGGAATTGATAAAGCTCAATCATAACATGCTTTTTACAAAAAAGCAAAAGACGCACCGTGGTGCGTCCTCCGTCTCTGTGTTTTATTAAGAAAGTTGAGCAATGAGTGCTTTGGCTTCTTGTTTTTGGTCGGAATTACCCACTTCAATAACTTCATTGAGTAGGCGTTTGGCGCTATCATACTCGCCAAGATCTAGGTATCGTTTGGCAAGATTTAGGGTAACACCAGTATTATCAAGACCATCTACAAAATGTAATTCTGAGGGTGTACCAATGCTTGGCTTGGTGGTAGACATGGGCGTTGGCTGTGAGATGGGTTCTTGGGCAAACTTGCTCTCAACCGCAGCAGCAGATGCCGCAGCAGGAGCTTGTGGTTCAAGATTAAAATCTAAATCACTACCCAAATCTAGGCTTGG
>NZ_JAUNDY010000001.1:56638-184874 GCF_030525845.1 Moraxella sp.
GGCTCTGAACCCAATCCCAAATCCAAATCCCCAAAGTCCAAACCATCTGATTTGGTTTCAGTAGCAGGAGTAGAAACAGGAGCTTGTGGTTCAAGATTAAAATCTAAATCACTACCCAAATCTAGGCTTGGTGCTGGTTCTTGAACAATGGGTTTAGGCTCTGAACCCAATCCCAAATCCAAATCCCCAAAGTCCAAACCATCTGATTTGGTTTCAGTAGCAGGAGTAGAAACAGGAGCTTGTGGTTCAAGATTAAAATCTAAATCACTACCCAAATCTAGGCTTGGTGCTGGTTCTGCTACTGGGGTTGGAGCGGGTGTGCTTAGTCCCAGATCTAAGTCGCCAAAATCTAAACCATCATTTGACTTAGTTTCAACCACAGGAGTAATGGTGGGTTTTGCCACTGGTGCTGGCTCTGAACCCAATCCCAAATCCAAATCCCCAAAGTCCAAACCATCTGATTTGGTTTCAGTAGCAGGAGTAGAAACAGGAGCTTGTGGTTCAAGATTAAAATCTAAATCACTACCCAAATCTAGGCTTGGTGCTGGTTCTGTTGCCGCAATTAGAGTATTATCTTTTGGTTCATCGAACGACAAATCATCAAAATCCAGTGATGGTGCTGATGCAGGCGCTGCTGAGGGTGTACTTGGATTAAAGTTCAAATCGTTTAAATCAAGCATAGGCTCTGCTGGCACTGATGTCTTAGCTGCTGGCTCTGGTACATCAAGCGTTTCTAGATCAAATTCAAGTGATGACTCTGGAGTGGCATTAAGATTGGGCTCCAATCCAGCATCTGTTTGGGTTGGTGCCGCAGGATTTGGTGTTTGATTATTGGTTTGTGTTTTTGCAATCTCTTCAGCAAGCAATGACTTGCAAAAATCTGCCTCGCGAATGGTTTCGCTATCGGCAATTTCATGAATTTTTTGATGCAGTTGATTAAATGCAGAAAACTGCTTGGTAATACCATAAACTTGCAATAGTTTAAGCATCGCACCGTGATGATGTGGATTGGTCATCAAGATGCGTTTTAGTTCGGTAATTGCTTCATTATAATTTTGATTCTGAACATATGCCTCAGCTTTGGCCAGCTCGTTGGTACTGACAGGTGTAGGCATGGGTGTTGGTGCTTGTAAGGGATTGACCTGTGGCGTTGTTGGCAATCCTGTTTTTTGGGCTTGTAATTTTTGAAAAACAAAAAACGCCACAATACCAAATATAACAATAACACCGATGGCAAGAAGAATGGTACTCATAGTAACTCCTACGTATTAGATTTGTCTAATATGCAAATCTAACAGCATTTAGCTTTTTAATTATGTGCATAAAGCAAATTGTGGATCATGTCAAATAATACTCAGCGAAGCGGTTAGGGATGTCTATCCTAACCATCAAAATTATGCAAGTATTATTTTTGCTCCCTTAGGCTTTTGAGGCGATTTTCAAGTTCGGCAAGTTTTTGGTTTTGTAGCTGAACTTTTTTAGCAGCCGAAGACAGCTCTTGATTGAGTTCATTAACACGTTTGGCATGACCAGCGGTTTGCTGACGTGTATTTTGTAGAGTGCCAGCTAGGTTATTGTTACCGCCTGTTACCGCATTTGGCGTGGATTTATTGCTAGTGCCTGTTGCCTTGCCTTGCTGAGTTGGTGTTACTAAGGTCATTTGAGCCTTCGGTAGAGCTTTCTGAGCAGGTTTTGCAGTAACTTGACTGCTACGTTTTGGCGTATTGGTTTTTGCTACTTGCTTATTGGTAGATTGTTTGGTTGTGGCTTTGGCAGTTGTTGTTTTATTGTTGCTCTTAGCGTTCTCTTGTTTGGCATGGATTGCCTCAGCGATGGCTTTTTGAGACAAAACGACCTGATAGTTTGGTAGGTTTAGGCTAGCATTGGTTTTGAGTTGGTTGATGTTGCCCTTGTTAAAAGCATCTGGATTGGCTTGATGAATGGCGGTCATAACCTCGCCTACTTTCATGTCATTAGCCTTGGCGATAGCATTAGCGATGCTCCATAAGCTGTCTCCGTGCTGAACCACGTACACTGCTTCGCCAGTTGGGGTCTCACTAGAGGTACTTGGGGTGGTAGGCGTGGCATTTTGAGCAATGACAGGTTCTTCATGTAATGGTGGTAGCGATGGCTCAATGGGTTGTCCAGCAGAATACGTACGACGGACGATTTCTTCGGTTAGCACGTTAATTTGTTTATTTGCACCCTCTGGAGTTAGTTGAGCCAGTACTTTTTCTTCTTTGGAGATGATATTGCCTTCGGCATTGGCACTACCCACAGCAGTCGGCACAGGTTCTAATACGGGTACGTTTTGATTGATGATTTGTACATTGATTTGTTCATCACTTTCTTTGGCATCTGAGACATCTGGGGCGTGATGACTGTCAGGTAGTGGACTGACCTCAGGTAGATTTGGTTTGGTAGGGGCGGTCAGCACCTGTGTGGATTTATCATCAGGTAGGGTAAAAGCGGTGCCAGCTGGTAGTGGCATGAGTAACGTCTGCGGCTCAATGATTTGTTCGCCATTGTTATTTAGGTTGAGGACAACGTCTGCAAATGGTGTACTGATTGGCTTGCTAGATGTCAAGACAATTTGACCAGCGTTATTTGAGGTTGGAGTAAAATTAACCGAAATTTGAGCATCAGGACTTAATCCCATTTGACGATAGATGTCAGTACTGGCGATGGAGGCATGGAAATTGGCTGCATCAATATTGGTAACATTGATGGTGGCAGACAAAGGCTCGTGTTGTGCCGATTTGATATTGGCCTGACCTAGATTCATGGCGGAGGCATTTAGGCTTACCATGCCAACTAACGAGACAAGCACTGCTTGATAAATAGAAGTAGTGCGATGAGTTTTATGCCAAGACATAGCTATCCTTCTGGGAGGGTTGAAATATGATTAAAAACAAGCCGTCAAATAAAATAACGGCATTATGCGACATTTATAACAAAATATTGCAAAAAATGCTAGTTGATTTTGATAATCTGCGAGTATTATGGTATTGAAATGCACGCAAACGACTAAATTTTGGTAAAAATTTACAAAAATTAACGATTAAGACATTTTATAAAAACTTAATTTGCCAACACCCATGCCAAGACGAGTGTTGGCAAGGAATGATTTAAATCCGTCCTTGAATGATGGCAAGCATACGGCGAAGTGGCTCAGCAGCTCCCCATAGAAGTTGGTCGCCCACCGTAAAGGCGGTCAGATATTCGCCACCCATATTCATTTTGCGAAGACGACCCACAGCTACATTAAGCGTGCCAGTTACCGCAACAGGTGTGAGGCGTGCCATGCTTTCTGGTTTGTCGTTGGGCACAACATCAAGCCAAGCGTGATTGGTGTCTTTTAGGGCTTGTTCAATCTCAGCAAGGGGAATGTCTTTTTTGAGTTTGATGGTCAAGGCTTGGCTGTGGCAACGCATTGCCCCGATACGCACGCAAATGCCGTCAATGTTGATAAGTTCGCTGTCAGCTTTGCCCAAAATTTTGTTGGTTTCGGCTTGACCTTTCCACTCTTCACGAGATTGACCATTTTCAAGTTGGCTGTCGATGTAGGGAATCAAACTACCTGCCAACACCGCCCCAAAATGCTGTTTTGGGAAAGTGTCTGAACGCTGAGTGTCAGCGATGGTACGGTCAATTTCTAAGATGGCAGACGCAGGGTCGGCAAGTTTGTCCGCTACACTATCACGCAATACACCCATGCCTGTGATAAGCTCACGCATGTTGTTGGCACCTGCACCAGAGGCAGCTTGGTAAGTCATGGCAGAAACCCACTCTACCCAATCACGGCGGAATAGCTCGCCGATTGCCATTAGCATAAGGCTGACGGTGCAGTTACCACCAATGAAGTCTTTTTTGCCATTTGCCAAAGCATTGTCAATCACATCACGGTTGACAGGGTCTAGGATAATGATGGCGTCATCGTCCATGCGAAGTGAGCTGGCTGCATCAATCCAGTAGCCATTCCAACCGCTCTCACGCAGGGCAGGGTGGACGGCTTTGGTGTAGTCGCCCCCTTGACAAGTAATGATGGCATCGCACTTGGCAAGCTCGGCGATGTCGCTTGCGTCTTTTAGTGTACCAGCGTTGGTAACCACGCCACCAAAATCAGGGGCGTTGCCACCTGCGTTACTCGTTGAGAAAAAAACAGGCGTAAAGTGGGCAAAATCGCCTTCTTCAATCATGCGGTTCATCAGTACCGAACCGACCATACCACGCCAGCCTACCAAGCCTACGGTTAATTTTTCAGCCATATTTTGCCCCTTTGTGTGAATGAATGTAAGATGTGATGAGGTTGTAAATCATCAAATAGCTAAACCTTATAAATATGCACTTTTATTGGAAAAAAATCAAGCATTTTTTGTATTTTTTGTAAAAATTTTTAAAAAAGCTGGCTTTGTCGGTTTTGACTGACAAAGATTTGGGACTTTTGCCAATGGCGAACGGCTGTATAAATCAATAAAATGCATGACAAGGAGATTAAAACAACACATCAAGAATGATGTTTTTCTTACCCAAAGCCCAGTTGAGACAGCTGGGCATTTTTTATGACATTGCTAAGCGCCTATCTTGATGATGGGCGGGCTGACTGTCATGATGTTTTGATGCATACTAAGTTGTCTTTTTTGTCTTTTTCCACCAATTTACAATCAGGGATAAGTGATTGATATACCGCTAATGTCTCAGCCGTCATTTGGTCGATGGTGTATTCGTGAGTCATGGCAGGGCGAGTTTTGTTTTGGAGGTGGAATTTGATGTTTTTGCACAGGGCGATGGCGGTTTCTTCTTTTACCAGTCCTTGTGGGTAGGTAATGGATAAAATATCGGCAAATGCCCCCCTTGCCCAACCAACCACAGGTGTGCCTAAATGTATTGCTTGAATGGCGGTAATGCCAATGCTTTCAGGGTGTTCGGCAAGTGCAAGCACAACGTTGGCGGCGGCAAGCCACTCTCTCATGTCAGGAGGTCGCCTGCCGATGAAGGTTGTTTTGTTTTGTAGGTTTAGGGCGTGCAGACGCTGAACAAATTCCTCATGAGCAACATCTGCATTGTTGGATTGTTCATCGTCCATGATGATGGCGTGAATGTTTGGGAATTTTTCTTGGAGGTTACCCAAAATATCAATGAGCCAATCTTGACCGTATTCATGTCCAATGGGTGTGGGAAATACGAGCCATTTTTTGTGTTCAAGCTCTGGGTATTGTGCAAATACCCCATGCAACCAGTGTACCGATACATGATGGCGATAGGGGTATTTACGCACGTCCACACCACGTCTGACGCACACCACCTTAAAGGGAAATTCATCAATGGCGTATTCCTCTTTTTTAAGAGTGAGTTTTTCTTTAAGATAGCGGTCAATACTGCGAGAGGCACTAATAATCACATCAGCATAAAACAAAGCCTTGTCATAAGATGTCAGGGCATAAAAGCCATACACCATCGCCACAGTTTTTGGGCGTTTGTCTTTGGCGATGGGTCGTAATGCCCAATGTAGCACCCATGCAGGTGTACGAGAATGCACATGAATGATGTCAGGACGATGTTCGTAGATGAGCTGTCGTAATTTTAACACATAGACGAGCGACCACCATGATTTTTTGGTCATTGGCAGGCGGTAATATATAGTGTCATCTCTTAGTAGGCGTAGCACCAACTCATTATCAGGCATGACAGAACCAATCACGACCGATTCATGACCTGCTTTGGCTAGGGCGTGTGTGATGGCATAAATCCCTCGCTCGGCTTCATCGTGTTTGAGCGATGAGGATAGGTGCATGACTTTCATGGCAAATTATAATAAATCAAGCAAGGCTTGGGCGTGGTCTTTGGCTTTGATGTTGCGATAGCTTGCGGTCATTTGTCCGTTTTTATCAAAGACAAAAGTAGAACGCACTACACCCAGATGGGTTTTGCCGTACATCATTTTTTCTTTGATGACATCAAAATGTTGACACAGTCTTTCGTCTGTATCGCTAATTAGCCCAATGCCCAGCTCTTTTTTGCAAATGAAATTTTGGTGGGATTTGACGCCATCACGAGACACGCCAATTATGGTATAGCCTTTTTGGGTAAATTTATCCGTCAATGCCGTAAAATCGGTGGCTTGCACCGTGCAACCTGCCGTACTGTCTTTGGGATAAAAATACAAAATCAAGCCTTGCTCGCCACCAGTAAAATCGGTAAGGCGGATGGATTTTTGGGTAATTTCACTGTCAATTTGGCTTACTAATGAGCATTCAAAATCAGGCAGGGGGATGGTTTCGAAGGAATTTTTCATGGTTATTATAAGTATTACAAGATGTAGTGGATTATTTTACTGAAAATTTTGATAAATTGCTACCCAAATCCATGTCATTAATAAAATATCATCGGCACTCAGGTTGATGGTTTTTTGCAAAATTTATCGTTAAAAATTGTAAAAATAGCAATAATGCGGTAAAATTAGGGGTCTTATTTTGATGTATTTTAAGGCGTTTTATGTCTTTGCTTTCTTTTTTTAATATTGCTGAGCGTGGTTCAACCGTGCGTCAAGAAGTCATCGCAGGTTTAACCACCTTTTTGGCGATGGTCTATTCGGTGATTGTTGTACCGGGTATGCTAGCAGACGCAGGTTTTCCTGCCGAATCGGTGTATATTGCCACTTGTTTGGTGGCGGGGCTTGGCTCGATTTTGATTGGGGTATTTGCCAATATGCCAATGGCGATTGGCTGTGCCATCAGTTTGACGGCTTTTACCGCTTTTAGTTTGGTTATCGGTCAAAAAATCGCCATTCCTGTTGCTCTGGGGGCGATTTTTTTAATGGGGGCGGTGTTTACGCTCATCTCCATCACAGGTGTACGAGCGTGGATTTTAAAAAACTTACCAAGCTCGATTGCACACGGAGCGGGGATTGGCATTGGACTGTTTTTGCTACTCATCGCCACCAATGGCGTGGGCTTGGTTGTGAAAAATGACGCAGGCTTACCTGTTAAAATGGGTGAGTTCATGTCTTTTGGTGTCATCATGTCGCTGATTGGTTTGGCAAGCATCATCGGACTTGAAAAAAGAGGGGTTAAAGGCAGTATCTTGTGGGTTATCATTGCCATTACCATTTTGGGACTGATTTTTGACCCCAATGTTAAATTTGGCGGTTCGATTTTTAAATTGCCAAGCGTGTCTGGCGAATCCCTATTTTTTAACCTAGACATCATGGGGGCGTTAAATGCCACCGTGTTGCCTGTGGTATTTGCCCTTGTGATGACGGCGGTGTTTGATGCCACAGGGACGATTCGTGCGGTGGCAGGGCAGGCAGGTCTCATTGATAAAGACGGTCAAATCATAAACGGTGGCAAGGCACTCACGGCAGACTCGGTCTCATCGCTCATGTCTGGCGTGTTTGGGACTGCTCCTGCGGCGGTGTATATCGAATCGGCAGCAGGTACGGCAGTTGGCGGTAAAACAGGTCTGACGGCAGTGGTCGTGGGTGGACTCTTTTTGCTTATGCTGTTTTTTCAGCCATTGGCGTTTTTGGTGCCAAGCTATGCCACCGCTCCTGCTCTTATGTATGTGGGGCTACTCATGCTCTCCAACGTCTCAAAGCTTGATTTTGATGACTTTGTGGGGGCGATGAGTGGGCTAATTTGTGCGGTGTTTATCGTCTTGACTGCCAACATTGTTACAGGGATTATGCTTGGTTTTGGCTCACTCGTGCTAGGTCGCATCATCTCTGGCGAATTTAACAAGCTCAATGTTGGTACAGTCATCATCGCAGTGGTGCTGGTGGCGTTTTATGCACTGGGGTATGCGATTTAAATTGGGCTGATGATAAAAACCACTTATCGCTGATAAGTGGTTTTTTGAACCAATTTTGTGGCAATTTTGCAGTTCTTTGACTATACCAACTGAACGATAAATTTGATACGGTTTTAAAGTAGGGGCAAATCACATTTGCCTAACCAATAAAGGTTTTAAACAAAAGGGTGAATATCATTCGCCCCTACCATTCAATGGTGAATTTTATACCAGTTTTTAAATTTGGTTGGTATATTAATTGAGTAGCGTGCCAAAATTAGGGCAACTGGATAATTTTTGATTGACAACCACAATATCACGCCCAATTTTATCTTTAAAGACAAATTCAAAATTTACCCCATCTATTTGCAAAACTTGGGTAAATAATTTGGTGTTACTTTCACCAACTGCTTTTGACGCTATTTGATCAAGTTCTGGAATTTGGCGACACACTTCTTCGGTCATTTGTTTGTCAAATCCTTTGAGGCTATCTTTTGGAATTTCCTCTTTTAAAATTTCATTAAATTGAAAACTAAAAGTAATTTTGGGGTATTGGTTGTTGATGACTACTTTGCCACCCATAGGACCACTAATTTTGTTGAGGGTATCATCGTCCTTGTCATAATCATGCGATTTTAGACTTTGGCGGATTTTTTCCATTTTCTTTTCTGGACTGCTACATGCGGTTAAGGCAAACATCGGAGCAACAGCAAGGCAGGTGATGACAATAAATTTTTTCATTCATGCCCTCAATCAGTGAAGTTGACAATAAAAACAGCTATCGTTACAGTATTTTACACAAAAATTACATAATTGCAAGGTTTAAATGGCTACTCTCCAAAGTCTTTTTTAATATTTATCATCATTCTAATAAAATCTGCGTCAGGTGCGTATCACGCACCAAAAGGACTGATACTCCAAATGGTGCGTTGTACGCACCTTACAGATTACGGTGTTTTGAGATTGATTTATGATATGGTGATTTAACTTCAAAAACCACCAAAACCGTTCGCCCTGAGCTAGGTCGAAGGGTGAAACGGTTTTCCGTCATGGTTGGATAAGCTTACCACGAACAGAAAACTTAATGTGGTGTATTTTGAGTTTAATTTACCATAACATCTTGGGAGAATTGGCGTTGTGATATCTCATCAATCAGCCCAAGCAAATAATCCCTCATGACAGGCAAATCATCTGCCTTTGCCCCACCAAGCCACGCTCCGTCCACCGCATGACGTACAACGGTCAGGCGAATGTCGCTGTCGGTGCTGGCGTGGGTGGTGAGTTTGTGGTTAAGCCAGTTTGTCCATAGGGCGTGCATTTGGCTGTCTGCCGTCATCGCTCGTATCAGTCCTGACCAATTGCTTGTCAGTCCAATATCAGTATTATCAAAAAAGACCTTGACGTACGCTCGTGTGAATGCCCCAAATTCATCATCAATCTGACTCATGATGGCGGTATTGACCTGTGCGATAAACAGCTCAAACACGCTTGCCACCAATTCATCTTTATTTTTAAAATGATGGAAAAGTCCCCCTTTGCTTGTACCTGCCTTGTCGGCGACTTTTTGGAGGGATAAGTTGGCGATGCCTTCGTCAAGCATGATGTCTTTGGCGCAAATAATCAGGGCATGACGTAACAGTTCTGGGTTGTTTTTGCGTTTTTGTTTGGGAGCTGGGGTTATGGTATTCATAATAAAACCGACTGGTTGGTATGTATTTGGTTTGATGGAATGATTACTGGTAACGAGTGGGGTCAGGCATGCCTGCTTCGCTAAACCCTTGTTTGCGTAACGCACAACTATCGCACACGCCACAAGCTCGCCCATCATCGTCAGCTTGATAGCAAGACACGGTTTGAGCATAATCCACGCCAAGCGATGTGCCTAGTTTTAGGGTTTCGGCTTTGGAGAGGTGTTGTAATGGGGCGACGATGGATAGGCGGTTGCCTTGTCTGCCTGCCACCGTTGCCAGATTTGCCATGACCTCAAAGGCGTGGATAAAATCCGCTCGGCAGTCAGGATAGCCTGAAAAATCCACCGAGCTTACCCCAATGACAATATGACTTGCCCCTGTAACTTCTGCCACTGCAAGGGCGTAGGATAAAAAAATGGTGTTGCGAGCAGGCACATAGGTAACAGGCACGCTGTCTGTATCGCCTTGATAATCTGGTACATTAATGTTGGTATCTGTCAGGGCTGAACCACCAAGTTGGGCGATGTCAATATCAATGATGCGGTGCGACACGCCAAGCGATTTGGCGATACGCTCGGCAAATTTAAGCTCGCTACTATGACGCTGACCATAGCGAAAACTGATGGCGGTTACCGAAGCAAAATTTGCCCTCGCCCAGTATAGACAAGTGGTGGAATCTAGCCCCCCAGAAAATAAGACAACAGCCTTTTGGTGTTTTGTATTGGACATAATATTCGTGATTGCCATCATTAAAAACGCTAAATTTTATCACAAAATATGGCGGATTGAGTATGGATTTTTGTAATGATGATTTCGATGGCAAAGTACTATGCATTGACGAGGTTAAACTCTTTTTATCTAAAAATTTTTCAGAAATCATGTTAAAATACCAAACCCAAAAAATCATCGAAGACACATCATGGATACTGAACTTGTTAAAATCATTTTGGCGTTTGTGGTACTCATTAACCCCTTTGGGGCTTTGGGGTTATTTTTGAATTTAACAAAGGGTTATAGTGCCAAAGACCGTCAAAGGGTGGCACAGATTTCTTGTTTGACAGTATTTATTGGTATTGCATTTTTTACCATTTTGGGCGAGAGCTTGCTTAATATTTTGGGGATTTCTGTTCGCTCGTTTCAGGTGGCAGGTGGGATTTTGGTGTTTTTGATTGCCATTAATATGATGAATGGTGGGGGCAATCCCGTTAAGCCCAGTGAAGATGAGGTGGAAGTGCATTCATCATTGACTGCTTCGGCGGTAGTGCCTCTTGCCATACCCATGATGATAGGTCCAGGCGGTATCTCAACCGTGATTATTTATAGCAGTCAAGTCAAAGGAGCATTTCAGGTGGGGACGATTTTGGCGGCTGGGCTGTGTATTAGCTTGATTTGTTATGCTTCTTTGATGACGGCAGGTAAAATCAGTCGTTTTTTGGGCGATACAGGGCTAAATATCCTAAGTCGTATCATGGGCATGCTTCTTGCGGCGGTGGCGGTTGAGATTTTGGTCAATGGGCTTCGAGGGTTATTTCCGCAGTTGTTGGCGTGATAAATTTTTGAGAATTTTATCAAAATGTTGTATCATTAACCATTTATCTTTTAAGATGTGATGTATTATGGAAAAGATGCGTAATTTTATGCAGAGTTGGGCGGGTAAAGCGGTACTGATTATCACGCTTATCCCAATGGCGTTTTTGGGCGTGCAGTCATTTAGCGGCGGTAGTCATATCGCCCCTGACGAAATTGTCAAGGTGGGGGATACCGCCATCGATGTTAGAACCTTTCAATCAGAGGTAAACAGCTATCGCAATCGCTTAATAGAGCAGGTGGATGCAAGCCTAATTGACGAAAAAGCACTAAATGATGAGATTTTGGAGGGTTTGATTGATAGGGCGTTACTTGAACATCAAACGCAATTTTTTGGCATGACAGTATCAGATAACGCTATTACTCGTATACTCCAAACCGACCCAGCTTTTTTGGATTCTGATGGTAAATTTTCCAATGACCTTTTTGCCCAGTATCTACAAGGTCGTGGCATGACCAAAGACATGCTTTTTGCGACGTTTCGCAATCAGCTGTCGCTTCGACTGTTTATGGGGGGCTTTTTGGGGACGGCAATTTATCCAGATAACCAGATTAGTCGTCTGATTGACCTACAAACCCAAAGCCGTGAAGCGTGGGTGCTTCGTTATGATTGGCAGGATTTTGCGGATAAAGTTAGCGTTAGTGATGCTGAAATACAGACTTATTATAACAACCATAAGTCTAGCATGAATCAGTCGCCTAGCGTGGATTTGTTGTATGTGGCACTTACCGATGCTGACCTAAAAATAGACAGCCCAACCGAAGATGAGATTTTGGCAGAGTACAAGGCAAGCAATGCAGGCTCGGCAAAACAGCTGGCTCATATTTTATTAACGGGTGATGATGCCAAAGCTCGTGCCACCGACATTAAGGCGAAGCTTGATGCTGGCGAGTCTTTCGAGACCTTAGCAAAGGCTCATTCAGAAGACCCCACAGGGGCAAATGGTGGCGACATCGGTACATTTAATCCTGCATTTTTTGGGGATAGTAGTGAGGTAGTAGAGAGTGTCATTGATAAGCTAGATGTTGGCAAGGTCAGCGACCCTGTGCAGACTCAATTTGGCTATCACCTCTTTAAGGTTACCAAAGCAGGCGATGCCCCAAGCTTGGCGAGTATGCGTGATGAACTTATCAAACAAGTCAATGAACGCAAAAAACTAAGTGCCTTAAATGACATGATTGCCAAAATTAATGGCATGGCGACCGATGGCATGGGAATTGCTGACATTGCTCAGGAGGCAGGCTTAACTGCTCGCACCATCAAAGGCTACACCAAAGAAAAAAACAACAGCGAGCTTTCTGCTCCGTCGGTTATTTTGGCGGCGTTTGATGAGTTTGCCATTACTGAGCAGTCGGTCAGTCCCAATGTTACCCTGTCTGATAAGACGGTTTGGGTGCAACCCACCAACTACCAAGACAGCAAGGTAAAATCATTAGCAGAGGCAAGTGCGGATATTAAGGCGATTTTGGTTAAACAAAAAGCCACCGAACTTGCCCTAAAAACCGCCCAAGATAAAAGCGGTGAAAGTGCCGACACGCTTGCTAAGTCCGCAACATCACTTGGCGTGGTAACTCGCCAAAGCCCCAATCTACTCCCCGCCGAACAAGCAAGTTTGTTCGAACATCGTGCAGACGGCATGAGTGTGTGGTCGGTGCAAACTGAGCAAGGAGCGAGCGTCATGGTGGCGGGGCCTGTACAAAACATCGCCACCGCCCAAATCTCTAAGGAGGAGCGTGCATCAGCGGCAAAAATCATTCGCGATAATGTCGGACAAGATCAGCTTCAAGATTATTTGCGTTACTTGCGTGACACTAAGGACATTCAAATTAACGAGCGTGCAATGGGTCAATAACATAAAAGCCCACACATGGTTGTGGGTTTTTTATTTGCTGAGAGTGTTTAAAATCATGAAAAATCACACCTCAACTCAATTTAAAGTTTTTATTATCATTTAGTATTTTATGAAAATTCATACACCCATACGACAATCTGCTTATACCACCAAATTTCACACCCAAGATAGCTGTGATAAAGCTTTTTGGCTATCTTGCTATGTCAAAACCCACTCCGATGTCTTGATGATGGTGGTTACCAACGACCAAAGCGAGCTAAACCAACTAGAAACCGAGCTTGCGTTTTTTGGTATCGATGCACATGTATTCTCTGATTATGAAACGCTTGTTTATGATCAGCTTTTGGTTCATCAAGACATCATTTCAGACAGAATCGGTCTTTTGACAGACATGCCAACATCAGGAGTGCTACTTGTCAGCATGCAGACGCTCATGCAACGCATCGTACCTCCGCAGTTTTTGTTGGGTCGTCATTTTGATTTGAGTGTGGGGGCGACATTTGATTTGGCTGATGAACGGACAAGACTTACTAAAGCAGGCTATCGGGCGGTGGATAATGTTTTTGAGCCAGGGGAATTTGCGGTACGTGGTAGTGTCGTAGATATTTTTGCGATGGGTCAGGCTTTGCCATTTCGTTTAGATCTATTTGATGATGAGATAGAGAGCATTCGATTTTTTAACCCCGAGACACAAAGAACACTATCTGATGAGGGCTTGGCACAGCTCAAAAAAGACGCACATACTGGAATAGGCATGCTTGCTGTGCATAAATTGCCAGAGCTTGCAAAAGTTGATAGATTTAGTATTTTGCCAGCACGTGAGTTTGACTTACAAGAGAGCCGTGAACTGTTTCGCCAAAACTTCGCCAGCATGTTTGCCGATGTGTCGGCACGAAAATTTGAGCTGTATAATGATGTCATGGAGGGGGTTGTTCCTGCTGGTATAGAGTATTACATGCCATTGTTTTTTGATTTAAAAAAATGGCAAGAGGAGGGAACATTATTTTCATATTTACCACAAAACACTTTGGTGGTAACTAGTGATGAGCTTGATGGACGTTATGATGAATTTTTTAGGCAAGTCAAGCAACGTTATGAGGCAAGACGGCACGATAAAGATAAGCCAATTTTAGCCCCAGCTGAGTTGTATTTATCCAAAGAGGCGTTGTTTGGTTACCTAAAAAAATACCCAAAAATCATGTTTGGCGTAGGTTTGGACGGCACTTCTGGTTTTGTGGACGTGCTTAGTTTGTCGCCACCGTCATTAGCTGTTAATCATCAGCTTGCCGAACCACTTCAACTGTTGTTAGACTTTATTTACGATGAGGCAGAGACCAAATCAATATTGCTTGTGGCGGAGAGTGCAGGGCGACGTGAGATTTTGTTGGAATTATTAAAGGGCAAAATTAACGTCGAGCTTGTGGCGGATTTTGAGGAATTTTATGAACGATTTTATAAAACCACCCAAAATAAACAGCTCCCCACAGTTGCCCTGACGGTTGCTTCCATTGAGCGTGGGCTGTGGCTTGGTTCTAATGAGCGACATTTATGCGTGATTAGCGAGACACAGATTTTTGGTAGACAAGTGCTACAAACACGCCGTCGCCGTCAATCTAGCATCTCCCAAGCGTTCTTGGTAAAGTCGGTAACAGAACTGAATGAAGGTAGTTTGGTGGTGCATATCGAACACGGCATTGGTCGCTATCAAGGGTTGATGGTGCTTGATGTGGGTGAGGGCGAGCAGGAATTTATTCACCTAAAATATGCCGATGACGCCAGCGTCTATGTGCCGATTGCCAATCTTGCCTTGATTGGGCGGTACAGTGGCACAGATTCTGAGGCGGTGGCACTCTCCAAGCTGGGTTCGGGCAAATGGAATAAGGCCAAAGAAAAAGCCTTGACGCAGATTTATGATGTGGCGGCAGAGCTTTTGAATGTACAGGCTCGCCGTGCTGCCAAGTTGGGCATTAGCTTTCCTATTAATATGGCAGAATATGAACTGTTTGCCAGTGGTTTTGCTTTTGAGGAAACTTTTGATCAAGCCCTAGCGATTGAAAGCGTGCTAGCTGACATGAAACAAACCAAGCCTATGGATAGGCTTATTTGTGGTGATGTCGGTTTTGGTAAGACAGAAGTTGCCATGCGTGCAGCGTTTGTGGCGGTGTCCGCAGGCTATCAGGTCGCCGTGCTTGTGCCGACTACTTTGCTTGCAGGTCAGCATGAGGATAGTTTTAGAAGTCGTTTTGCTGATTGGGCGGTAAGAATTGAGAGTCTGTCTCGTTTTTCGACCAAAAAAGCCCAAGATAAAGTGCTTGCAGAGCTGGCTGATGGTCAAGTGGACATTGTGATTGGTACGCATAAATTGCTGCAAGATGACGTGAAATTTAAAAATTTAGGTCTGATGATTGTCGATGAGGAGCATCGTTTTGGGGTGCGACATAAAGAAAAAATCAAAGCCATGCAATCAGATGTGGACAGCTTATCCATGACTGCCACGCCCATTCCTCGTACGCTTAATATGGCACTCTCTGGCATGCAGGATATTTCTATCATTGCCACGCCGCCTGCCCGCCGTCTTGCCATCAAAACATTTGTCATGCCTAAGTCCAATGAGACCATTACAGATGCGATACTACGTGAGATATTGCGAGGTGGTCAGGTGTACTTTTTGCACAATGACGTGGCAAGCATTGAGACGATGGCAGAGACATTGCGTGAGCTGGTGGCGGAGGCACGTGTGGGCGTGGCACATGGGCAGATGAATGAAAAAGAGCTGTCAGCGGTCATGAGTGATTTTTATCACAAAAAATTTAACGTATTAGTGGCAAGCACCATCATTGAGACTGGCATTGATGTGCCAAATGCCAATACCATCATCATCAATCGTGCTGATAAATTTGGTTTGGCTCAATTACACCAGCTGCGGGGTAGGGTAGGGCGAAGTCATCATCAGGCGTATTGTTATTTGCTTGTGCCGTCCATTAAGGGGCTAACCGCCGATGCTAAAAAACGCCTTGACGCCATCACAAAGGCGAATACGCTTGGGGCTGGATTTATGCTTGCTAGCGAGGACTTGGAGATTCGTGGGGCAGGCGAGATTTTGGGTAAGGAGCAATCAGGCAACATGCAGACCATTGGGTTTGGTCTGTACATGGATATGTTGGAGAGAGCCACTCGTGCCATCAAAGCAGGCAAAACGCCAAGCCTTGCCACGCCATTAGATATTGTGAGTGATATTAATATTCATGCCTCTGCTCTTATTCCTGATGATTATTTGGGTGATGTGCATGAGCGTTTGATGTTTTATAAACGTATTTCATCAGCTGCGGACATCACTGAACTAAACGACCTACGTGTTGAGATGATAGACCGTTTTGGGGCATTACCCACACAAGGTCAAAATCTATTTGCGGTACATCGTCTGCGTATCAAGGCAGAACCGCTTGGGATCATACGTATGGACATCTCTGCAAGTGCCATGACCTTTGAGTTTCGCTCTGATACAGTGGTGGATGCGATGGCGATTATCAGATTGATACAGTCAGAGCATAAAGAAGGTGTGTACCGCATGAATGGGGCGACAGGACTCAAATTTACTGCCTATGAAGAGATGGAGTTGTCGGTCAGGCTGGATAGAACATTGGAGTTACTTAGTTATTTTGCCAAAAATGTATCATCACAGGTGGAACATTAACCGATGAACATCATTACCCTAGCCGCCCTGTCCTTTGGTATGTCTATGGATGCTTTTGCCGCATCTGTGGTGCGAGGGGCGAGTGCGGATTTGTCGGGTAATGCACACAATCGCTTACTCCAAGCCTTTAAAATCGGCATTGTCTTTGGTATTGTGGAAGCAATTACGCCTGTGATTGGCTATTATTTGGGCGTGTTGGCACAAGATTTGGTGCAGGGCTTTGACCATTGGGTCAGCTTTATTTTGCTGGGTGGGCTTGGCGTGCATTTGATTTATGAGGCGATGTTTGGCAAAGACGATGATGGCGAGCCTGTCAAAAACAGCCTTGCCAAAACCATCTTGACCGCCTTTGCCACCAGCATTGATGCGATGATTATTGGCGTAAGCCTTGCTTTTTTGGAAGTCAATATTTGGTTGGCAAGTTTTCTCATCGGCATGGCAACCACCATCATGGCAACTTTTGGTGTCTATTTGGGGGCAAAAATCGGCAAAGAAGTCGGTAATAAAGCCCAAATTATGGGCGGTATTGTTTTGATTGGTATTGGGATATTTATTTTGGTAACGCATTTAATGGCTCATTGATTTTTTGTGATTTAAATAAGTATTAAGCCATTGGTTGTAAGGTGCGTAATATGCACCTACGGTTAAATATCATAATCCAATTCAATATTTGCCATTTTTAGCCTAATTTCTGGGTCGCCTGTTATAAAATCCCAATTTTCGGGCATTGTGCTTTTTAAATTAAGCCCAGCTTTTGTGTCTAGGTAATACATTTCATCTTTGGTGATAAAAGCAATTTGCCAATTTTTCTGCAAGGCGGTTGCTAGAACTTCATCAGAATATTGATTTTCACGAATTAATCTTTCTAATTCCCATATCATATAGGAACAAGGAACAATGTGTTCAGGGTGTGCTGTGGAATTTTGGTCTTGCAATAATTTTTTTGAACACCCCAATAATAAAAAATCTTGTTCTGGGTGTAATAAATGTTGAAATAATCTTGAATGATAACCCTTTCTAATGCCTGTGTCATTTTCGTAAGCGATTAGATTTTTAATGTGTTTAACTACCGATAGACAGGTTTGATAAATCAATTCTTTTTTGTCCATAAAGAACTCCTTGAAAAATGCTTTTTTTGATTATAGAGTATTTGTTTTTTAAATTCAAACCACACTTCTATGAAACACTTCCCTTAATTCAAAACTGGTATGCAGCTGGCTTACGCCTTCAATTTTGCTCAGTCTATGGAGCAAAAATTCTTCATAATGTCGCATATCTCTCACCATTACCTTTAACAAATAATCTTCCGACCGCCCCGTAACAAGGCTACACGCCACCACTTCATCAAACGATTTGATTTGGTTTTCAAATTCGCCAAAGCGTTCGTCCGTGTGCTTGTCCATACTGACCGCCACAAAAACCGACAGCGTGTAGCCCAATTTTTCGGGGCTTGTGTGGGCGTGATAGCCTGTGATTAAGCCCAGTTCTTCAAGGCGTTTGATGCGTCTTGCGGTGGGCGTGGCGGAGAGATTGACAAGCTCGGCAAGCTCGCCAATGCTCAGGCGGGCGTTTTTGGTTAGGTGGTGGAGCAGTTTTTTGTCGGTTTGGTCTAAATTGGCGGTAGCATTTGGTGGTAGGGTTTGCATAATTGTGAATTTGTAGTGAATTTCACTAAATTTTATCATAACTTTGGGGAATTTGTACAAAAATTTGCCAAAATTTTGGTAAAATTGGTTAAAATTATTTAAAAAATTTGCTATTATATAAATCATAAAAAATTGCCTAAAAATTTTATGGTAATGTTAAAAAATGAACCGTAGGGGCGAATTGCAATTCGCCCAACTTAACAGCCAAATCAAAAGAGAGCCAAACGATGAAAATCACCCCCAAAAACCCTGCCTTTGATTTTACCAAATACCGTCCTTTTGAATTTGCTCCGCACATTCCAGACCGTACTTGGTGTGATAAACGCATCGAAAAAGCCCCCATCTGGGCGAGTGTGGATTTGCGAGACGGCAACCAAGCCCTCATCGACCCCATGACGATTGAGCAAAAGTTGAAATTTTTTAAACTTTTGGTGGCGGTGGGCTTTAAAGAGATTGAGATTGGATTTCCGTCTGCTGCCCAAGTGGAATTTGACTTTACTCGTCTGTTGATTGAGGGTGGTCATGTGCCTGATGATGTTACTTTGCAGGTGCTTGTGCAGGCTCGTGAGCATTTGATTGAACGCACTTTTGAGAGTTTGCAAGGGGCAAAAAAAGCCATTGTCCATGTGTACAACAGCACCTCCAAAGTGCAACGAGACAAGGTTTATCAGCTTGACAAAGAGGGCATTAAGGCGATTGCGGTCAATGGAGCGACTTTGCTACGAGACATCGCCAAACGCTATCCTGATACTGAGTGGACGTTCCAATATAGCCCTGAGAGTTTTAGCCAAACCGAGACCGATTTTGCCGTAGAAGTGTGCCAAGCAGTCTGCGATGTGTGGCGACCACAAGATGGGCAAAAGGTGATTTTAAACTTGCCTGCGACCGTTGAGGCGAGTACGCCAAATCTCTATGCCGACCAGATTGAGTATTTTTGCCGTCATTTGCCCAGTCGCAAAGATGTGATTATCGGCCTACACACCCACAATGACCGAGGTTGTGGCGTGGCAGCGAGTGAGCTTGGTGTCATGGCAGGGGCTGACCGTGTGGAGGGGACGCTCTTGGGTAATGGTGAGCGTACGGGCAACATGGACATTTTGACGATGGCGATGAACTTGTACACGCAAGGCGTTGACCCTGAGCTTGACTTGTCGCAAGTGAGCGAGATTGTGCAAGTGGCGACCGAATGCACCAACTTGCCTGTGCATCCCCGCCATGCCTATGTGGGCGAGCTTGTGTTTACTGCATTCTCTGGTTCGCACCAAGATGCGATTAAAAAATCACTCGATTATAACGAAAAACACCCCGAAACCGAAAAACATTGGGACGTGGCATATCTACCCATTGACCCTGTGCATATTGGGCGTAGCTATCAAGATGTGGTGCGTATCAATAGCCAATCAGGTAAGGGTGGGGCGGCTTATATCCTCCAACGCCACTATGGTTTTGATTTGCCTCGTTGGACGCAGATTGACTTTGCCAAAGTGGTGCAAAACGAAGCTGAGACGCTGGCTCGTGAGCTTAAAACCGAAGAGCTTCTTGACATCTTTACTCGTACTTTCTTGACTCAAGAAACCTTTAAGCTTAGTGATTATCACATCAAAAATACAGGGGGTAATGTTTCTTTTGAAGGGCAAGTTGCCACTACTGATGAAGTGCTACAAATCATCGGTCAGGGCAATGGGGCGTTGTCGGCATTTATTGATGGACTCGTAAAAGTAACGGGCAAAGACATTCATGTAACCAATTATTCTGAGCACGCCATCAATACCAAAGCCACGCCAAGCGTGCTAGATGATGAGCTTGGTGACAACCAAACCCATTCGGCGGCGGTGTCTTATGTTCAGCTCAATGTTGGTGGCAAGGTCTATTCGGGTATCGGTGTGTGCAACAGCACGGTATCTTCCATGTTAAAAGCGGTCTTGTCAGCCTTATCGCAGGCGTGGTAATCCCAAAAAAGAGCGGAGAGATTCGCTCTTTTTTATGGTTTAAAATTTATTTAACATAATCCTAAATAAATTGTGAAATTTGGAAAATTTCAAATGGGGTATGATGAGCATCAATATTAAAACTTGAATGTTTTTATTGATTGTAAAAAATAAGGCATTGTTAATTCAAAATACAAACCTCAAACACCCATTCCACTTAGCAAAGAGCAGATTAAGTGAGCATTCTATCATAGTCTGACATTTAGAATAACATTTGGTTTTTCTTTTAAACCTTGCTAAGTAATGTCTGATAATGACTACAACCCTTACACTCATAGCGTTGTCTGCCATTGTTAAAGCCTGCTTTGACAAAATGCTGAGATTGGCACTTAGGGCAATGGGTAAATGTTTGATTCATTGGTAGTTTGTTGGGTTATGGTAGAATGGGTATATTTTAGCTTATGTATTTTTTTGTTTAACAAGACCGAAAATAAAAATAGATTTGTGATGGGGTTGTTGGTTGTCAAAACGGATATTTAATGCGCCCAAATTTTATGCTAAAATATTTTTTTCGCCAAAATCATGATTTGTTTTACCATGCCAGCCATTCAAACCCACCTTGCGGATTTTTTTAATAAAATCTTTTATGACTTATACCAAAGCATTTATGTGTCTTTGGGTGGCTCGCTTGATGATGGCGTGATAAACTGGGCGGAGCGTGGCATTACGTTTTTGGCGATTGTGATTAAATGCGTGATTTTGCTGGTGGTGATTGGCTTTTTTTATTGGTTGGTGGTTTATATTTTAAAACACCTTAAACATAAAGTGCATTTGTCCCAACGCCAAGTATGGATTACACGGGCGGTGTTTCGCTATGCATGGTTGGTGTTAAGCACGCTTGCCGTGATGACTCAAATTGGTGCTGAAACCAAAACCATTACCGCTACTGCAAGGGCGACCACTTGGGCGGGATTTTATTATGTGCTTTGGGCAAATAGCGGACACATTTTGGCAAGTGTGTTAAAGCATTATGAGCTAAATGCATCCATTGAGCAGTTGTTAAAAAACATGGTTTCGGTGGTCATCATGGTGCTGGCGTTGGCGACCATTTTGGCACAGTTTGGCTTCGACATCGTCTCGCTGGTGGCGGGTCTTGGTATTGTGGGTTTGGCGGTGGGTTTTGCCGCCCAAAGCACGCTTGCCAACTTCATCGCTGGGATTACCATTTTGGTGGAGCAATCTTTTCAGGTGGGCGACTGGATTCGTATCAACAACCAAGAAGGGCGAATTGTCAAAATCAGCCTACGAGCCACCCAAATCCTTGACCGTGATAACATCATCATCATCATTCCCAACGCCACCATGTCATCATCGGACGTGGTGAATTTAACTTCCAAAAAAATGATACGTTTTGACGTGCCAACTCGCATTGAGCTTAGTGCCAGCATTGAAGACGCACGCCAAGCGATTTTGGAGGCTCTTGCCAAAGAAGAAGTTGTGTTGCGTCAGCCTTCCCCAATGGTAACAATGAGCGAGATTGGCGATTATGCCATTCATTTGATTGTGCGGTTTTGGGTGGCTCCCTTGTCAGTGGCACGCATTCCCATCATCAAAGAACAAATGCAAGAAAAAATCAAAAATAGCCTAGAAGGGGCAGGCATGACCATTCCCAAAGTGGCGTTGTCGGTGGAATTGCCAAAAAGTCAGGTGAAAATTGATACTGATGTAGTGGAATTGCCAAAAAGTGATTAGAGGATATTTGGCGATTGAGTTGCTACCATGCACCAAATGGGCTGACATGGCGTTTGTACAACATCACATTGAATTGGTGTTAAAATAGCCAACATTTAATAATTATGCTATAATTATCCGTTTATCAACACAGAAAAAACCGCCATGATTTCACCATTCGCCCAGTTTGACCCCAACGCCTTTGATGTTGTGATTACGTGTGCAGAAGGGCTAGAAAATGCCCTATTGACCGAGCTTGCTTTGTTTGGACTGACAGGGCAACTCATGCGGACGGGGCGAGTGCGAGTGCGTGTGTCTTTGACTCACTTTTATAAAATCTGCCTATACAGCCGAGTGGCGAGCCGTGTATTACTGCCGATTGGTGAGTATTATTTTTGCCAAAAAACCCAAACCGTCAACCAAGTGCGTGAAACAAGTGGACAAAAAACCACCCGTACCGTAGAAACCAAAGTCATTGATGAGGACGTGCCGTCTGCTTTGTATGAGTTTGCCAGTCGCTATGATTGGACAAGCATTTTTGGGGTGGATAATACCTTTGTTATCCGCCTATCCACCGACAAACGCCTAAACGTCAACCAACAATTTGCCACCTTGCGTATCAAAGATGCGGTGGTGGACTGCTTTAATCGCAAATTGGGTGAGCGTCCGAGCGTGGACAAATCCCCTGATTTTCACATCTATGCCCATGCCACCAGCGAGCTTTGTGAATTGTATTTGGATTTGTCTGGTACAAGTTTACACCGTCGTGGCTATCGTGTGGCGAACACGGACGCACCCCTAAAAGAAAACTTGGCGTCTGCCTTGCTTTATGAATGCGGTTGGTACAAGGGCGAGCACACCGCCTTGATTGACCCCATGTGTGGCTCTGGTACATTCATCACCGAAGCCCTGCTCATGCGGACAAACTACCCTGTCGGCATTGACAAAAAGGCAAGCGAGTTTGGCTTTTATCATTGGGAGCACCACGATAATGAGCTGTGGCAAAGTTTGGCAAATGAGGCGTTGAACCAATTTCACGACAATTTAGCACAACTTGAACAAGATTTCATCGCTGGCAAATTCACCGTCATCGCATCTGACGCCAACGCACAGGCGGTCAAAGCCTGCCACAAAAACCTACTGGCGTCTGCCCTTGCCCCCATTGCCGAGCGGATTGGGCTTGCTCAGCGACCGCTTGCCCAGCTCAAATCTGCCCTAGCCACGCTCGATACTGAGTATACACTTGTTATCACTAACCCCCCTTATGGCGAACGCTTGGGCGAGAGCGATTTGATCAAACCTTTGTATCACGGTTTGGGGCTGATTGTAGCGGACGGCTTGCGTGGGCGGTGCAAACGAGCGGATTTGGCGGTGCTGGCAAGTCATGTTGAGCATGCTGATACCTTGCCAATTGTCAGCCCAAATACGTTAAAATGTCATAACGGTGTACTGACGGTGTATTTTCGTCATGGGCAAATTGATGTTGAAAAAACCAATCACGCCAACACCGATTTGATTGCCAATTTTATTAAAAAAGACATTGACAATCCTGACAGCCAAGAATTTATCAACCGCTTACAAAAAAACATCGCCAATCTTAAAAAGTATGCCATTAAGTATAATATCAGCAACATGCGAATTTATGACGCGGATTTACCCAATTATAACGTGGCGATTGATGTATATGGCGATAAAATCCACGTCCAAGAATACGCCCCACCCAAACAAATCCCTGTTGAAGTTGCCAAAGCTCGTTTTAATTTGGTGTTATCGGCAATTCGTGATATTTTCCATGTACATCGTGAAAGTATTTTTATTAAAACTCGCATGCGTCAATCAGGCAATGACCAATACACCAAAACCGAAAGCAAAAACAAAAAAATGTACATTGCTCATGAGCATGATGCGTATTTGTATGTCAATTTTACCGATTATTTGGATACAGGGCTTTTTATCGACCACCGCAATATGCGTGAAATCATCAAACACGAAAGTCGGGGCAAACACGTCCTAAATCTGTTTGCTTATACGTGTACCGCCAGCGTGCATTCGGCAATGGGTGGGGCAAAGTCAGTAACCAGCGTGGATTTGTCCGCCAATTATTTAAATTGGGGCAAGCAAAATTTTGCCTTAAATGGACTGGATTTGACCGCCAGCACATTAGATGAAAAGCCCAAATATGAATTTATTGCGACCGATGTCTTTGAATGGCTCAAAAACAATACCGAGCAATTTGATTTGATATTCATTGACCCACCCACTTTCTCAAACTCCAAAAAATTCAAAGGTACTTTTGATGTGCAAAGAGACCATGTTGCACTCATCAGCCGTGCCATGAATAGATTGACATCAAATGGCGTATTGTATTTTAGTAATAACTTTACCAAATTTGAATTATCCAAGGAAGTTAAAAATCGTTATGAAGTGATTGAGCTGACCGATAAAACCGTCGGTGTGGATTTTAATCTTAAAAAACCCATTCATCAAAGTTTTAAAATCACGCACAAAAACCAAACCATGAGAACCTATGACGTACAAAGTGATTTTGATGCGGTGGTAGATGATTGGGTAAATGAGGATTGTCAAGATCATCAAACCGACAAAAACCCCCATTCAAAATTTGATAAAAAATCAGACTTTAAAAGAAAAGACCACACCAAAGGCAAATTTAGTAAATTGGATAAAAAATCTGACTTTAAAAAGCGTGATTTTAATAAGTTCAACGATAAAAAGTCTGATGATAAAAATACCAAAGGCGGTATTAAAAATGCCAAAGCTCATTTTAGAGCCAATTTTGATAAAAATGTCTCAGAATTGATAGAAATGCAAACTACTGCCCCTACCAAACCCAAAATGCGTTATGAAAAAGTGGACGGTAAATTGGTGGCAATGCCTGTGATTGACAATCAATCCCAAAACCCAATTACTGAGAATGCTCCCAAAAAATACAAAGTCAAATCCAAAAACTAATTTGAGAAACAAACATGACACAATCAAATTTAGACCAAAATTTAAATAATGATGATTTAGAAATCATTCAAGCCCTCTCCCAATCGTCCGAAACATTTGATGAGCATGATGATGGCGATGATAATGAAGTACATGATTTTGATGATGGCATTAAATCAGCTCGCTTTAAAAAATTGCAAAAAAAGTTGAGAAAAGAAGTGTCTTGGGCGATTCGTGATTTTAATATGATTGAAAATGGCGATGTGGTGATGGTTTGTATTTCTGGCGGAAAAGACAGTTTTACTCTGCTGGATATTTTGCTATTTTTAAAACGCATTGCCCCGATTAATTTTGAAGTGGTTGCGGTAAATCTTGACCAAAAACAGCCCAATTTTCCAGAGCATATTTTGCCAGAATATCTCTCCAAACAAGGCATTCCTTATTATATCTTAGAAAAAGACACTTATAGCATTGTCAAATCCGTTGTGCCAGAAGGCAAAACTTATTGCTCAGCGTGTTCAAGACTTCGCCGTGGCTCATTATATGGTTTTGCCAAACAAATTGGGGCAACCAAAGTGGCATTAGGACACCATAGAGATGATATTTTGGCGACTTTCTTTTTGAATTTATTTCACGGCGGAAGTTTAAAGGCAATGCCCCCAAAACTGTTATCGGACGATAAACAAAATATCCTAATTCGCCCGCTTGCCTATGTTGCCGAAAAGGATATTATTAAATACGCTAATTATAAAAAATTTCCAATCATTCCGTGTAATTTGTGTGGCTCGCAGGAGAATTTACAACGAGCGATGATAAATGACATGCTCCGTGAATGGGATAAGGCACACCCAAAACGTTTGGCAAGTATGTTTAAAGCACTCCAAAATGTCGCCCCCAGTCAGTTGGTGGATAGAGAATTGTTTGATTTTGAAAGTTTAAAACTGGCAAGAGACGATAATGAGCGTCTTTTTGAAGGCGATAACATTCAAGTGGGTGTGGTGGAAAAACTTGCCGATATGGGTTTACCTGTTAATCCACAAGTACAATCGTTTAATCCGAAATTTAATCAGGATAAGTCTGAAAAGGGAAATAAAATTCCTGTAATAAATCCTGTGATTTGATAAATACAAATTTAATGTTTGGTTTGTAAGGGCGAATTTCAATTCGCCCCTAAGGATAATTACTTTGTATCATTTTTAAGGGTTGGTTGGTATATATTACACGCCTTTGCATTGGGTTAAATAACTGTTAAACCAATGCGATAAGTTTGGTTTGTTTATCAAGTGATAACATATTCATCCAAACACAATCAAACAATAAATTCACTGCTGTGAGAGAGTTAATGTTGAAAAAATTTTTATTGTTGGCAGCATTGTTTGTTTTAGCCATTTCTCAAGGAACATTAATTTATTTGATTGGTGGGCATAATCCCAACTATGATTTTATAGGTATGTTTGATGATGTTGAATTTTTTGGTATCCCTACCCATATTACTTGGGTAATAAAATTATGTCAAACTGGGGTGATATTGATATTGCCAGCATTACAATTTTTAATAGGATTTTTCTTAATTTTTTTAGAAAAACATTCATGGGCGATTTTAAATATTAAGATTGCTGCTGTTATTGTGCTGTTTTTGACCTATACTATTCATTCTCCCACCATATTATTTAATGCGGTATTTATTAGTGGTCATTGAGCTTTTTATAAAATATTTTAGTTATGTAAAAATGATTTTACCAATGCAATGAGTTCATCTTGTTCATCAAGCAATAGTCTGTCAATTAAAACATAATTTAAATACACCATTTTACCCTGTCTTAAATAGCCAAAGCGATTGTCATTGTCATCAATCTTTAATTTTTTGATAAAAATTTCGTCATCTTGGACAATGCCAATCATTGTGTGGTTTAAAAATACACCATAACCGCCAAACATTCGTTTATAAGAAATATCGCCCAGCGGAGCAAGCTGTTCGCATAGATAATTAATCATCAAAGTATTAGCCAAATAGGAAGTTTTAATCATGATATGGGCTAATTGTTAAAAATCAATGGCTATCGGTGTGATTAAATATTTTTATTCAATTAATATTTTGTGCTATAATAGCAAATCAACCAAATATCTTTTAATTCTTATTGATAAATGTGTCCAAAATAGGTAATTTTATGACCTCACCAACCCTAAACGTCATGATTAGTAGCGATGAAATCGCCCAAATGGTAAAGCGACTTGGTAAAGAAATCAACGATCATTATGCAAACAGTGAAAAAGACCTTGTTTTGATTGGACTGTTGCGTGGTTCGGTGATTTTTATGGCGGATTTGTGTCGAGCCATTGACAAACCGCACGAAATTGACTTTATGACCGCATCAAGCTATGCCACAGGGACGACTTCAAGCGGTGATGTCAAAATTTTAAAGGATTTGGATGGCGACATTCGTGGCAAAGATGTGCTGATTGTTGAGGATATTATTGATTCTGGTCGTACTCTTTCTAAGGTGGTGGAAATTTTAAAAACTCGTGAACCAAACTCCATTGAACTTTGTACGCTTGTGAGTAAACCCTCTCGCCGTGTGGTGGAAATGGACGTGAAGTTTTTGGGTTGTGAGGTAGAGGATAGGTTTATTGTGGGGTATGGGTTGGACTACGAACAAAAATACCGTCATTTGCCATTTATTGGGGAAATTGGGCTTTGATGTTTAAGTGATGTTGGTGTGAATCTTAATTTGTGTAAGCCAAGTCTTGTCATGGTAGGGCATGAGACTTGGTTACAAAATAAGAAAGAGTGTCTCGTGCCAAAAATCCATCTGTGTTCCCATGGGTGAAGCAATTAATAAAAAAATCTTTGTTAATCATCGCAGGATTGGTATGCAAACTCAAAGCTTGGTAAGTGGCGGTTAATATATTGCTGGGTTTGGGTTTGTGATATGGGTGGATTGCTTGATATTTCTTATTAAGGAGTCTTTCAATGGGTTGGACAGCATGAATATCACATTACATCCAATGGATAATCAATTTTGTGACACTTGATAGCATTGATGGGTTGCACAGAAAAAGCCACAGCGTAATTTTGGATTATTGTTGGCTGATACATCAAGCAAATCTTAGGTTTTGTATGTATTTTCTTTTATGGTGCCATAAAAGAATTTTGGTTTCTTGTAGATTGATCATTGGATCTAGATGCATGTAAAAAATAAGCCATCAATCATTTGATGGCTTATTTGATGATCTTACAACTTAGCAAGCACCGCATCGCCCATCTCGGTACAACTCACAAGCTGTGTGCCATCTTCATAAATATCCGCTGTACGCAGTCCGTCCGCCAGCACCGCTTGCACGGCATTTTCCACTTGTTTGGCACGAGCTTCGTCATTTAGGCTATAACGCAGGAGCATTGCCAACGACAAAATGGTCGCCAAAGGGTTTGCTTTATTCTGTCCTGCAATGTCAGGGGCAGAGCCGTGCGATGGCTCATACAAGCCCTTACCATTTTCATCAAGGCTTGCAGACGGGAGCATTCCGATAGAGCCTGTCAACATAGACGCTTGGTCAGAGAGAATATCGCCAAAGATATTGCCTGTCGCCACCACATCAAATTGCTTTGGGGCTTTAACCAGTTGCATCGCACAATTATCCACATACATATGGCTAAGCTCGACATCTGGATAATCTTTTGCCACTTCATTAAAAATTTCTTTCCAAAGTTCGGTGGTTTCTAAGACATTGGCTTTATCCACCGAACATAATTTTTTATTTCGTTTTTGGGCAGATTCAAATGATACTTTGGCAATACGGCGAATTTCACTCTCACTATATCGCATCGTATTAAAGCCCTCACGCTCGCCTTTGTCATTGGTAATAATACCACGAGGTTCGCCAAAATAAATATCGCCTGTGAGTTCTCGCACAATCAAAATATCAAGCCCTGATACCACCTCTGGTTTTAAAGTAGAGGCATTGGCAAGTTCCTTATAAAGAATGGCAGGGCGTAAATTGGCAAATAAATTTAAATCTTTGCGAATTGCCAAAAGCCCTCGTTCTGGGCGTAATGGACGCTCTAAATTGTCGTATTGCGGAGAACCTACCGCCCCCAATAATACCGCATCGGCTTTTCGCACAATCTCTTGGGTCTGGGTAGGATATGGCGAGCCGTATTCATCATAAGCCTCTCCGCCCAATTTGGCGTATTCATAACTTACCTGTAAGCCATTTTGGATAAGTTTATCCAATACTTTAACCGCTTGGGCGACAATTTCAGGTCCGATACCGTCGCCATTTAGGATTGCAATGTGTTTCATAAGGGTTTCCTTTTAAAAATCTAAAAAAAAATTATTCAAAACGCCCCGTTAGCCAATAATGACCAAAAATAATATTTCCTACTTTTGGCACATCATCAAACATATCTAGCGGAAATACAGCCTCATATTCACCGCCATAAGTGCTAACACGACACCAATAAAATTCATTATTGCTTAATGTATTCAAACGTTTTTCGGCTTCAAGTACAGTTAATCCTGCCAAGACAATAGAAGTTGGTTCACTTTGTTCATCATCGGTAAACATACCACTTGGTCCAAAAAATTCTGAACTAAAACTAAGCTCTCCCTCTCCACCATCTTGTTTTTGCCATTTATCAAAATCATTTCTGTCATCAAAAATATCAACATTTTCAGCAAATAAAGTTAGATACGAAATACGAATCTTATTATCATCTTGATAATCCAAATAATTCGGTACATCAACAATTACTGGATAATAACCATCTAGCCAACCATCTTTTTGGTCATAATTCGTAGCATTTAACCAACCGTGAATTGTACCATCGCCATATTCTCCGTTTTCAATGGGAGTAACAGCATTGATACCCACTTTTTGTGTGGTTTTTGATGTAAAACAAGGGGTAGCACAAACAATTTCTTTTTTATCATTATTGGTACAAAGCCAAATTTCTGCACCGCTTGGGTCAGTATAACGCAAATAAGTTAAATTTTCGTGCGTAGAATATTCAGTCGCAACTTGCAATACTTGCTCTATCAATGAATTATAATCATCAACAGTTTCAACATTAAAACCAATTGCAGAAAAATGGCTCATCTGTTCCTCTCTTATTTAATCAAGCCGTTAATTCTCTAAATACCCAAGGTCTCTTTGCACGGGCTTTTTGTTCAAAGGCTTTAATATCATCGCTATTTTGCAACGTCAAACCAATATCATCCAAACCATTTAATAAACAATGCTTACGAAATGCGTCCACTTCAAAAGGATATTCTTTGCCACTTGGCGAAATCACCTTTTGATTTTGTAAATCTACGGTTAATTGATAGCCGACATTATCAAAACATTCTTTAAATAATTCATCAACTTCACTTTCAGAAAGGATGACAGGAAGCATTCCGTTTTTAAAGCAGTTATTAAAGAAAATGTCCGCAAAACTTGGAGCAATCACGGTGCGAAAGCCATATTCATTTAATGCCCAAGGGGCGTGTTCACGGCTAGAACCACAACCAAAATTGGTACGAGCAAGTAGAATAGTCGCCCCTTGATAGCGTTCTTGATTTAACACAAAATCAGGGTTTTTTGGGCGTTTGGCAATGTCTTGCCCTAGAAAGCCCTCGTCCAAATAACGCAATTCATCAAATAAATTATCGCCAAAACCTGTGCGTTTAATGGATTTTAAAAACTGCTTAGGGATAATCAAGTCCGTATCCACATTGGCACGGTCTAGGGGGGCAACGATGCCGATTTCGGTGGTGTATTGCTTCATAATTTTTGCCTTTTAATTAAAATCTTACCAGTGATAATAAGCCGTCAAACTGGCACTTGCCAATACCTTACCATTTAAATTAAATCCTAGCACGGCAGGGCTAATGCTATTTGGTAAATCCAGCACTTCATTTAACGCATATAGGGTAAAAATATAACGATGCGGTTTATCGCCTTGTGGAGGAAATGCCCCAATAAAGCCTGTTAAACCTGCGTCATTTTGCAATTCCAAAATGCCATTACCAAAATTATTTGAACCATTTTTAGGTAATTTACTCCAATCAGCAGGAATATTAAACGCATTCCAATGCCAAAAACCACAGCCCGTTGGTGCGTCTGGGTCGTACATTGTCAGTACAAAACTTTTGGTATCAGCAGGTGCGTTTGCCCATTGTAATTCTGGGCTGATGTTATTGCCTGTAAATCCCCAAATATTTGCCACATAATCATTGGATAAGGTGCTATTAGGGGCAATATCGGCACATTTTAACACCATTTCGCCTTGTGGCTGGGCGGGCTGGCGAACTTCTAAATAAGGGTTTTGAGCTAGGTCATTCATAAAATTTTCCTTTTACATTAAACAATATTTTTGACAAATTCTCGTTTATATAAACGATGACTTTCGATATTGGCTTTGGCATCTTTAATATCCCAAATCTGTAATTCCCAAGGGTAATAAAAATTACTGGAATTTTTAAAATAAATATGAATACCAATATAGCCGTCCACATCTCGCAAATACCAATTTTTAAGTTGATATTCGGCTTTAAATTTATCCAAATTCTCTAAAATTTGACTGATATATTCGGACGGCAAAATCATTCTTACTCCAAAAATATCATTTAAAATATTATTAACTGGATATTGATTTTCTCTTGCCAAATAGCGATTGATTTTATCATGAATACTTTCAGCAGTTTTGACACGATAATAAAAATGAATGTCTTTAATATCGGCAAAAAACAAATAATCATTAATCGCTTCGTGTAAATTCAAACGATAAGATAAAATATGCTCAGTTGACACATGAGCAAGCGTGCGTGATAAATTTACCTTTGCGACTTTGCCTGTTTCAAAATAATCATTGGAATATTGAGCGTGAATTTGATTAATTTCACGGATTAGGCGTTCGGTTTGTGCCAAATAATCATTCATTACTATACACCAAATTCATCATCAATACACTTTAACACATAATTTCGACACTCATCAAGCGTTTGAAAATATTTAACATCATCGCCATACAATCCCAAGCCATCAAAACGAAAACTGTCATCAATAAAAAATGTTTCGCTGGCAATATGTTCTGCTAGGCTCGTAAAAGTTGGGGCGATATTATAGCTGTCCAATCGCCAAAGGGTAGCAAAATAGCCTTTTTGATTTTTAAAAATTTCTATTTTAAATACCCATAATTCATCGGAGACTTCTATGGGGTCGGTAATTATAGTTTTGATAAGTTTGGAATAATTCATTTACCAAACACACTTCTTATAAAAATCGCTAATTTTATTATCTTTGCTGATTAAAATATTATCATCAAGCATTGTATTAGCAACAATTAAACGGTCAAATGGGTCTCGTGTGAATTTCAATTGGTTGGCAACATTAACCACATCTAACCAAGATTTTTGACAAATATTTAAGTCCAAAACTTGGTTAATGTGATTAAATATTTGCTTGGTATTTGCATTTATTCTACCAATTTCATATAAAAATTCTAATTCCAAAATAACCATTGGCGAAATTAAGAAACAATTATCCATATTTTCCAAAATATCAACCACTTTTTTGGATAATTGGTTTGTTTTGGATTGATAAAGCCATACCAAAATATGCGTATCCAAATAAATGTTATTTTGGTAAGTCATTATACCATTCCTTTTCCCAATCAACATTTATCACATCATCATAGTTACCATTAATTGTATTGGGGTGAGCAACCAATTTAGATAAATCTCGTTTTTTAATTTTTGGGGTAGTGGTATCATTTTTAATCATAATATCTTGCCCAAAACCTGCAATCATTTTCATAAATACAGGCACAAGTTCATCTTTGATTTGTACATTAAAATTTTGCATACCATTTCCCCATTTAACAACACAACAATCATAACTAAATTTTGGTTAACATAAAAAAATCTCTATCCAACCACTATTCTGCAATCACTGGAATATTAAACTTATCAAAAGCATCAATCAACTTTTTAATTTTATTTTCATCATTATGAATCAGCAAAAAATAAGCATTTTCTTGTAAACCCAATTCCACCAAACGCAAATTATGCGGTGCTAATTTCTTATCGAAATAGCCAATAATATATTGGCGATGCAAATCACAATAGTCATAAAAATCCATTTCATCACACTCATCTTCATCACCAACAGCTTCTTCATAATCATCAAACATATCGCTGGTATCAATTACCAATTGACGATTTTTGATAATAAAGAACTTCTCAAAATCTATACAGGGTTCTTTCCATTCCATATATTCCATAAATTGACCGTCAGCAAAACTCGCATAACCATTATCCAAATCCCAACCCAAAAGCGGAAATAACACATCATAAAGTAATGATTCATCATTGCCATCATATTGGATTTTATCCAACAAAATATCTGGTACTTCTGCACATTCTGCTAAGGTTGTTTTTAAAAAATCCAAATTTGTCATCTTATTCTCCACAATAATATTTGGATTGAGGATATTCAATAAATACCCCCAATTTTTACTGCTACGCCACCGCTCGCACATCCACAAAATGCCCATAAATTGCCGCCGCCGCCGCCATTGCAGGACTCACAAGGTGCGTACGACCGCCATTGCCTTGACGACCTTCAAAGTTACGGTTAGACGTACTGGCACAATGTTCACCTGATTGCAATTTATCCGCATTCATCGCAAGACACATAGAACAGCCCGGCTCACGCCATTCAAATCCCGCATCAATAAAGATTTTATCCAAACCTTCACTTTCTGCTTGTTTTTTAACCTGACCTGAACCTGCTACAACCATTGCTTGCTTGATGGTTGGGGCGACTTTTTTACCTTCTACGATTTTGGCGACTTCTCGCAAATCTTCAATACGAGAATTGGTACACGAGCCAATGAACACACGGTCAAGGGTAATGTCTGACAATGATTGACCTGCTGTTAAGCCCATATATTGATAAGCTCGTGTCCAGTCATTTTTTTGCACATCGTCTTTTGCCATATCTAAGGTTGGTACATTGGCGGAGACTGGAATGACCATTTCAGGCGAAGTTCCCCACGAAATTTGTGGTTCAATCTCATCGCCATTTAACACCACCACCGCATCAAAATGAGCATCATCGTCCGATTTTAGGGTATTCCAATAGGCAACGGCTTTGTCCCAATTCTCGCCAGTTGGGGCATAGGGGCGACCTTTGACATAATCTATCGTCTTATCGTCCACCGCCACAAGTCCAACCCTTGCACCGCCCTCAATCGCCATATTACACACCGTCATACGCCCTTCAATCGACATATCACGGAACACCTGTCCACCAAATTCAATGGCATAGCCCGTTCCGCCTGCTGTGCCAATTTTGCCAATGATTGCCAAAATGACATCTTTTGGGGTAACTCCTTTGCCCAGTTTGCCGTCCACTCGTACCAGCATATTTTTCATTTTCTTTTGTACAAGGCACTGAGTAGCTAAAACATGCTCAACCTCACTAGTACCAATACCATGTGCCAAACAGCCCAAAGCACCGTGCGTTGCGGTATGACTGTCGCCACACACCACCGTCATTCCCGGCAAGGTCAAGCCCTGCTCTGGTCCTACCACGTGGACGATGCCTTGACGGTCATCGTTAATGCCAAATTGCACCACATTAAAGGTTTTGCAGTTGTCATCAAGGGTTTTGACTTGAATGCGAGAAGTATCGTCTTCAATGCCCGAAATGCCCTGCGAGCGTTCTTTGGTGGAAGTCGGGACATTGTGGTCGGGTGTGGCAATGTTTGCCGACAGTCGCCAAGGGGTACGCCCTGCGAGCTGTAAGCCTTCAAATGCTTGTGGACTGGTGACTTCATGTAATAATTGACGGTCAATATAAATCAAAGACGAGCCATCATCTCGTTGTTTGACCAAATGGTCGTCCCAAAGTTTGTCATATAAGGTCTTGCCTGCCATTTCTCATCTCCGAATGGTTGGTAATTTTGTTTATTTTAAGCGATTATAGCACAACAAAGCAATAAATCTAATTTATTATTTTTATAAATTTAATAACCATCTAGAATAAATATCAATACTTTGCCTTAGCATGGGCAGAAATGATGGGGTGGGGTAGTATCATCGCACTGTCAGTCAATGATTTGTTGGTTGAAATGTGCTAAAATTGCAAAAAATTAATCTGACACATCATTAAATGCATTCATCTGTACCACCGCATTTGCACCCTTTTTTGGATTCGCATGGTTCTTTGACAGCTCTACTGGAAAAAAGGGCAGGGCGACCGTTGCGTGTGCAGATTATCAGCGAGGGTTATCAGCCTCTTGACTGCCACACCAAAAAGATATTGGGTCTGCCTGTGCATCGCCCAGCGTTGGCATGGGTGCGTGAGGTGTTGTTACTGGGTAGTCAGGATAGGGCATGGGTCAAAGCAAGAAGTATTTTTCCTTTACCTACTCTATTTGGTCAAGCCAAGCGTTTGCGACATCTTAGGGGTACGCCCATCGGTTATGTTATTTTTAAAAAAAATCGTCGATTACCGCATGTACGCACTTTTTTTTATGATGAACATTGGGGGAGACGCACGGTGTATCAGTGGCGTGAGCATTTGATTTTAATTGAGGAGCGATTTTTATCTGATTTTTGCGATTTTATCACGCCGCCCTAAAATCCTCAGCAAATTTTGTGAAATTATGGTAAACTAAATGAATTTATCCCCTTTTTTCTTTCTAGGAAAATCTTATGTTCAAAGACATCTCAATCTACGCCTACGACCCAGAACTTGCCCAAGCGATTGATGCTGAGGGTAAACGCCAAGAGGAACATATTGAGCTTATCGCCTCCGAAAACTACTGCTCGCCCGCGGTCATGCAAGCTCAAGGTTCAAATCTAACCAATAAATACGCCGAAGGCTATCCTGCCAAACGCTATTATGGCGGCTGTGAACATGTAGACGTGGTTGAACAAATCGCCATTGACCGTGCCAAAGCCCTGTTTGGTGCAGACTACGCCAACGTTCAGCCTCATTCAGGTTCAAATGCTAACGGTGCAGTTTATCTTGCCTTGCTAGAGGCAGGTGATACTGTGCTTGGTATGAGTCTTGCTCACGGTGGACATTTGACACACGGTTCAAACGTATCTTTTTCTGGTAAAACCTACAACGCCGTGCATTATGGTGTTGATGACAATGGCTTGATTGATTATGATGAAGTGGCTCGCTTGGCTCGTGAGCATAAGCCAAAGATGATTATCGCAGGGTTTTCAGCTTACTCGCAAGTCATGGATTGGCAAAAATTCCGCGAGATTGCCGATGAAGTGGGTGCATACTTAATGGTAGATATGGCACACGTGGCAGGGCTTGTGGCAGCAGGTCTTTATCCAAACCCTGTGCCGTTTGCCGATGTTGTTACCACCACTACTCATAAAACCTTACGAGGACCTCGCTCTGGTCTCATTTTGGCAAGAGCCAACCCAGAGATTGAGAAGAAACTCAACTCAGCTGTATTTCCTGGCTCGCAAGGTGGTCCACTCATGCACGCCATCGCCGGCAAGGCGGTTTGCTTCAAAGAAGCGATGAGCGATGATTTTAAAGCCTACCAACAACAGGTTGTCAAAAACGCCAAAGTCATGGCAGAAGTTATCATGTCTCGTGGTTATGATGTGGTGTCAGGCGGCACAGAAAACCACCTCATGCTAGTTAGTCTCATTAAGCAAGACATCACAGGCAAAGATGCTGACAAATGGCTTGGCGATGCTCATATTACCGTAAATAAAAACTCCGTGCCAAACGACCCTAAATCGCCTTTTGTAACCTCTGGTATTCGTGTGGGTACACCTGCGATTACCACTCGTGGTTTCAAAGAAGATGATGTGCGTGAGTTGGCAGGGTGGGTCTGCGATGTGCTAGACTCGCGTGGCGATGAAAAAGTGATTGGCGAAGTGCGTGAAAAAGTCGCCGAAATTTGTACTCGCTTACCTGTATATCAAAAATCCAAAACTAAAGAGATGTTTGCCAAAATCAGCGACATGATTGATGAGCAAGCTGATAATGAGTTTGTCCACACCGCCAAAGATAAATTCAATGAATTTTATGAAAAGGCGATGGCAAAAATCAATAAATAATTGATTTGCAAAATCCGTCATCATATGGCGGATTTTTCTTGTGCCAATAAAAGCCCTGTCATTGACAAGGCTTTTATTATTACCACTTAGATTACACGATGAGCTCGCCCACGTCTGCCACACTCAAAAACAGCTCTCGCACTTGTTTTAAGAGGGCAAGGCGGTTATTTTTAAGTGCCACATCATCGCTATTTACCATCACATTATCAAAAAATTCGGTGAGTGGCGTGTCCAAACTTACCAAAGTTTTTAGAATGCCTTGATAATCGGCTTTTTCAAGCAAGGGTTTGCAGGCATTTTGAGCATTGACAAGGGCGGTAAATAGGGATTTTTCAGCCGTTTCGGTGAGCAATTTCTCATCAATAGTGGCGTTAATCTCGCCTTCGGCTTTGGTAAGAATGTTACTCACCCGTTTGTTGTTTTGAGCCAGTGTTTTGGCAGACGGCTCAGCACGGAACGCCTGTACCGCCCAAATACGGTCATCAAAATCAAGGGGCATATGCGGATTGATGGCTTGTACCGCCAAAATCGTATCCACCGCCACACCTTTGTCTTCGTACATTGGGCGATAGCGAGCGTGGATAAATTCCATCACATCGGTAAAGGTTTTGGCAAGGTTGGGCAATTTGTTGCCATAATTTAAAATCGCTTGCTCAATGAGCGAAACCAAATTAAGTTGTAATTTTTTCTCAATCAAAATCCGCAAAACACCAATGCTGGCACGGCGAAGGCTAAACGGGTCTTTTGAACCTGTCGGAATCTCGCCAATGCCAAAAATCCCAACCAGCGTATCCAAACGGTCAGCCAGAGCAAGGCACACGCCAATGTCGGTTTTTGGCAAGTCATCGCCTGCAAATCTGGGCAGGTACTGCTCGGCAATGGCATTCGCAACATCGGCAGGCTCGCCATTTAGATGGGCGTAATAAGTCCCCGCCACGCCTTGCAGTTCTGGAAACTCGCCAACCAGCGTACTTGCCAAGTCGCATTTTGCCAAAATCCCTGCACGCGTGGCGTTATCCACATTCGCCCCAATTTGCGTGGCGATAAAGGCAGAAAGCTTGGCAATGCGTTCGGATTTTTCCCAAATCGTGCCAAGTTTTTCTTGGAACACACGGTTTTTTAGGCTTTCGGACAGGGCGAACAGGGGCTGTTTTTGGTCTTGTAAAAAGAAAAACTCTGCGTCCGCCAGACGGGGTCGCACCACTTTTTCATTGCCCAAAATGACCGCTTGCTTATCGGTGCTGTCAATGTTGCTGATGAAGATAAAATAAGGCTGTAATTTGCCGTCTTTGGTTAAGCAAAAATACTTTTGGTCAGCTTGCATTGTGCTAATCAAGGCTTCTTGTGGCACCGCCAAGAACCGCTCTGGGAAAGTTGCTCTTAGGGCAACAGGATAATCCACAAGGGCAGTTACTTCGTCCAAAAGCTCGCTAGGGACAATGGCGGTCGCTCCAACTTCATCGGAAAGGCGAGCGACTTGTTCGCTAATGAGTGTTTGGCGTTTGGCAAAATCGGCAATGACATAGGCATTTTCAAGCACGCTTTCGTAATCGTTGGCATTAGAAATCGTTACAAAATCAGGGGCGTGGAAACGGTGTCCACAGGTCTGGTTGCTCGCTTGGTGTCCTTGAATGGTCGCAGAAATGACCGCACCATCACGCATTAACACCACCCATTTGACAGGGCGGACAAATTCGTGTTTGTCGGCACCTGACCGCATTCTTTTGGCGATTGGTAGCTCGTCTAGGGCTTTTTGCATAAGGCGGGGCAATAGCTCGTCCACGCTTTCGCCTTTGACGGTCAGCTCATAGCCAATGTATTCGCCTTTTTTGTCAGAAAGTGTGATTAAATCGGCTTTGGTTAGGTTTAAGCCTCCCGCATTTAAGCCTTGTAAAAAGCCTTGACCTGCTTTGGTAAGTTCGCCTGCATCATCAAAGGCGGATTTGACCGCAGGGCCTTTTTTGGTTTCTACTTTGTCAGGCGTAACGCTGGCAACATTAAAAATCTGCACCGCCAAACGGCGTGGGCTGGCATAGCTTTTAATGCTGTCAAAGGCAATTTGACCGTCCACAAGCGATTTTTCAAGGCTTGTTTTTAGGGCGGTTTCTAGGGTTTTTAGGGATTTGGGTGGCAGTTCTTCACAGCCAAGTTCAAATAAGATGGTACTCATTGTTTAACCTTTTTCGATTATATATGACAAATTAAGTTTCTTGCGATTTGCTTGCCAAGCGTTTTTGTAAAATTTTTAACATTTCATCAACGCTAGGCTATTCTTGTTTGGGTGGCATGGGTCTTGGCTTGGTATTTTACAAATCATATAAAAACTACTCAATCACTCAAATATTCCACGCCACTTCTGTTTGTGGCGTACAATAAAACCCTTCAAAATCAGCAAATTGGCGAATTTTCTCAATCATTTGTTTTGATGAACAAATAAACACACTCGACACACCGTAAACCGTACCAATGAGCAACTGATAATCTGGCGTAAATATCGTTCCTACCCCAACATCTTGCTCACCCACAATCAAATCATCAATAAAATGCAATTTTCGTTCTGTGACAAATTCATCACCCACCCACACCCAGTCATAGCCTAATTTTTTAATAACATTAAAAATATCATTCTCAAAATAAGGGGCAATTTCATTGGTTTCGGGTGCAAAAATATTGCATTCATTCTCCATAACAAGGAGCTGATATTTAATATCCATCCTTTGCAAATGTTCATAAAGGCGATTTTCACGGCTTTGAATGCCTGTTTCAAGGTCTTGATACTCGCCAATGTTTAGTTTTTGCATAACTTCTTGCCAAGAAATAGCTTTGGCATAACGAATAAACTCTTGCTTAGAAACATCAATGTTTCGATTTAAAACCCACTGATGCTCTTTTCGATTTTGCAAAAGGGTTGCATAACCACAAACACCGCTTCAAATGCCCCTGCAAAATATGCCAAAATTTTTCCATCATAAGGAAAACTGGCAAATTTATCAGGTGGCGGTGCTTTTCGGGTCATTCATCATTCTCTTTCGGCAACCACTTCTCCAACGCTTCTTTTTTATGGGCTTCATCTGCCAAAGGAAAACCCAATTTGGCACGAGCAATGGTATAGCTCTCCGCCACTTTACGAGCCAAAGTCCGCACTCGCAAAATAAATCTTTGGCGTTCGGTAACACTAATCGCCCCACGAGCGTCCAGTAGGTTAAAGCTATGGCTTGCCTTTAACACCATTTCATAGGCGGGCAAGGGCAGATTTGCCAATACAAGGCGGTCGGCTTCTTTTTCATAAAAGTCAAAAAATTCAAACAACTTGTCCACATCGGCATATTCAAAATTATAGGTGGACTGCTCCACTTCGTTTTGGTGGAACACATCGCCATAAGTCACCCGCCCAAACTCGCCATCCGCCCACACAAGGTCATAAACGCTGTCCACGCCTTGAATGTACATCGCCAGACGCTCCAAACCATAAGTAATCTCGCCTGTAACAGGGAAACACTCAATACCCCCCACCTGCTGAAAATAGGTAAACTGCGTCACTTCCATACCATTTAGCCACACTTCCCAGCCCAAGCCCCACGCCCCCAAGGTTGGCGACTCCCAGTTGTCTTCCACAAATCGCACATCGTGGGTGAGCGTGTCAATGCCCAGTGCTTGTAAGGATCCCAAATACAACTCTTGAATGTTGGCAGGGTTTGGCTTTAATACCACTTGGAATTGATAATAATGCTGTAAACGGTTGGGGTTTTCGCCATAGCGTCCATCGGTTGGACGGCGAGACGGCTGGACATAGGCAGCGTTCCATTTTTCGGGGGTTAAGGCACGCAAAAAAGTCGCCGTATGAAAAGTCCCTGCCCCCATTTCCATGTCATAAGGTTGCAAAACCACACAGCCACGCTCTGCCCAGTAGTTTTGTAGGGTTAAAATGATTTCTTGAAAGGTTAAGGTCTTTTTCATGGTTGTTCACTTTTGGTTTGATAAATAACCTATTTTAACACAATTAAATGGGATAAAAAATGGTTAATGATGGCATGTTGTTGGTATTTTGATAAAAAAGGGTGTGGTATGCTACAAGGTGGTGTCAAGCTTGGCATTGGGATTAAAAACAAAACCGCCAATGATTGACGGTTTTGTTGGTAAACTAGGGTTTAGGTTTAGGGCTTGTCCACACGTTCAATACTGACGTTGCCCAAGCCTTTTTGGGTAAGACCAATGGCTTTGGCGGCACCATAGGATAAGTCTAAGACACGACTACTATCAAATGGTCGGTCATTTACCTTAACCACGACAGATTTGCCATTGTCTTTATTGGTAACTTTAATGTAGCAGTTTAGTGGCAACGAAGCGTGAGCAGCGGTCATGGCATTCATGTCAAAAACCTCACCACTGGCGGTTGGCTTCCCATGAAACTGACGACCATACCATGATGCCACGCCTGACTGCTTAAACTTACCAACAGTATTGGAGGCGACGGCTGATAACTGTCCTAGCATGTCTGTGCTTTTTTGGGTTTCGACCGAAGGCGAACCAACCAACGAGCTAGATAGAGCCAACGAAGAGCCACTACGAGACGACTTGACTAAGCTGGACGCATTATTGTGCTGGCGACTAAGTTCGCCGAGTACTTTGTCGATGTTGATTGAGGATTCTGCCGCATGAGCGTTGGTTCCAGCAATGCTTGCCAACAGAATCATACCAGTTTTTAGATGTTTCATGTGATAACCCAAAATATTATATGGATAAATGCAAGGCACAAATCCAAATGCTGCAAATTTTATGCCAAAATCATATCCAAGATTTGTACCATAAAACTACTACGTTCCTATCTTAGCATGTTTTTGCATGATAATGTGTATGATTTTATGATGTAAGGGGTTAAAAATATGATAAGTGGTATTGCATACCATTTATTTGGTGTGAGTATGAACACATGTTAATAACCCAAACCCTGCCATCAGGGTAATAATGGCGGTACCGCCATAGCTGATAAAGGGCAAAGGTACGCCAACCACAGGCAAAATACCGCTGACCATGCCCATGTTTACAAAAATATATACAAAAAACGACATGGTTAATGCCCCAGCGAGCAGGCGACAATAAGTATCAGGATTGACAATGGCAATATAAAAAGAGCGAAACAACAAACATAGGTAGAAGAACATTAATAGTATCACGCCTACCAATCCAAATTCTTCGCTAAATGCTGCAATGATGAAGTCGGTATGTCCCTCAGGTAAAAAGTGCAAGTGAGACTGTGTGCCTTCAAGGTAGCCCTTACCTGTCAGCCCACCTGAACCAATGGCGGTTTTTGATTGAATGATGTTCCAGCCTGCCCCCAATGCGTCAGCTTCAGGGTCTAAGAGGGTCATGACACGAGTTCTTTGATAGTCATGCATCAAAAAATTCCACATTATCCACACAAAAGGGATAAACAATGCCACCGCACTGCCAATCATCCACCAAGGCAGACCTGACAAAAATAGCACAAATATACCGCTGGCTGCCACTAATATTGATGTTCCCAGATCGGGTTCTTTGGCGATAAGCAGAACTGGTACAAGGATAATGCCAAGCGTGCTTAGTACAGTAGGGATATTGGGTGGCAACTCTTTGCGTGACAAATACCACGCACACATCATGGGCATGCCAAGCTTCATAAATTCGGAGGGTTGCACGCTACCAAAACCAGGAATGCGTATCCATCGCTGGGCTCCCATGCGTACCTCGCCGATAAGTTCCACCAACACAAGTAAAATTAAGCCCATTACATAAAAAATAGGGCTAAGTGTACGATAGATGGTGGGTGGTATCTGAGCCATGATAATCATAACTACAAACGCAATCGTATAGCTTACCATTTGCCGATTTACCATCGCTGTGTCTTGCGTGGACGCACTGTATAACACAGTTAGACCGATAAAGCAGATGCTAAATAAAATCAGCGTAAGCCATGGGTCTATGTGGAGGCGTTGCCATACATTTGGTTCTAAATCTCGCCCCACAAAATGATGACTTTGACGAGAAAATCGGTACTGTTGTTCTTTCATGATTAAGTGGTATTTTTTAGAGCATTCATCAAAAATTGCTGATTTACAAATGATTTTATGCTAAATTAATAGAGTTTAGAGTAGGGTGTAAGATTGAATGATCGGACGGCATAGCCTAAACTTGCTATTTTAATTCATCTTGGCATTTTTTAATAGTAAAATTTTGTATTAATGGCAAAATTTGGTTGATGGAGCAATAAAATGATGACAGCTATCGTGTTAATCATGCTGATTGTGATTTGTGGATTTTTTGTGACGGTGTACAATTCGCTCATTCGCCTAAAAAATCAAGTGGCAAACGGGCTGGCTCAGATTGATGTGCAGTTAAAACGCCGTCATGACTTAATCCCTAATTTGGTTGAGGTTGCCAAACGTTATATGGCACATGAGGAGAGGGTGCTTACTGCTGTAACTGAGGCAAGAAATCTTGCTCAAAGCATGCAAAAACACGGCAGTATTGCCAATGGAGATGAGCTTGCCAAACTTGCCCATGCTGAAAGTGGGCTATCTCAGGCGTTAGCATCGTTTTATGCGGTGGTAGAGAATTATCCAGAGCTAAAAGCAGACACCGCCCTAAAAGAACTTTCCGATGAAATCAAAAACACCGAAAATCGCATTGGTTTTGCCCGTCAATTTTATAATGACAGTGTGATGTTTTATAATAACCAACGTGAAAGTTTCCCCAATAACATTGTGGCAAATATGTTTAATTTTACCTTCGTTGGTCAGTTGGAGTTTGAGGATAAATCTGGTATTGACAATGCTCCAAAAGTTACATTGGGATAGATTTTATTTGGGCGATTGGTAGGCATGTTCTGATTTTTTGTGCAAAAACATGAATAAAAACTTTTTTGAATTACAGCGTTATTATAAAAGAAATAGCCAGATATTGTATGTGTTATTTGTCATGGCGATGATGTTGCATGTGCTTTTGGCTTTGGTTGTTTTTATGATAATATGGTGGCTGTTATTTAAAAATTTAGATGAGTTTGCTTGGTTTTGGGTTATTGTACTGGTGCCAAGTTATTTTTTAATAAGTGTGTTGTATCATTATAATAAGCTCATTCATCATCATGATTTATTGTTAAAAGACATCAATGCAAAACGTCTTTTTTTAAATATTTCTGATGTCAATATTAATGAGGTGTCTTATGAGTCCGATGAGGATAATCATCATACAATTTATGTCAACGACGTTAAAGATTTTTTGCCAAAATATCAAAGGTATTATGAGTTTGCTGAGCAGTTAGCCATCGCTTGCTGTATACCTTTGCCTAAGTTGTATGTCATGGACGATGAGGGAATAAATGCATTTGTGGCAGGATTTCATGATAAAGATATGATGCTTGTATTGAGTGAGGGGGCATTAAAACTAGATAACGAGAGTCTATACGGATTGATAGGTCATGAGTATGGTCATATCATACATGGCGATGCTAGGCTTAATATGAAAATGTATGTTTTAATGTCTGGTTTGTCATGGCTATATGATGTGGCGGACGGCTTAGAATGGCTGTCTCAGTGGCGACAAAAAGCCAAAGTAAATCGTGTTCATTATTATGATAATAAAGGCAATCAACAAGAATATGTGATTGTCGATGGTATTGGTCGTTTGTCCATAGAATTTATTTCTTTGCTAGTGCGTTTGGTTGGATTTTTGGGCATGGCAAGTAGTGAATACATTAAAAATCACTTTAATCAGCAAAGGGAATTTCTGGCGGATGCAACTTCAATCCAGCTAACTCGTAGTAATGGCGTATTAAAATTATTAAGTACTATTAAGCAAGCACCATATCTTGCTCGCACAAATAGACAATACACCACGCATTTAAGTTATTTTTTCTTTTTAAGTCCTGTAAGTAATCATCAAAAGACAAAATGGCATAAGCAAGCAGGCAATGCAGGAAGTACCCACCCTCATAATGATGAACGCATTCTGGCTTTAAAAGAGGGGCTGTATGATGATTTTGCAAAAATAGCAGTGCAAAATTTAGACGGTCAACTCCTCAAAAGAGTGCATGATGATGTGATGATGAGACATTATCATGATGATCATATTGTACATTATACAAAAACAGAGGGTGAAAATTATATCAGCTCTACAAGTCATCAAGCCTTAAAGAACATTCCGGTTTACCATCAAGATGTTGAAATATCTCAAGATATTGTGATTAATGGAAGATTTATCAGAGATGCTAGTTGGGATAAAGTAATAGATGATATGATTTTCCCAGCCAATGCTAAAGCAGATTATGAGCTAAAAGGGGTAAAATATGTTAGCATTGAGCATATTAAAAACATGCATTTACCACTCATAGTTGCAAAATTTTTAAGAAATGACAATGCAAATAGAAGTCAATCAAAATTATTTGAGCTGTTTTACGCCATTATGCTGTGTCATGATAGTAAGTCTATAAATTTAAAAGATGACATTTATTTATCAAATTTACTAAAAATTGATGGCGATATCTATAAATTATCCATTGATATTGATTTATTAAAAGCTGTTTCTAAGATGGATAGACGTATCGATAATGCCTTGCTTGCCGTAATTTATCAACGCATTGCCAGAGATTTAAATCATGACACAAAAAAATTATTATTAGATAAAGATGGTGCTGTACTGATGGATTTATTGAGTCATCACGATGCCGTTATGAATGATAAATCTGATATATTGTGGTCAGGGGTACATTTTTATCGATTGTCATCATTGTGCCGTGATAATTTTGAGATAAAACATTATGATATGATGAGTTGGATTTATAAAAACTATAACATTGGCATCAATGATTCTATTGCAATAACTCTCATTATTTATGCAATTATGTTTCATGATTTAAAAGACAAAACCACTTCAACTGTTCAACGTTTGATACGTTTGCTTGGTTTTGATATTGATGATAAAGATATCAATCTATTGATTGATAATATTTCTTTATTTGGTGTGGCTGATATTGTTTTATTTCTTTTAAATTATCATGAAAAAAATATTTTATTGAGCAAAAGACGTCTTGAAACATTTTATACGGCTCTATTGAGTGATGGCGTGCTTCATGAACGTGAATATGAGATATTATTTACGCTTCATAATAAATGGTGTTATGGATTAGATCTGAAAATTGATTAAAATAAACAATAGAGGCAATATGAAAAAATTCACATATCCATCTTTAAAAAGTATTCAAAATAGACAAATTCTCAATCTGATGGGGGTGTCTTTATGGATAAATAAACACGCTAAAAATAATACAATAAATATATCGTCTGATAAAAATAATGTTGGTAATGATAGAATTCGTCATTTATTACATAACAACAAACAAAATAGCATACATTCCGATGTTGATGTCAATCATAAAAATAAGATGAAAGATTTGGATGTCAAAGATAGCTCTCATGAGACAATCATTGACATAAGTCGTTTGGTAGCTAAAAAAGACAATCATGGGAATGACAAAATTTTACCCAGTATTCAACCTAAGGTTTTGACGCATACACCCAAGGTAAGTTTTTATTTGCAGGGCTTGCGTTATAATAATTGGGTGTTGGTGGTGAATATCCTAACAATGAATGATGACGAGAGGGCATTATGGCAATCTTTAAAGAATGCACTTATGCGGGAGTTGCACAAAAAATCAGAATCTTTAACAGAAAACATTATTTATCGTGAGATTCATTATCCATTGGTTGATGATGAATTTTATGCGAGTATGGGATTAAATCCTGCTCAATATACATTTGATGGTTTTGTTATTGGTCTTAGTGCATTAAATGGTTATATTGCTAAAATGGTGTTTTTGAATGACATGCCAAATGAAATCGCCGTACCACCATCACAAAAGTTGCCCACCATTAATGACATGATAATAAATCCTCATTTAAAAAAGGATTTTTGGCAAAAAGTGGTGGGTTAGTGTAAAAAATTGCCATTATTTATTAAAAAATCTGTTACAATAGTGTCGTTTTATCATTCACTCACTCAAATAAGGAAAAGCCATGAATCGCCTTGCTAATTTTTGTGCTGGCCCTGCCAGTATGCCTACTGAAGTCTTACTAAAAGCCCAAGCCGAGTTGCTTGACTGGCGTGGCAAAGGCGTATCTGTGATGGAAATTAGCCATCGCAGTGCGGATTATATTGAGATTGCCACCAAAGCCGAGCAAGATTTACGCAAACTCATGGGGATTTCGGAGGATTATGCGGTGCTGTTTTTGCAAGGCGGTGCGTCTTTGCAATTCTCCGCCATTCCCTTTAACCTGCTAAATGGCGGAACGGCGGATTATCTCGGCACAGGCACATGGTCAGAAAAAGCCTACAAAGAAGCCAAACGTTATGAGGCGTTAGGGCTTGGTAAAATCAACCTTGTGGCACAAGGCGATGGCAAAGATGTCCCAAATGCTGACACTTGGCAGTTATCTGACAATGCGTCTTATTTTCATTATTGTCCCAATGAAACCATTCACGGTTTGCAGATTTTTGACACACCCAAAGTCAATGCCCCTATCGTGGCGGACATGTCGTCTTGCATTTTGTCCGAGCCTGTCAATGTGAGTGAGTTTGGGCTCATTTATGCAGGGGCTCAAAAGAACATCGGGCCTGCGGGTTTGACGCTGGTTATCGTGCGTAAGGACTTGATGGAGCAAGCAAGTGCGTGGTGTCCGAACATTTTAAACTACAAAAACCAAGCCGATAACGACAGTATGCTAAACACGCCATCGACCTTTGCGTGGTATCTGTCAGGGCTAGTGTTTGAGTGGTTACTTGAAAACGGTGGCGTAGAAGCGATTGCCAAAACTAACCGTGCCAAAGCCGAGCTACTGTACCAAACCATCGATGAATCTAGCTTTTATCATAATGCCGTCAACCCAAAACACCGCTCTATCATGAATGTACCGTTTACGCTGGCAGATAGCGAGCTTGATAAAGTCTTTTTGGAAAAATCCAAAGAAGCAGGGCTTTTAAATCTTAAAGGTCATCGCATTGTGGGTGGCATGAGAGCGAGCATTTATAACGCTGTTACGCTTGAGCAAGTTCAGGCACTCGTTGATTTTATGAAAGATTTTGAAAAATCACACGCTTGATGGCTTGATGGTTGATAAATGGATTGGTTGGTTTTATGAATTAGCCAATCCATTATTTATGAATTGGGTAAATAAATATGTCTGATGTGAAAATTATTCCTATAAAAATTTTAGATGATAATTATGTGTGGCTTATCATTAAAAATAATCAAGCCATTGCCATTGATGTGGGCGATGAAAAACCTGTATTGGATTATTTAAAAAGTCATGAATTGGAATTGGTGGCTATTATTATCACACATCATCATCATGATCATATTGGCGGTGTGGCAAATCTTAAATCACATTACCCTAATGCCGAAATTTATGCTCATCAAAATCATCTTGATGACATTAATGTCGTGTCTAGTGTGAATTGTGATGAAGGTGATTTATTTGAATTATTGGGTATTGATTTTAAAGTGTGGCGGACGGCAGGGCATACCGATACACATTTGAGTTATCTTTGTGATATTGATGGACGAACCCATGTTTTTTGTGGCGATACACTATTTAGTGGCGGTTGTGGGCGAGTATTTACAGGGACGATTGAACAATTATTTAATAGCATGGAGAGATTTAATGCTTTACCAGAAAATGCGTTATTTTATCCCACGCACGAATATACATTGAGCAATTTAAAATTTGGTTTATTATTATGTGCTGATGAATATCAACCAATCATCAGCGATTATAAAAATCAAATTGAAAACCAGCTAAAAAATAATATCCCATCATTGCCTACCGATTTAAAAACGGAGCGGCTGATTAATGTGTTTTTACAAACTGATGATGAGCAAATGATAAATAATATTCAAAAATTTTATGCACTGCAGAATGAGGATGAATTGTCTGTATTTTCGGCATTGCGTGAATTGAAAAATCAGGGATTATAGCCGTATAAACAATTACTACTTTACACTTTTGGCGGTTTGTTAAAAGTTGTTGAAGTCAGTTGCTATTTATCACTTGCGTGCAGATAAGAGATTTTAGCCAATCTCTTATCTGTTTTTTGTTTTATTTTGGTGGCTAGATACTCTCGCCACGCCACAAATCATCTAAGGTTTCACGAACCCTAATCAGACGATATAAGCCGTTATCGCACATCACTTCGGCGGGTCTAGGTCTGCTATTGTAGTTGCTCGCCATGACAAAACCATATGCTCCTGCACCTGTAAGGGCTAATACATCGCCTAAGGCTGGGGCAAGCTGGCGGTCTTTACCCAAAAAATCTGACGATTCGCACACCGAGCCGACCACGTCCCATGATTGTGGTTCGGCGGTGTTGGGGCTGATGTCGCTTGGAATGATTGCCATGTTTGATTCGTAGAGGGCAGGTCGCAACATCTCAGACATAGAAGCATCTACGATGGCAAAGTTTTTGTGTTCGGTGGGTTTTAGCACATCGACACGTGTGAGTAGCACGCCTGCGTTGGCACTGATGTTGCGACCAGGTTCTAGGTGTAGTCCTAGATTATATTTTTCTTGCAAATGTAGTAATTTTGGCAACAAGGCTTTGGCAAATTCGTCAACACTGGCAGGATTTTCGTCCAAATAACGTACGCCCAGTCCGCCACCCAAATCAATGTGGGATAGCAAAATACCTTGTTCGTGCAGGCTATCAATGAGTTCAGTAAGTTTGTCAAGTGCGTCCACAAAGGGCTTAATATCGGTCAGCTGTGAGCCGATATGACAATCAATGCCAATAACATTAAGATGAGGCAGGGTGTGGGCGAGCTGATACGCTACCAATGCTTCATCATGACTGATGCCAAATTTATTGTCTTTCATGCCTGTTGAGATGTAGGGGTGGGTATTGGCATCGACATCAGGGTTAATACGTAGAGCGATGGGAGCTACCACACCAAGCTCGCCTGCCACTTGATTGATAAGTTCAATCTCGCTGATGGCTTCTACATTAAAACAGCCGATTTGTGCTTGTAGTGCAGTTTTGATGTCGCTTGCGGTTTTGCCTACGCCTGAATACACCACTTTGCTGGCATCGCCACCTGCCTTTAAGACTCGTGCAAGCTCGCCTACTGAGACAATGTCAAATCCAGCACCTGCTTTTGCTAACGTAGATAGCACGGCTAGGTTGGAGTTGGATTTGACAGCAAAGCAAATGTGTACGTCATTTAGGGGGGAAAATCCATCGACATAGGCTTGATAATTGGCAATGAGGGCGTTCTTGCTGTACACGTACAATGGTGTGCCATACTGTTTGGTTAGCGTCTGGGTGCTAACGCCATCGATGTGTAAGATATTGTTTTGATAGTCGATAAATGGCAGGGCATTTGTTAGGGTTACAGGGTTGACGGCAAGACCGTTATCGGTTTGGCTACAAGCAGGAGTAAAATTTGTCATGATATTAGATAATGATGGGTTGGAGGGGCTTATTTTAATCAAAATCCCTTGTTTTTGGCAATGATTTTTTTGGGCAAATGGATAAAATTTTTGTAAATTGCTAAAAATGTCAATTGGGCGTTATTTTTGCGTATTTGGTAATTGGGTTTTTGTGTTAAAATATTTGGACAAAACTCTAAAACTGATATCATGACATCGCTTTATTTGAAAAACACTTCCTTTAAAGACAAACTCATCGCATGGCTAGAATTGACACGTTTTGATAAACCTGTGGGGACAGAGTTACTCTTGTATCCAACCTTGTGGGCTCTGCTTCTTGCAAGTTATGGTGTGGACGGTGCACTGCCCAGTCTTAGGCTCTGGGCGGTGTTTACGCTTGGGGCGGTGTTCATGCGAGCAGCAGGCTGTGCCATTAATGATTTTGCTGACCGCAAGGTAGATGGGCTGGTAAAACGCACCAAAAGCCGACCGCTGGCAGATGGCAGATTATCAAGCAAAACAGCAGTTATTACCTTTGTGGGGTTGTCGTTGTTGTCGGCTTGTTTGTTGTTTTTTTTGCCAATTTCGGTGTTTTATTGGTCTTTGATTGCGGTGGTTTTGGCATTCATCTACCCATTTATGAAGCGTTATACGCACCTGCCACAAGTGGTTTTGGCGATGGCGTTTGGGTGGTCTGTGCCGATGGCATATGTGGCGGTATTGTCTGAGGCAGGCGTGTCAAGCAGTCCTGATGTGTGGGGCTGGCTTGTTTTTGTGGCATATATGTGCTGGACGGTGGCTTATGATACCGAGTATGCCATGTGCGACCGTGATGATGATGTGAATATCGGTGTCAAGTCTACTGCTATTTTATTTGGCAAATATGACGTGTTTATCATCATGGTGTTGCAGGCGTGTTTTGTGGGGTTGATGGCTGTTATTTATGGTCATTATTTTCATGATGAAGCAAGGTATCTTGCGTGGTTGGGGTTATTGCCAGTAGTCATGATGGTTTTTTGGCAATATCGCCTTATTAGGCACAAAGAGAGACTGGATTGTTTTAAGGCATTTCGCCAAAATGCATGGATAGGGCGTTGGTTGTTTTTGTGGACGCTAGGTTGTGTTGTGATGAGTGGATATTTTTAAAAACCAGAACCCCAAATCATGACCAGCTCATCTTTTGGGGTTTTTATTTTGGGTTTGGGTTGTACAAGTTGTGTGGTTGTAAAATTTGTTAGTGTAGAATTTATACAATAAAAAAACCCTAAGTCAGGGGAGACTTAGGGGGATAAACTGGAATAACCAGTTAAAAATGGCGCAGCGGACGGGACTCGAACCCGCGACCCCCGGCGTGACAGGCCGGTATTCTAACCAACTGAACTACCGCTGCTAAGGTCGCTATCTTTTTTAAACCATAAAAAAAGATTAAAATGGTGGGCGGTAACGGATTCGAACCGCTGACCCTCTGCTTGTAAGGCAGACGCTCTACCAACTGAGCTAACCGCCCGAACTTACAATGTTTATTTAAATGTATCGTTCGTTGTGGTGCGTATTATATAGATTTTTTACGCAGTGTCAAACACTTTTTTTCATAAAATTTATAAAAAATTCACAACTTGTTGAAAATAATGAATATTTTTATTTTATTTAGGCTGACAATGCCTTATCAATGTCTGCTTGTAAATCCAGCGGTTTGGTGGTGGGGGCGTAGCGGTCTAGCACCGTGCCGTCTTTGCCTACCAAAAATTTGGTAAAATTCCACTTAATGCCGTCTGTAAAAATGCCCCCTTTGGACGCTTTTAAAAAGGTGAAAATGGGGTGAGCGTTGTCGCCATTGACATCGACTTTACTCATCATCAAAAAGTCCACGCCATAATTCATTTGGCAAAAATTGGCAATGCCGTTGTCATCGTCTGGGTCTTGTCCACCAAACTGATTGCAAGGAAAACCGATGATGACTAAACCTTTGTCATGATATTTTGCGTGTAATTCTTGCAATCCTGCAAATTGTGGGGTAAATCCACAGCGACTGGCGGTGTTGACGATGAGCAGGACTTTGTCTTTAAAATCTGCAAAATCCACCGTATTGCCACGAATGTCGGTGGCACAAAAATCATAAATACTGGTCATGGGTATTCCTTATTTTTGTAAATCAATGGCGATAGAATTGATACAATACCTAAGCCCTGTGTCGGTGATGCCGTCATCAAACACATGACCCAAATGCCCGCCACAGTTGGTGCAAGTTACTTCAATGCGTCTCATGCCATGTGATAAATCCAGCGTTTCGGTCAGGGCGGTGTCGCTAATCTTGCGGTCAAAACTTGGCCAGCCACAGCCTGAGTGAAATTTGCTACTACTGTCAAACAGTTTGGCATGACAGCCCTTGCAATGATACACGCCTGCCTCAAATACGTCCGTATAAATGCCCGTAAAAGGACGCTCTGTCCCTTTTTGGCGTAGGACGTAGTATTCATCAGGGCTTAGGCGGTTTTGCCAATCATGCTCGCTCATGTGGGCGATGTCGCTGGCGGTAAGAGTATTGCTCATGATTTAACCTGTGCTTATCAAATGATGGTGTTGCCGATATAGATGATGGATAAACATCAAAATACAAGAGATAAAGATGGTGTATATTTAAAATTATTAATATTATTTACAGATTAGATACAATATAGAAATATGATAAGTTTTTATGTAAAAATAACATGACAAGGATTTGCAATATTGAGTTTTTTAAAATATTACGATTTGTTTTTTTTTTGGAAAATGTGTTTCTTGGTATAATAAACTCTCAGTATTTTGTTTATGGGGTTTTTATGAAAAAATTTACATCTAAGAGTTCGATACTCGGTTTGGTGTTGTGCGGATTGGTTGCTTGCTCTAACTCAAATGAGGTCGATAAGCCAAATACCACTCATGAAAAACCTGACGCCACAACAAGCCATCAAGTTGTAGAAGCTTACACTGAGCGTTATGTGGTGGGTGTTGACACCAGTTATCCGCCGTTTACTTTTCGTGATAGTGTTGGTACACCAGCAGGGTTTGAGATTGAAATTTTGCAAGCCATCGCCAAAGACCAAAAATTTGGTCTTGATTTGGTGTCTGCTGAGAGAAATAGCCTGTACCCCAGCTTGGAAGAAGGTCATTATCAAATCTTAGCGGCATCATTAAAATCAAGTCCTGAACGTTTGCAAAAATCTGAATTTACTGATGGATTTGCTCAAAGCCATCATGCGATTTTAAGTCGCAAAGATAAAGTGGCAAAATCAGGAAAAGAGCTTGCAGGTTTGGGAGTAACGGCGGTGCAAGAGGCAACCAATAGCCAAAAGCGGTTGGAGGAATTGGGTGCAGAAATGTCGCTTCACCCTTCGGTGTTTGCAGCATTTAAGGCATTTATGGCAGGCGAGGCAGACCATGTTACAGGCGATTCTGTGGCGTTGGGGTATCATCTAAAAGAGCATGCAGGTAGCCAAATTACTGATTATGTGATGAGTCCTTTTGATGATGCAGGCAATAAAGAAATTGCTTTTGCGGTACAAAAGGGCAATAGTGAGCTGTTAGGTAAAATGAATGCAGGTTTGGCGAACATTAAGGCAAATGGCACATACGACCAAATTTATAACAAATATTTTAGCGACCAAAACGCCAGCGTTAATCAAAAATAACCTACCAATCACACCACTTGATGAGATAGACTTAAAAAAAGAACCGCAAGTCTTTGTGGTTCTTTTTCTTTTGTTTAAAAATACTTGCAAAATTGTCCGATTAGGCGTATGATAATTGCAATTTTTACTTGCAATATCAATCATGACGACCGATACTCACCCACCAAACCCACCCACCACGCAGGGCGAACGCCTAAAAAAGTTGCGTAAATCATTGGGGTTGTCCGCCCAAGCCCTAGCCGATTTGTTAAATGCACACGGTGCGTCTGTCAGTCGTGGGGCGATTGCCAACTGGGAATGCGACAAAAACGGCATTACCAGCAGTAAATTACCCATTGTCGCCAAAGTGCTCAAAACCACCGAAAGTTATCTCTTAACAGGTCAAGAAACCACCCAAGTGATTGATTTACCACATCATTTAACTACAACTCATTCAACCAATCAGGTAAACCCCATGAAATCCTTAAAAAAATCCACCAAACTTGCCAACGTCTGCTATGACATTCGTGGCGAATTACTACAAACCGCCAACCGCATGGAAGCCGAAGGGCAACGCATTATTAAATTAAACATTGGCAATCCTGAACCTTTTGGACTACTGCCTCCTGATGAGATTGTCCAAGATGTCGCCATGAACTTGCATAATGCGTCTGGTTATTCGGATTCTAAGGGGATTTTTTCAGCTCGCAAGGCGATTTTGCAATATTATCAAGCCAAAGGGCTACTCTCTGCCACCGATGTCAATGATGTCTATATCGGTAATGGCGTAAGTGAGCTGATTGTGATGGTGCTCCAAGCCTTGCTTGATGACGGTGATGAGGTGCTGATTCCCATGCCTGATTATCCGCTGTGGACAGCATCAGCCAATCTGGCAGGGGGTAAGGCGGTGCATTATCGCTGTGTGGAGGAGGATAACTGGCAACCTGATTTGGCGGACATCGAAAGTAAAATCAATGATAAAACCAAAGCCATTGTCATCATCAACCCCAATAACCCCACAGGGGCTTTATACAGCGACCGAATGCTCAAAAGTATCGCTGATTTGGCAGTCAAATACGGTTTGGTGATTTTGGCAGATGAGATTTATGACCGCATTTTATATGATGATGTGGTGCATACGCCCATGTGCACGATTACCGATAAGACGCTGGTTTTGACCTTTAATGGTTTGTCCAAATCACACCGTATCGCAGGCTATCGCTCGGGCTGGGTCATGCTGTCGGGCAAAAAAGACCACGCCAGCGATTTTATCGAGGGCTTGACCATGCTTGCCAGCATGCGACTGTGTGCCAACGTGCCTGCCCAATATGCCATACAGACGGCAATGGGTGGTTATCAATCCATGCAAGCGTTGACCGCACCGACTGGGCGACTGTACAAACAACGTGAAATGGCGGTGAATCGCCTAAATGCTATTAAGGGCATCAGTTGCACCAAGCCACAAGGGGCGTTTTATTGCTTTGCCAAAATTGATAGAGAAGTTTACCCCATTGACAACGACATGCACTTTATGATGGAGCTGTTAAAGGAAGAAAAAGTGCTGATGGTACAAGGCACGGGCTTTAACTGGGATAAACCAGACCATTTTAGGGTGGTGTTTTTGCCAAATCTGATTGATTTGGAGGACGCGATGGATAGGATTGAGCGGTTTTTTGCCAAAAAGCGTAAGGAGTTTGGGACGGACTGACACGCCCAAATCCCTTTGTCAATCAATAACCCCAAGCGATATTTGGGGTTATATTGGACTGGATAAATTTATTCATCAAACCATTTTTTGCTCAAGCTCTCTAAGGTGCCGTCACTTTTTACAGCTGCGATGCCTTTATTTACCTTATCTAGCAGTTCCTTATTACCCTTATTGACAGCAAAAACCAGCTGTTTTTCTTTGCCATCTAAGGCAATTTTTCTGGTTTTAATGTCAGCATGCCCCTCTTGCTTATCAAAATAAGTTAGTGTGCGACTATCTGCGATAACCGCATCGGCTTGCTTGGTGTACAGGGCTTTTAGAGCAAGAGAAAATGACTCAACTTGCATGACCTGCCCGACATCGCCAACGATTTTTTTGGCGGTATTAAATGAGCGGTCGGTAGAGATTTTTTTACCGATGAGATCCTCAGGTTTTTGTAGATTGGTGTTGTCTGGGGTATCTAGTATGTAAAGCTGGCGTGTATAATCTAAATACGGCTCACTAAAATCAACTTTTTGAGCTCTATCTGGTGTAACGGACAACGCCCCAGCAAACAGCTCCACTGTATTGCCATTTAATTCATCAGTAAAACGCTCTCGGTCGCTAGGCACGATGTCTATATTGAACCCACCTGCCCTAGCAACAGCATGCAATAAATCAACTTCAAAACCTGTGGGCTTGCCAAGCTCATCTTTAAATCCAAAAGGAGGAAAAAGCAACTCCATGCCCACTATGACCGCCTCTTGGCTGGGGTTTTTGGTGTCAGGTAATGTGGTGGCGACAGGCTGGTTTTGGGTTGCATTATCGGAAGAGGAGGGGGGATTGTCATTACCACAGGCTGCCAGCAAGCAGGCAATCACAAAAAAACTAAGATATTTCATAAGGATACACCATAACATAATCAATAAAGACATAAAATATGTCAAACAAAATAAAAATCGCCACGGCGATTAAGTAATGATTCATATCATCGTGGCGACCGTGGCATTTTAAATGATTTTGGTCTTTAAGTCCATAATTTTGATAGATTTTAATGGGTCAAACATAAATTTACACTTATTTTTTATTTCTTCAAAATCATGCTATAATATTTGGGTGTTCTAGTGCCTTATAACACTATTTAATTAAATACAGAATTAATTTACCCTACATAAAGTTACGATGCATCAAATTTAAAATTTTGCACATTTTTAAAAATAACCATCAAACCATGTAGGCGTACCTTATTTGGATAAAATCTATGTTAAAAATCGGTCAAGGCATTGATGTTCATGCTTTTTGTGAGGGGGATTTTGTAACGCTGGGCGGTATTCGTATTTCACATACGCACGGCATTAAGGCTCATTCAGATGGCGATGTGCTACTTCACGCCTTGATGGATGCAATGCTTGGGGCGTTGGCACTTGGCGATATTGGTATGCATTTTCCTGATACTGATGAAAAATGGCGTGGGGCGGACAGTAAAGAAATGCTAAAAGTGGTCAATGCCCTAATTCAAGCAAAAGGTTACCGCCTAATGAATGCTGATATGACCGTGATTTGCGAATTTCCCAAATTAAGTCCGCACAATACCGCCATGCGAGCGTGTATTGCAGATATTTTGGAGGTTGAGATGGATTGTGTGAGTATCAAAGCTACCACCAACGAAAAAATGGGCTGGATAGGGCGAGGCGAGGGTATTTACGCCAGTGCAGTAGTACTTTTGAAAAATAACGCATTTTTGAGGTCTGATGGGGCTGATTAAATTTAGTTAAAAAATCTCTTGTAAATGTCAAAATTTACCCCCATAATAGCACAAATTTTATTTGGAGTTAGCCATGACCGACATCAACCCTCAGGTTAAAGAATTAATCGAAAACCAAATTAAAGACCATGCTGTCCTGCTTTATATGAAAGGCACGCCTCAGTTTCCTCAGTGTGGCTTTTCAGCTCGTGCAGTAGAGGTTTTGAGCCAAATTGGTCGTCCATTTGCTTTTGTCAATATCCTTGAAAACCCAGACATTCGTGCGACCTTGCCTATCATCGCTAACTGGCCAACTTTCCCACAGCTTTGGGTAAATGGCGAGTTGATTGGGGGTAGCGACATCATTTTGCAGATGTATCAATCAGGCGAGTTAAAGCCGCTCATTGAAGAGTTTAGCCCAGAAGTGTGATGTGTGATAAGAGCGGAGAAATTCGCTCTTTTTATTGGATGAATACAATGTTACAAATTTCCCAAAAAATCATTGAGCTGTGCCAAACGCCCCATACCGCTTTGCAGGCGATTCATTTGCTTATTGGGCATAATGGGGCGAGTGAGTCGGCGTTTAGGGCGATTTATGAACGAGTGATGAGCGACCAAGATGTCGATGGGGCGTATTATCTGGCAAGTTTTGCTCAAAAAATCGATGATTTACCTTTTGATGGTTTGCCACTCATTGATTTGGTCATGAATGGCAATGACAAAAATATGAAACTGTCTTTAATCGAAAAAATGCCAAAAGACATGCAAAGCGATTACTTGACTCGGCTCATCGATGTGTAGCATGACTCACCTGCTTGATAAATTAAGATTTTAGTCCCATGGCGTATGTTGCTACCATTGGCTTGATGAATGGCACTTTATCAAAGGCAATCAGACCGACATTGCGAGCCAGTTTCATGGCGGGATTGGTGCTGGTAAAACTACCTACGATAGTATCACAGAATTTCATGACACGTTTTTGGTCGGTTTGACGAGATTTTTCATAGGCAAACAATCTGTTTGGTTCGCCAAAATCTAGGTCGTCTGTGCCAAATTTTTGGGTTTGAGCGTCTTGTAAGGCATTGCCAAGTAGGTTGGCTAGGGCATGGGCGTCTCTTAGGCACAGATTGAAACCCTGTCCTGCCACAGGGTGCAAGGTATGGGCGGCGTTCCCCATAAGCACACAGCGACCCACAACTTGCCGATGAGAGATGACTTTTGTGAGAGGATAAGCTCCTCGCTTTCCTACACCTAAGAATTTTCCTGCGTCATTGCCAAATATTTGTCGTAGCGTTGCCAAAAAATAATCGTCATCGTCAAGATAGCGTGCCTCTTGACCTGTCTTACAAATAAACACTACCGAGCGTCTATGGGTGTCATTAATCGTGGGTAGGGGTAGTAGTGCCAAAGGTCCAGCGGTGTTGAATTTTTCGATGGCGATGTGATGATGAGGCATGTCTGTCTCTACCACGCCCACGATGCCTGTTTGTCCATAATCATGTGTGTCCACACCTACCCCCAGCATGTGGCGTATGGGCGAGTGTTGTCCATCACAGGCGACAACAAGTGGGGCAGATAGCTGTATTTGTCCGTCTGACCCATCGGCATAAATGTGTGCCATGTTGTCATCTTGGCGAATGTCGGTTACGGTCATGCCATCAAAGAGTGTGATGTATGGGCTATTTTTGGTGGCTTGTAACAGCATGCGTCCAAGCCACGCATTTTCCATGACCGACCCAAAGCTCTCTACGCCTTCTGCGTGTTTATCAAGCGTGGCACGCCCAAAGCTACCAAGCTCACTAATCAGCACTTTGTCAATATGGCAGGCGTGATGAGATAGGCTATCCCATAGTCCTATTTCGCCATAAATTTGCACACTTCGCCGAGATAGGGCGGTGTTTCGGCTATCCAAATAGGATTGTCTGTGATTATCCTCATCTGGAATGATGGTGGGATATTTGGTGGATTCTAGTAGCGTACTATAAATGCCACGATGTGCAAGCAGTAATGCAAAAGACAAGCCGACATGACCGCCACCGATGATGATGACGTGATTGTTGGGGTTGGGTGTTTTTGGGGTAGTCATGATGGTTTTAAAATAATAATAGATGTATTTGTCAAATTATAGCATATTTTATGTGCAAGTTTGATGTCGATTGTAAAATACCCATGCTGTTAAGTTAAAGATGGAATTTTTGGAGTATTAATAATTTTCATTGGGTTAAAATTTTGCTATAATGAATGAATTTTTAAATTTGGAGAAACTCATGAACATTCAAGCACTCATGCATCAAGCCCAAGCCATGCAAAAGCAGGTTGAGCAAAATGTTGAAGTCGCCAAAAAAACACTTGCTCAAAAAGAAGTGCAGGGTGAAGCAGGCAATGGCTTGGTTAAAGTTACCATGACAGGTCGCCATGTGGTAAAACGTCTGTCCATCGACCCCAGTTTGATGGGCGATGAGCCTGACATGATTGAGGATTTGGTGGCGGCCGCCATTAATGATGCAGTGCGTCAGGCTGACGAGTTGCATGAAGAAGTCATGGCGGGAGCAACTGCAGGTATGGGATTGCCTAAGGGTATGCAAGGCTTGTTTGGTTAATTCATGCTTACCCCAAAATTTGACCAACTCGTCAAAACCTTACAAATTCTGCCCTCAGTGGGGTCAAAATCGGCTCAACGTATGGCGATTGACTTACTCTCAAAAAAGCGAGAGCAGGGTTTGGCGTTGGCTCACGCCTTAGAAATTGCCATGACACAGATTAAAGAATGTCAAATTTGCCATTCATTTAGTGATGATGATATTTGTCCCATTTGTGCTGATGTGCGTCGTGATGATACGCTGTTGTGTGTTGTTGAATACGCCTCTGATGTCATGGCGATAGAGCAAAGCGGTGCGTATCGTGGCAGGTATTTTGTGCTGGGCGGACATCTATCTCCGCTTGATGGTATTGGGGCAGAGAATTTGCACATTGATGAGTTGGTGTTACTTGTCAAAAGTCGTGATATTGATGAGCTCATTCTTGCCACAGGGGCTACTATTGAGGGGCAGACTACTGCTTTTTTTATCCATGATGCCATCAAGTCTTATGTGCCTAAGATTACACGTTTGGCACAAGGCATTCCGATGGGTGGCGAGTTGGGTTATGTAGATAGTCTGACGCTTCACCAAGCCCTGCAAAACCGAGCGTTTTTGTAGATATCATACCCCTTGTTTACAGCGTTTGGATTTACCAAAGACCTAAGTCTAGACATAGTCTTGGGTTTTTTCTTTGGGCAAAATTTGGTGGTTGATTTTTTTAAAGAAAGCCTTTTGTTTAAAGGGTTTTTGTTATGTTTTAAACCAAAATAAATTTTCACTATTTATTTAAAAAATGATGTTTTTGAAAACATTTCTCAAAATCATACCAATTTATGATAAAAATCCTTTATAATGGCAAAGATTTTTGGTTTTGCAAAATCATATCTAACGATTAACCAATCCTTAAAGGATAGCTTTATGACAACAACCTATTACAATGACCCTGACCATATCGAAACCCAAGAGTGGCTCGACGCATTTGAGTCAGTCATTAAAAACGCCAGTAAAGAACGTGCAGGCTTTTTATTAAAAGCTCTGTATAACAAAGCAGTTCAAGAGGGCTTGCAAGCCAACCGCCTAGAAACCGCCTATGTCAATACCATTCCTGTCGAAGATGAACCTGCCTATCCAGGGGATTTGCACCTAGAACGCAAAATTCGTTCCATCATGCGTTACAACGCCCTTGCGATGGTCATGCGTGCCAACCAAAACGATGATGATTTGGGCGGACATTTGGCGACTTTTGCATCAAGTGCCACCCTTTATGAGACTGGCTTTAACCACTTTTGGCGTGCCCCAAGTGAGGCACACGGTGGCGACATGATTTATTATCAAGGTCATGGTGCCCCCGGTATGTATGCTCGCTCCTTTATGGAGGGTCGTCTATCTGAAGAGCAAATCAAAAACTTCCGCCGTGAAGTAGACGGTAAGGGACTTTCAAGCTACCCACACCCTTATCTCATGCCTGACTATTGGCAATTCCCAACCGTGTCGATGGGCCTTGGTCCACTCATGAGTATTTATCAGGCTCGTACCCAAAAATACCTAACCAACCGTAGCTTGATTAAGGACGAAGACCGCAAAGTGTGGGCGTTCTTGGGCGATGGCGAAACAGACGAGCCAGAGAGCTTGGGTGCGATTAGCATGGCAGGTCGTGAAAAGCTTGATAACCTGATTTGGGTGATTAACTGTAACCTACAACGCCTTGACGGTCCTGTGCGTGGTAATGGCAAAATCATTCAAGAGCTTGAATCGGTGTTTCGTGGGGCGGGCTGGCGTGTGATTAAAGTCATTTGGGGCGACCATTGGGACAGCCTACTTGCCAAAGACCACACAGGCGTACTCAAACACCGCATGGAAGAAGTGGTGGACGGCGAGTATCAGCTTTATACCGCTCGTGATGGGGCGTTTGTCCGTAAAGAATTTTTTGGCAAATATCCAGAGCTTGCCGACATGGCATCTGCCTTGTCTGATGAAGAAATTCATCGCCTAAATCGTGGTGGACACGACCCTAAAAAAGTCTATGCTGCTTATGCTGAGGCAATAAAAACCAAAGGTCAGCCAACGGTGATTTTGGTCAAAACTGTTAAGGGTTATGGCTTATCCACCCAAATCCAAGCGGTCAATAAAGCTCACCAGTTGAAAAAATTGGATGAAACAGGTCTAAAATATTTCCGTGATAGATTTGACCTACCAATCAGCGATGAAGAGCTTAAAAACTTACCATTTTATCGCCCAAGTGAGGACAGTCCAGAGTACAAGTACTTGATGGGTCGCCGTGAGGCATTGGGTGGACACTTGCCTGCTCGCCGTAGCGGTCATATCCCCCTAGAAATTCCAGAATTATCGATTTTTGATGGGGTATTACAAGGTAGTAAAGGCAAAGAGCAATCCACGACGATGGTATTTGTGCGCTTGCTATCTGCCCTATTAAAAGATAAAGGGCTCAACAAGTACGTTGTACCAATCGTTCCTGACGAGGCTCGTACCTTTGGTCTAGAAGGTATGTTCCGTCAGCTTGGTATTTATTCGTCAGTTGGTCAAAACTACACCGCTGAAGACGCCGAAGCCTTGATGGGCTACAAAGAAGCCAAAGACGGACACATGCTCGAAGAGGGTATTAACGAAGCAGGGGCGATGAGTTCTTGGATTAGCCTTGCGACAAGTTACTCAACCAATGCCTTGCCAATGATTCCGATGTACATCTACTACTCGATGTTTGGTTTCCAGCGTATTGGCGACTTAGCATGGGCAGCAGGCGATATGCAGGCACAAGGTTTCTTGTTTGGTGCTACCGCAGGTCGTACGACATTGAACGGTGAAGGCTTACAGCACCAAGACGGACACAGCCATATTCTATTTGGTACCGTACCAAACTGTGTAACCTATGACCCATGCTTTGGCTATGAGCTTGCCGTCATCATGCACGATGGTCTGAAACGCATGTATGGCAATGGCGAACGTGTGTACTACTACATCACTTTGATGAACGAAAACTACGAACATCACGCCATGCCAGCAGGTGTTGAAGAAGGCATTAAGCGTGGTATGTATCTACTAGAAGACAACGGCTCTACCCAAGTTCAGCTTTTGGGTTCTGGTGTGATTTTGCGTGAAGTACAAAAAGCAGCAACCATTTTGGCAGAAGAATTTAACATCAAAGCCAACGTATGGAGCGTAACGAGCTTCAACGAGTTGACTCGTGATGGTATGGCGTGCGATGATTACAATCGTCTGCACCCCACCGATGAGCCAAAACTGCCTTGGATTACAGAGCGACTCGCCCCACACAAAGGCATCGTGGTAGCAGCGACCGATTATATGCGTAACTATGCCGAGCAAGTGCGTGGTTGGCTTCCTGATAATCGCCCTTATGCAACTTTGGGTACAGATGGTTTTGGTCGCTCGGACACTCGTGCTAATTTGCGTAGTTTCTTTAATGTGGATGCACAGCACATCGTGGTGGCGACGTTGAAAAAACTCGCTGACGAAGGCGAGATTGACGTGCGTTTGGTGCAAGATGCGATTAGCAGTTTTGGCATTGACGCAGACCAAGCCCCAGCATGGCAACCACAACCGCACCATGATTATTACCCTGACGCACCCGCTCCTGCACACCCAACACCAAAAGCTGTGCCAGAGCTAAAAGACGACATCAAATAACCCAAATAGGAGAAAATCATGGAAATTAAAGCCCCCGATTTGGGTGTAGATAGTGCCATCGTTGCAGAAATTTTGGTAAAAGTTGGCGATGTCATTGCTGAGAATGACAGCCTAATTTTGGCAGAATCCGATAAAGCGTCCGTAGAAGTGCCGTCTCCTGTGAGTGGCAAAATTACAGCCATCTTGGTTAATGCTGGCGACAGTATTTCAACAGGTACAGTATTATTTACTGTGGAGGCAGGTGATGCTCAGCCTGCTCCTGCACCACAAACTGAAGAACCCAAAGCTGAGCCAGTTGCCGAAGCCAAAGTCGAAGCACCTGCCCCTGTCGCCTCACAAGCAACAGGCGAGGCAGTTAGCCAAACTCACAACCTACCTGATTTGGGTGTGGATAGTGCTGAAGTTGCCGAAGTGCTTGTCAATGTTGGCGATAGCGTAACAGAAGGTCAATCTTTGATGCTTGTCGAATCCGACAAAGCGTCCGTAGAAGTGCCAGCTCCTGTGAGCGGTGTGGTTGAGGCGATTTTGGTCAAGGCGGGCGACACCGTCTCAAATGGTCAAGCCTTTATTACCATCAAAGGTGGTGCAAGTGGTGCAGTGGTTAGCGAACAGCCACAAGCCCAAGCTCCTGCACCTGTCCCCAGAGCTAAACCTACCCCTGCACCACAAGCAAGCACGCAAGCTACCGCTCCTGCTAGTAAATTGCCAGAGGCTGAAGTTAATGCTCGTGCCAAAGATGCTCACGCAGGACCTGCGGTACGTAAATTGGCTCGTGAAATGGGTATTGACATTAGCTTAGTCAAAGGTACAGCACCGCACGGTCGTATCCTAAAAGAAGACCTATTTGGCTATGTCAAATCAGTGATTCAGAATGTCAATAATGCCAAACCCACCCAAGCCAGCACGGTCGCAAGCGGTTCGGCGATTAGCTTGCCACCACTACCTGACATGAGCAATCTTGAGATTTGGGGTGAAACTGAGACAGTTGAGCTATCACGCCTCCAAAAAGTCTCCATTCCGCAACTTAATCTTAATACCTTGTTGCCACAGGTTACGCAGTTTGATTTGGCAGACATTACTGACACCGAAGCCTTGCGTTCGTCTTTGAAAGATGAGTTTAAGGCAAAAGGCATTGGCTTGACCATTTTGGCATTTATTGTCAAAGCTGTGGCATATGCCTTGACCCAAAATCTCAAATTCAACAGCCATGTGTCTGACGACAACACCCAAATGATTGTCCGCAAAACTGTCAATATGGGTATCGCTGTTGCGACCGATGATGGCTTGGTTGTGCCCGTCATTCGCAACGCCCAAAGCAAAGGCATTAGCGAACTTGCCAAAGAGATTGGCGAACTTGCCAAAAAAGCCCGTGATAAGAAATTGACTGCCAAAGACCTGCAAGGTGCATCATTTACCATCTCATCGCAGGGCAATATGGGTGGCACGTACTTCACTCCGCTGGTCAATCACCCACAAGTGGCGATTTTGGGGATTTCTGAATCCACCATTCAGCCACGTTGGAATGGCAAAGAGTTTGAGCCACGTCTGATGTTGCCATTGTCATTGTCTTATGACCATCGTCTTATCAATGGGGCGGATGCGGCGGTATTTACTCGCTATATTGCTAAATTGCTTGCTGACCCACGCAAAATTTTACTGTAATCTTGGTAAAATAATGCTACAAAAAAGACGGAACATACACCGTCTTTTTTGTTATAATCCGTTTTATTTTTGGAGTTGTTTTATGAAAAAAATTGCCCTAGTCTCGCTTGCGATGCTCTTTACTCAATCTGTTTTTGCTAATACCGCCACATCTGCGCCCAGCTTGGTGGGCGATTGGCTGTGTGAGGCGACACTAAGTTATGAAGGGGGTGGTATCACGCAAGTTAAAAATCGTTTGAGCTATCAGCCTAGTGGCTGGGCAAGCGAGGTGGTTCAGGTTAATCGTTATCATAATGGTGCATTACAAGCCACCACCAATATTCGTTTGGGCTATCAATGGGAGCTTTTAGGCGGCCGCCAAAAAATATCCAATATGATGATTGATGTTTATGAAGTATACGATCACGTTACAGGGAAGGCTCTCGGGTTTGGCGAGGCGGCTGTGTTAAAACAAAACCTCTTAAATCAATATCAGCAAGATCCATGGCAAACCATTGCTTTTGTGAATGATCACATGCACCAATACATTGCTGATGATGGTTCTAAGGGTGTTTGTGTTAGAGAATCCTAAATGTCAAATCGCCGAACTTTTTTACAACTACTGGCTTTATCGCCCACTATTTTGATGTTTGCGTGCGGTAACACTCCAAAATTTACCAGACTGCCTGTGGGAAGTAAGGTGGTGGCGTTGGGCGATAGTCTTACTTTTGGCTATGGCGGTCAAGGCAAGGACTATCCATCGGTATTGGCGGAATTGACAGGTTGGCAAATCGAAAACATGGGGGTTAATGGCGATACTACCGCTGATGTGCTAAGACGTATTGAAGCGGTTATCGAGATGAATCCCAAACTTGTGCTGTTGGGGATTGGCGGTAATGATGTGTTAAAACGTGTCAATCCCTCCGAGACAAAATCAAATTTAATAAGAATTATCGAGGCATCTACAAAAGAAAATATCGATGTGGTGCTGATTGCCGAACCTTATTTTTCGGTAAGTGCCTTATTTGGCAAAGCAAGCGACAATCCCATTTATAAAGAAGTGGCTGACGAATTGTCCGTGCCATTATTTGCCAATGGCTGGTCAAAGATTTTATCCGATGATAAATTAAAATCCGACCAAATCCACGCTAATGGGGCAGGGTATGCTAAATTTGCCCAAATGTTATTTGAATATTTAAAGGGAATTGGCTATGTTTAATCGTGTTTTCATGAAGCAAGCATTGGTGGTTTCTTTGCTTGTTTCTACCAATGCTTTTGCTCAATCTGCATTAACGACAAATCAATTCATTGGAAAATGGCAATGCCATACCAAGCATAATGACCCTCTTATTCATCAAGAAAATATATTGCAATTTTTAAAAAATGGCGAAATGCGTGAGAGCGTATCCATCTCTTATGGACAAAAAAGTGATTATGCTTACCAAATAGAAAAAGCCACCGCCCATTCAAAATGGTCTATAAAAAATAACACACTGCATTATGACAATCATCAATTTTATCATTATGGTGTCAGAATGCCTAATGCTGATAAAAACGATATTTATCAGGCGAATGTGGCATTACAAAAATCATTGCCCATGATACAAGATATGATGAATGATGATATTCATCATCGTCAATTTAATGTGGATTTTATAAATAAAAACTCCTTTATTATGAATGATATAGACAATCAAATATTGACGACATGTCATAAAAAGAGTTTATTTGGTTTTTAGTTTAATGATTGCTATGGTAGTGGTCTATTTAGGAGATAAAAAGTGGTTAAATCAATACTGCTAAAATTGGCATTGTTTTTGGGTTGTTTGCCAATGATGGCAATGGCAATGATACCCTCTAAGCAGACATTGGTGGGGGATTGGCTTTGTACTACTGATGATGACGATTATGTCTCTTCGGCACTCATACGTTATCGAGCCGATGGTACTGCCAGTGAAATGATAGAATATCAAGAAAAAGATAGTTTTTACCCGCTTGTGGAGTTGGTTTTTGCAAATTATCGCTGGGAGCTTAAAGGCGATAAATTGTACATGACAGATACTGATGATTTGGCGTATTATGCCAGTTATTATAACTCTTCTTATGATGGAGGGGGTATGGTAAAAATGAGCGATGAGACCACCCAAGAGATGAAATTAGATGTCATAAATAGTTATAAAGAAAATAACTGGCACTATATCAAATTTCATGGTAGTGATAAACATCATTATTATTTTGAAAATGGCTTTACGGGAGATTGTCGTCGGTTAAAATAATAAGATTGAAATAGGTGTGATGATGATAAAGATAATTCTCTTTTTGGTTTGTTTGATGGTTATGCCCTCAATGGCAGGGTATTCATTTTCCAAAAATGATTTGGTGGGTAGATGGCATTGTCATACCACAGCAAATGTCAAAAATCAACCTCAGGCATGGGTATATCATACCAGTATTGAGGAGATTGATGTAGATGGTGTGAGTAAATCCTTTGTAGTGGGAGAGTTGGGATTTTCCCATATTTTATTTCGTGCATTTTTTGCCAAATCTTTAAATGAATGGAAATTGGATAAAGATAAACTTTATACAAAAATCACGCACATCGATACTTATGTTTATCATGACATGTTAGAAAAACCTGACGAGGAGAAACAAGAGATTATCAGAATGAGCGCAGAGGATTATAAATACCCTTTAATCATAAAATTTAATGATAAAGATACTTATACGCTAACACCAACTAAGCCGCCTAGTGATGATGGTTTTTTTGATAACGTATCTCCCACGTCTTGTCGTCGTATGATGGATTGAGCGGAGGAAAATATGAGTTTTATTGGTTATTTGATTTTGGGTAGCGTGGTTTATGCGGTGGGTTTTTTCATTCATAAAAAATGGCTGACCCCAAAACGTGAAATGGTCGTGAAATACACTTTGTTGCACCCTGTGATTATCAAGTTGCTTTTGGCGTGTTTGGTGGTTATGATGTTGGTGTCGGTGCTTTTGGGGAAATTTGTATTGGGTCATGATGGTATTGATGTGGCATTTGTGGGGGTTAATAGTTTGGTGGCAACATTTGTTTTTTATTTTGGGTTAAACCCCGACCAAACCCAAATGAATATTCCAGATTAAAAGTATTGGTAAATGGGCTAGATGGCACGTCATTTATCATAAAATATCATTTGCATAAACAGCCAAACGGTGGTAAATTATAGCGGTTTTAGTTCTTTGGTTTTTGGAGCGAGTATGTCAAATAAGTTGCTTGATTTGATTGAATCATCAGGGGCAAAGTGGGTGGATTTTCGTTTTACCGACACACAAGGCAAGGAGATGCATCTCACTTTTCCAGCGTATAGTGTGGACGAGGATACCCTAGAAGACGGTAAGATGTTTGATGCATCGAGTGTGGCAGGTTGGAAAGGGGTGGAAAGCTCGGACATGATTTTGCTTCCTGACCCTAATACGGCTTATCTTGACCCATTTTTTGAAGTGCCAACGGTAGTGGTAAGCTGTGATATCATCGAGCCTGATACCATGCAAGGTTATGCCAAAGACCCACGCTCCATCGCACGTCGTGCCGAGATGTACTTGCGTTCAACTGGGATTGGCGATGAAGCACTTATTGGTCCTGAGCCTGAGTTTTTTGTGTTTGATGAAGTCAAATGGGACATTGACATGTCAGGGGCAAGACACACCGTCATCAGCGAGGCGGCGGCGTGGAGTACGGACAAAGACTACCCATGGGGCAACAACGGTCAGCGTCCTACTGTCAAAGGAGCTTATGCGGTTGTGCCACCGATTGACCATTATCATGACATGCGTTCGGTCATGTGCGACCGTATCCATGATGTTATCGGCGAAGGTCGCATCGAGGTACACCATCATGAGGTAGCAAGTGGTCAGCTCGAGATTGGCATTTCGTTTAATACCCTCGTTAAAAAAGCGGACGAAGTTCAGCAGTTTAAATACATCGTGCAAAACGTCGCTAACCAATTTGGTAAAACTGCCACTTTCATGCCAAAACCCCTTGTTGGCGATAATGGCTCTGGCATGCACGTCAACATGTCGATTTCCAAAGACGGTGTCAATACTTTCTCTGGCGATGAATATGCAGGTTTGTCAAAAACCGCTCTTTATTTCATCGGTGGGGTCATCAAGCACGCTCGTGCCTTAAATGCTATTACCAACCCCAGCACCAATAGCTACAAACGCCTCGTACCGCATTATGAAGCGCCGATTAAGCTTGCTTATTCTGCCTCTAACCGCTCGGCAAGTATCCGTATCCCTCATGTAAATAGCCCCAAAGCGGTACGTGTGGAAGTGCGTTTCCCTGACCCATCAGCGAACCCCTATTTGGCATTTGCAGCACTACTCATGGCGGGTCTTGACGGCATCGAAAATAAAATCGACCCAGGTGAAGCCTCTGATAAAAACTTGTATGATTTGCCCCCAGAGGAGGAAATGCTCATTCCTACCGTTGCCGAAAATCTAGAAGTGGCGTTAAATGCTCTACGTGATGACCATGAGTTTTTGTTAAAGGGCGATGTGTTTACCAAAGAAATGATTGATGATTATATTGCTCTTAAAATGAAAGAAGTGCAACGCATCAATGAAGCGGTACACCCCTTAGAGTTTGATATGTATTATCGTTGCTGATCTTAGCTTGATAAGAGACAAACGGTATAAGTTTTATCTTGTGCCGTTTTGTTTTTGCGTGCATTTTTTGATAAATTTGGGTACAATAACACAATGTTAAAAATCATTGGAAGTCCTATGAAATACTCTTTAAAATCCCTTGCGGTGGCAATGCTCATCGCTTTGCCAAGCGTGAGTTTCGCTTATCATGTCAACATCACAGAGCCAGCTGGGGAGCGTGCGTATCATCGCCCTGCCCAAAATATCAAGGTGCAAGCCTCTATCTCTCCACGATTGGAGATGGGCGATACGGCAGCGGTTTTATTGGATGGTGCGGTGGTTGCCGATGGGGTCAGTGCGAGCATACCAACACTGGATTTGTCGGTGGGCGAGCACGATTTGGAAGTGATTGTCATGGATAAAAATGCCAATACCATTGCCAGTGATACACGTAAAATTTACGTCATTCAAACCAATCAAATCCAACGCCAAAAGAAAGCTGCTATCGCTAAATGGCAAGAATACGAGAATTCCTCTATCTGGCATAAGATTGCGGTGGGGCTAAACCCTAAGGTTCAAGCACCGCCTAAGGTAGATGAAACCACACCAACATGGGAAATCAATAAACCAAAAACCCAGTAATTTGGTGGTGTTGCCATGACGTGCTTGGGTGTGGGTCATGGCAAGATGATTTGGGTAATTTGCCAACGTAGCATGCCATCACGAGTAAGGATTATTCCTGTGGGTTGATTGGAGATATTACCTGTAACCATAAAGCGATGCAAGCCACAATACCGAAGGCTTGCATCGCTTGGAGCAGCCTTACCAAAGCGAGCCACAACCTTCTTTGTGATGATACTCTCTTGGTTGTGAATGGCGGTGTCTAAGTCATGCACAAGCAAATCCTTTACAAGGCTTTCGTAATCAACATAATCGCTGGCGACCGCCCACACCGCCACTAATTTTTTACTGTCTGCACTGATGTCATTTGTCAGTAGCTTTTTTAAATTGTCTGCATTAATGGCTTGCTCGGTGGTTTTGTTAATCTCTTGCTTGGCTCTGTTTGAGAGTGTGTCTTTGATATTTGGGAATAGTGTAGTTAGTCCAACAAGTTTTGGGTTGTTGTTGAGTGTCTCATCTAGCCTTGCGTGTAGGATGGTTTTGATGTGTTGTTGAGTTCGAGGAATGTCCACATAGGAGATGACTTTGTCATAATCACCAGCTTGATACGCAGATTTTATTTGGTATAATGTATAATAAGGCGATAGCACAATCACGCCCACCACGCACATGATCACCAAAAATGCCAGCCAAAATTTTTTCATCATTAGTCCTTAGGTTAGATTAGCACACGCCACAGCACAAAGCTCATCGCAATCAGATGAAAGAGTATGCCTACCCACCAAATCGGTATGGTGAGCCCAATTGCCACAAACCCTACAAATCCCCCTAATGCAATCCAGTCATGGCGTTTTTGGTTAAGTAGGTCGGAACGTAGAGCTTGAATTTCCCGAAGTGTTTTATCTTGTCTTGCTCCTAGTGTGGCTAGTGACTGCATGCCTTGCGTCATGAGTTTGGGAAATTCGGTGGTGCTAAGCAAAAGCTCGGTGGATTTTTCTCGGATTTCTTGAAGGTTTTTGATGGGGTCAAGTTGCTCACGCACCCATGCAGTCAAGATGGGCTTGGCAAGCGACCAAATGTCAAGCTCTGGATAGAGTTCACGACCCAGCCCCTCAACATGAATGAGGGTTTTTAGTAAAAGCATGAGCTGGGGAGGAATGCTTAGGTGGTGGCGACGTGCAATGGTCAAAATTTCAAACAGAATCCCTGCAAAATCCAGCTCACTCATGGGCTTGGACACCATTGGGCTGACGGTGCGTGCCATGTCATTAATCAGGGCGTATTTGTCGGCGGAGGGCGGTATCCAGCCTGCACCGCTGATGATGTCTACTAAGATGTCATAATTGCCATTCATGACCGACAAAAGCATGCGTGCAACAATCAGTTGGTCATCAGGTGGCAACTGTCCCATGATAGCACAGTCTAGCCCTAGATATCGTGGATTTGCGACCGCTTCGCCATTTGGTAGGGTTTCGACAAAGATGTTGCCAGGGTGCATGTCGGCATGAAAAAAATTATCCCTAAACACTTGCGTGAAAAATATCGTCAAGCCGTTTTTGGCGAGCGTGGCACGGTCATAGCCTAGTTTATCCAAAGCATCGGTCTGAGAAATGGGTATGCCAAAAATTCTCTCTGATACCATCACGGATTTGCTTGCCATATACACTTCTGGCACATAGATAAGCTGTGAGTTTGTGAAGTTGTTACGCATGCGTGTGGCGTTGGCAGACTCCAAAGTCAAATCCAGTTCATTGAGCATGATTTGTCGATACTCTTCAACAATCTCAATGACGTGTATCGCACGTGCCGACTCCATGCGAGCAGATACCCAACTTGCCAACGTGCGTAGCAGTTCAAAATCAGCAATGATACCTTGACGCAGATTTGGACGAACGACCTTAACCACCACTTCTCGCCCATCAGGTAAAGATGCGGTATGTACTTGGGCGATACTGGCAGCAGCAAGAGGTTTGTCATCAAAACGTGCAAAAAGTTCGTTGACGGGCTTGCCAAGTCCTGTTTTTGGGTCTTCGATGGTACTTTTTAGGGTGGCTACATCAAAAGGGGCGACTTTATCTTGTAATAAAGACAATTGGGCGATGATGTGAGGTGGCAATAAATCTGAGCGTGTGGAGAGTAGCTGTCCTAGCTTTAAAAATAATGTTCCCATTTCTTCAAGGGCAAATTTAATCCCCATCGGCTGATGGGATTTGCCAATACTGGCAGGGTGCATGCGAATGATTCGGCACAAAGGGGCAAGCTCTGGTACATCGCCTAAGTGTGTATCTAAACGATATTTGGCGGCGATACGGTATAAATGACGTAGGCGTTTTTGGTGGGAGATGAGCATGGTTATTGGTGGGGGATTTTAAATGAGTGAATAATGTTTTTTAAAATAGCTGAGTCAAATTTGGTGTTTGGGGTTGGCAAGGCAAGATTTTCTACCAAAGCCAAAGCATTAAAGCATTGGCATAGCTGATACACGTCCATGAGTATCTGGTCATGACCGTACATCATCACGGCCTCATCATAAGATAGCTTGACAAATGCCAATAAATCGGCAAGGTCATTAAATGTCATGTGGGTATCAGCAACGGGTAGGGCATCTTGTGCCTCAAAAATCTGCATTGGCACAGACTCAAAACGCACGCCATGCTCGCCAAACACAACATTGGCATGCAGGTGGGGTTCAAGCAGGGTAATTTGTACAGTTTTATCAATGAGTGGCACCAAACTTGCTGATGCCTCCTCATTTAGCATAAGCATGTGGTTAATGCTACGCTCTATGCCAAGCAAGATAAAAGTTAGAAGCATAAGGTTTATTGATTCGCCTTAAAACCACGATGAATGGCAACAATGCCACCTGTTAAGTTGTGATAGTCGCAATGCACAAAACCCGCTTGCTCCATCATGTCTTTTAGGGTGGCTTGGTCTGGGTGCATGCGAATGGATTCGGCAAGATATTGGTAGCTCTCGCTATCGCCTGCGACAATCTTACCCATGAGGGGTAGGGCGGTAAACGAATATAAATCGTAGGCTTTGGAGAGTGGCTCAAATACAGGTTTGCTAAATTCTAGCACCAAAAGTCGTCCACCAGGTTTAAGTACACGGTGCATGGCTTCTAGGGCTTTTTGTTTGTCGGTTACGTTACGAAGTCCAAAGCTGATTGTTACCAAATCAAAGCTCTCATCAGCAAATGGCGTGAGTGTCTCAGCATTGGCAAGCACAAAATCCACATTATTACAGCCAGCATTAATAAGGCGTGTGCGACCCACTTCGAGCATGGCTTCATTAATATCAGACAGCACCACTCTCCCAGAGTGTCCCACGGCACGGCTAAATGCTTTTGCCAAATCGCCTGTACCACCTGCAATATCAAGCACATGTTGACCCAAGCGAACGCCAGTTAAGTTAATAGCGACACGCTTCCAAAGTCTGTGAATGCCAAAACTCATGAGGTCATTCATGATATCGTATTTAGTGGCGACAGATGTGAATACTTGCCCTACTTTGGCTTCCTTGTCAAAGGCGTTGATGGTTTGATAACCAAAATGCGTGGTTTCGCCCACATTTTCAGAGTAGCGACCATCAGCATGGTCAGTACCAGCAGGGGTTTGCATGGTAGATTGTCCTTGCGGTGTGCCTGTGGGTAGAATGTTTGGGTTGGTAAATTCGCTTTGATGGTCGGTCATGGTGATTCCAGTTTGTCAATAGATATGGTTATTATACGATAATTTGACAATAAATGGGTGTTTTTGTGGTGTTAGCGATGAATTTCCTCAATAACCGCTAGCTCGTTTTCTATAAAAGGGGTGGTAAAGTCGCTGGCGTGTTTTAGAGGCTTCATAGCAACTAACCCATCTTGGATAAAGTCATAAAGAGGCTGGTAGCCGTTATCGTACGCCATATTTTTGGCAAGTTTAAAGGCATTTTGCAAGATAAATGAGCTAAAATATTTATGTGATTGCTCGCACACACCCTCAATGGCATACAGCTGGGCGGTGCGCGCTTCTTTGGCGTTGACCTTGCGATACACCGCTGGCATGAGTTCATCTAAGTTGTTATTGTTGGCGTCATTGGGTTGATAATGAAAATCCGCCAACAAACTTTTTGCCAACGCCAAATCCAGCTCAATGGTATCAATGGCAAGACCAACCCCTGATATGCCAGCACCGAGTGCATTAGCAGGAATGAGCTTTTCAAGCTTGCCCGAGCCATTTAGGGCGTTGTTGCCTGCGGTCAGCAACTGCCGAGCCAGCACGTCAAAATCATCATCACCATAAATGCGACTGATGAGATAATTGGCAAGCGGTGCGGTTTTTTCATCGTGGAATAACGCATGGTTAGTGCGTCTGATACGTTGTTTTTGCCAATGCTGCACTGCCGTGAGTGCCTTTTTTAGGGTGGTATCATGATGATGAGGCAGAGCTTGATAGTGTAGCAAGGTATCGACAAGCGTCTGAATTTGGGACATGGTACACCTTTAAAAGATTTCGGCGTTTTTGAGGGGACTGGCTTCCCGGTCTTTTTCGTTAATGATGAGACCTTGACTGTCAATCCCCCAATCAATATTCAAATCCACATCATTCCATACAATACTGCGTTCGCTGTTTTTGTCATAAAAATTTGTCGTTTTGTACAAAAATTGAGTATTGTCTTCTAGTGCCACAAAACCGTGAGCAAAGCCAGCAGGAACCCAAAATTGACGGTGGTTGTCAGCAGTCAGCTCCACACCCACCCATTGCCCAAAGGTGGGGCTATTTTTACGAATGTCCACCGCCACATCAAAAGCTCTGCCTTGTACCACTCGCACCAGTTTGCCCTGTGCAAAAGGCGGTAATTGATAATGTAACCCCCGCAATACCCCTTTTTTGGAGATGGAATGATTGTCTTGGACAAAAGTGGGCACTTCAAAGCCTCGTTCTTTTAAAGCGGTTTCAAAAGTTTTTTGATTAAAACTTTCAAAAAAACAGCCCCGCTCATCATTAAAAACTTTGGGTTCAAAAATTAAAAGTTCGGGAATTTTGGTTTCAATAATATTCATCATTCGCTCTCTTGTGCTAATTTTAAAATATATTGTCCATAGCCTGTTTTGGCAAAAAATTCGCCACGCATTTTTAATTGCTCACGGCTTATCCAGCCATTATTAAAGGCAATTTCTTCTAGGCAGGCAACTTTTAAGCCTTGACGGTTTTCAATGGTTTGCACAAATTGACTGGCTTCCAATAAACTATCGTGTGTGCCTGTATCAAGCCACGCAAAACCCCGCCCTAATAATTCCACATTCAAACTGCCTTTATTTAAATAGGCATTATTAACATCAGTAATTTCAAGTTCGCCTCGTGAGCTTGGTTTAATATTTTTGGCAATTTCTATTACATCATTATCATAAAAATACAGCCCTGTTACAGCATAATTGGACTTTGGCGATTTTGGTTTTTCTTCAATAGAAAGTGCTTTGCCATCTTTATCAAATTCCACCACGCCAAAGCGTTCTGGGTCATTGACATAATAGCCAAATACCGTTGCTCCATTTTGTTTTTGGGTGGCTCGTTTTAATTGCTCGCTAAAATGTTGTCCATAAAAAATATTATCGCCCAAAATCAAACACACATCATCATCGCCAATAAACTCTTCGCCCAAAATAAAAGCTTGGGCTAATCCATCTGGACTTGGCTGAACTTTATAAGACAGTTTAATACCAATTTCTTCGCCTGTACCCAATAACTTTTCAAAATTTGGCAAATCTTCTGGTGTAGAAATAATCAAAATTTCTTGAATGCCAGCCAGCATTAATACCGATAAAGGATAATAAATCATCGGTTTGTCATAAATGGGCAATAATTGCTTGGAAGTACCCATTGTAATCGGATATAGGCGAGTGCCAGACCCACCTGCCAAAATAATACCTTTACGAGTTTTCATATATCAGTTTCCTATTTAAATCAGTTGATTTTGTGCCAATACTTTTAAAGTTTGCTCCACACCAAATTGCCAATGCGGTAAATTTAACCCAAAAGTATTTTTTAATGTATCGCAATTTAAACGAGAATTAAAAGGGCGTTTGGCGGGTGTTGGGTAGTCGCTGGTGGGAATTGGATTAACCGTATTGATTTTTAATTCAATACCGAGTTCATTGGCGGTTTTAAAAATAAAATTGGCATAGTCATACCACGAGCAAAACCCATTGGGGGCTAAATGATAATGCCCTGTTAGATTATCTTTTTCAAAAGATGAACTTCTTTGATAAATTTGTATGATTTGAGCGGTTATATCAGCAATCAAAAAGGCAGGCGTTGGCGAGCCGATTTGGTCATTAATAATAGTTAAAGTTGCTCGCTCTTTGCCAAGTTTGATCATCGTCTTTAAAAAATTATTGCCATAACTGCCATAAACCCAACTGGTGCGAATGTTAATAAAATGACAGCCGCTATTTTCTAGGGCAATTTCGCCATTTTGTTTGGATAAGCCATAATAATTTATCGGATTGGTAATATCATTTTCTTGCCAAGCACTATCGCCATCACCATTAAATACATAATCGGTGGAATAATGAATGAGTAGGGCGTTTATTTTTTTGGCACAATCGGCTAAATGTTTGACTGCCAAATGATTGATTAAATCGGCAGTTTCTTTATCACTTTCGGCTTTATCCACCGCTGTATAAGCGGTGGCATTAATGATAACATCAGGATTAAATTCATCAATGACTTTGCTAATGGCATTAAAATTACTGACATCGCCACAATAACCGTCCGCATTGGTATTTCTATCCAATGCCAATAGTTGCCCAATGGATTGTAGGCTGCGGTTTAATTCAAAACCAACTTGTCCGTTTTTGCCGAGTAATAAAATTTTCATTATGATTTAACCTGATTGTATTTAATCTTGATACTGCTTTTCAATCCACTTTTGATATTCGCCACTTTGCACATTTTGTACCCAGCTTTGATTTTCCAAATACCAAATGACGGTTTTGCGTAGCCCTGTTTCAAAAGTCTCCATTGGTTTCCAGCCAAGTTCTTTTTCAATTTTACTAGCATCAATGGCATATCTGACATCGTGTCCAGCTCTGTCTTTGACAAAAGTAATTAATTCTTTGTAATTAGAAATATTGGCAGGTTTATTTGGGGCAAGCTCTTCTAATAATTCACAGATTTTATTTACTACCACAATGTTTTTTTGTTCATTATGGCCGCCAATATTATAACTCTCGCCAATTACCCCTTTGGTTAAAACCAAATATAAGGCACGGGCGTGGTCTTCAACATAGAGCCAATCCCGAATTTGATTGCCATCGCCATAAACAGGTAATGGTTTGCCATTTAGGGCGTTTAATATCATTAAGGGAATTAACTTTTCGGGAAAATGATAACAGCCATAATTATTAGAACAATTGGTCATCACAATCGGCAAGCCATAAGTTCTATGCCACGCTCGCACCAAATGGTCGCTACTGGCTTTACTTGCCGAATAGGGCGAGCTTGGGGCATAAGGCGTATTTTCGGTAAATAAATCGTCTGTACCGTGCAAATCGCCAAAAACTTCATCGGTAGAAATGTGATGAAATCTAAAATGGGTTTTTTTATCATCGCTCAATGAATCATAATAATGGCGAGCGACTTCAAGCAAAGTAAATGTGCCAATAATATTGGTCTGAATAAAAACATCAGAACCTGTAATAGACCTGTCCACATGGCTTTCGGCAGCTAGGTGCATTATACAATCTGGCTGAAAAGTATTAAACAGCTCAATTAACTTTGTACGGTCGCAAATATCGGTTTGGCTAAATTGATAATTAGGACTAGCACTCACGCTTGCCAAAGATTCTAAATTGCCCGCATAGGTCAATTTATCGACATTTAATACTTCATCAGAAGTATGCTCAATAATATGGCGAATAACCGCAGAGCCGATAAAGCCTGCACCGCCTGTGATTAGGATTTTCATACTGCTTTCATCTCTCAATTCAATTTTTGCCAATCATATTTTTAGAAAATCTTTTCAGATAGCTACGTCGCCATCTTGCAAGGATTTTATTTTTAAATACCCAGTTAAAAAACCTTGAACGCCCAACCGTAAAATGACTACAAACTGCAAAAAAATCTTGTGGTTGCTTCCTTTGATATTGAATTTCTTTATATTGATGCTCAATATCAAAATAACTTTGATTTAAATGACCACCACTTTTATGTAATAAGTGAAAATCAATAACATAACACGCTAATCCCATTGCAATCGCATTTTGACATAAATCCAAGGCGTATAAATGAAATCCATTTAAAAGTGCAGATGAGTTGGCAAAGCGATTTTTACGGTTCAAAATTAAAAAGTTTTCATCGAGGCTCGCCACAGATACTGGAAAATTGCCAACAGATAAATTGTCCATTGCTGGGTCGGTAATTCTGACCTTTAAATCTCCTAAATAATCTCTACCAGCATTGCCACATACTGCCCAATTTTTATTTTTATGCTCCAATTCTTTTAAGCAAGTATCAAGTTTTTCTCTATCATCATCAAAAAATACAATGTCTTGATGACAAAAAATTAAATACTCGCCTTGTGCTGTTTGTAAAGCGACATTGATACCAAGATAGCCATCCGCACAATTACTCTTTTGATTGTCAAAATATAAAAACTCAACATCATCGCCAACAAATCCCTTATTTTTTGCACTTTCTACCATTTCTAGGTATTCATCAAGGCGAGTTACCAAAGTACAAAAAGTGTATTTTTTGGTAAATATCAATTCAGTTGTAATAGGAATTGGGACATTCATAAAGTAAACCTCGCTATATCAAAGAAAGGGAAGTATGTGGTTTAATGTCTAAAATATATTTTATCCAATTCCCAAAAGAATATTTTTCGGTAATCGATTTATCTAAAATTGCATAGGGTTTATGTAAAAATTCTTGGAATTTATCCAAATCCAAATTTTGATTATCCCAAATAAACACATTGTCAGGGTGATATAAATCATAATCTTTGACTTTATGATTATTGGTAATCAGCTTCTTATGATAATGAATTGATTCAAAAAAGCGAAAAGATAATCCATTATGTTCTGCTTTAACAAAATCTACCAAAATATCAGAGTTTTTGACATGGTTCAGATTGTTCTCAAAGCTCATGGATTGACTTAAAAATTGGATTTTGTCCGCATTTTTATATTCGTGCCGACCTTCGCTTTTTTCATCTAAGATGCAAAATTTTGGGTCAATATCACATTGACTGATTTGCCCCAAAAATCCATCAATCATTGGGGTACGATTTGACCAATGTCTGCCGACAAAATAGACGCTCGGATTATTTATATTATATGGTGGCAACTTCGCTATTTCGTCATCATCAAAATCAAAATAAAAGTTAGTTGTACTCAATAGATTAAACTGCGGATTGTTTTTAATATCGTCTACATCAAAGGCAAAAAACCGCTCAAACTTGGGAATGTAATCCATGATCTCTGGAAAAATGGCAAATCCGTCCCAATGATAAGCAATATTGTGATGGGCTAACTCATACACCTTATCAAAAACAAAAGGCTCAAAAATAGAAGCGTGAATAAAAAGTGTGTAGTCTATCTTATCTTTACCATAAACTAAGCCATGAGTGGTAAGCTGATGAGCGAGGTTCTCCTCCAAAAATGTTTTTGCTTGGCGTTTGGCCTTATAATTGCGTTCTTGTAAAAATACATGACGCAAAAACTTATAAACTTTTTCCCAGTTACTTTTGTAGGCAAAAGGTCGATAAGTGCCATCAATGACAGTAAATCCATGATATTCAAGGTTTTTCATGATCATCTCAGGTAGACCAACTACGTCAGGCATGGCGAGCATGATGGTTTTGCCTGTGCCGAATTTATCGTGAGGGCGTGTTGCGTCGTGCATGGGTATCGTTTTGATTTATTTTTTGAATATTATACAGTATTTAATGAAAAATGTAAAAAAATATTGTATAATCGGATGTACTTTAAACAAGGAGGGTTTTTTATGAATCAGTTGTTGGTGTCGGTTATTATTCCATGTTTTAATGCCTCGGAGTATGTGGTGGAGACGGCTAGATAGCGTGGCAAATCAGACCTATAAAAACATTGAGGTAATTGCCATTGATGATGGCTCTACTGATGATAAATTGGATATTTTATATGGCTATCAAAAAAAACATGCCAACGCTGACGGTAATTAGTCAGCCTAATACTTACTGTGTCATTGCTCGTCAAAACGCCATTGCTCATGCCAAAGGAGGTTATTTGGTGTGTTTGGATAGTGATGATAAACTTCATCCAAATTACATAGAAAAATGTGTCAATCTTGCCCAAAAAGATGATTTGGATATTATCTATGCAGATGCACAGTATTTTGATGCGATTGATAAAAAGTGAGATTTACCAGAATTTAAACTACCTGATTTTTTACATTGTAACTGCATTTATATTACAGCCATGATTAAAAAATCAACTTTTGACAAAGTGGGTGGATTTGATATAAATTTAACTCACTTTGAGGATTGGGATTTGTTTATTTCTATCATAAAAAATGGCGGAAGGGTTGGTAAGATAAATGAGGTTTTATTCTTTTATAGGCAACGAAAAAATAACTCATCAATAACCAATCTTGCAGATGATGAAAAGCTATCTAGCAATGTTTTAAAAATATATCTAAAACATTATGATTTCTATATGAAAAACAATATTTATTTTCACAAAATGCTATTTAGGGATTTTCTAAAAATAGACCAAAATGAATCGTCAGACGATAAAACAAGCCATAAATCTTGGTTTGGTCAATTAAAACATTTCCTATCATAGAGATAAATTAACTATGAAACTATCCATATTGATTGTTAATTATAATACAGAGAAATTTATCTGTGATTTATTGCTAAGTTTGGAAAATCAAACTTTTCATAAGTCTGATTATGAGATTATCATTGTAAATAACATCCAAAATTCAAAACTTGATGAGATGATAAAAAACCATTGTTTTGAAGATAAGTTTAATTTGCGTATTATTAATAGCGATGATAATATTGGATTTGGGCGTGCGATGAATTTGGGTTTTAGATGTGCCAAAGGAGAGCATGTTTTGCTAATGAATCCAGACATTAAAATGCGTCAAGATGATTATTTGCAAAATTTATTAAATTTCGCCCATAAAAATAATAATTATGGCATTATTTCAACAAGAGTGCTTGATGACAACAATAATGACACCTCCACATATTATAGTTATGAATTTGGTCAAACTTTGGGGTTTGATGGTCAAATTTGTTGGTTTCAGGGTTCGTTGTTATTAATTCGCCATGAGATTTTTAAGCAGTTGGATGGATTTGATGATGACTTTTTTATGTATTGCGAAGATGTAGATTTGTGCCTAAGAGTCAAAAAGTTAGGTCTTGATTTATTGAAAAATGATGATTTGGAAGTATATCATTTTGGTGGTGCAAGTGAGCCAAACCATAATTATGATTATTACCTTAGATACTATAAATCCAGATTTCTTTTTGCAAAAAAACATTATCAAGACGATATTTTTGCTGATTTGATTGATAAATTTTATCAAAAAACACGAAGTCGCATTGTTTTTTATCAGATTTTGTCATTAATGTTTAAAAAATATCAGAGGCATTATCTAAAAAATAAAGTAACCTATGATATTTGCCATAAAATCAAACAACAAGGTACGAATTGGTTGGTTTACTCTCCAAACTAAATAGTAAAGGTGGATTTAATGAAAATTTTACATGTCTTATTAACTCGTATGCCCATTCCGCCTGTCAAATACGGTGGGACAGAGCGTGTGCTTTGGGCGTTATATCAAGGTCAGACCCAGTTGGGTCATGATGTGCGTTTTTTGTTAAAAGAAAATGCCAATAATTCGCCTTATGTGCAAGTTTATGATGCCAATAAACCATTGCATGAACAGATTGATGATTGGGCGGATATTGTGCATTTTCATTTTCCTTATGAGGGCGAATTGCATAAGCCTTTTGTATGTACCGAGCATAGTAATTGCGAAACAGAAAAAGAGTTCCCCATTAATACCATTTATTTGTCATCGAAACACGCCGAGAATAATAATGCCGTGTGTTATGTGCATAATGGTTTATATTGGGCGGATTATGGCGAACCAAATTTGACAAATCCACAAAATTATGTGCATTTTTTGGCAAAAGCATCTTGGCGAGTAAAAAACTTACAAGGTACGGTAAGAATTGCTCGAAATGCTAATATGTCTTTGCGTGTTTTAGGTGGTCATCGTTTTAATATTCGCCGAAATCCTTATTTTTATTTATCACCAAAGCTTAAATTTCATGGCATGGTGGGAGGCGAAACCAAAAATAAATTGATTGCCAATTCAAGGGGTTTGATATTTCCTGTATTATGGCATGAACCTTTTGGTTTGGCGGTTACAGAAAGTTTATATTTGGGTTGCCCTGTTTTTGCTTCGCCTTTTGGCTCTTTGCCTGACATTATCAGTCAAGAGAATTTGGGCGTGCTATCGGACAGCTATGAAGTATTAACCGAAGCGGTTAGAAACATTGATAGATTTGATAGACAAGCTTGTCATGAACATGCCAAAAATCATTTTAGTCATCTCTCCATGTCAAGGGCATATATTGAATGCTATGAAAAAGTATTGGCGGGCGAGAATCTCAATCCCGCCAAGCCACGTTCAAAAGCAAATATCAAAGCCAAATTAAGCATGATTGATGAATAGATTTCCTATTGAAATGATATGATTTTATAAAAGGTGCGTTTGCCAATACTGCGATGTAGTCTTTGAAAGATTTTTTTAATCTTAATAAAGAAGCCATCGTTGTTTTGGTAAATAAAATCATTTTTTTGTCGTTCGCTGTCCAATTGACTGGGTAGATTTTGCGGTTTTATTCTGTCAGCTTGGATAGCCAACGCTGGTGTTAGTTGGTAGGTATTTAATTCTTTTAATAACGCCCCAAAAATAACATGGTCAATGGCAAAAATATAATCGTTGGGTAGGGACTTTATGTAATCTATTGCTTTTTTTGCACAATGTTGATTGATAATATAAGCCGCTGCTCCAACATGAGTGCTTTTAAGTATTTTTAATTGACGCTCAAAAACATCAATGCCATTATTACCCAAATGCACCAGCTCTTTCCATGTTTCTAATTTAATGATATCAAAATCAATATCCTGCACCCATGTATCATTATTTAAAAACAAATGAGCATTTTCCCCCAAATAGACATCATCTTCAAATATTGCCAGATATTTAATGTCTTCATCAAGCATTTTTCGCCAAAGACAAACGTGGCTTAAAAAACATGCTTTTTCTCCATTGGATAGACGTTGATTTTGTGTCAAATTAATACCAAGTTTTTGGCAAGTAACCCCAATTAAATCAGGTGTAATCGCATCAAAAAACTCAAAAGAAATGTCTTGCTTGCCAAATTCGTTTTTGATATGCTGACGGCGGTCATGTGCAGTGCTTAGGCTGATGACGTGGTTTTGTAATTTCATGACAATTCTTTCCATTCATCGATGGTTGAAGAAAGTATTTGGCGAATTTGTTCGTCATTCATGCCATTTGTTTTGAGATTGGTAATAATCAAGCGTTTTGCTTGTTTTTCTCCTTGTTCAATACCCAATTGCTTACCTTGTTCAATACCTAACTCAATGCCAATTATTTTGCCTTCTTCTAAACCGATTTTTTTGCCCTCTGCCACATAAGTATCGATGGCAGACATAAAATCCCAGTAATTTTTTAAGCTGTGCATGTAGTTGTAATGATCGGCATCATTTAAGTTAGCGACTTCTGCTCTTATAAAAGCATCATGGAAAACAATACTATCCTTAAAAATCAAAGGAATATTTTGTAGCTCTTCTAGGTTTTTAATAAAAAATAGCCATTTGTCTAATTGTGTTTTAAGTTCATGCTCTTTTTTATTAAAATTAGGCATTTCCAAATAGATAAAAGTTAATTTATCATAAAAAACTCGGTTATTTTGGTTTTTTAATTGCACGGTATGTACGACTTCTCGGCTTTCTTCAAGTGTCTTGTCCGTATCATCAAATGTAAAATCCAAAATAGAAATACAATAAATGGCTTCTAATTTATAATTCCAGCCATTGCCTTTTTGGGTTTGTTCACGAATTGGAAATGTGGTGTAAAATAAAGTACGTTCTTTAAAGTAGCGTTGTTTAACACGTTGTAATTCAACAATGAATTTTTCGCCTGTAATACTTTCGCAATAAATATCATAAACTGCCTTTCGGTCATCATCATTGATGCCAAGTTGTTCGTTGTTTTTAAAATTTAATTGGGCAATTTGATGATGTGTAGGAAGCATTGAGTTTAAAAAATCAATCAACAATGGCTTGCTTGCCTCTTCGCCAAATAATTTTTTAAAACCAAAATCAGTATAGGGATTTAAAAAACGACCTTTCATTTATTTCTCCTGATTCATTTGCCAAAGCATGATGTATTTATCCATGGTATAGCCCAGCGAGGCAAATGCCAATATATAACCATATGCTCCGCCCATAAAATCCGCTCGAATGACATATTCTCGAATGAATGAAAACCAAGACCGCAATAACATGCCAAATAAACTTATTTTTTTGCCTTTTTGATGTTTTTCACTTGCCCAATCGTGGCTGTATCTGATGTTTTTTAATAAAAAATGGTGCAAATCATCATTGGTGATGTGGGGTAAATAGCCATCTAATGTGTGGCTGGGCTTACCTTTTTGGTCTAAGGATTCATGCACTTGTAAATCTGAATATCTGAAATCTTGATTGCTATAAAGACGTGCTAATTTATCTGTATACCATTTTCTTGGTTGGACTTCTACGCCACAAAAAGTATTGACGCGTGCGATATTAAATACTTTATCTGTCTGCAATGGCTCTTTTAAGACGTCAACAATCGCTTGTCTTAATGGTTGCTCCAAACGCTCATCAGCGTCCAATACCAATACATAATCTGATGTGGCATAAGATTGGGCTAATTGTCGTTGCTTGCCAAAACCTTGCCAATCGGTATTGACATACCATTTTGCTCCGTATTGCTCGGCAATTTCTTGGGTGTTGTCGGTGCTCCCGCTGTCCAAAATAATAATCTCATCAACAATATCATGCACGGTGTCTAGACAGGCTTTTAAATGTTTGGATTCATTTTTGCAAATCATAACCAAAGACAGCGTGCTTTTTTTATTTGACACATCAATAGGATTTAATTGTTTTGTCATTTGGGTGGATTTTAAAAAAGCATTTTCGGCTTGGTTGTGTGTCAAATCATAAAGGCAGGCATATTTATTAAAAGTATACTGGGTAAATAATAAAGAATAAATAAGTCCATATTTCCCTTGTAAAAAACGTCCATCGATAAGATATTGTTTAAAGAACGCCCAAAAAGGATTTAACAATACCTTATAAAATTTACCTTTTTTGCCTTGGTTGTGGCGGTCGTCTGCCCACGCTTTGGCGTATTCTAGACGTTTACTTAGCCAAAACAATGGCGTATCTGCGGTATGATGACGTAAAAACCCTTGCAAATGTTCGGTTTTTGCATCATTTAATACTACTGATTCGTGGACAAGATTATTATCGTATTGAAAATGTTTTGGATATAATCGCCAATGGGCTTTAATTGCCCAGTGTTTATTATCAATTTCATGACCAAAAACACAGTCAATACGCTTAATGCCATAAACTGTATTATTTGGTTTGGTGTTTTTAATATTTAAAATACTTTGTTTTAATTCGGAAGTAATTTCTTCATCAGCGTCCAATGCCAATATCCAATCGCCTGTGGCATAAGATTGAGCGAGTTGGCGTTGTTTGCCGAAGCCTTGCCAGTCGGTATTAACAAACCATTTGGCGTTGCATTGCTCGGCAATTTCACGACTATTATCGGTGCTACCACTGTCCAAAATAATAATTTCATCCGCCAAACCATCTAGGGCAGGCAAAGAAATCTTTAAATTTTTGGCTTCGTTTTTGATAATCATTACAACGGATAATGAATAACTCATCTCCAATGCTCCACAATCCACTTTGTCGGCAATACCTTACGATACCATTTTCCACTTCTACCGACAATTGCGTCAGGCGGATTAACTTCGCCGTGAAAAATCACCATTTTGGCAGTTTTTGGCAGTATTGGTGCTTTAAAAAAACTCATTGGAAAAGGTTGAACGCATTGATATTTAAAGCTCACGCACCACGAACTGTCCCAATATTCCAAATGATGATGTTCCCTTAAATAATTGGACAAAAACGCCTGTTCGTGACGGACTTCACTTCGTACTTTTTCAAAATTTTGTTCAAAATAATTAAGTAAATTCGGATAAGTATTTTGCCCCACTTTGAAGCGATATACCGAGCTATTACCCACCATTCGCCACGGCTTTTTCCAATCACGAATAATCATCACGCTATCATCATGATTTGCCTTGTGAGTAAAAAAGCAATCAATATTATCTGTAATGACAATGTCAATGTCTAAAAACAATGCCGTACCCTTTAAATCGTACAATTCTGGCTTAAAGGTCGTGAGTTTTTTCCAGCCCCGTTCTGGAATATTATCAGGTAAATTTAATGCAGGAATGGGATAACATTTCACATTTTCATCAATGCCTGCCTTATCATCAGTTAGACACACCATTTGAAAGGGGAGCGTACAATGGCGTTTGACCATATTATATAGGCGATTGACATAGTCCGCCCCATATTTAGTGCCCCATTTCATACAAATGACATAGCGGTTTTCGTTATTAGGGTCAGTCATTATTATTCTCCATTTCCAAACGCTTGTGATAAATGGTCTTAAAATCCAATAAATATAAATTCTCGGCAATGGGCGTATATTTAAATCGCCGATAGCCCCACATATAATGGGTAAAATGAGCGTTTATCATTGTTTCCATGCTGCGATTGAGAGCGATGGTGGAGATGATGGGGTCTTTATTATACAATTTTTCATCGTTTAAATCATAACAATAAATATGAAAGCCGTCTTTTTCTTTGATGCACGCAAGTCCAACCAAAGCACAATTTGTTTTGCTGATGAGTTTGGGGGCAAGCGTCCCTGTCAGAGTAGGTACATCAAAAAAAGGCACAATTTCTCCGCCATGCCTATCAGGAACATGGTCTGGTAAAATCACGCTACAACCACCGCCTTTTAGGGCTTTAAAAATGGCTTTGACCCCTGTGGTATCTGTTGGCACCAGTGTGGCATTGAGTTTTTCTCGCCCTTGTCGAACCAGTATGTCCATGTCGGCATTGCCTGTGGGCTTGTACATGATGGTTAGGGGCTTGTGTTTGGCAACCCACGCATTCATCATCTCCCATGTGCCAATATGGGGAGCGATGATGAGTAGTCCATTGGGATTGTCCAGTGCTTTTTTTAAAATTTCATAATGATGAACGTGCTTGATTTGGTTGATTGACCATGCTGGTGGCATGACCCAACATTTGGCACTATCGACTGTACTGATGAGTTGATTGGTAATGCTTTTTTTGGCTAAGTTTTGTCTTTCGCTGTCGCTAAGTGTTGGGCGAACAAGCATGATATTGATGTTGGTACTACGGTACAGGCTGTTATTTTTAAATAAGCACAAAAAGAATGCGACAAATTGTGCCAACAGCGACAATATCGACATTGGCACAATTTTTAATAATAAAAAAAGAATATGGTACATCAATTAAAGGATTGATTTGTCAGTCTTTTTTCTCTTTTTCACGCACACGAATTCCCAGCTCACGCAGTTGCTTGGCGTCCACTTCGGCAGGGGCTTGGGTCAATGGGCATTCTGCGGTTTTGGTTTTTGGGAAGGCAATCACATCACGGATTGAGCTTGCTCCTGTCATGAGCATAATCAGACGGTCAAGACCAAACGCCAAACCACCGTGTGGCGGAGCACCGTATTTCAACGCATTTAGTAAGAATGAGAATTTCTCTTCGGCTTCTGCTTCATCAATGCCTAATGCTTCAAAGACCGCTTTTTGCATTTCTAGGGTGTTGATACGAAGTGAACCACCACCAATTTCTGTGCCATTTAGCACCATATCATAAGCGATGGATAGGGCGGTTTCTGGGCTGTTTTTCATTTCTTCGACCGTGCCTTTGGGGCGAGTGAATGGGTGATGAACAGATGTCCACTTACCGTCATCGGTTTCTTCAAACATTGGGAAATCGACCACCCATAGCGGAGCCCATTCGTAAGTCAGCAGATTTAGGTCATGACCGATTTTGACACGAAGTGCCCCCATCGCATCATTGACGACTTTGGCTTTGTCTGCCCCAAAGAAAATCAAATCGCCGTTTTGGGCCCCTGTACGCTTGATAAGCTCAACAAGTACCTCATCGGTCATATTTTTGATGATGGGCGATTGTAGTCCGCTTTCTTTATCTACGCCGTTGTTGATGTTGGAGATGTCATTGACTTTAATATAAGCCAAGCCTTTTGCTCCATAAATACCAACAAATTTGGTGTATTCATCGATTTGTTTACGGCTGATTTCGCCACCTTTTGGAATGCGTAGGGCAACCACTCGTCCTTTGGGGTCTTGTGCTGGCGTTGAGAATACTTTAAATTCAACCGATTGCATGATGTCGGCAACATCAACAAGCTTTAATGGGATACGCAAATCTGGCTTGTCAGAGGCATAATCACGCATTGCTTCGCTATATGGCATGCGGATAAATTTGTCAAATTTCACGCCGAGTAGCTCATCAAACAGCTTAACTGTCATACCTTCCATCAAGTCCATGATGTCATTGTCATCAAGGAATGAAGTCTCAACGTCAATCTGGGTAAATTCTGGCTGACGGTCGGCACGCAAGTCCTCATCACGGAAACACTTGGCGATTTGATAATAACGGTCAACCCCACCCACCATGAGCAGTTGTTTAAATAGCTGTGGCGATTGGGGTAGGGCATAAAACTCGCCATTGGACACACGGCTTGGTACAAGATAATCTCTTGCTCCTTCGGGGGTGGCACGAGTTAGGATTGGCGTTTCTACGTCCAAAAAGCCATGCTCGTCTAGGTAGTTACGGATAAGGCTCGTTACTTTTGAGCGAAAACGCAAGCGGTCAAGCATCTCTGGACGGCGAATGTCAAGGAAGCGGTATTTTAGACGAAGCTCCTCTGAAACATTGGTAAAGTCATCGTTTAGGGGGAATGGTGGCGTCTCTGAGGTGGCAAGTGTCTCAATTTCTTTGGCAAGAAGCTCAATTTGACCGCTTTTCATGTTGGGGTTTTCGGTGCCTTCATAACGGCGACGTACACGACCTGTGATTTTTAGGATATATTCTGGGCGAGCCTTGTCAGCGGTGGCAAAGGCTTCTGGAGTATCAGGGTCAATGACAACCTGCAAAAGCCCATCACGGTCTCTCATGTCTAGGAAAATTACCCCACCATGGTCTCGTCTGCGGTGTACCCAGCCGACAACGGTGATGGTTTGGTCGATGTAGTTTTCGGTAACGCTACCGCAATATTCTGTACGCACAGCCATAATTTTGCCTTAATAATAAAAATCTCTAAACTCAATATTATGCCTTGTAATGATAAAACGCGCAAGATGTTTGATAACTTTTTTGTCAGTTTTTTGTGGAATTTTGATTTTATAAATAGTCAAAATGAGCGTGATGTGATAGGATTAGCTTTTTAAATCAGTTTTGTTTTGATGATTAACACTGGGAAAACTACGCACGCATGAATACCTTAAATATCGTCTATCTTGTATCCGCTTTGCTGATTTTTGCCAGTATTATGACAAGCACGCTGTCGGCTCGCTTGGGTGTGCCATTACTCCTGTTTTTCTTGGGTGTGGGTATGCTTGCTGGTGAAGAGGGGGTGCTAGGTATTGAATTTGCCGAATACTCGCTTGTAAATTTCATCGGTCAAGCGGCGTTGGCGTGTATTTTGCTTGATGGTGGCTTACGTACATCTTTGACATCGTTTCGTGTGGGGTTAAAACCTGCCATCACGCTAGCGACATGGGGGGTGCTTGCCACCGTTGTGAGTTTGGGTCTGTTCATTACGTATCTTTTGGGGGTGGATTGGCGACTTGGGCTGTTAATGGCAGCGATTGTGGGTAGTACCGATGCGGCAGCGGTGTTTAGTTTGCTTAGAAATGGTGGGGTGAAACTTAACGACCGTGTCCAAGCCACGCTTGAAATCGAGTCGGGAGCAAACGACCCTCTTGCCATCTTACTTGTTACGGTGCTCATTGCTCTAAATCTTGACCCTGCCAGCCAAAGTGTGAGCGGTGTCTTTGTCATGCTACTTACCCAAATTGTAGTGGGGTTGGTGGTTGGTTTGATGTCAGGATTGGGGTTATCAAAACTGCTCCCCAAAGTGCATTTGGCGGAAGGCATGTACGCCATTCTCATCATGTCAGCAGGTTTAGCGGTGTTTAGCTTGACCAATCTTTTGGGCGGCTCTGGCTTTTTGGCGATTTATCTGGCAGGCGTGGTGATTGGTAATACCAAAGTGCGTGCCACCGAGCATGTCTTGCGAGTGATGGACAGTTTTGCGTGGCTTTCGCAAGCGGTGCTATTTGTGGTGCTTGGACTTTTGGTTACGCCATCGCATATTTTGCAGATGTGGCATTATTCTTTGTTGATTTTCTTGTTTTTGTTGTTCATTTCTCGCCCATTGGCGGTGGCAAGCAGCCTGAAACTTTTTGGTTTTAATGCTCGTGAAATTGGCTTTATTTCGTGGGTGGGACTTCGTGGGGCGGTGCCGATTACGCTTGCGATTTTACCCATTATGAATGATGTTAAAGGAGCTGGACTTGCTTTTAATATTGTTTTTGGCGTCGTGATTTTGTCGCTGTTGGCACAAGGGGCGACCATTCCTCTGATGGCAAAATTATTTAAGGTGTGGTTACCGACCGATGCCGAACCCAAAGCCGAACATGAGATTTGGGTGGGCGATAATGCCAATATCACGCTTTATGAATTTGAGGTTAAGGCAGGAGCATTTGCCATTGGGCGACACCCCAAGCGCATTTCTAGCAGGGTAAACTTGGAGGGTGTGAACGTCTTTGCTTTGGTTCGCAATCATCGATTGGTTGACATTCATGATGATACCACATTAAAGGTCGGCGATGTGGTGTGGTATGCCATGAGTGCTGATGTTGCCCCAGCGATTGCCAAGATTTTTAATAATTCAGTGTCAGAGTACCAAAAAACCAGTGAATTTTATGGCGACTGGCTGTTATCTCCCCATGTGAAACTCGTAGATTTGCCTTTTTATCGGTTGGCGATGGCGAGTGCGACACCGACATTTTCCAAGCTAACCCCAGTGGCACAGGCACTTGATGGTAAACTGGGTAATCTGGGTAAGTTATCTGTGCAAATACCTCCCAAACCCACATCGGTACTGACAGGTGTGGATGATGAACTCATCGAGAGTTTGGCATGTGCCAAAGACATGACGGTGGCACAGTTTATGTTGTCGCATTTTAGCACCAACATGGTCAAGGGCGATACGGTCAAGCTAAATGAGCATTGGTCTTTGGTGGTGCGTGATATTGATGATCATGGTAGGCTGTGTGGTGTAGGGCTAAAAAACACACTTAAAAAAGAGTAAAAACACTTTGAATTGATAAAATCGCCCCCATGTCATGCAGATAAGGCATTTAAATAAGGTAAATTATGTTATTTCATTCCTCCAAAAAACCCACAGAGTTGCAGATTGTTCATCTTAACAAAACTCAGCAAAAACGAGGCGAGCAACTCAAATCTGTGTTAGAAAATAGCCAAAAAGACGACAAAAAATGTGGCTTGTTTGGTAAAATTTGCAAAAAAGCCAAAGACAAGACCAAAAAAGACGACACCCAAAAATCCAATAAAAGCATTTTTGTGCTGGATTTTGAGGGCGACATCAAGGCATCAGCGGTGGCTCATTTGCGTGAAGAGATTAGCGTGATTATCAGTAGTGCCAAAGCAGGCGATGAGGTGGTGGTGCGTTTGGAGAGCGGCGGCGGTCAGGTCAGTGCTTATGGTTTGGCAAGCTCCCAATTGGCTCGTATAAAAGAGGCAGGGCTTGGTTTGACGGTGTGCGTGGATAAAGTCTCAGCCAGTGGTGGCTATATGATGGCGTGCGTGGCAGATAAGATTATCGCCAGTGATTTTGCGGTCATTGGTTCGGTGGGCGTGGTTAGTCAACTTCCCAATTTTCACAAACTCCTCAAAAAACACGACATCGATTTTGAGATGTTTACCGCAGGCGAGTACAAGCGTACTGTTACCATGTTTGGCGAAAATGACGATGACGACCGCATTAAGCACCAAGCCGATATTGACCGCATTCACGAACTCTTTAAGGCTTTTGTCAAGAAAAATCGCCCAAGTTTAGATGTGGATAAAATCGCCACAGGCGAGATTTGGTTTGGGCAAGATGCTCTTGATCTGGGGTTGATTGATGAGATTGGTACTTCTGATGCTTATGTGCTTGACTTGATGAAATCTCATGAGGTTTTTGTTTTGCATACACGCACCAAACCGACATTGGCAGAAAAATTGGGTTTTGAGCAAATGGGTGTCAAGGTTGGCGAGATGGCAGGGCAAGCCCTATCATCTATCGGTGAACAGATTGCCAAATACAACCGTCCGTAAGTGAGTGGTTGTGTACATTATTTTGCTTATCATTATGACAAAATTGGTGTAAAATACCCCAAAAATAGCGGACGTTGGTGGTTCGCTATTTGTCATTTTTATGGTTATTATTGAGTGCGTTATGAAAAAATTAGAAGAAGCCTTCGCCAAAGCGGACAAATTGGGCAGAGTGATTGCCAATCGCTTTAACAAAATCAAAGATTTAAGCGACATTCGAGGCATCGGTCAGGGCAAAACGGTACTGATTACAGGGGCAAGTTCTGGACTTGGGGCGATGATGGCTCGTAAGTTTGCCTTTCTGGGTTATGATTTGGCGATTTGTGCCAGACGTTTGGAGCGTTTGGAAAATTTAAAAGCCGACCTTGAAAAAGAATTTGGCATTAAAGTTTATGTCCGCACCCTTGACGTTACCGTTTATGACGATGTGTTTACGGTTTTTGAGGCGTTCGCCCAAGATGTCAAAGAAAGTGGTGGCGTACTTGATAAAATCATCGTCAATGCAGGCGTGGGCGACAGTCGTGTCATCGGTCATGGGCGTTTTGCCATCAACCGAGCCACTGCCGAGACCAACTTTATCTCCGCCCTTGCTCAGTGCGAATCTGCCATGCAAATCTTTCGCCGTCAAAACAGTGGACAACTGGTGGTCATCTCCTCCATGTCAGCGGTACGTGGTTTGCCTAGACATCTGACCACCTACGCCGCCGCCAAAGCAGGACTCGCTAGGCTTGCCGAAGGCATTCGTGCTGACATGATTAAAGAAAAACTACCCATCACCGTCTCCACCATTTACCCTGGTTATGTGCGTACCGACCTTAATATCGGAGCAAAATATCTGCCCTTTGAGGTCGAGGAGGACGAAGGGGCGGACGTGATTGTCAAGGCGATTGAAGCCAAAGTCGATGAGGCGTATGTTCCAGCGTGGCCATGGTTGCCGATTGGGCTTGGCATGAAGTATTTGCCATTAAAACTGATCACTAAATTTATTTAAACCTTGTTTCAACTTAATTTAAGGAATGCTAACATGAGTGGTCAAATTACATTGGCTGGCAACTCTGTTGAAGTGGCAGGCGATTTCCCCAGAGTGGGCGATGTTATTGCTGATTTTGCGTTGGTGGCAGGCGATTTATCGGAAGTTAAATTGTCCGACTTTGCAGGCAAACGCAAAATTTTGAACATTTTCCCAAGCATTGATACGGGCATTTGTGCCACATCGGTGCGTGTGTTTAACCAAAAAGCGTCTGGTCTGGGTAATACCGTTGTGCTTTGCATTTCAGCGGATTTGCCTTTTGCTCAATCTCGCTTTTGTGGGGCGGAAGGTTTGGATAATGTCAAAACCTTGTCGACGTTTAGAAATGCTGATTTTGCCAAAAATCTTGGCGTGGCGATGGTAAGTGGTGCGTTGGCGGGGCTAACCGCTCGTGCGGTCATTGCGCTTGATGGCGACAACAAAGTACTGCACAGCGAGCTTGTGCCAGAGATTAAACAAGAGCCTGATTATGAAAGTGCGTTAAGCGTACTTTAATCAAATAAGCCCCATGAAAGTGGGGTTTATTTTTCATAAATTTATTTGACATAATACATTTGTTTCTATTTATCAAATAAGATAAGCAAAGTTGTGTCATGGGTTGAATGCTACTTAATAACAAACCTCCCTCGCTCATCAAAAAACCGCCGAACCACCAATAGGGCGGATAATGTGCAAGATAGCGTACTACCTGCACAAATCAAAAACATGGTAACAATCTGATAACGCACCGCTTGGGTGGGGTTAGCCCCAGCCAAAATCTGCCCTGTCATCATACCGGGTAGACTCACCAGTCCCACCACGAGCATGGAATTGATGGTGGGGGTTAGCCCAGCCAAGATGGCGGATTTGACAAATTCATGCACCGCCTCAAAGGGGGTGGCAGAGAGCGACAGATGAGTTTTTATCAACGACTGTTTGTCGTGCAGGGTGTTGATGAGGTCGTTGGCGGTTAGGCTGATGGCGGTCAGCGAGTTACCCAAAATTAACCCCAAAATCGGTACGATGTATTGGGGTTGATACCATGATACCCTAAAAATCATCGTCATGGCAATCATCGTAATAACCCCTGTAGCAAAAGCAAGCGAGAGTATGCTGTCAAAAAGTAAGCCTTGATAGGGTTTTTTGACGCGGTTTTTGGCAGAGATACTGGCGATGAGCGTCATGATGGTGAGTATGCTAAGTACTTGCCACGCACTTTCACGAGCGAACACCCATGCTAAAATCAGCCCAATGAGTGATAGCTGTACTACGGTTCTGATGCCTGCCATGATAAGCGTTTTTATCAGTCCAAGTTTGAGATAAGCCGACACGCCAATTGTGATGACAAGTAGGGTGCTTGCTAAGGCGATATCCGCCAATGTGAGTGTGATTGTCATCAATCGCCCCTAAGTCATACACACCATGTCCAAAACGCCGTCATCCATACGCCATAACTCTGCCCCCAGCGTGTGTTGTTCGGTGGGGGTGTGCGTTACCCAAACGAGGGCTTTTTTATCATCATGCCAATCTAGCACCAGTTGTATCAAGCGATGAGCTGTCTCATCGTCAAGGGCGGAGGTTATTTCGTCAAATAGGGCAATGACGGGGTTAAATTGTAAGGTGCGTAAAAAATTAACAAGTTGGCGTTCGCCCCCTGAGAGATTTTCTATGGATTGGTTTAAAAATTGTTCAGTTTTGCCAAGTTTGTTGAGTTTTTCTAAATGCCATTTTGGGTTAAACATCTTGTCTTGATGGTATTTAAAGGCAAATGGAGCTTTTAGATTATCAAGTACCGTACCGCTCGTCAGGTTGGCAATTTGATGAAATAGGGCGACTTGGGTGCGGTAGATTGGCGGTGGGATTTGACTGATGGGTATATTATTTAACATAATCCTATTAAGCATGGGTTTTTCCAAAGGTAACAAATCTGCCAAAGCTTGTAACAGCACCGATTTACCAGAACCAGACCGTCCAACGAGGACAACTTTTTGCCCTGCATACAGTTTAAGGGAGATATTCTCCAACAAAGGTCGGTCTTGAATACGGTGGGATAGATGATGAACACTGAGTAGGGACATGGGGATTTTAAATGGTTTAATAAAATAAAACAAAAACCGCATTGCACGGTTTTTGTTTGTGGGTAGGGTGCTTAGTGTCTAAAATGACGCATGCCTGTGAACACCATTGCAATGCCATGTTCATTGGCGGCAGCAATCACTTCATCGTCACGAACCGAACCACCGGGTTGGATAATGCATTTGATGCCGGCACGGGCTGCGTTGTCAATGCCATCACGGAATGGGAAGAATGCATCTGACGCCATGACCGCACCGACCACTTCTAGTCCTGCATGCTCGGCTTTAATGCCTGCAATGCGAGCGGAGTTCACTCGGCTCATCTGACCTGCTCCAATACCAACTGTTTGACGATTTTTGGCGTAGACGATGGCGTTGGATTTGACATATTTGGCAACTTTCCATGCAAAGATTAAATCGTCAAGCTGTTCGTCCGTTGGGGCGATGTCGGTAACGACTTTTAGGTCTGACTTGTCAATCATGCCTAAATCCTGCTCTTGCACAAGTAATCCGCCACAAACTCGCTTGTAATCAAATTGAGCTTGTCTCTCATTAATTTTTGGTAATTCGCCACAGACAAGCAAACGAATATTTTTTTTGCTTGCCACGATTTCTGATACACCGTCCGCCACGCTTGGGGCGATGATGACTTCCACGAATTGACGGTCAATGATGGTTTGGGCGGTATCGCAGTCAAGTTCACGGTTAAAGGCGATAATGCCACCAAAAGCAGACTCTGGGTCGGTGGCATAAGCTAGGTTGTAAGCGTCTAAAATGCCGTCCAAAGATACTGCCACACCGCATGGGTTGGCATGCTTGACAATCACACAAGCAGGCTTGGCAAAGGATTTGACGCATTCTAGGGCTGCATCAGTATCAGCGATGTTGTTATAAGATAATTCTTTGCCTTGTAATTGTTTGGAGGTAGAAATGCTTGCTTCGACTGCTCCACTTTCCACATAAAATCCTGCGGTTTGGTGTGGATTTTCGCCATAACGCAAATCTTGGGCTTTGGTAAATTGAGCATTAAAAGTGCGTGGGAATTTTGTTTTGGCGGTTGCGTCATCAGATAGATTTTCGCCTTTTTCAAGCAGTCTTGCTCCCAAGAAGCTTGCTATCATGCCATCATATTGGGCGGTGTGTTCAAAGGCTTTGACCGCCAAATCAAAACGGGTGCTGTCTGATAATTTGCCGTCTGCCTTTAATTCATTAATGACGGTGTTATAGTCGGCTGGATTTGTGATGATACCAACGTATTTGTGGTTTTTGGCGGAGGAGCGTACCATTGCAGGTCCACCAATATCGATGTTTTCGATGGCATCAGACATGGTAACATCGGTTTTGGCGATGGTCTGAGCAAAGGGATAGAGATTGACTACCACAAGGTCAATGGGGGAGATTTTGTGTTCGCTCATGACTGCTTCGTCAATATCGCGTCTGCCCAAAATACCGCCGTGAATTTTGGGGTGTAATGTTTTGACTCGTCCGTCCATCATTTCGGGAAAGCCCGTGTGTTCAGATACTTCGGTGACGGCAAGTCCATTGTTTTTTAGAAGCTTGTACGTTCCGCCTGTGGAGAGGATTTCAATGTTTAGAGCGGATAATTCTTTGGCGAATTCTACAATGCCTGTCTTGTCAGAGACAGAAAGTAGAGCGAATTTTTTCATAAAAGCACCTTATGAGTTGGTCAATGATAAAACGAAAACCCGCCATTTGACGGGTCTGGGGTTATAATAATCCATGAGTTTTTAGTTTTGTGCGAAGTGTGCCACGATTTAGTCCAAGCATTTGTGCTGCTTTGGATTGATTGTTGCGAGTGTGTTTCATGATGTGAATGAGTAGAGGTTTTTCAAACTCACTCAAAAAAATCTCATACATGTTGGTGGGTCGTTCGCCATTTAGGTGAGACAGATAATTTTCAACAGCTGTTTGCACTTCTTGATATAAGGGGGTGTGTCCTCGATTATGCTCTTGGCTAAATGTGTTGAATGTTGTCATAACAATTCCTCTTTGCGGTGCCGTGTCAAGAATTGGTTGCAAACAGCCAAATCAGGGCTGTTGATAAAACGGTTTTACAGTTACTGATTTGGCATTGGCAGTGGTCTTTGCCGACAGCATGATGCGTTTGCGTTGATTGGCGAGAATGGTGGTTTGTGACTCACTAAGATAGTCTTTGGTGTCCGCCACAAAGTCCGCCACGACAGCACCATTATCGTCTTTTAGTTGTACAAGCAGGTAGGGGAATAACTGCTCGGTATTGCTTTTGTTGTTGATGTAAATAATGACATCCTTTCCGTTTTGTAGGGTTGATTCTATGTGTAGGCTGTTTAAGTCCGCAGAGGGAATTTGGCAGGGTGTCATGTCGCACAACAGATGAGCCAACCCTGAGGTTTCAGGATTTCTGGCGATTTTATCAACATTGAAAAGAACGTACTGCACGCCTAGCAAAACCACCAAAATCACACACCCAAATAACCACAGCAACTGAGTCCCCAAAGGTTTTTTGGTGGCAATTTGCTGGGCGGTGGGCGTATCAGAAGTAACCTGCTTGATGCTGATGGGTTTTTTGGCTTTTGGAGCAGCCACAGGAATGACGGCACTCAAATCCACATTGTTAATCACAGGAGAAGTGGCGGTATTGACTGTTTGTGAGGTATTGACAGGCTTGCTATCATCAAGCAGATTTTTAATCCACGCCTCGTCTTCGTTATCCGCCATTTCGTCTTTTGTGCTTTTAGCAATCTTGGGTGCAACACTAATGGCTTCATTAAGAAAATTATCAAGCTCATCATCAGAAAATGCTACTGACGAGACATCGGTTGGAGCATTGTTTGTTCCGTCCATTTCGTCATGAATCATGCCTTCTGTGGGTGTAGGCTTGGTGCGTTTACGTCTAGAAACACCAGAAGCGGGGAGATCATCTTGGGGTTGTTGTGGCTGAGAGCTTGTTTGCGCTGTGTTCGTAGGTGTGATGATATTGGCATTTAGGAAAAATACCTGCTGACAACGACCGCACTTGGCACGTGCGTTGGGGTCGCCCATTTTGGCAACTGGCATGGGATAGGTTGTGTTGCAGTTGGGGCATTGGGTCTGACTACTCATGATTTTTCCAAAATGATTTTTGATAATTGTTTACAAAAAGCCAATGAAATTCCCAAAATTATACGATATTGTTGGTATTTTGGCAATTTTAATTTGTCTAACTGCGTTTAATGGCGGATAAACGATACCAGTGATGGTCGTTGGCATTATCGTAATGGTAGGGTGCGTCCATATCAAAGCTCGTTTGATAAGCATTCATCACATCGCTCACTTGATTTTCAATCAGTCCTGCCAGCACGATAGAGCCTTTGTCCTTTAACAGGGTGGCAAAATAAGGAGCAAAATGAATGAGTGGTTTGGCTAAGATATTGGCGGTAATGGTGTCGGCTTGGATGGTGTGTTCTTCTTGATAAGCCTTAAATTCTTCGGGCAAGAATACCAAAATTTTATCCTCTACGCCATTTAGTTTGGCGTTTTGGCGAGTAGCAAGAATAGCTTGGGGGTCGATGTCCACCGCAAGCACTTGTTTTGCCCCAAGTAGCAACGCTCCCACGCCTAGCACACCTGAGCCACAACCATAATCAATCACTACTTTGTCCGTCAAATCCTGCTCGGTAAGCCAATCAAGGCACAGACGAGTGGTGGCATGATAACCTGTGCCAAATGCCAAACCAGGGTCTAAGATAAGGTTGGTGGCGGTAGGATCGGGGGCTTCTAGCCACTGTGGGACTATCCATAGATTGCCTGCACAAGGGACGGGCTTATAATGCGTCATCCATTCTCGTGTCCAGTCTTTGTCATCAAGCACGGATAGCCACACACGGCTTGCTCCCACTTCGGCACTGATGTCTTGGGCGAGGCTCTCAAAGTTGGTTTGGGCAAAACGGTTGTCTGTATTGGTGTCAAAAATGGCAGTCAAAACGACATCGCACCAAAGTGGCTCTTCGTTGGGCATCGGTTCAAAAAGTGGCTCATCACCTGCATCTTCAAGCAAGATGGAAACGGCTTCGGCTTCATAAAATAAGGCTTCTGCCAGTTCGACTTGCTCTTTGGTGAGTTGTAGATGAATTTGTTGCCATGCCATAAGATTTTCCTGTCAAAATACGTGGTAAAATGTGAAAATGCCATATTTGGTAAGAATGGCGGTTAAATGGGGGTGTCGGTGGTATCGCCGTCCTTTAATATTGCCAAATCGTCCTTGCAAATATTATCAAGTTGAGATTTGCAAAAAGTGGGGTCTAATCGACAAATGACGTTTTGTAACTCCTCAATGCGAGCATCTTGGGCTTGGATGTGTACCAACAATTTGGTGATACTGGTGGTTAGGGGGTCATTAGCGTCAGGGCTTAGTCCATAGGCGTTAAAGTTGATGTCTTGAACGCTTTGGGGATTGATTTGGCTTTTTGGGGTGTTTGGCTTGGTTTTATCAATCATGCGAGCAGATGAGCCAACCATCGTGGTATTTGCAGGGACGGGTTTGACAACGACTGCATTTGAGCCGATTTTGGCATTATCGCCCACCGTAAAACCCCCCAAAATCTTAGCTCCTGCTCCCACCACGACATTATTGCCAAGTGTGGGGTGGCGTTTTGCACCTTTTTCCCATGAAACGCCACCGAGTGTCACCCCATGATATAAAGTAACATCATCACCAATTTCAGCGGTTTCGCCAATCACAACGCCCATGCCATGATCAATGAATAAGCGTTTGCCAATCTTGGCGGCAGGGTGAATCTCAATGCCTGTACCAACACGAGTAAGGTGTGATAGTGAGCGGGCTAAGAATTTGTGGTCGGCTTGCCATAGTGCGTGTGAAAAACGATGGGCAATGCGTGCATGCACTCCTGGATAGGTAAGCAAAATCTCTGGCTTGTGGCGTGCGGCAGGGTCTCGCTCCAAGACGGCGGTTAAATCATCATCGATGGCATGAACCAAATTTTTTAGACGGCGAATGATGGACATGATGTTTTCCAATGAATTTAGTGTGGTATTTTACCATCAAAAATATGATTTTACCACTTGTCATGACGAGTGCAAATTTATTTAACATAATCTATACTTTTGAACTGACGCCAATATACTAACCCCAATCTCATAAAAACAATAAATTTATCAAAAGGTAAATGGCAAGTTATCCCTCCAAAATGGCAGATTGTATTTTAAAAGAAGTAAAGGCTTAATTGGGGGTGGTTTTCTTTTTAATCAGTACCAATACAGCACCGTTACCGCCATCTTTGGGAGGGGCGGACACAAACGCCATGACATCACTGATTTGGCGCAACCAACCGTTGACGTAGGTTTTTAAAAGAGCATCCGTACCTTTTCCGTGTACGATTTTTACCACAGTTTCGCCATTTTGTTTGGCGTTATTAATCAGTAAAAGCACCGCTTCTCTGGCGTCGTCAATACTAGCACCATGCAAATCAACCGCATCATACCAACGTAGCTTGCCTTGTTTTAATTGCTCAAAGACTTTGTTTTGGAGGGTGGGATTTTTGTAACTTAAAAAGGATTCGGCGGACACAGGGTTTAGCAGAGCCTGCATGTCAGAGAGTTTGGCACTCTGGACTTGCTCTGCTCCTTCGGCACTGGCTCGGCGAAAGAGGGCGTTTGGGTCTTTGGGGTTGGTTTTTTGGGGGTGACTGACAGAGGGGTTGTGTTGTAGGGGTGTAACGCCGTGCATTGCCTGTGCAAATAATGCTTGGTCGTCCATTTCTTTTTGGCTGATGATTGGTTTTTTGGGTGATGGGCTGGGCTTTTTGCTCATTTCTTTGAGCTGATTTTGGGCGTCTTTGGAAAGTAGATTTTTAAAAGTACTCATCGGATTATCCAAATAAATGTTGGCTTAATTTTAACATAACGTACGGATTTTTGGATTATTTTTTCGCACTGATGATGCCACTTGCCACGATGATGGCAATGCCAACCAATGCCCATGCATCAAGCACTTCGCCAAACAGCACTACCCCAAACAAAATCACAAACACCACGCCCAAATAAGACAATGTCGCTACGACAAATTTTTGCCCCACTTGATAGGCATAAGTCATCAAAAGTTGCCCTGCTAGGGCGGTAATGCCCACGCCAACAACATAAGGCAAACTTGCCAAACTTAGGGGCGTAAAACCAAAAAACAACGCCAACACCCCAGACATGAGTGTGGATAATAACGAAAAATAAAACACAATCCGCCACGCAGGTTCGCCAAGCAAGGACAACTCTCGCACTTGCAAATAGGCATAGCCACTAATCGCTCCGCTCATCAGTCCCATGAGCATGGCAAAAGTGTCGCCTCCTGTGCTGGGTTTTAATAAAATCACGATACCAATAAAACCCAAGATTAGTGATACCCAGCTGATTGGCGAGGGTTTTTGCTTTAAAATGATGATGGACAAAAGTCCCAAAAACAAGGCGGATGTATTTTGTAGGGTGCTTGCCATCGCAAGGGGCAAATGCAACACCACATAAAAATTCATCAGCAGAGCGACCGAGCCAGCGAGCGACCGCCAAAAATGTTCTTTGGGATAAGCCGTGCGAAAATCTCGCCCCTTTGCCCACGAAAATCCGCCCAACACCACCAGCGAAAACAGTACTCGCCAAAAGGTGATTTCGTAGGTGTGCATGGCAAACTTTTGCCCAGCCAATTTGACAAACACGAGCATGAGAGCAAAGGATAGGCAAGCGATGACCATATAAAATGAGCCAAAAAACGAGCCTTGATTGGGGTTGGTGGGGCTTGACATGATAAAATAATGGTATAAATTTCCCATTATAACATGATTTTATTATGTATAAAAATTGTAAATTTTGGGTTAAAAATCGGCGTTTAAAATTTTCTTTTCGGACAATAATAAATCAATAACAAATGATTACATTTTAAGTGATAGACTTTGATAAAATGTCATTACCTTTTGTTTGATGGAGTTATTTATGCCAATTCGCCATTATGCTTATCCTACCAAGAACCGCAAAAATATCAAAATCAGAGATATTGGGGGTTTGCCTGATGATGTACAATTAAAATTTCAAAGTGTAGACATTCGCTATCATCAAAGTCAAATGCAAAAACAATTTTTCTTTTGCACCGTACATTTGCCCAATCAAAAGGACGATGAAGGCTATGATTTGGAATTGGAGATTATGATAGATGATTTGGGCAAATCTTATGATGAGGTTGGCGAGATGATTGATGACATTCATCAAAGTAGAAAATCCTTTAAAAGGTATGATAAGTACGATGAATATCATATGCTTTATGCCAATGATGATGATTATGATGTGAAAAACTATGATAATGATGAATTTAATTTACAGGGTGGATTATATAGTTATCATTACGAAGTACGGCTTAATGATGTTAAATTTGATGATTTAAAAAATCACACCAAAGTTTGGTTTGAAACACCCAAAGACGCAGGTGGTTATCTTGTCTTAAAAATCAAAATTAGTGGCACAAGCTATCAAGGTATGGTTATTATTGATGGTAAATACTTGGTGTAAATGGTGTTATCAAAATAAAAAAGGGATAATGACTTATCCCTTTTCTGTATGAATGATATTAACGATTTGGCAAATGCTCTTTGACATCTTTGGCAAATTGGCGTAACACTTCTACCGTCGCTTCCCAATCCAAACAGCCGTCCGTAACCGATTTGCCATATTCTAATTGTGATAAATCGGCAGGGATATTTTGGCGACCGCCTTTAAGGTGGCTTTCAATCATCAAACCCATGATGGATTTGTTGCCATTTTGGATTTGCTCGGCAACGTTGGCGATGACCATAGGTTGTAAGTAGGGGTCTTTGCCTGAGTTGGCGTGGCTTGCGTCCACCATGATTTTACCGTTGGTTTTGCCTTTGGCAAGCTCGTTTTCGGCAGCAGCGATGGCGGTGGCATCATAGTTGGGCTGGTCGTTGCCACCACGTAGGACAACGTGAGCGTATTTGTTGCCTTTGGATTTGATGATGGACACTTGACCGTCTGATGACAGACCCAAAAAGCTATGCCCTGATTTGACCGCTTGCATGGCATTGACCGCCACCGTCATTGAGCCGTCTGTGCCGTTTTTAAAACCGACAGGGCAAGACAGACCGCTTGACATTTCACGGTGCGTTTGGGATTCGGTGGTTCTTGCTCCGATGGCTGACCAGCTAATCAAGTCCTGCATGTATTGTGGGGTGTTGGGGTCAAGAGCTTCGGTGGCACAGGGCAAGCCTTTTTCATTGAGTTCAAGGAGTAGCTTGCGAGCCATGCCAAGCCCCTTTTCAATGTCAAAACTGTCGTCCATGTTTGGGTCGTTGATGAGACCTTTCCAGCCTGTGGTGGTACGAGGTTTTTCAAAATAGACACGCATGATGATAAAAAGCTCGTTTTTGAGCTCTTCTGCCAAAACTTTTAATTTATCAGCATATTCGTGGGCGGCGACCGTGTCATGAATGGAGCAAGGTCCTACGACCACCAAAATGCGTTTGTCAACGCCGTCCAAAATGTCTTGAATGACTTTGCGACCGTGCAATACGGTACTAAACGCAAGGCTTGATAATGGATAAGTGCGTTTTAATTCAGCAGGGGTAATGAGCGGAGTGATGCTTTCGATGTTCACGTCATCAATTTCGGTATGGTGGGTTAAAAATGACATAATGCCTACCTTGTTTTGTTGTTTTGTGGGTTTGGCTATTATGCACAGATTTGCACCGTTTGACAAGTCAAAATCCACCAAAAATGGCAAAAATTGTAAAAATTGGTTATTGATTGGTCAAATTTGATAAATTATGGTTATGTTAAAAATGCGTAAAAGTTTGGCAAGTGTTGCAAATTTTATCAAAATGTATTATAATTTGTATATACAATTTTATTAACAAAAACTTATTGATAATAGGTGTAATCATGGCAAACATCGTGGCTCGCATTGATGATGAGTTGAAGGCTGAATCTTTTTTGGCATTACAAGAGCTTGGCGTAACGCCGTCTGAGCTGATTCGTCAGACCTTGCAATACGTGGCTTATCACAAAAAATTACCCTTTAAAACGGTGGTTTTGACGGACGAAGATGACGAACTTTTGGCACTTGCCAAAGAACGCCTTGCCAATCCTGCTCCACGCATTCAAGTGAATTTGGACGAGCTGTGATGACGTACACACTGGAATTCGACGAGTGAGCATTCAAAGAATGGCAAAAATTAGGCGACACCATTAAAGCCCAATTCAAAAAGAAATTGACCAAAATTTTGCAAAATCCGCACATCACCGCTAACCGTCTGAGTGGCGAACACCATTTGTACAAAATCAAATTGCGTTCAGCAGGTTATCGCCTTGTTTATCAGGTTGAGGTGTTTGTGATTGTGGTGGGCAAACGTGAGAAAAAGGCGGTGTACGAGCTGGCTCAGGCACGGCTTGGCAAGGGTGCGGACGAGCAAGCCTAAGGTGGTAAAACTTCAAGCAAAATTTTGCCCAATTTTGCCAAATGTGCTATCATAGTGAAATTTTAATTTTGAGAATGACAATGACTACGCCCACTTATGTTGACATTTTGTCCGTTGTTGCCGATGATTTTGCTGTCATGGATAAGCAAGTTTTTGGCTCTTTAAATTCCAAAGTTCAGCTCATCATGAAAGTCTCCGACCATGTCATTAACGCAGGGGGCAAACGCATGCGACCGTTGATGACGCTCCTTGTGTCTCGCCTGCTTGACGATAAGCAAAATCAGCAAAGTTTGGAGCTTGGGGCAATCACCGAAATGCTCCACACCGCCACGCTCGTGCACGATGATGTGATTGACGAATCGGGCATGAGACGTGGGCGACCGACCGCCAACGCCACTTGGAATAATGCCACTGCGGTGCTGGTGGGCGATTATTTGATTGCCCGCTCGTTTAACCTTTTGGTGGGTTTTAATGACATGACACTCTTAAAACTCTTTTCGGACGGTACTTGCGACATTGCTGAGGGAGAGGTATTACAATTACAACATCAGCACAACATTGAGACCACCGAGAGTGATTATTTGCAAATCATTGACGGCAAAACTTCTCGGCTCTTTATGATGGCGTGCGTGGGTTCGGCTCTACTTCATGGCAAGCATGATGATAAAGAATTATTGGCGACTTTGTCGGACTTTGGACAGCATTTTGGCAATGCTTTTCAGATGATTGATGATGTGCTGGACTTTGTGGGCGATAGCGAGACGATGGGTAAAAACTTAGGCGATGATTTGGCAGAAGGTAAGCCCACTTTGCCAATCATCAAAACCTTAGAATTTTTAAAAAATACCAACTCGCCCGACTACGACCGCCTAAGAATTGCCGTACAAACAGGCAAAACCGACAATGCAGGCGAGCTGATTGAGCTGGTGCGGTCAAGTGGGGCTTTGGATTATTGCAAAAATCGAGCGTTGGACGAAACCGCCCTTGCCCAAAGTGCGTTGATGAAATTACCCGATAACAAATACCGTCAAGCGTTGTATCAATTGACCGAGCTGGCAAGTGCAAGACTGGTATGATTGTTAAAAACCACCGTTAAATGGTGGTTTTTTATGATTTGGTGTTTTTGATAAACAACCAATATTGATGATTGTGGGTTATTTTTAAAATATGTTGTTGTTCTGTTTGATAAATTTCATAATCACCATTTAAAATAACATCATGGATAATGTTGTCATCTAAATCTTTGGGTGGTGGCGAGCAAGCAATTTCGGTCGTTGGTAAGTTGCCTTGAATTTTTATGCCTGTTTTGGTGAGTATAAATTCACCATTCATGGTGTTGCAATTATTGGGCATATGCACCCAATAATTGTTTAATTCTACACTTTTTTCAAAGGTCAATACAAAATCATCTTTTTTAACAATTGGCAAATTTATGTTGTTAAAATTGGCATCACTAACCACAATCAATCGCCATTGATTGGATATGTTTTCATAAGTTAACGCTAATTTTTGCCAATCATTGGATTTTAAGGAAGTTAATAATTCATCATTGGTTGGTAATGCTGGCGGTGGATTATTGTTGTCTTTGCTAATATTTGCGATATTGACATCATTTTCAATCGTATTTTTTGAATTTTGATTGTGGTTGGTGCAAGCAGAAAGTAACATTATGGCTAAAAGAATGGAAATTTTTATGTTCATCATACTGTGTCCTTGTTAAGTTTGATGATTTATTATCACACATCATATCGATGATTTCAAATGGAGAATTGGATAAAAGGGTGGAAATCTTGGTTGATTTGGTGAACATCCTTTCACCACCCTTGACAAAGCCTCAATCATGGCTATAATATCACGCCAATTTGTAACAAGATGTTTCAATCATGACTTTTTTGATTTTTGCCATTTGTGCCAGCGTGCTGGTGTCCGTTTTTCTCAAAATCGCTCGCCAAAAAAACCTAGACATATACCAAGCCATTTTGGTGAACTACATTACCGCCATTACATTGTGTGTGCTGTTGCTCAAACCAAACTTTGACAACATCGGTGAGGTGGTGTCTAGTGGGGCGTTTATTTTTGTGGCGTTGGGTATTTTGCTTCCCAGCGTGTTTGTCATCATGGCAAAGGCGGTGGCACTGGTGGGGATTGCCAAATCCGATGTGGCACAGCGTTTGGCGTTATTTTTGCCGATTTTGGCATCGTTTACCATTTTTGGCGAGAGTTTGACCCTTGCCAAAGGTGTGGGGATTGTGCTTGCCTTTGGCTCGCTCGTGGCTTTGACTTATAAACCTGCCCACACCCAAAGCCAATCACAACTTAGCCTAAAAAACACCGCCTTGATTTTTGGGGGGGGGGTGTGGGTTGGTTATGGCGTGATTGATATTTTGTTTAAACAAATGTCAAAAATGGGCAATGCCTTTCCCAGTACGCTACTCATCAGCTTTGTGTTGGCATTCGTGTTATTGCTGGTTTATTTGCTGGTTAATAAAACCAAGTGGCAACCCCAAAGTTTGGCAAGTGGTGTGATATTGGGGGCGTTAAACTTTGCCAATATCTTATTTTATATCAAAGCCCACCAAGCCTTTAAAGATGACCCCACCTTAGTATTTGCAGGCATGAATATTGGCGTGATTTGTTTGGGGGCGATTGTGGGACTACTTATTTTTAAAGAAAAGATTTCCAAAATCAATGGCATGGGTATCATACTTGGCATTTGTGCGGTGTGGTGTTTGTTTTATTTGAAATGATTTAGTGCTATAATACCTCTTTTGTTTGGTGTTTATTATGACAAAATCAATTTATCCTGTCATTACCATTGATGGCCCAAGTGGTGCAGGCAAAGGCACAATTGCTTATCGTCTTGCCGAGCATTTTGGCTTTAATCTCCTAGATAGTGGTGCTTTATATCGCATTGTGGGTTTGCTTGCGTTTAAACAGGGCATTTTGACCAATGACATTTTAAATGGCAAAACAGACAATGACTTTGAATCAAAAGTTGCCGAATTAACCCAATCTTTACAGCTGGATTTTGTGATTAACAAAGAACGCCAAACGGTGGAAATCGTGATAGATGGTAAGCCTTTGGCGGACGACATTCGCACCGAGACGGTGGGGGCGTACGCCTCTAAGGTGGCGACTTTACCAAGCGTTCGCACCGCCTTGCTCGATGTTCAGCGACACATGGCAAGCCGTTCAGGGCTGGTGGCAGATGGTCGAGACATGGGGACGGTGATTTTTCCAGAGGCGACTGCCAAGATTTTTTTGACCGCAAGTAGTGTTGCCCGTGCTGACCGCCGTGTTAAGCAGTTGATAAATAACGGAAAAATTGCCGATTATGACAAGATTTTGGCAGAAATCAACGCACGGGACGAACAAGACCAAAACCGTGCCGTTGCCCCCCTAAAACCTGCCGATGATGCCTTGATGGTTGATAGTTCAGAAATGAACATTGATGAGGTGTTTGCCAAATGCGTGGCATTTATCAAGGAAAAAATGGCGTGATTGCAATACGGACATGCAATTTATTTGTGAATTGAAACTTTAAACCTTGCTTATTTGCAAAACTTGTATTATAATCGCAAAGATTTTTTGTGGCTTGTCAAGCCAAAACTAGCACTTCTTGACAAAGTCCACGCAACGTGAACCGTACTGGCTAGACAGGCTACGGCTATTTTTAAGGTAAATTAAATGGTATCATTTGCTGAACTGTTTGAACAAAGCAATGCAAACGAAGTAAAAGTTGAAATCGGTGCAGTTATTCAAGGTAAAGTTGTCGCTATTGACAGCGACTGGATTACTGTGGACACTGGATTGAAGTCTGAGGGCATCATTGAGCGTGCTGAATTTTTAAATGAAGCTGGCGAGCTTGAAGTAGCTTTGGGCGACACTGTGGACGTAGTGATTGAGAAAGTTGATAACGGCATGGGTCAAACAGTGCTTTCTCGTGAAAAAGCCAAGCGTGAAGAAAGCTGGCGTGCACTTGAACAAATTCATGAGAATGATGAAATTGTTACCGGTCTAATCTCTTCAAAAGTTAAAGGCGGCTTTACTGTTGAGATTGGCTCTGTGCGTGCTTTCCTGCCAGGTTCTTTGGTAGATGTACGTCCTATCCGTGAGACTACTCACCTAGAAGGCAAAGAGCTAGAATTTAAAGTTATTAAAATTGACAAAATCCGCAACAACATCGTGGTGTCTCGCCGTGCCGTTATGGAAGCTGAAAACAGTGCCGAGCGTGATGAGCTACTAGCCAAGCTAGAAGAAGGTATGGAAGTGGTGGGTATCGTTAAGAACCTAACCGACTACGGTGCGTTTGTTGATTTGGGCGGCATTGACGGCTTGCTACACATTACCGACATGGCTTGGAAGCGTATCAAGCACCCATCAGAGGCGGTAGAAGTTGGTCAAGAGCTTAAAGTTAAAGTATTGAAGTTTGACCGTGAGCGTAACCGTGTAAGCTTGGGTCTAAAACAGCTAGGTGCTGACCCATGGAGCGAAGTTGAGCAAACCTACCCAGTAGGTACTATTACCAAAGCTCGTGTTACTAACCTAACCGACTATGGCTGTTTTGCTGAAATCGCCGAAGGCATTGAAGGCTTGGTGCACGTTTCTGAAATGGATCACACCAACAAAAACATTCACCCATCAAAAGTTGTTCAAGTGGGCGACGAAGTAAACGTGATGGTTCTAGAAATCGATGGCGAGCGTCGTCGTATCAGCTTGGGCATCAAACAAACTATGGCAAACCCATGGGAAGAGTTTGATAAAAAATACTCAAAAGGTGACAAAATCACTGGTACCATCAAATCAATTACTGACTTTGGTCTATTCATTGGTCTAGAAGGCGGTATTGATGGTTTGGTGCACTTGTCTGACATCTCTTGGACTGAAAATGGCGAAGAGGCTATCCGTAGCTATACCAAAGGCGACACCGTAGAAGCACAAGTTCTACAAGTAGATGCAGAAGCCAATCGTATCAGCTTGGGTATTAAACAACTAAGCTCTGACTCTTTTGGCGAATACTTGGCGACCAATGAGCGTGGTGCTATTGTTAAAGGTACTGTTAAAGAAGTTGATGCCAAAGGTGCCGTAATTTCTTTGGCAGATGATGTGGAAGGCTATCTAGCTGCTGCTGACATCGCTCGTGAACGTACTGAAGACGCCTCAAAAGTACTAAACGTTGGCGATGAAGTGGAAGCCAAAATCGTCCGTGCCGATCGCAAAGCTCGTACCATCACTTTGTCTATCAAAGCAAAAGATGAAGCTGATGAACGTCAAGCCATTAAAGAGCTTTCTAGTGTTGCCACAGAAAATCAACCAAAAACCTTAGGCGACATTTTCGCTGATCAACTAAAAGGTTAATTGGCAACTAAACAAAAAGACCTTGGAGGAATTCAAGGTCTTTTTTTAAATGAGTAATAAATGACAAAAAATTGGTTTTAATTTTACAAAAATTGCGGTATTATTTGAGTCTTAAAGTAGCTCTTATAAAACAAAGCAGGTTATTGTGGTGTACGTATTCACTGTAATTTATGCTCAATACCGTACCTTGTTGAAATGGTTTTGGAGAATACAATGCAAACAGCAGAGCATGACAGCAAATCTTTGATTTTAAAAAAGTCGGATTTAATAGCTAATGTCGTTCATCGATGTGAAAATTTAGAAGAGGCGGTGGTTGATGAGGCGGTGCGTGAAATCTTGGACATGATGACGTATAGCATCTCCAAAAATGAAAGGGTGGAGATTAGAGGCTTTGGTAGTTTTTGTCTACACCATCGTGATGCACGCAGAGCCAGAAATCCCAAAACGGGAGAATATGTGGACGTAGATGCAAAGGCTGTACCTCATTTTAAACCTGGTAAGGCATTGCGTGAATTGGTTGATGTGGCAGGGTAGGTAAGATAATGTTTTTATTTATTACGGTTTTGTTGATGGTATTTTTTGGGTATGCCATCGCATTGGTGCTTGCCAACAACAGTGAAATTGCTGTTAATCTACTTTTTTTGCAAGTGCCGACCACCAATTTGGGTTTGTTGTTGATTGTTAGTATCGTACTGGGTGTATTGATTGGTATTTTGTTGTCCTTGTTGCTGTTTAGAGTGCTGCAAAATAAACTTGAAATTCGTCGCCTTCAAAAAGAAAAGGCAGAATTACAGGCAAAACTCAATGAGGCAAACATCGTTATTGAACACTCTCGAAATTCTCACATACTTACTGATGAGACTTCAAATATTCAAACAGACAGTTCTGTGTCGTCTACTCACGAAGAGAGGTTGTAAACATGCATGAGTCTCTAAAATCGCCCATCGTTGTGGCTGTGGATAAGCATGATTTATCATCGGCATTGGCACTGGCTGATGAATTAGACCCTGCATTGTGCCGTCTAAAAGTGGGCAAAGAGCTATTTACTGCATGTGGCGTAGAAGTGGTTCGCTCATTTCATCAGCGTGGTTTTGAGGTGTTTTTGGACTTAAAGTTCCACGATATTCCCAATACAACCGCTCAGGCGGTTTTGGCAGCGGCAGATTTGGGTGTGTGGATGGTTAATGTGCATGCCTCCATCGGTTCTGAGGCGATGGCTTTGTGTCGCCGTAGACTGGACGAGGGAGATTATCGCACGCTACTGATTGCTGTTACGGTGCTAACCTCCATGACACAAAATACGTTATTGGAACTAGGGGTGCATGGCTCATTGGAGGAGCACGTGCTTCGTTTGGCAGGTCTAGCACATCGTGCAGGGTTGGACGGTGTCGTCTGTTCGGCACAAGAAGCCAAAAAATTAAAAGAGACATTTGGGTCGGATTTTAAATTGGTAACGCCTGGCATTCGCTTGTCTAATGATGATAAAAACGACCAAAAACGTGTCTGCACGCCTTGTGAGGCATTGAGCAATGGTTCGGACTATTTGGTTATTGGGCGTTCTATTACTGGTGCAAATAACCCCAACCAAAAATTAAGAGAAATCTTAACCATAATTTAAGAGATGTGCCAGTACTCTAAATGTGCAATTTCAATCATGTTAAATTAAAAAGCCCTGACATTTATCAGGGCTTTGGTTTATGAAGATTAAAAACGCTTTTTAAACTTGCCGCCTAAGGCATTTTGGGCGTTTTGTAACTCGTTCATTTTTTGGCGAACTTGCTCTTCGCTCATGCCCAAATTGATGGTGCTTGGGTCAAGTCCCATTTCATGAATTTCATTGGTCATTTTGGCGAAATCTTGCTGTTTATTGCCACCAAACAATGGACCGCCTCCACTCATGCCTTTGGTAAGACCTTGTACCGCTCTCATCATTTTTTCGATGCCGTCAGGACGGCTAATCATTTTCATCATTTTTGCCATTTGTTTATGCTGTTTTAGTAGGGCATTGACATCTTGGATTTGTTTGCCAGAGCCAGCGGCAATACGGCGTTTACGACTGGGGGTGATTTTGTCAGGGTTTTGGCGTTCAAAGGGGGTCATGGAGTGAATGAGTGCTTCCATTTGCTTGACCTTTTCCTCAGGCTTGGCTTGTGCTAGGGCTTCTTGGATGTTTGCTCCGCTCATGCCCGGCATTTTGTCCAAAAATCCTGCCATGCCTCCCATGTTTTTCATTTGTTGAAATTGGGTAAGCAGGTCATCAAGGTCGAACTCGCCACCTTTTTGGATTTTTTGAGCCATGCGTTCGGCTTGTTCACGGTCGATTTTGTTTTCAACCTCTTCCACCAAACTAAGCACGTCGCCCATACCCAAGATACGCTGGGCGATACGCTCAGGGTGGAAAAGTTCTAGGGCTTCTAATTTTTCGCCACGACCCAAAAATTTAATGGGTTTACCCGTAATGACACGCACCGACAACGCTGCACCACCACGAGCGTCCCCGTCCGTTTTGGTTAAAATCACACCTGTCAAGGGTAGGGCATCGTTAAAGGCTTTGGCAGTGTTGGCGGCATCTTGACCTGTCATAGAGTCCACGACAAATAGAGTCTCGGTGGGGTTGACGGCTTCGGTCAGCTCTTTGATTTCGGTCATCATCTCCTCATCAATCGCTAGGCGACCTGCGGTGTCAATGATGAGAATGTCAGCAAATTGGATTTTGGCTTGTTCAATGGCACGGTTTGCGATGTCAATGGGTTTTTCGTCCACGCTTGACGGCACGAACATTGCTCCAACTTGGCTTGCGACAAATTCAAGTTGATTGATGGCAGCAGGGCGGTACACGTCCGCTGAGACGAGCATGACTTTTTTGCCTTGTTTGTCTTGCAAAAATTTAGCCAGCTTACCTGCAGTGGTGGTCTTACCCGCCCCTTGCAAACCTGCTAGCAGATAAACCACAGGCGGTTTACCTGTCATTTCTAGGGCTTGGTTGGCACTACCCATCATCTCGGTAAGCTCGTCATAGACGATTTTGACGAAAGCCTGACCCGGTGCAAGTTCTTTTAGCACCTCTTGACCGAGCGCCTGTGCTTTTACTTTGGCGACAAAATCACGAGCCACAGGCAGGGCAACGTCCGCCTCTAAAAGTGCCATGCGTACTTCACGCAACGTGTCTTTGATGTTATCTTCGGTCAGGGTGCTTTGTCCAGCAAGCTTATGTAGCGAGCCAGAGAGTCGTTCGGTTAAGGTGTCAAACATAGCAATTCCAAAATTAAAGAAAATTTAGGTTATTTTATGATAAATTGAAAAATTATGCTATTATTATTGCATATTTTGTACCAATTTTATGATAAAGAGGTAGTTGTGTTTGCTGTGTATGTGGTTGGCATGCTGATTTATGCAGGTGTGGGTCTGCATTTGTATTATGCATTGATTAAAAATCAGCCAATTTTAAGAATGATGACACTATCGGCATTGCTGGTTGCCATTGTCTTGCATGGCTATTTGCTGACACCGCAGATTATCACGCCTTATGGTCTAAACTTTAACATTTTTAATGCGTTGAGCTTGATTGGGTTATTTTGTTCACTGTTTTTTGTGTTGTTTAGCTTGTATCGCCCTATTTTAAGTTTGGGCGTGCTTGCTGTGCCAACGGCGTTGGTGGGTATGAGCTTTGGGCAGTTTGGGCATGCACCATATCAGCCTCTAACCAACATGAATTTGGGTTTACAAATCCACATCTTGCTGTCCTTTGGGGCATATTGCGTGCTACTGATGGCGTGTGTTCAGGCATTGATTTTAAAATTACAAATCCGTGAACTTAAACATCAAACCATCAATCGTTTTTGGGTGGCAAAACTGCCATCACTTCAAAGCATGGAAGGCTTGTTATTTGACATGATACTCATGGGTTTTGTGATTTTGAGTGTCGCCATTGGTATGGGGCTTGTTTTTACTTACGATGTGATGGCTCAACATGTGGCACATAAGCTGGTGTTTAGTGTGTTGTCGTGGGTGGTGTTTGGGGTGTTTATCATGGGGCATTATCGATGGGGGTGGCGAGGCAAAAAAGCTTCCAACTTTACCATTTATGGGTTTATTTTGCTCGCCATAGGTTTTGTGGGATCAAAGGCGGTCTTGGAGTTGATTTTAAATCGGTAAACTACAAAAACCGTTATAAATGCTCATTTAATAATAAAACTGTCTCGCCTGCTTTTTTAACATCATCAAGACTAAGGTGTTTTTGTCCGCTTAGGGCTTGTCGCCATTTTCTTGCCCCTGTCAGTCCTTGAAACAGTCCTAAATAATGACGCATGACCAAAGTCAAAGGCACGCCCGATTTTTCAAAATCCGCCAATAGTACCAATAATTTCTCAAAAATTTCTCGGTGGGTTGGTGCACTTTCGCCCCACAAACTCATCATTTGACCCAAAAGCATGGGGTTGTGGTAAGCCTCTCGCCCAATCATCACGCCGTCCACACAATTTAAGTGCGTTGTAATTTCGTCAAGCGTTTTGATTCCGCCATTAATTTCGATAAAAAGCTGGGGAAATTCTTGTTTTAAGCGATAAACCTCATCGTAGCGTAGGGGTGGAATTTCTCGGTTTTCTTTGGGGGATAAGCCATTTAAAATCGCAATGCGAGCATGCACAATAAAATGCGTGCACCCCATATCCGCTACCGTACCCACAAAATCACGCATAAACTCATAACTGTCAAACTCATCAATGCCAATGCGGTGTTTGACGGTAACAGGGATATTGACGCTGTCTCGCATGGCTTTGACGCAGTCTGCCACAAGGGGGGCTTCTGCCATCAGACACGCCCCAATCTTATTAAACTGGACACGATCGGAGGGGCAACCGACATTTAAGTTAATCTCGGTGTAGCCGTAGTCTTGCCCTAACTTGGCACACTTGGCAAGCTTGTCAGGGTTACTCCCACCAAGTTGCAACACCACAGGCGGTTCATTATCAAAAAATTGCAAATGATGGTCGGTATAGCCTTGCAAAATCGCCCCTGTGCTAATCATCTCGGTGTATAGATAAGTATAAGGATTTAACAGACGGGCAAAAGTCCTTTGATGGGAAGTCGTCCAATCAATCATAGGTGCGACACTAATTCTCTTGGTATTTGATTTTAAAGCGTTTTGTAGGGAAAGCATTGGTGGATAAGCCTTTGGGTTGTTTGTATGTTTGTCGGTTTTCATGCGTTTTTGGTTGTTTTTGTGCGTTTTTGTCGGTATAATTACGCCACATTTACGCCACAAAATTTTTTATCGTCTAATGGCGTAAATTTGATACAGGAACACCACATGGGAACGATTAGCGAACGCAAGCAAAAAGACGGTACAGTCCGTTATCGTGCTGAAATCCGCATTAACAAAGACGGCACGAAGTTTAGTGAGTCAAAGACGTTTAGTAATAAAACACTTGCTAAGAATTGGCTCAAAAAACGAGCTAGAAACCGACTCTACATTATTACAAAAATTGCCTAAAAAGTCCATGTCTTTTGGCGAGCTTGCCACATTGTATGTAGAAAGTGCAGGCGAGTGGTTTGGATGACAATATTACCTTTGCTACTGCACCCACAAAGTAGCGTTTTACACCAAAACACGCCTAGTGCTATCCTGTCTACCATCTACATTCAAGATGTTTAACGACACCTCCACTAAATCAAACCCCACCCAATTCCCACAATTCCCACAATCCCCACAAAAATCAACAACTCCTTACCCAATTTTTTATGATAAGCGATTAAGGCGGTTTTGTCTTTTCTGATTTGATAAATGGCATGCAAATATTTTAAAAATGATAACATTAAAAATGCCAAAAACATTGCGATGACAAAATGTCCAAAATTCTGCCGTTCAAATGAAATGGGAATAACGGTATTATCTTTAATTTGATATTCTGAATATTCGGTTTGTAATACCCCTTCATTGATATATTGATAATTGCCATTGTCTAAGATTTTTAAACAAGTTTCCATACAATTGCCATATGGCTCGGTAATTATTGGCTTGGGGTTGGTTTTAAAATCCTGCCAGCGTTGTCCATCAACCATAAATCTTTCATTGGGAGTGTCGGTGGGTGTATAATATTCTTTTTCTAATTTGCTAAGGCTGATTGTAATAAGAGCAGTTAATAAAAACCAAAGGTAAAAGATGCCGATGGTTTTGAATAGGGATAATAGGGTGTGGATAAGTTTTTTCATTTAAAACATCCAATTAAAATTCAATATCTTGATAAATATCCGCTACTTTTGCTGTATAATCAATGCTATTTAGTTTAAAACTTTGTTCAATGGTAAAATTTTCAGCTTTCCAATCGTTCGCTTTTCTATAAACAAAAATTTGTGGGCTATTTAAATCTATCAAAACATATTCTTGCAAACTTTCCAATCTTTGATAATGTTCAAATTTGGCGTTTAATAGGTGTTTATTTTTATCGGTTAAAATTTCAAAAATAATGATTGGTTCTGTGGAACAAGGCTTATCACCATTAACGGTTTGTCTTTTTTCAAGAATTGCTTTTGGTAAATAAATATTATCATCGTCAATTTTTACATCAAAATATTGTAAAAATAAATGGTCGTCAGATGATTTTCTGTATAAATCAATTAAATTTCCTGTAATTTTAGAAATAATTCTGCCATAATGTAGCGTTAAAATTACCATATCATTAATAATTTCATAACGAGTATTTTCAAGACCCTTTGGTGTGTATTCTGTCCAAAGTTTCATTTTTCCAGCGTCATCACGCAATTTTTCAAGCAATTCTTGTTCATCATCAAATCTTGGCATTTCTCTCTCCAAAAAAATAAGGGAATAATCATTTATTCCCTTATTCTAGCAAATTTACAGCCTTTATTCTACTTGGCTCACATCTCTCACCGCCCCTGTATCAGCACTCGTGGTAAGGGCTGCATAGGCTCGCAGGGCTTGGCTGACTTCTCGTTTACGGTCAAGCGGTTTAAAGGCTTGTTTACCCCTTGATAGCTGTTTTTCACGGCGTGCATTTAACTCATCGTCCGTAACATCTAAGTGGATTGAGCGGTTTGGAATGTCAATGACAATGGTGTCAAACTCTTCTACAAGACCAATCGCACCGCCTTCTGCCGCCTCTGGGCTTGCGTGTCCGATAGACAGCCCCGAAGTGCCACCAGAGAACCGTCCGTCCGTCAGCAAGGCACACGCCTTACCCAAACCCTTTGATTTTAAATAAGAAGTTGGGTAGAGCATTTCTTGCATACCGGGCCCACCTTTTGGACCTTCATAGCGGATAATCACAATGTCGCCTGCCACAATCTTATCTGCCAAAATCGCTTCCACCGCAGAATCTTGGCTTTCAAAGACTCTGGCACGCCCTGTAAATTTAAGGATACTTTCGTCCACGCCTGCCGTCTTAACCACACAGCCACGCTCGGCAATGTTGCCAAACAGTACCGCCAAGCCACCGTCCTGACTATACGCAAATTCCTTGCTACGGATACAGCCAGATTCACGATTGACATCTAGGTTTGACCATTCACGATTTTGGCTAAATGCTTGCGTGGTGCGAATGCCAGCAGGGGCGGCAATGTAGAGATTTCGTGCCTCCACATTGTCAGGGTTCATAATGTCCCATTTGGCAAGGGCGTCCTTTAAGGTGGGCGAATGCACGGTTGGCACTTCGGTTTTTAACAGCCTTGCTCGGTCAAGCTCCGCCAAAATACCCATTACGCCCCCTGCACGGTGGACATCTTCCATATGGTATTTTTGCGTGGCGGGGGCGACTTTGGATAGGCACGGTACAGAGCGAGACAGACGGTCAATGTCCGCCATTTTAAAGTCCACGCCTGCCTCGTGTGCGGCTGCCAAAAGGTGCAAAATCGTGTTGGTACTGCCACCCATTGCAATGTCAAGGCTCATTGCGTTTTCAAAAGCCGACTTGGTGGCGATACTTCTTGGCAAAACGCTATAATCATCCTGTTCATAATGACGTTTGGCAAGCTCCACAATCATTCTGCCAGCTTGTAAAAACAAATCTTTTCGTTTGGCGTGCGTGGCAAGGAGCGAGCCATTGGCAGGCAAAGAAAGCCCCAACGCTTCGGTCAAACAATTCATAGAATTGGCGGTAAACATACCAGAGCAAGAACCGCAAGTGGGGCAAGCCGAACGCTCCACACTTGCCACATCGTCATCACTGATAAGGTCGTCCGCCGCGTCAATCATTGCGTCCACCAAATCCAGCTTGCGCACCTTTTTGCCGTCATCGCTCGTAACTGTCTCGTGCGTGGTGTGTCCGTCCGCCAAATCAGATGCCAAGACTTTGCCTGCCTCCATCGGGCCGCCAGAGACAAAAATCGTGGGAATGTTTAGGCGTAAACTTGCCATCAGCATACCAGGGGTGATTTTATCGCAGTTAGAGATACACACAAGGGCATCGGCACAATGGGCATTGACCATATATTCCACACTATCGGCAATCAAATCACGGCTTGGCAAGCTGTACAACATACCATTATGCCCCATCGCAATGCCGTCATCAACGGCAATGGTGTTAAATTCTTTGGCAACACCGCCTGCTTTTTCAATCTCACGAGCGACCAGTTGTCCTAAGTCCTTTAAATGCACGTGTCCAGGGACAAACTGGGTAAATGAGTTGGCAATGGCGATGATGGGCTTATTAAAATCATCGTCTGTCATACCTGTGGCACGCCACAAGGCTCTGGCACCTGCCATATTGCGACCTGATGTGGAAGTTTTGGAGCGGTAGATTGGCATAAATTTTTCCTTATAAAACTGTGGCGGTTGGCTACAATGTTGGTTGTGTAAATTGACTTATTTTAGCATTTTTTGGAAAAAAATTTGAAAAATTTAATTTATATTTTTAATGATTTTTATAACAAAAAGGAATGTTATGGGTTGAATGGCGGTGTTTTTGGTAATTATTTGTAAAATAGTCGCATTTACCCCTTGAAAATTGCTTGAAAATTTAAGATAATAGATAATTGTTATCGTTTTTATTATTTATCAATTTACTTTTTAATGGATAAAATGATTTTTAATAAGTTTTATTGATAAAAATAGTAAAAATAGGGCAATATCATGAATTTTTTACATTAGGCTTATCATGGCGACCTTTGACCATTCTAATACAAACAAATTTAAAGCATTGGCGGCGGCTGTGGCACTTGTATTGCATGGCTTGGCGGGCTACGGTTTGGCACACATGACCATGCTAAACATTGAACCACCAAAGATTACCCCGCCCTTAGAAATTCAAATGATTACCATTAATAATGAGGAGTCGCCAGAACCTTTACCTGTGCCAACGCCAGAGCCGACCCCCACACCAACCCCAACCCCAAAGTCGGTATCTGCCCCAGCACCCCCCAAATTTGTCCCGCCACCTAAGGTAGAGCCTGTTAAGCCACCACCAAAAGTGGAAAAACAAGAACCTAAAAAAGAACCCCCCAAAGAAGTGGCAAAAAAAGAACCTAAGCGGGAACAACCTAAACCTGAGGTGGATTTGTTGGCACAACAAAAAGCCCAAAAAGCCTTTGAGTTGCAACAAGCACAAGAGCAAGAACAGGCTCGTAAAAAAGCCCAAGAGGCTGAAAATGCCAGAAAGGCACAAGAGGCTGAAAATGCTCGTAAAGCCCAAGAGGCGGAGAACGCCAAAAAGCGTAGTGAACAAGGTCAAGGTAAGGGTGGCGATGGTAAAGACACCAAAACCGACAACAAAGACAAGGGCGACAAAACTGCCAAAACAGGCAATGACAAGGGTGGCGATAAAGGCGACAAGGGTGGTAGTGCTGGTGGTGGCGAACTCAAAGGACAAAATCTGTCCATCTCCAATGCCAGTTGGCAGAGTAAACCCAATTGGAGTGGTTTGACCTCTGAAAAACTAAATGGTTCTGCCAGCTTTACCGCCACATTAACCGTTGATGCTAGTGGCAGGATTACTGCTGTCTCTGGCGTAAGTACTGGCGATAAATCATTGGATAGGCAGATTGAGCAGGCGATTAAGCGTGCCAAATTAAAACCCTTTAAGTCGCCAAGCGGTCAGCCCATGTCAGGTACAGCGTCTTTTGGGGCAACGGTTAATTTTTAACCAGCGGTATTTTTACAGATTATTTTTTAACATACTTTATAAGGAATGATTATGGATTTTGCACATTATTGGCAATATACTGACGCAGTGTCAAAAACGCTGTTTTTTATTTTGATTGCCTTATCATTGGTGTCATGGTTTGTGGGTGTTACCCGTCTGCTAAATTCTCGCAAAATTGTAGGCGAGATTAGTGAGGATTTAACCAGACAAATTGATGGTATTAGCAAAGATTTTGAGGGCTTGGATTTTAATCAACGCAAAATCATTACCGAACAAAACCTACTGCAACACATCGCTCGTCATCGTTTTGAGCTTGAAAAAGGCTTGTCCGTGCTGGGGACGACCGCCAGTATTGCCCCCTTTATTGGACTCTTTGGTACGGTGTGGGGGATTTTTCACGCCCTACATTCCATTGGCAAATCAGGACAGGCAGGACTTGCTCAGGTGGCAGGACCTGTGGGCGAGGCACTCATCATGACAGGTTTGGGATTGGCGGTGGCGATTCCTGCGGTGGTGTTTTTTAACATCATCACTCGCACCAACAAACGAGCCATGCACCACGCTAATGATACCGCTCATGCTCTCTTGGCTCGTATGGCTCGTTAATTTAAAGTATTAAAAATTAAGGAATTATCATGGCTTTTGAATTGGGCGATAACGACAATGGGGGTATGAACGAGATTAATCTCATTCCGCTCATTGACATCATGCTGGTCTTGATGATCATCTTTTTGGTAACAGCAACGGTGCTAAATCCTACTGTACCACTTGACTTACCAAAAACCAGTGCAGAGGTCAATGAAATGCCTCCGCAGGTGTTGCAAGTCAGTATTAATCAGCATGGGGAGATTTTTTGGGATGACACCAAAATCACTCTCGATGAGCTCGGCAAACGATTTGCCAGCGAAGCCGAAAAGGGCGAAAACCCACAGGTGCATCTGCGTGCCGACAAAGAGGGCAAATATGACATGGTTGCCCAAGTGCTAGCAACCGCTAGCAGTTCTGGATTGACTAAAATTGCATTTGTTAGTGAATGATTGTAAATTATGATGTAAAACCCTGCTTTGGCGGGGTTTTATTTTATAAAAGCCTTTTTATCATATTTTATTTGTGGTAAACTGATAATTTTATCTTAAATATAACCATGCGTATCCGTAAACTCTTTAAATTTGAAAATGCCCACATCGTCCGCAACTGCTCGTCCGACCGTTGCAAATATTCCATTCACGGACATAGCTATCAAGTGGAGCTAATTTTACAAGCCAATGCCCTTGACAATGGGCAAATGGTCTATGATTTTGGACTATTAAAAGGGCATATCAAAGATGTGATTGACAGCTTTGACCACGCCATCACTTTTTGGCATAAAGATGACCCTGAATATATCAAGGCGTGCCAGACTTTCTCGGCTCGTTGGGTAAGTTTGCCTGTCTCGCCATCGGCGGAGCAGTTTAGCCGTGTAATATTTTTTTGGGCAAGTGAAATTTTAAAACAAACCGTCATGCAAAATGGCGAAGCGGACATTAGCGTGTATTCGGTTATCGTCCACGAAACCGCCACAGGTTATGCTCAATGTTTTTATGAAGACATTATCAATCCACAAATGGGATTATTAACTTTGGCGGATTTTGAATTTAGCGATGATGTCAAAAAAGAGTGGGGCGACCCATTGTTATGGGATAAATTAAAAAATGGCGAGAAGTTTTATAATCCAAAAGTTGATTTGCAAGTAAAGCCTTAAATCTAAAAAGTATTGATAAAGTCATAAAATGAACCAAAAACAATTTACCTTAAATAGCGAAACCGACACCCAAGCCTTAGCCCAAACCCTTGCCGATGAATTTAAAACTTTATCAGGCAGTATTTGGCTATCTGGCGATTTGGGGGCAGGCAAGACGACTTTTACCCGTTATTTTTTGCAAAGTCTTGGACATGCAGGAGCGGTAAAAAGTCCAACTTATACGCTGGTTGAGCCGTATTTAATTAACGGCAAACCCATTTATCATTGTGATTTATATCGCCTAAATGACCCAGAAGAATTAGAATTTATTGGCTTTTTTGATTATGTCAATGAACCTAATTCTTTAATGATTATTGAATGGGCAAGCCGTGCGACAAGTATTTTACCAAAGGCGGATGTTGTAATTGAAATTAAAAAATTGGATGATGATAGTAGAGAAGTAACAATCATTCATAAGAACAATCAATAATTTTTTTATAATGAAGCACAAAAAATTATCCGTCATACTGCATATTATCTTAGTGATTTTTTATATCATTGTTTGGTGTGTGATTTTTTTAATTGGTGCATTGCACATAAATATTGTTATTTTTGATGATGAATATAGAAATAAACTAAATTGGGAAAATGCTAATATTGCACAGACAACAAATTTAACTCTTTATACTCATCAATCAAATGGTAAAAAATGCCATATAAGTTTGTATGAAGTTAATGAAAGTGGTATTATTGATTTTAAAAGTACACCTGTTATTCCGATTTATCAAAATTTTGATATAGAAAATAGCAATATTCCTTGTGGCAATATTGATAATCATATTTCTTTAAAATTGGATAATTTAGTTATATTAAAATCCAAAAAATCAACCAGTAGAGAACCGATTTATATTTTTAATAATAAGTATAAAGATGAGCAATTTGACTTTGAGCATCATTATCATTTTGTTTCTGGTAGGGTAATTGATAAAGAAAGTTCATTATATTTGCAGACTATTACTAACAATGCAAAACCTGATGATGATAAAGTATATTACAAAATTAAGCGATATGCTTTAATTATTATTTTATGTTGCTTAATTTTATTTTCTGTTTACAAATATCTGTCATTTACCAGAAGAAAACTTTGGATAAAGAGTGGATATTATTTTATTACAACCATTGGTTTGGGATTTTTGTTAGCTTATTTCTTTATTGAATTGTTGTAGGAAATACAATAAAGACTATCAAGTTAATAATTTTATATAAATAAATTGGAAAACAAAATGATAGAAAAAATTCAAAATAAAAAAACATTTTTAGGCTTAAAAATTGTTTTGTTCTTTTGTTTATTTTGTTCGCTAATCTTTGATGGGGAATTATCCAAATTTATCCATTTTGTTTTGCATGATAAATTTATCAATGTCGCTTTCGCTTTATTTATTTTTATCATTTTTACCAGTATTGCTTTATTTATTGAATTTTTGTTCATAAAAATTTTAAAAACGGTCGATATTACGCTTGATAATTATGCAACTTTAATGGTTGATGCCACCATTTTGTTTGCCCTTGTCAAATTTTGGCAATATTTATTTTGGCTTTATGATTTTTAAAAATGAATTTAAATTATAAAAACCTACCCGACAACACCGTCCTATCCTTAATTGCCCCTACTGCCAGCGGTAAAACTGACTTGGCGTTTGAATTATATCAAACAGGGCGGTTTGAGCTAGTTTCGGTGGACAGTGCCTTGATTTATCAAGATATGAACATTGGCACAGCCAAACCCACCAAAGACGAACTTGCCAATTATCCGCATTATTTGGTGGACATCATCACGCCCCTACAAACTTATAATGTGGCGAGCTTTGTGTCCGATGTTGAGAGGTTGATTGACAACATTCACCAAAACGGCAAAATCCCTCTACTCGTTGGCGGGACGATGATGTATTACATGGCACTGCTTGATGGCTTGTCTGCCGTGCCTGACACCGACCCTGCCATTCGCACGCAGGTCATGGCATGGCTTGATGAGCGTGGGATTGGCGATTTGTATGCTTATTTACAAACGCACGACCCCAAAATTTGTGAGCGGTTAAAGGTCAGCGACACTCAGCGCATCACAAGGGCGGTGGAAGTGCATTTACAAACAGGCACGCCAATGAGCGTGTGGCAAGCCATCCCTAAAACTGCTCCCTGCCACAATCCTGCCCAACGCTGGCTTACCTTATCGGTAGAGCCTGACCGAGCTTGGCTGCATGAACGAATTGAGAGACGGCTTAACCTCATGTGGGAGCATGGTTTGGTGGATGAAGTGATACAGCTTTTACAAACATACCCCGAACTCACCCCCGACATGCCGTCCATGCGATGTGTGGGTTATCGACAGGTGCTGGAATTTTTGGCAATGACGGGGCATGATGTCATGCAGATTTCTCCCATTTGGCAACAATTTACCCAAGATGTGCAAAAAACTCATACAATTATGACGAAAAAAAACAACAATTTTGTAACAAACCCCCAAAAATTACATAATTTGGCTTGCCAAGACATGAAAAATAAGGCATTATATGCAACAAGACAGCTTGCCAAACGTCAAGCCACATGGCAACGTAGCCTAGCTCGTCTTAATCACGCACCAACAATAACACAGACAACTCAGGGTGTGTACCGCCCCGTGATGTTGTCATTTGATGGCATACAACAAGTACAAGAGCAATTATTATACTAACGCTATTTGTACATACAAAAAATACATGTTATCAAAGTTCCATAAGGTTGGTTAATTATTTTGGTTTGTTTGGAGAACACTATGTCAAAGGGGCAGAGTTTGCAAGACCCATTTTTAAATGCACTACGCAAAGACCGTATTCCTGTGTCTATTTTCCTTGTCAATGGCATCAAACTGCAAGGTCAGATTGAATCCTTTGATCAGTATGTCGTGCTGCTTAAAAATACCGTCAGTCAAATGGTTTATAAGCATGCCATTTCTACGGTTGTTCCTACTCGTAACCCACGCACTGACGGTGGGATCGCTCCAACATCTGGTGGCTACCCAGCACAAGTGGGTGGTGTCAGTGGCTATCCAAATGCAGGTTCAGGCTACCCCAATGCTGGTTTTGAGCGTCAAGGTTTTGGTGCTGGGGCTGGTACGACACGTCCTGTTGGCGGATTTACTCGCACTCCGCCCAATCAAGGTTTTGGTCAAGGCGGGTTTGAGCGCAGTGGATATCAAAGTGGCGGTATGGGCTACAATCAAGGTTTTGAACGTGCAGGGTTTGAGGAGCGTGGCTTTGATGGCAAAAACTTTGAGCAAAATGACCGCACTTTTGACAATAAATCTTTTGATAAAGATGATGTGTCATAGTTGTGTATAAAACAAAACCCACAGATTGTGGGTTTTTTTATTGGCGGTCATTAAAGCAGGGAAATTTGGGTGTAATACTGCTTGGACTTGCAGTATCATGATTGTGATTTATGACCAAATTTAATCTGTATTAACTTTTTATTCTGATAAGCGAACAAACACCAGCTCTGGACGGTTAAAAACTCTTGGCACTCTGGTGCTCTCTCGTGCCAAGCCCCGACTGACGATAAATTTACTTTTACCCTTTTTATCATCAAATTCGTACAATCCACCTGCGTATTTAGGCAAAAATCCTTGATTGGGGGCAAATACGCCATTAATCAAAAATGGTACTCGCCATTGTCCGCCGTGGGCGTGTCCTGATAATATCACATCAAAGTCATGATTACGATATTCATCAATATGCTCTGGGCGATGACTTAATAACACATTCACGGCATTTTTATTTAAATCGGTCGTTACTGCTTTTAAATCTTTATCAAAATAACCACCATCAGGGTCAGAAATTCCGTGAATGATGACATTGGTACTGGGTATGGCTATGCTTTTACCATGAATGATTGATATGCCGTGATTGTGAATTTTAGCCATCACTTTATCATAATCTGCTTGGGGTAGCCAATTTTCGTGATTGCCATCCACATAATAAGTGGGGGCAATGGTGGGTAATTGGCTTAATAACACATCGGCATTATCAAAAGAGCGTTTGTCATCATAAATATCCCCACCCAATAATATCACATCAGGCTGTTTTTGTTTTAAAATATCCACAAGCCATTTTTGATTGTCGCCATAATAGCAGGCGTGTAAATCGGTAATGAGGGCGATATTAAGATTTTTATTGCCTTTAAAACCCACATCATCAAATTGATAATCTACCACCTTTAATAAATGACTATAAATCAGTATGGCAAAAATAACCAATAAAGCCATTAAACGAATGATAATGGCTTTTTTATGTTTAACAAAAGATGATAACATTAGGGCAAAATCCGCTCTCTGACCCATTTGTCATTTTCTTTTTTATAGACAATGCGGTCATGCATACGGTTGGCTCGACCTTGCCAAAATTCAATTTTATCAGCAATCAAAAGATACCCACCCCAAAACGCTGGGCGTGGGACATTCTCACCAAATTTTGCCGATAATTTAACAAAGTCATTTTCCATTGTTTCACGGCTGTCCACCACGCCACTTTGGGGGCGACTGACCCACGCTGCTAGCTGACTGTCTTTGGGGCGAGAGTTAAAATAAGCGTCCGAAAGTTCTTCGTCCAATTTTTGCACCGCCCCGCTAATGCGAACTTGGCGTTCCAAATCCGCCCAAAAAAACAGGCATTCGGCATGGGGATTTTGTGCCAAGTCTTGCCCTTTATCGCTGTCATAATTGGTATAAAACACGAGTAGCACCTCATCGCCACGCTCCACCACTTCACGCATAAGCACGGTGCGTACCGAAGGGCGATTGTCCGAGCCACAAGTCGCCACGCTCATGGCATAAGGCTCTTTGACTTGTTCGGCAAGAGCATCTTTTATCCATCGGTCAAATAATGGATAAGGCGTATTGCCAATGTTTTTTTCAATCAATTCGTCTTTTTCATAAGAAAGACGGCTGGCACTAAAATCAATTCCCATAAAGTTTACCTTTTATTAAAACTATATTAATTTATCTTGACTTGGTAATTTAAAAGGTGGGTGCGTGGTTATATCCACAAGAATAATTTCACTATCAAATCTTTGATAATGTAAAATATACTCGCTTGTCATATCGCCATCATCGCCAACATATTCTGGAATGCCAATATGATAATGCCATAAACAATGTTTTTGGGCATAATCAAAATTAGCCCGTTGTTTTTTGGTATGGATATTGTTTGGGGCGGAGAATTTATTGCGTCCTTGTAAACCACGCAAGCCGTTTTGTTCCA
>NZ_JAUNDY010000043.1 GCF_030525845.1 Moraxella sp.
GCAATACTGGCAATCCAAGTGTCATTTTCTGCTCTTGGATTTGGCGTATGAAATTTGGCACAAATCAAACTAACATCAAAATTAATGGATAAAATTCTACCATTAAAATAAGGCATAACAAAATTATCAAACCATTCTTTTAAATGCTTGCCTTGTATTGGGTCTTTTTGCTCTTTTAATAAAACACCGCGATATAATTCCATTATCACGACATCACAAGTAAAAATTTGATTTTTTGGTTTGTCTTTTATCCAATCAACAACACCGCTATTGGCTTTGCCTGATTTGATTTTTCGTAATTCTGAAATAATATTATTATCCAATAAATACATCAATCAAGCTCCAAAAAGCGATTGGGGCTGGAAATAGGAGCAACTTCATCAAACTCAATATCCGATACATCAACCCCATCATAAGCCATCGCCCATTCATATAAGGTTTGATTATCGTCTATTGGATTGCCTATGGTGCTGGTAACAATTTTTCCTTGATTAACAAAGTTGATTTGTTCGCCTTGCATTATGGCTTGTTGCACCATTATGGGTAATAAGCTAATTTCTACAATCATATTTACTCTTCTTATCTTATCTGATTAATAATTGCGTGACTATCTTTGGTTAAAAGTTTGGTGATTATACCATACTTAACGCACATAATGTATATGCACAAAAACCACAAAAATAATCCAACACAAAAACAATGTTAACCAAATTAATCTTCTATATCTAAAATACCAAAATCCAGAACCCAAACTTAGCATAAAACACGCAGATAAAAAATAAGTTTGTTTAATGGCTTCAACGCCTTCATGATAAGTGGTTCTAGCACCCCTAACACCGCCAATACTAATCGCCTGTTCGGTCAAGGCAATAAAAATCATCGTGCCAAATACTGTCATTCCCAAAATACCAGCACACCAAATGATGATTTTTAGACTTTTATCGTGATTGTCTCGAATGATTGGTTTGTCAATTTGGCTCATTTTACTTTCCCATATTTTTTATAAACTCACTCATTTTTATTTGACATTTCACCCCCTTTTCCTTTTCAATCCCCCCACTCACATCAACGCCTTTGATTTTTACCATTAAATCTTTATTATTCACAATCTCATCAATATTATCAGGCGTTAATCCCCCTGCCAAATAAATGGGTAAAGGCGAATGATTAGGGATTTTTGTCCAATCAAACGAATGCCCCGTACCACCATACGCCGTATCGCTAAAAGTATCCAAAATCACACCGCTCGCCCCACACGCTGACAACTCATTGATTTTATTTAAAATCGTTTGGCTGGTATCATCAGTTTTGACACGAATTGCCTTGATGTAGCGTTTATTAACCGCCCCTGCAAGGGCTTGGCACTCAACAGGCGTTTCATCACCATGAAATTGAACAATGTCAAATGGAACTTCTTTTGCCAATTTAACCAGCTCATCTTGCCCCATATTAACCACCAAAGCGACAATCGTGGTAAAGGCTGGCACGGCTTGGGCAAGTGTTTTGGCGGTGGCAATGTCCACATAGCGGGGGCTTGGCGGATAAAAGACCAAGCCAACAGCGTTCACGCCCAACTCACAGGCGGTTTTGATGTCATCGCAAGTTTTTAAACCACAAAATTTGACCGCCAAAGTCATGCCAGCACCGCATTTAAAGGAAATTTGCCCTAACTTACCACCATTTTTCTAAAAAGTCTAGTTTTATTCCATAAGATTTAATTTATTATTTTTACTAATAAAATATCAATTTTCAATGATAATTTACCATGAAAAAAACGCTTGTAATTTTGGGAAAATGGGGTTAATATTTCATTCGCTGATGATATTATCAGTTTTTATGATAATATCCTATTTTACTGTCAAATCAAAGAGGAATTTGCCATGACCATCTCGTCTGCTGTTGCCAAAGTTGAGCAAAACTACGCCCACCAACCTGAATTTATCCAAGCCGTTAAAGAAGTCGCCATGACCATTGAAAAAGTCTATGCCGACAACCCAAAATACGAAGCTCTACAAGTGTTTGAGCGTCTGTGCGAGCCTGACCGTATCATCAGCTTTCGTGTGAACTGGGAAAACGACAAAGGCGAAATCCAAGTAAACCGTGGCTGGCGTGTCCAATTTAGCAATGCCATCGGTCCATATAAAGGCGGTATCCGCTTTCACCCCACTGTTACCGAAGGGACTTTGAAGTTCTTGGGCTTTGAACAAATTTTCAAAAACGCCTTGACTGGCTTGCCTATGGGCGGTGCTAAGGGTGGCTCTGACTTTGACCCCAAAGGCAAATCAGAAGCCGAAATCCGCCGTTTCTGCTACGCATTTATGCGTGAACTTCACAAAAATGTCGGTAAAGACATGGACGTACCTGCTGGCGACATCGGCGTGGGCGGTCGTGAAGTGAACTACATGTTTGCGATGTACAAAAACCTAACCCGTGAATTTGAAGGCGTATTGACTGGTAAAGGCGTAGGTCACGGTGGCTCGCTCATTCGTACTGAGGCGACTGGTTATGGCCTCGTGTATTTCCTTGACAACATGCTAAAAGTCAACAACGACAGTCTAGAAGGCAAAACTGTTCTAGTGTCAGGTGCAGGTAATGTGGCTCAATATGCTGCCGAAAAATGCCTACACTTGGGTGGCAAAGTCATCACTTTCTCTGACTCCAAAGGTACACTTGTAGACAAAGCAGGCTTTACCCAAGAGAAAATCGACTGGGTCAAAAACCACAAAGC
>NZ_JAUNDY010000007.1 GCF_030525845.1 Moraxella sp.
ATTTGTCCAAAACAATAAAATGATTGGTTTCGGTAATGGGGGTGGTTTGGGTGGTCATCTTTATTCCTATTTATGGCAACATATAAAATTTAGGCTCTGGTTCAAAAAGTATGCTACAAAGAAAACCGTTCGTGGTGCGCTTGTCGAACCATAACGGTTTTCCGACCCTTCGACAGGCTCAGGGCGAACGGAAAACCTAGTTCAGCATACTTTTTGGACTACTATCAAAATTTAATTGCGATTTAAAAACAAATTAAACAAAGGTCTATTAATATAATACGCACTGCGTCCAATTTTCTCTTTTTCCAATAAACCAATTTCCACCAGTTCATCCAAATATTTACTGGCAGTTTTGCGAGTTACCTCTAAATCATTCATCACAAATTCAATTTTTGTATAAGGGTGATTGAATAGGTTATTAAGTAACTCCTGTTGGTATATTTTTGGTTTTTCTGTACGCATTTTGTGTTTATAAATCTGAATTAATGCTTTGATTTCTTTAACCAATTCAATGGTGGAGATGGCTGTTTTTTCTACACCATCTAGCATATACAACAGCCAATTTTCCCAATTCCCTGTATCTCTAACCTCTTGGATATATTGATAATATTCAGATTTGTGATGGATTAAATAATGACTCAAATATAAAACAGGCAAATCCAATAACCCCTGTATAACTAGATAAAGCATATTTAAAATACGCCCTGTGCGACCGTTTCCGTCATAAAATGGATGAATACTTTCAAATTGATGATGAATAATAGCCATTTTAATTAAAGGATCAAGCTCGCTTAATGAATCATCATTAATAAACTCAACCAAATTCGCCATTAAACTGGTAATTTCATCAGGGTGTTGTGGCGGTGTATAAATAATATTGCCCGAACTGTCTTTTAAGGTTGTACCAGAGACCTTGCGAAAGCCCGCCTTATTTCTCTCTAGCAACTGTTGTATGTGCAAAATATCATTTAAGCGAATGATTTTATTTGTGCGTACCTCAAAAAAGCCAAAAAGCAAAGCCTCGCGATAATTTTGCACTTCTTTGGTTGCAAGATTGATATTATCTTGTGTAATGTCTGATTTAAACAAATCATCGTGCGTAGTAACAATATTTTCAATTTCGGAACTATGTTTGGCTTCTTGCAAGGCAAGCGTATTGATTAAAATTGCTTCATTGGGAATGGACAGCACCACCCCTTTGAGCTCTGCCAAGTAACGGTTTGCTGATGCCGCCTTCTTTAGCACAGCTTTGGTTTCAAGATTTTCCAGTTCCAAAAAGGGAAGAAATTGCATATTTTTACCTATATGGTTGTCAATGTGGGTAAATTTTTGGGTTTTTTGCCCAAGATTCACATTATATGGGTAAAAAATCGAATTTTCTACCCATATTATCAAAATATGGGTAAATTTTTGGGTTTTTGACCCACATCAAAAAAATCAGTCAAGTAAAATCAAGCAACAACGCCCGATAATATTCATATTGCTTTTGACGCAACTGGATTTCACGGGGCAAACCTTCGCTAATGGAGTGGGTCAATGTTTCAAATTTATCCAATATCTCTACGATTTGGGTTTGGATTTCTAAGGGTGGGATTGGAATCTTATAGTTAGAAATCATCTGCAAATTCAATCCACCTCGAGTTCCTTCTCCTGATGAAATGCGTCGTAAATTTTCATATTGCGTATTCAAAAAGTGATATACATAATCAGGATTTATTCTTTCTTGATCAAAAACCAAAGAAGCAAGAGATTGATTGGTTGTTAAATCAATTCTAATTCTAGCCACTTTACCACGAGTTTTTCCTTGTCCAGCCAAAGCAATAACAATAGAATTTTTCGGAACAAGTTTAGCACTAGAATTTTTCAATCCTGCTTCTGTAATGAATTTTTCTGTACAAAAAACCGTACCTAAATTAACTTCCCCTGAACTCATCCAAGGAATTGTACCATTCTCCCAATATTCATATTTTTCAGTCTTAGGCGTTCCTCCAGAGTAAATCCTTTCAGCAACCTCCCCCAAAGGTTTCCACTCTACATTATCGGAAAAATTTAATAATTTATCACGATAGTATTGATATTGCTTAACTCTTAGGTTATACTCGGCGGTTAGCTCGGCGGTTGTGGCGGTAAATGCGTCCAAAATTTGGACGATTTTTTGTTGGACTGGTAGGGGCGGGATTGGGATTTTAAATTTATCTGTATCAGGTGTAGCAATTTGTGGCATTTGCATTTTTGAACCCAAATTTTGAAAAAATGGTTCATTTAGTTTTAAAAAATAATATACAAATTTAATATCAATATTCTTATCTATGGAGTGATATGCCCACATTTCATTTTTATGTGAAAAAGGCTTATCATAATATTCAAATTCAATAATTCCACGAGATTTGACGATAATTGACGGTTTTTGGTTAATATCCTTTTCTGGTATATCGCCATAATTAACCATTGCAAAAGTCTTACCGCCAGCAAAAATTTTAATTGGTGCATTTTCTTGATGCAATTCTTTCATTTGTCCTGCGGTAATTTTTGTGCCTTTTGTGCGAACCAAAACCTCCCCCAAAGTTTTCCATTCCACCGATTGCCCATTTAAGAGATTTTTAATAAAGGTGTGCATTATTTTACTCCACTTCAATCTGTGCAATAATCTCATCAATACTTTGGCGTAAAGTATCAATTTTACTGACCGTTTGGCGGATTTCTTCATTTAATACCGCAATATCAATCACTTCTTTGGTGTCTTCGGCTTCTACATAGCTGGATACAGAAAGATTATAATCATTGCTCGCAATTTGACTATTTTCAATATTGGCACTTTGATGAGTAATTTCACTTTTTTCGGCAAAGATTTGTAGAATTTGGGCGATATGCTCATCGGTCAAAACATTGTTATTGGTTTCTTTTTTAAATAATTTGCTGGCATCAATAAATTGAATTTGGTTACTTGTTTTGTGTTTGGACAAAACCAAAATATTGACCGCAATACTCGTCCCAAAAAATAAATTGGGGGCAAGGGCAATCACGGTTTCTACAAAATTATTATCAACCAAATATTTGCGAATTTTTTGTTCTGCTCCACCACGATAAAAAATCCCTGGAAAAGTAACAATCGCCGCCCGACCTTTGGCAGATAAATAATTTAAAGCGTGCATAATAAAAGCAAAATCGGCTTTTGACTTTGGAGCGAGTACGCCAGCAGGGGCAAAACGGTCATCATTGATTAAGGTGGGGTCGTCTGAGCCAATCCAATTAATCGAATAAGGCGGATTGGACACAATGGCATCAAAAGGCTTACCATCGCCAAATTCAGGAGAAAGTAGGGTATCGCCCAATGCAATTTCAAACTTATCATAATTGATATTATGCAAAAACATATTCATACGGGCAAGGTTATAAGTGGTGTGATTGATTTCTTGCCCAAAAAATCCGTCTTCAATAATATGTTCGTCAAATTGTTTTTTGGCTTGTAATAATAATGAACCAGAACCACAAGCAGGGTCATAGATTTTATTAATGCTGGTTTGACCGTGTAAAGCCAATTGGGCAATTAATTTAGAAACATTTTGTGGGGTAAAAAATTCACCGCCCGATTTGCCTGCATTGGCAGCATAATTGGAAATCAAAAATTCATAAGCATCGCCAAACAAATCAATTTGGTTATTTTTAAAATCGCCAAAATCCAATTCCGCCACGCCCTTTAAGACAGACGCTAGGCGTTTGTTTTTATCGGCAACGGTATTGCCCAAACGGTTTGAGGTGGTATCAAAATCAGCAAATAAGCCTTTGATGTCGCGTTCAGAATCAAAGCCATTGGCGGACGATTCAATGGCATCAAAAATGGCTTTTAAATCGGTATTGAGATTGGGATTGTCGTTGGCATTTTTGGCGACATTTTCAAATAATTGGCTAGGATAAATAAAATAGCCTTTGGTTTTAATGGTGTCTTCTTTGATTTGTGCCAAAATCGGGCTATCATCGGAAAAACTGGCATAATGAACGCTGTCATCACCTGCTTCAATATAGGCACAGAAATTTTCGCTAATAAAGCGGTAAAATAAGGTGCCTAAAACATATTGTTTAAAGTCCCAACCGTCAATAGAGCCTCGTACTTCGTTGGCTATTTGCCAAATACGGCGGTGCAGTTCGGCGCGTTGTTGTTGTGCGGTCATTGTTTTTCCTTGCTTGCATAAAAGGTAATATAGGCAGTTAAATGCTTTTGCCACTATCAATGAGCATTATACCTAACTATCAAAATAATCAATTTGAAATGATAGCATATTTTCTCTAAAATATCAGCATTTTAAACCGAGTAAGAAACGAACAATGGCAAAAATCCGTAACCTTTTTACCCCCTTTACCCTTAAAAACCTTGAACTCAAAAACCGCGTAGTAATGCCGCCAATGTGCCAATATTCCGCCACAGACGGTGTGCCAAACGACTGGCATTTGGTGCATTACACCAGCCGAGCGGTGGGCGGTGTGGGCTTAATTATCGTTGAGATGACCAATGTCGCCCCAAACGGTCGCATTAGCCCAAATTGCTTGGGGCTGTGGAATGATACGCAAAAAGACGCATTCAAAAAAATCGTGGACAGCGTACACGCACACGGGGCGAAAATTGCCGTGCAAATTGCCCACGCAGGTCGCAAAGCCCAAGACGAGCCAAATGCCGTTGCCCCGTCTGCCATTCATTATGGCGAGTTGGATTATGCTGGGCAAAATTTGATTACGCCACGCGAATTAACCACGCAGGAAGTCAAAGATTTGGTTCAAGATTTTCAGGCTGCCGTCAAAAGAGCGGTGGACGCAGGGTTTGATGCGATTGAACTGCACGCGGCTCACGGCTATTTGATTCATCAATTTTATTCGCCCAAATCCAACCAACGCACCGATGAATACGGTCAAGATAGGGCATTGTTTGGTGTGGAAGTGATTCAGGCAGCCCGTGAAGTAATGCCTGCCGATATGCCTTTAATCGTGCGAATTTCCGCCCAAGAATACGGCAAAGATGGCTTTGATTTGGACTATGGCGTAGCGATTGCCAAGCGATTTTCTGACGCAGGGGCAGATGTGTTTGATGTGAGCGGTGGTGGCGATGGCGTGCTGTACAAGGGCAATCACCCAGAGTTTTATGCAGGCTATCAGGTGGATTTTGCCCGCAAAGTCAAACAAGCCACAGGCAAGCCCGTGATTGCGGTGGGAATGCTTGATAATCCGTCTGTGGCTGACCATATTTTGGGCATTGGCGATGCCGATTTGGTGGCGGTGGGGCGTGGGCTTTTGCGAGACCCCTATTGGGTGTTAAACGCCCAATATCAGCAAAATGGGGCGGATAGCGATGAGGTGCAGTTTGTGCCGAGACAGTATCAGCGTGGGTTTATGTGATTTTTTTAGACAATCTAAAAAATAACTTTCCTCACAGTCCATAAATCAAAACACCGTTTCCAAATTTTGGGGCGGTGTTTTTTGTAAAACACATTAGTAGGGAATGCTCCAAAAAGGATAACTACCAATGAAAACACGCCCCATCAGGAGCGTGCTTTATCAAACCCAAGCAGATTAGGAATTCATCATCAGATATTCAAAGGCAGACAGACCTGCTTTTGAACCTTCACCCATCGCAATGTTGATTTGCTTATAAGGTACGGTGGTAACGTCCCCGCAAGCAAAAATCCCTGCCTTGTTGGTGCGACATTTGGCATCAATCTCAATCTCGCCTTGTGGCGTGATATTCACCAAACCTTTGACCACATCAGAGCTTGGCACAAGACCGATTTGCACAAATACCGCATTTAAAGGTAATGTGATATTTTCGCCAGAGACACGGTCTTGATAGATTAGGCTATCTACCTTACCACCATTTGCGGTGATTTCTTGGGTGGCGGCGTTTTTGATGATGGTGATGTTGTCTTTGGCTTCGGCTTTATCAATCAATACTTGGTCGGCACGCAATTTGTCGCCAAATTCTAGTACAGTAACATGCTCAACGATACCCGCCAAATCAAGTGCCGCTTCAACGCCAGAGTTACCGCCACCGATGACCGCCACAGGCTTACCTTTAAAGAATGGGCCATCACAGTGTGGGCAATATGCCACACCATTGCCAATGTTTTCATCTTCGCCCTTGACACCAAGTTTACGCCATTTTGCCCCTGTGGCGATGATGAGTGTGCGTGAAGTCCAACTTGCCCCTGTGTTTAGGGTAACTTGATAACCGCCTTTGACTTCTTCGATGGCAGACACGCTCACATGCTCTTTGACCGTGATGTTGTATTCTTTGATGTGGGTGGCAAGGTTCGTGGCAAGGGCATTACCGTTGGTTAGCGGAATTGAAATCAAGTTTTCAATGTCTTGGGTGTCTTTGACTTGACCACCGATACGGTCAGCCACCAGTGCCACACGCAGACCCTTACGAGCCGTATAAATCGCCGCCGCCGAGCCAGCTGGTCCACCACCGATGACAGTAACGTCTTGGGTTTCAAGCTGCTCTACCACGCCTTCGGATAGTAGGTCGGCGTACTCAGATTGGAGCTTGTCAATGATACGAGCGGTGTCCACTTTACCATTCAAAAATGGTTTGCCGTTCAAAAATACCGCAGGCACGCCTTGAATGTTGTGTTTTTCAACGAGTTCTGGGAACACGCCCCCGTCAATCATCTCGTTTTCAATGCCATCATTTAGGATGGCAAATTGATTCAGTGCTTGCACCACATCAGGGCAGTTGTGGCAAGACAGTGATACAAAGGTTTGGAATTTCAAAGGTTTTTGGATACGCTTGACAAGCTCTTGAATGCCTTCGTCCAACTTCATGGTATGACCACCTGCGTGCAAAATCGCAAGCAGTAAAGACGTAAACTCATGACCGCCTGGAATGCCACTAAATACAATGCCTGTATCACGGTTTTCGGTGGTGATTTTAAAACTCATGGGCGATAAATCGGTGTCCACCACTGTCTTGTCAAAGCCGATTTTGTCCGAACAACTGGCAACTTGGCTCAAAAAATCCACAAGTTCAGCACGCTTGGCATGTTCGCCTTGACCCAAAATCATTTGGATTGGACGAGTCATGTTGGTGCTGTAGGTTTTGATGGCGTCAAGTAAGGATTTGTCTAGCATGGGATACTCCTATTCATATGGATTATCATTAGGTTTTTATCATTATAAGAGGTTTTTTGTTATTGATAAAATTAAATGTTTTTAAGATGATGTTTGTTAAAGTTAATTGTGATAAAAAGTATAATTTTGCTTGCTTATATCGCCAATTCTTGTTAAGATAAGAGCAAGCTCAAAGCATGATTACTCTCTTGTGTCGGCATTGTAGTCATGATTTGGAATGCTCTAACTTATTGATATTTAGGAGTTTTTCATGTTCCCAGAACATCGTGATTTGATTACCAAACTAAAAACCGAAAACGATTTGCACTTTGTTAAGCTATTTGACGAGCATAACGAACTTGACACCGAAATTACCAACCTTGAAAACGACCCAGTAGCTTCTGCCAGTCGTGCCGATGAGATTGAAACCCTAAAACGCAAAAAACTTGCTCTAAAAGACGAGCTTTATCAGTATCTACTGACCAAAGCTCAATAAGCCTTACCAAGCCTCATTGACAAGAACGCAAGTTTTATGACTTGCGTTTTTTATTGCACAGCTTTACGTATTTACAAAGCTCAATTAAGTTTTTGCTTAAAGTGAGCTTGTCAGACCACAGCAAAGACCATCTAGGGTTTTTGATTGTCAATGCCATAAAAAACCGCCCAAAAGAGCGGTTTTTGATTTTTGTGATATAAATCCAAAAATTAGATTTTACCAACTAGGTCTAGGCTTGGCTTCAAGGTTTCTTGACCTGCTTCCCAAGCAGCTGGGCAAACTTCACCGTCATTTTCACGAACGTATTGAGCTGCCTTAACCTTACGAATCATGTCTTTGGCAGAACGACCAATGCCCAAGTCATGGATTTCAGCAACTTTGATAAGACCATCTGGGTCCACCAAGAAAGTACCACGAAGTGCAGCATGCTCTTCTTCAATCATGATGTTAAAGCCACGAGTGATGTTACCTGTGCCGTCGCCTAGCATTGGGTACTTAACTTTACCGATGGCAGGAGATGAATCGTGCCATGCTTTGTGAACGAAGTGGCTGTCAGTAGAAACTGCGTATACTTCTACGCCCAAGCCTTTTAGCTCTTCGTAGTGCTCTGCCATGTCTTCTAGCTCAGTTGGGCAAACAAAAGTGAAGTCATGTGGGTAGAATAGGAAAATCGCCCATTTGCCTTTAACGTCAGCAGTAGTGATGGTTTTAAATTCGCCATTAACAAAGGCTTCGGCGGTAAATTCTGGAATGTGTTGATTAATGATTGCAGTCATAATATCACCTTCATGTTGTTGGGTGGAATGATGGGCTTATTACCCTGTTTTGCAACATGATAACAAAATTTAATGGTTTATCCAGTTAAAAGTTTTAAATAATCTGTTTTGTTTTATAAAACTTAGGTGGTACAATAGGCGTAATTTTAAGACTGCTTTTAGGAATGAACGATGATTACGCTACGCCAATTAGAATTTGCTCTTGCTGTTGCCAAGCACAAGCACTTTAAGCGTGCCGCCGAAGAATGCAACATTTCCCAGTCTGCTCTAAGTTTGGGGATTGCCGAGCTTGAAAAACAGCTTGACACGCAGATTTTTGAGCGTAACAATAAGCAAGTGCTTATCACACCCATCGGTGAGGAGCTTTTGGAGCGGGCATTGCGAGTGTTCAGTGAAGTGAATGATTTGACGACACGTGCTCATAGCCATCAGTTGCCACTAGCATACCCCATGACGATAGGCATTATTCCCACCATCGCCCCTTATCTTTTACCTAAGGTGTTGCCAACACTAAAAGCAAACTATCCTAATTTTGAATTATCTGTCATTGAAAAACAAACCGAACGTCTTTTGGAGCAAGTGCGGTACGGTCATATTGATACCGCCATCATTGCACTGCCTTATGCACTTGACGGTTTGCATGCTTTTGAGTTTTGGCAGGAGAATTTTTATGCCATTTTTGCAAAAGATGGCGAGTATGCCACTAAGCTAAGTATTTCTAGCAGCGAGCTTTTTCAAAATGATGTTTTGTTGCTGGGCGAGGGACATTGTCTGACCGACCAAGTGCTGTCTGTGTGTTCGATGAATAAGCAACACATTCGGTCAAGTTTTTCTGATGCCAGTCTAAACACGCTCATTCAGATGGCAAAGGTAGGCATGGGAACAACGCTTGCTCCGCAGATGGCACTTGAACAGCTTGGCGATGATGTGGTTGCCCTGCCACTTAGCGAAAAAGGTCCTCACAGACGTTTGGTGTTTGTAACACGGTTAAATTATGCACGTGTCAATGACGTTAAGATTTTAAGTCAGTTGTTTCGTGAGGCTTTGACGGCTCATCAAAACACCCGTCAATAACGATATGTTTTGTGCTTCAATGTATCGTGCCATGTCTGATAATCAGGCATGGCTTTTTTGACTTCACGCCAAAAATTGGCACTGTGGTTGGCGTGGATAAGATGACATAGTTCATGGACAAAGACATACTCGGTGCATTCATAGGGATAAGCAGGCAGATAAGTACATAGCCAAATTCGACCCCGTGCAGGATTGCAGGTTCCCCAGCGTGTTTTCATCTTTTTTAGACGAACCTCTTTGGCGTATCTGCCAACGATGGGTTGCCATTTTTGTTGAAGTAGGGGGATTTTTTCGTGCAGTGCTTGACGATAAATTGCCAAAATGGCATGCTCATCATCAGGCAACTCATGAGGTTCTCCCCATAAGGTACGCCATATTAAGGGGGTCTGATTTAATAATCTTTGATGGGTGCGTATCGCCCACGATAGGCGTGCATGAATGACGCTGATGGCAAGCGAATGATTTGCTTGGATTGGCACACTGACATGACATTGACCTGCCTGCATACGAAAATTGATGTTTTTGACAGTCTTTTTATGGATTACAAGATGTATGCCATGTTGTGCAAAAATATGATGAAGTTCATCTAAACTCATGATGGACAACCATTAAAAAAGCAGGTTGAAATCAACCTGCCTCGACATGGGTCAAATTAGTTCACGCTTTGTGGAGCGATGATGGTTAGTTCAACACGGCGGTTTGGCTCATATGTGCTACCAAACTGAGTGGTGGCACCACGACCGATGGCACTGATACGAGCTGCATTCACGCCTTGTGCAGTTAGGTAGTTTGCAACCGCAGCGGCACGGTTTTGTGATAAGATTTGGTTGGTATTGGCGTTACCCTCGATAGAAGCATAGCCATTAACCACAACATTGGTTTGGTCGTATTGTTTTAGGGTGCTAGCAACTTGGTTTAGGGCGTTGTATGAGCTTGGTTTGATGTCATATTTACCAACATTAAAAGTGATCGCCTCTGGGATAGCAAGATTGATGTTATTGGTAACAGGGTCGCGAGTTACTTCGATGCCAGTACCAGCAGTTTGTGCTTTTAGTTGGGCTTCTTGGCGACCCATATAAGCACCGATACCCGCACCCAGTGCTGCACCGATGGCGGCATCACGACCAGTTTTCTCGCCACCTGTTGCCTTAGAGATGGCAGCACCTAGTGCAGCACCGCCCAATGCACCTAGACCTGCTTTGGTAGCAGTGCTGTTTGTGCCTGTGGCACCAGTGGTCGCACAGCCTGTCAAAATCATGCTGGCAGAAACGGCAGTTACAGTAAGAATTTTTTTCATGGAATGTTTCCTTGTGAATGGATAAAGTAAATAACGCCCAAAGACGCTAGGCTTAACTGTGCATATTATGCCAAAAAAACCTCTCTTATTTGTTATTGATATGTAGTTAATCGGTTATTTTAGGTTGAAAAATAATGGCAGATTTTTGTGTGTAAAAGGTGGATTTTAAAAAAATCTAGCAAAATTAATGAGTTGTGATATTTTATTGATATTTATTTGTTGCTAAATATGTGTCATCACGCCAAAATTCGCCATTTTTACCCAAAATTTTGTTAAAATAGCAGATGTTCACGCTTTGTTTTAGATAAAAACACAAAATTGGTAGATGTCATGAGCCACAACAAAAACCGCACCACGTTACCCATCATTCAAAAACTGCACGACAAGCACCCAAAGCTCGCCCAAAAATTTAGCAAGCTGACCAATTATGGGGCGATTGCAGCCAACAGCATGGCATTGGGTGTGCCACTTTATACCGCAGGACTTGCCAAAACCTTTTTAAAATCCAAAAAAGGCGATAAAGCAGTGCTAGACATTGCCAATTATTGGATTTGTGCCAATAATCTTTTGATTGATAAGTGCCTGCCACAGCGAGATTGGCGAATCAGTATTCCCAATGACTTAAAACCTGATGGTAAATATCTACTCATTTGCAATCACCAGTCATGGGTGGATACCAGCGTCATTCAATATGTGAGCGAGGGGGTGTTACCCATCACTCGGTTTTTTGCTAAGCATGAATTGCTCTACATTCCTGTGGTAGGGCAGGCGTTTTATTTTATGGATTTTCCGATGATGAAACGCCATTCTAGGGAACAGATCGCCAAAAACCCCGCCCTAGCAACACGAGATTTACAAGAGGCACGCCGAGCATGTCAGCTTTTGTCTTCTAAGCCATTTGTGCTGCTAAACTATCTTGAAGGCACACGCTTTACAAAAACCAAACACGACCGCCAGCAGTCGCCTTATCAACACCTCCTCAAACCCAAAGCAGGGGGATTTGCACTGGCGATTGCAAGTCTGGGCGAGCAGATTGATGGGATTTTGGACATGACGGTGGTGTATCCTGATGGTGTGCCTGATTATGGCGAGCTTTGGTCGGGAGAAATCACTCGTTTGGGCGTGGATATTCGTCATTTGCCGATGAGTCAGACGCTTTTTGATGAATTGCAAGCAGGCAAGTACGACAGCGACGAGAGTGTCAAAGCCCAGCTGTTTGCCTTTTTGGACGAGGTTTGGCAAGTCAAAGATGAGCGAATCACACAAATGTTGAAGGATTTTGGCGAGCATGTCAGCTAATTTTATGCCAAACCATGATGAGACTACTCAATTTTACTATTAATACATTATCCTATGTCAAATAACGATACCTCCAAATTCTCAACCCTTGAAATCCCCAAATCCTCCGATGTGCCTGAGGACGTGATTGTACTTTTTGGCAATGACAAAGACGACCATGAGCCCACACTTGCCCAAAGTCGCACTAAAATTGTGTATGACTTGGTAATGTTGGTACTACTACTTGTTGATTTATGCTTGATTTTCGCTGACAACATCTTGATGAGCGGACTTTTAACTAAGCTTGCTCAATGGGGTGGATTTAGTGCTACGCTTGATGTCTATCAAACCACTCATCATCTAAGCCTCTCTGCCATCGGCGGTGTGTTTACGCTGTTTTGGGTAGGCGAGCTGTTGGTGCGTTGGGCGATTGCCATCAAAAAGGGTACGTACTATCGCTGGTTTTTCTTTCCCTTTGTGCATTGGTATGAGACACTTGGGTGTATCCCCATGCTTCGTGCTTTGCGACTGCTACGAGCAGGCATTATCATCAAACGTCTGCACGATACTGGCGTAAAAGTCATTCCTGATAATTGGCTAAATTCAGCTCGTTTTTATTATCATGTGGTACTAGAAGAGTTGTCCGATAGAGTTATCTTGACCGCCATCGGCAATTTTCGTGAGCAACTTGCCAAAACCACAACCAATGACGAGCTGGTTCAGCGTACCATTGACCGTAACCGAGCCGAGTTTGAAGCGGTGGTACTGGGGCTGTTACGCCGTGAGCTTGCTCCCAAGCTTCAACAGGCTTTTTTGGCACAGACAGGACAAAAACTCTCCCAAGAAATTGGACTTTCGGTCGAACAGGCTCTTTTGGACACGCCTGAATTTAGACGCTATCTCAAACTTATCCCCATCGCAGGCTCAATGATAGAATCCCAAATCACCAGCGTGGGCAAGCACATTGGCGAGAATGTAACCACCGCTGTCAATAAATGCCTGTTTGACACCCAAACACTAGATTCATTGATGGTCAATGTCGCCAAAGGGGTGGCAAGTATTGACACCACCGAACCCAACCTCCAAAAGCTCGTAGGTGGCGTGATTGAAGATGCGCTGACTGCTTTTGAAGCTCAGGTAAAAGTTCAGCAGTGGAAACACAAAGACCAGCTACCCCTTTAATGTTTGGAAAACCACCTTTAAAATGATAAAATTGCCGAAATTTTTGCGGAATACACCATGAAAGCGATAACCTTATTTGGCAAAATGCTAAGTTTTAGCCAACTAAAAATCAATACCGACAACCTAGATACCATCAAGGCTGAATTATCCGATTTAACACAAAACAACAGCACCGTTCCTGTGGTCTTAGACAGCGAGTGCATGCTTGACTTAGAGGCGTTGGTGGAGCTGTTATGGGAGCTTGGGATACAGCCCATCGGCGTGGTTGATGGCGTACTTAGCGAGCAAGCAAAGACGCTAAAACTGGCAATATTCCCAGCCGATGGCAAACGTATTGAACGCATTAAGGCAAGCCCCAAACCTGACACCACCCCCAAAGAGGCACAAGTTGCCCTGCCAGCCTCAGAGGTTGTAACCAGCACACCCAATGAAACCTCCAAAGACGAAAAAGATGCGATGGGGGAGCGAGGCATTACCAGCGTGGTACACAATCACATGCTACGCTCAGGGCAGAGCCTACAACACATCGGTGGCGACTTGATTGTCATCGGTGGCGTCAATAAAGGTGCAGAGGCTATCACGGATAATAGTTTGCATATCTACGGACACGGTCAAGGTCGTCTCGTGGCAGGGGCGACAGGCGACAAAAATGCTCGTATTTTCTGCCAAAAATTTGACCCCACGCTCGTGTCAGTGGCGGGTACTTATTGTCTAAGTGATGCCATTCCTCCTCAGATGATAAATAAAGCAGTTCAGGTACATTATGATGAAAATCAAGGGCTTATTTTTAGTTTGATGGAAATGTGATTTAGCATTTTTAAAAAATGTGGTACAATCGTCTGTTTGTAAGATTGTCATAAACAGACAGTAAAGATTTAGAAAATTAAGGAGTGCCTTGTGGCAAAAATCATCGTTGTAACATCAGGCAAAGGTGGCGTGGGTAAGACCACCACCAGTGCATCATTTGGTGCAGGTTTGGCAAAACGTGGCTATAAGACCGTGATTATTGACTTTGATGTGGGCTTGCGTAACCTTGACCTGATTATGGGCTGTGAAAATCGCATTGTCTATGATTTTGTTGATGTGATTAGTGGTAACGCCAGACTCTCTCAGGCATTAGTAAAAGACAAACAGCTAGATAACCTCTACATTCTACCAGCTTCCCAAACACGAGACAAAGATGCACTGACTGATGAGGGCGTAGCCTCCGTCATGAAAGAGCTGTCTGATGAGCTAAATTTTGATTATATCATTTGTGATAGCCCAGCTGGGATTGAGCGTGGTGCCCAGCTTGCCATGTATCACGCAGATGAGGCACTTATCGTTACCAATCCTGAGGTGTCGAGTGTCAGAGACTCCGACCGTATCATTGGCATTTTACAATCTCGCACCAAACGTGTTGAGGAGGGAGGGGCTGTCAAAGAGCATCTCATCATCACACGTTATAATCCAGAGCGTGCCGCACAAGGCGAAATGATGGGGATTGACGATATCGCCAATGACATTCTAAAAGTGCCTTTGATTGGGGTCATTCCAGAATCTAATGCTGTGCTAGAAGCTTCCAACCACGGACAGCCCGTGATTCATTACCAAGATTCAGCAGCAGGTCAGTGCTATGACGACATCGTGGCGAGATTCTTGGGTGAAGAGCGTCCACTGCGTCATATCGATGTCAAGAAAAAAGGCTTCTTTGCCAAGCTGTTTGGGGGTTGATATGAAAAAAGGATTTTGGAGCAGTTTGTTTGGCGGGGGCAATGAACCAACCAGTGCCTCGATTGCCAAAGACCGCCTAAAAGTCATCGTAGCAAGTCATGACCGCCTAAATACTCGTCTGACTCCTGAGCGTATCGATGAGATGAAGCGAGAGATTTTGGCGGTGGTCAATAAATTCATCAATGGCGTTCAAATTGATGATGTGAACATCAAACAACGCCATGAGGATAGTCTTGATGTACTAGAAATGAACATCAACCTACCCGAACGCAACTCTTAGAATGTCAAAATCGATGTTCTAACTGTATGACCAATCCCCCTTTTTAAAGGGGGTTTTATTGGGTTAAATCCACCACATTGACCGCCACATCATCAACCACGCCCACATCCACCAAAACCGCCACTTGGGTGTCAAACTTATCAGCAATCTCATAATACTCGGTTACTCGCTCGCCTTGATAGATGAGCGGGGCGACAAAGATAGGTTCACCCATTTCTTGTAACAACATCGTCATCACAGGTGTGGCGGACGTGCCAAAGGCTAAGGATTTTTTGGTGATGATTTTTTTGTTGACCGCTTTGGTTGGTTCTAGGATAAAGGCATTTTGGGGCAAAAAGTCAGATTTGAGCGTAGCAAACGCCCCATTATCCACCACCGCCACGCTTGATAATTCGCTGATGTTTTGGCAAATCAGCACCAAATCCGACTCACTCACGCCCAATCGTTTGAGGTTTTCAAAGGCATTTTTGGCATTCATACCAAACATAAAGCGATAGCCATTTTCGGTAGGAGCGATGATAAGCTCCCCTGATTGCAAAGCGGATACCGCCTCACTCATGAGGCGAGCTTGGGGGTTGTCGGGGTGAATGTATAGGGTTTTCATGTGTATCCTTAGTTGGCGTTGTGAGCATTCATGTCCAAAAACACCCAAATCAACCGCTTGGCATCTTTGGGTAATGTGTGTACATTGGCAAGATAATCATGGGCTTTGGCGTAGACATCTTGGGCAAAGGTACTGTTTGATGTGTCAAAATCGGCGTTGAGATTATCTGCTGACACATAAAAATACCGCCCCAATGCCAAGGACAGCAAGCACTCAATCGCTTGGGGTTTGATTTCTACTTGCTCAAACTGACGCTGAGTGCTTTCATCTCGCCCGTCAGGACAATACCAATACCCAAAATCATCAAGCTCCCGACGCTTTGCCCCTGCCACGCACCAATGGCTGATTTCATGTAAGGCACTTTGGAAAAATCCATGAGCAAAAAGAATGCGGGCAGGTTCACCACCCCTACTGGCAAAATACTCAGGTTCACTCTCGCCACGCACCAGCACCGTTGGTGTAGAGCCGTGCTGATAAAGGTGGTTAAATAGGGCGATGAGCCAATCGGTTTGTTGGAATTCGTCATCTGGTAGATGTTGCCATGCGTGTTTGAGTGTGGCGTAGAGAGTATCGTCTGTGTTGATACCAATATCTTGGACGAAAGCTTGGATTTGGGTGTTTTGATAAAAATCTTGCCATAGGGTAGGGCAAGATTGTGGGCTTAATGCACTAAAATCAACGCTCATCATAAAACTTTACAAATTTTAAAGTTAAATTATAGCACATTTGCCAACAAATCATGTATTTTGCGGTATAATGGATAATCAACAAGAAAAATTGGGAAAATATGACCGAACAATCAGTAACCATGCCACAGCGTATTTCCTTTGATAAATGGGCGGATATTGGCTTTGAGTGGCAGGGCGTTGTGCCAGTATCTACTTTTGAGCGATTATCCACCCAAGTTCATGCAACAAACAGCGAAGACTTGCAAATCGCACTTCGCTTAACCAAAGAAGATGGTGTTACATGGCTTGGTTTCGATGTGATGGCGGTATTATCTACATCATGTCAGCGATGTTTGGACGAGCTGTCTGTGGATGTCTCTGGTAGCTATCGTATGGCTATTTTGGAAAATGAGCAGAAAATTAGTCATTTACAGTCCATTGATGAGATGGCGGACTATGTGCTACTTGATGAGGTGTGCATGGGCGTCCAAAAGATGCTCCCTGTGGCGGATTTGCTTGAAGATGAGTTGCTACTTGCCATGCCGTTATCGCCACGTCATGACGACTGCCAAATGCTAATAGAGAATGCAGATGAAAAGGGCGAGCCTAGTGATAATCCATTTGCGGTGTTGCAGACCTTAAAAGGCACGCTATGATATTTTGAGATTATTTTGTGAAATTTGAAAAATATTCTTTAAAAATAATAAATTTTTGGGTATAATAGGGAGTTTGAATGTATCTGCACCCATTTGTAAGGCGAAATGATGCTACCGCCACAGATACCCACTTTCATTTAAATTTGGCACACTCGTTGCCCACTTATATTTAGGAGCTATCATGGCAGTTCAACAAAACCGCAAAAGCCGTTCACGCCGTGATATGCGTCGTTCACACGACCGTATCAGCGTTGCTACTTTGAGCATTGATTCTACTACTGGCGAAAAACACATTCGTCACCACGCCACCAAAGATGGTTTTTATCGTGGTCGCCAACTGTTCAAAGTTAAAGCAGTAGAAGCCTAACTCTTTGTCTGCAAAAGATAAAGCCAAGTTTCATGAGTGCATGAGCTTGGTTTTTTTATAAACAAATTTTTTAGAAATTACCATAATTTTAAAAAATTTGTTTGTATTTTTCTGCTTAATTTGTAAACAACCGTTCTATTTTTATGATAAAATGGACGCATTTTAATCAAACATGGTGAATTATGACACAGACAAAACGTGTGGCAGTGATTTTTCCCGGTCAAGGCTCACAAAGCATTGGCATGCTGGACGAACTTGCCGAACAATTTGACGTGGTTAAGACAACTTTTGACGAAGCAAGCGAAGCCTTAGGCGTGGATTTGTGGGAGATTACCCACGATGAGACTCGCCTGCATGACACCAAATACACTCAGCCTGCCCTATTGACCGCCAGTATTGCCATTTGGCGTATCATCACGCCTGTGCTGGCACGCCAAGACATCAAGCCTGCCTATCTGGCAGGGCATTCTTTGGGTGAATACTCCGCACTCGTGGCAAGTGACGTGCTGAGTTTGGCGGAGGCAGTTTGTCTTGTCCACGAACGTGGCAAACTCATGACGGACGCAGTAGCAGGCATGGACACACAAATGGCGGCGGTACTTGGTTTAGAAGATGAACAAGTGGCAAGCCTATGCGAAGATGCCACCGAAAATGCAGGTATCGTGGATACTGCCAACTTTAACAGTCCTGCCCAAGTTGTCATCGCTGGCACACAAGTGGGCGTAACGCACGTCTTGACAGCGGTTGAGACGCTGGGTAAAAAGGCTGTTCCACTCAAAGTCTCCGTGCCTTCGCATTGTGCTTTGATGAAGCCTGCCAGCGAAAAACTCTCAGAACTTCTAAACCAAACCGATTTTCACCCTGCGACCATTCCTGTCATTCAAAACCGCCATGCCGAAGTTCATAAGGGTACAGGCGACATCAAGCTTGCCTTGATCGAACAGCTCTCCATGCCTGTTCAATGGACAAAAACCATGCAAAAACTGGCGGATAAACAAATCGAACTGGTCATCGAATGTGGACCTGGCAATGTGCTATCCAACCTTGCCAAACGCCAAGAAACCCCGATTACTGCCCTACCTACTGACAAATTGGCACGTTTAGAAAAATTGGAGAATTTACATGAGTCGTAAGATTGTTTTGGTTACAGGAGCCAGTCGTGGCATTGGGCGTGCGATTGCTGAGCGATTTGCAGGTGACGGTCATTTTGTCATCGGTACTGCCACAAGCGAAAAAGGGGCAGAAGCCATTGAAGAGTATCTGGGCGAGTCAGGGGGCATTGGACGTGTGTTAGATGTATGCGATGATGAAGCCATCGACAAACTCTTTGAAGAAATTGACAGCGTGTATGGCTCGGTCAATGTCCTTGTCAATAACGCTGGCATTACCAAAGACGGCTTACTCATGCGCATGAAAGATGAGGATTGGGTGAGTGTCATTGACACCAACCTCACCGCCATCTATCGCACCTCTCGCCGTGCTGTGCGTGGCATGATGAAAGCTCGTTTTGGGCGAATCATCAACATTACCTCTGTGGTCGGTCAAATGGGTAACGCCGGTCAAACCAACTACGCATCTAGTAAAGCAGGCGTGGAGGGCTTTACTCGTGCCTTAGCCCGTGAAATCGGCTCTCGTGGCGTTACCGTCAACTGTGTCGCTCCTGGTTTTATCGAAACGGACATGACCGAGGAGCTAGACGAACGCCTCATCAGCTCCATGCTGGACGCTGTACCAGTTGGTCGCATGGGTCAGCCTCATGAGATTGCGGCGGCGGTTGCTTTTTTGGCGAGCGATGACGCCAGCTACATCACAGGAGAAGTGCTGGCGGTCAATGGTGGCATGTACATGTGATTGTTAAGTAAGTGTTGTAAAAATATTAAAACGTGAACAAACGTACTAATAGCACTTGCACAAATCACAAAAATGTTTTATCATAGGCATAATTTTTAACAAACCTAATTTGTTAATTTCATCCTTACCTATTTTGGAGTATCTCATGAGCGATATTGAAGCAAAAGTAAAAGCAGCCGTTGCCGAGCAACTTAGCCTAAATGCTGACGACATTAACAACGCTGCGTCTTTTATGGACGATTTGGGTGCAGACTCACTAGACTTGGTTGAGCTTGTCATGGCGTTTGAAACCGAATTTGGCATTACCATTCCTGATGAGGATTCAGCAGAGCTAACCACCGTCCAAAAGGCGATTGATTACGTTTCTGCCAAACTCTAATCATAAGTTTGATAAGTCAAACACAAAACCATCTCATTTTGAGATGGTTTTTTGCGGATGGAACACATGGCGTTAAGACGACATTACAAAACATAACAATTTTATGCAAAAATCCAGTGCAAATTTTGGGATTTTGTACTAAGATAATGAAGCGTCTCATTTATTTTTACGGAGGTTTTTTATGGGTATTTTTAGTTTTGCCAAAGACATCGGCGATAAAGTATTTAACCGAGACAAAAAAGAGGAGGCTACCCAAGCCCCATCAGCACCTGCCGAGCCTAATGCTCAGGAGATTGCCAATTTGCTACTTGCTCGCGTTCAAGCCAATGCCAAAGTTGAGGGTCTAAAAGTCAGCTACAACGGCAATACTGACACTGTGGTACTATCAGGTGTGGCAGCTTCCCAAGCCGACCGTGAAAAAGCAGTGTTGGCAGCAGGTAACGTGCAGTACGTTGCTCAGGTTGAGGATAACATGACCGTTGCCACTCCTGAACCAGAATCACGTTTTTATACTGTCAAATCAGGCGACACCTTATCCAAAATCGCCAAAGAAATGTACGGCAATGCTAACGAATACAACAAAATCTTTGAGGCAAACCGTCCGCTACTTAGCGACCCCAACAAGATTTATCCAGGTCAAGTGCTTCGCATTCCTGCCTAAATACACTAAACACCTTGATATTCAAGGTGTTTTTATTTGGGCAAAAAAGCAAAACCACAAACTTGGGGGAGTTTGTGGTTTTATGGGGTTACTACCTGCTCTATCCGTAGGATCGTCCATCGTATCAGCATTCTTCCATGTCGGCTTATCCGTTTGCCATCTCCTTGCTGATGTGTGTATTATGCCAAAACTTACCCACCAAGAAAATACGCAAAAATCGTCAATGCGTGTAAGCCAATGCCTACAAAGCATTTGCCAAAAATAAGTATTTTTGATGTAACTGATTGATTTGACGATATAAATCATCTAAATTCCCTGAATTACCAATGACATCATCGGCATAAGAGAGACGATTTTTTCGGTCGATTTGCTTTTTGATGATGGCTAAAATACCTTCTTCGTTCTGATCATCTCTCTGTTTGGCACGATGGATTTGAACATCGGTGGGTACGTCCACAACCAGTATGCGACTGCAAAAGGCGGTTAGACCTCTGTCTGTGATGATATTGCCATTGGTTTTTATACTTTCTAAAAGTAGAGGGGCTGATAAGATGGCGTAAGGGCTTGTGGTGTGGGCGAGTTCTTGATGTATTTGCTCTCTGATGGCAGGGTGCATGATGGCGTTTAGTTTGGCAAGTTTATCAGGGTCGTTAAAGACCATTTGGCGTAGGCGAGGGCGGTTGAGTTCGCCATTTGGGGCGATGTCGCATCCGAAAGCCTCTTGTAGAGTTGTGATGATGGGCGAGCCTTTGGCGGTAATGGTGTGGCTAATGACATCAGCGTCCACCACATCAATGCCAAGCGTGGCAAAATAATCGCTGACCGCAGTTTTTCCGCTACCGATACCGCCTGTCAGTCCGATGATGAGTTTGTTATTTGGGTTTGTCATGATGGTTTTGATGGATAAAAATACCATCATACACAATCCTGTCAAATAAAGCCAATAAAATGATATAATGGATAAAAATTTAAGATGATGTATTATGAAAATTTTAGGTTTAGAAACCTCCTGTGATGAGACAGGGCTTGCCATTTATGATAGCGAACTCAATGACGGTAAGGGCGGTGTGCTTGCTCAGGTTTTGTACAGCCAAATTGAGCTACATGCCATGTATGGTGGCGTGGTGCCAGAGCTTGCCAGTCGAGACCATATTCGTAAATTAGTGCCACTACTGCACGAACTGCTTGATAAAGCCAAGCTTGACAAGCATGAAATTGATGCGGTCGCCTATACCAAAGGACCGGGCTTGATTGGGGCGTTAATGACAGGGGCGTTATTTGGGCGGACGCTGGCTTATGCGTTGGGCGTGCCTGCCATCGGTGTTCATCACATGGAGGGGCATTTGCTTGCTCCAATGATTGAGCATGGTGGACTAGCATTTCCTTTTGTGTGCCTGCTTGTCTCAGGCGGTCATACCATGCTGGTGCGTGCCGATGGCGTGGGGCGGTACACCATCTTGGGCGAATCCATCGATGATGCGGTGGGAGAGTGCTTTGATAAAACTGCCAAGATGCTTCGCTTGCCCTATCCAGGAGGTCCTAACGTAGAGAGACTTGCCAAAGATGGCAACCCTCGTGCTTATGAGTTGCCACGTCCCATACTCTCTCGTGGTTTGGATTTTAGTTTTAGCGGCATGAAAACCGCCGTCCATAACCTCATCAAAGACACAAAGGGTAGTGATGATGACCCTGCCATCAGGGCGGATATTGCCGCTAGCTTTCAATATGCCGTAGTGGATACGTTGGTCAAAAAATGCACCAAAGCCCTAAATGAAACAGGGCTTGACAAATTGGTCATTGCAGGGGGTGTATCTGCCAATCAAACGCTACGCACCGAACTTGAAAAATCTTTATCAAGGATAAATGCTCATGTGCATTACGCACCATTACATCTGTGTACCGATAATGGGGCGATGATTGCCTATGCTGGCTACTGTCGCCTAAAAATGGGTGGGGCAGATGATTTGGGTGTGTCTTGTGTGCCAAGATGGAGCATGGAGAGTTTGGAGGCAGTTTAGCCATCGCAATTTTACCCAAAATCTGCTATGATACGCCAACTTTACCTATCATTTATGATTGATTATGAAAATTTTACCTAAGCAACAATTTTTAATCGCCCCTTCGATTTTGTCGGCGGATTTTGCTCGTTTGGGCGAGGGCACCCAAGCGGTGCTAGATGCTGGGGCGGACGTGGTGCATTTTGACGTGATGGACAATCACTATGTGCCAAATCTCACCTTTGGGGCGATGGTTTGTAAGGCATTAAAAGATTATGGCATTACCGCTCCGATTGATGTGCATTTGATGGTAAAACCTGTTGATAGAATGATTGAGGAATTTATCAAAGCAGGGGCAGACATCATCACTTTCCATCCAGAAGCAAGCGAGCATATTGACAGAAGTTTACAACTCATCAAAGATAGTGGGGTCAAATGTGGTTTGGTATTTAACCCTGCCACGCCTTTACATTATCTCGATTATACCATTGACAAACTCGACCAGATTCTCATCATGAGCGTGAATCCCGGTTTTGGCGGTCAAAAGTTCATCGACTTTACGCTTGATAAAGTGCGTGCGGTGCGAAAGATGATTGATGAGCGTGGGCTGGATATTCGCTTGGAGATTGACGGTGGCGTGAACCCTACCAACATCCGTGCCATTGCGGACGCTGGCGTGGATATGTTTGTGGCGGGGTCGGCGATTTTTAGTCAGCCTGATTATAAAGCGGTGATTGACAGTATGCGTGATGAGCTTGCCCAGTCGGTGCGTGCGTCATGAGCGAATCTGGTCAAACCCCAAACCCCATTTCCCCAAACGCTCGCCCAAGCCTTGTTCCTATTGGGCTCACCATTGGGCTTGGGGTGTTTGCCTTGATTTTGGCATTGGCGGGTTATGGTTTTCGCTTACTGGCAGGGCATGATGTCGGTGCGGTGGTGCGTCATGCCTCTGTGGTGGTGTCGTTTTTTATGATTGTTGTGCCAAGTTTGTTTGTGGGTGGGGCAAAATTATCCAACAAATTTCAAGGCACTAACATCCAAACTCGCAACGCTCTAACGCTTGGGTTTTTGATTTCGTGCGTGGCGATTTTGACGATTATGGGGCGGTATAGCTGATGAAAATTACCAACATATTGCCCGACCGCTTTGTCCCCAAAGACATTCCCAAAGGCTTGATTTTGGCATTGGTGGTCATCATCATGCTCATGAGTTTGTCCGCTTATCGCTATGGGCAGGGCAACAGCGTGCAGGGCTGGCTACATGTTTTGGAAAATTGGGTGCTGTATTTGTTTTTAATTCCCAGTTGTACCGCTTTGGTGAGTATGCCTATCAAATACCGTGATGATACCTTTGATGTGCGAATGGCGTATTATTTGGGAATGTTTGTGGGGCTACTGTTTATGATGGCAAAACTTCGCTATTGGCGTTAAGATTTTTGGAGTGCAAAGATGAAAATTATCCACGTTGGCGTATTGGCGATATTGTTTTTAACCGCTTGTCAAAGCAATGATATCCAAAAAAGTAGCGATATTCAACAAACACAAGTCCACATGCAGGATTTGGGAGGGGATTATCAAGTATTACCCATGACGGCACAGGCTTTAAGTGGTGTATGGCAATTACAAGATAGCTCACTTGTGGGGAGTGATAATCAAGCATTAAAATTGCACTTTGATGATGGCGTGGTCTCTGTGGTAAATGGTTGCAACAACATCAAAGCTGGCTATCGGGTGTCATCACAACTAAGCATTGACAGACCCATGTCTACTCGCATGATGTGCGATGAGACACTGATGGCGTTGGATAATTTGGCAAGTAGTTTGCTGGGCGGACAGATGACTTTATATGAAAGCTCGTCATCAGGAAAGGTGTTTCTTGGTATCCAAGTTGGCGATAAGGTTTATCGACTGACAAAAGTCTCATCATTTTAGATGTGGGCGATGATTTGTATTTAATCCGCCCACGCCATTTTTAAAATACCAGCAATCACAAAAGGTGAGATAATCACCGCTAAAATACTCCCCGCCCCAAGTAGGGCAAGTGTTGGCAAACCGTTTAGTCCCGTACTGTGCAAATCGACTGCCCCTGTCGCGAAAATCAGCACAGGCAGTTGCATGGGTAGGGCGATGAGTGGGACGAGTACCGCCCCGTTTTTGAGTGTGAGTGTGAGTGAGCTTGCGATGGCGGACAGCATGAGAAGCATGGGCGACCCCACCACAATCGACAGGGCGAGCATGAGTGCGTCATTTGTGGGTAGGTTGAATAATGGAATTGCCAAAAAAGACAACACCGCCACAAATCCTGCACTAAACAGCCAATGCACCCACAGCCTGACCGCGACCCATGTGGGGACGGACGCACCTGATACGACAAGCTGGGCAAGGGTGCCATTGTCAAAATCGGGGCGAAACAATTCTTCAATGCCCATGACAAGCGACAATAACACCGCTATCCACACCGCCGAACTTGCCAGACGTAAAAGTGTGGCAGGTTCAGCCCCAATGGCAAGCGGAAATAGCGTAATGATGAGTAAGAATAGTACGAGTGGATATAGCCACGATACCGCTCCTTGTCGTTTGATGTGCCATTCTCGGCGTAGTAACTCTTTCATTGGGCGAACTCCGCCAAATCTAAGCGTTTATTTGCCCCTTGCATGGCTTGGTGGCTTGTGGCAAGTACTGCCCCACCTGCTTTGGCAAATTCTTGCATACGCTGTTCTAATTTACCCACCATGCTCACATCTAGGGCAGTCAAAGGCTCGTCCAGTAGCCATAAGGGGGCATGAGTTGGGGTCATGATGAATAGTCGTGCCAAACCAATTCGCCGTTTTTGTCCTGCTGATAACTGCACGCTTGATGTATCGCCCAAACCATACAGCCCCACCATGTCAAGGGCGGTATCTATCATCTCATCGTCCGTTTGTATGTCGTATAGGGCGAGTAAAAATCGTAAATTTTGGGCGACAGTCAAGGCAGGGCTAATGCCAAGCTGGTGCGAGACGTACACCAATTTGGATTTGGTGATGTGTCCGTGTGGGGTGGGGAGCAGTCCTGCGATTTGGTTTAATAGGGTGGTTTTGCCAAGTCCGTTCTCGCCAATCAAATGGCAAATGTCCCCTGCCAACAAGGTCAGATTGACCTGCTCGCACAACACAAAATCGCCACGCCCCACGCTCACATCATCAAGGCTTAAAATCGCTGAATCGCCCATAACACACACAATAAATAAAACGTTATCATATCAAATTTTGGGGTAAATTGAAATTGACTTTATGTTAATGGTGTTTTTACATGGGATTTTGGGGCGTGTCGAATTTTTAATATAAAATACTGAAAATATTTCTAAATCATTGCCAATTTGTAAATAATATGATCACGGTTTGGTATGCTCCAATCTTTTATTGTAAAAAGGCTTTTTAAAATGTCCATTTTTTGCTATGCTAAACGATGGTATCTATGTTGTGGTAATAAAGATGTTTAAAAAAATTAAAAGTTTATTTGCAAAACCCCAAACGGACAATCAAACCAAAAGTGAGCTTGCCAATACAGGGACGAGGGACGTTCGCCCAAAAAATGAGGGGGTATCAGCCACCAAAAACGCCCACCCCATTACCAGCCAAATCATGACGTGGCTTGACAAGCAGGACTGGAAATACGACCACCGCACCCCCAGCGAGGGGCATATCCATCATCTTATCATGGGATTTAGCGACCGTGAAAATGATTGGACGTGCGTGTTTCGCATTAATGAAGAAAACCAGCTGGTAACGATATTCGGTATCCTTGAAAATAGCGTGCCAGTCAGTCATTATACTGCCATGCTGATGGAGCTTGCCAAGATGAACATGAATGTGGGGTTTGGTGGGATTGAATTTGACCCCACCGATGGCGAAGTGCGTGCCAAAGTGGCGTTTGATGTGGAGTTTAGTCCGCTAAGTGATAAGGCGCTTGGTTGTTATTTGCAAGCGGTGGCGGGCTTGACCGAAGTGGCACGAAACATCATGCACATTGTGCTGGCGGACGATGAGCCGAGCCAATTTGCAGGGGATTATATTGACGTGGGCGATGAAGTACGAGCGGTAGTTGATGACGAAAAACGCACTTTCTTTTTGCCCACCCAAACCACCCAATAATTTTTAGGATGATTGATGAAAAAACTCCCCCTAATCGCCCTAAGCCTAACCGCTTTACTTCATTCAAACATTGCGTCCGCTAATACAGGCAATGCGGTGATTGTTGCCCCTGCGATATTAGCAGTTAGTGCCTTAATGCTACCAAAAGCATTATATGACAATGCAAAATTCAACAAGACCTGCAAAAAGACCCCACATCATCTCACCACCAATATGGGGTCATATTACAACACGATGCACAACATTTCGCCATTAAGTGCTGATTATCAAGGCTTGGCACGCACGCCGATTGATAAGGTGGGGAAATTACCTGACACGACCAAAGTGGCGGTGTATGGCAATTTGATTAAAAATGGCGAGCAACTTTATATCAAAAATGACACACAAGCCATCAATGTTTTGCCTGATTTGACTTACCAATGTGGGCTTGCCAAGTTGAACGCCAAACTTGCCAAATTTCCTTCCTTGCACGACAATGACAAAGCCATCTTTTATGGGCAAGTGCATTATGATGAACAAAACACGCCTTATCTGACGCTGGATTATATCATTTATGACAAACCGCACAGCAGACAACCAAAATATCAATCGTATTTTGATGAATATGCCGAGATATACAGTGATGAACTCATTGCCTTAGCCAAAGAAGGCTATCCGCACGCCCAATACCAGTTGGCGATTTTATGGAAAGAGCAAGAGAGAAACGGTTTTGCCGAATTGGGTAGAGATGACAGTAAAACCGTCATTGACCCAAAATTGGCAGGGCAATTATTGCAGGCTGCCGCCAATGCCGAAGATGAATGGGCGATGATGAGTTTGGCAATCATTTTAAAACAAGGGGGCAATGCCAACTTGGGGATTGCTCCCAATCAAGCTTTATACAATAAATATTATCAAAAAGTTCCCCAGCTTGTAGATGCCACCAAATACAGCCCCCATTTGTTTCAAGGCTGGGACAAATGGCAAAATTGGCAAAAAATGACCCCTGTGGATTTTAAAGTAACCGTCCAAGACGAAGGGGAGTACAAGGTGTCGTATCGTTTGGAATTGCCTTAACGGTGTGTTATGGTTAAAATCGCCCATTGCCCCGAATTTGCCCTGCCTTTGCCAGACGGACACCGTTTTCCGATGGCAAAATATGACTTGTTGCCCAAAAAACTGATTGCGGACGGTATCGCTAAGCCTTCCCAGTTTTTTGTGCCAACAATGGCAAGCGTGGACGAGATTTTAATCACGCACACGGCGGAGTATTGGCACGCCCTTGATAATCTGACCTTATCGCCCAAAGAGTGCCGTAAAATTGGCTTGCCAATGAGCAAAGCCCTGATAGACCGTGAACGGCTGGTGGTGGGGGCAACCATCGAATGTGCCAAATTTGCCTTAAATGACGGCATTAGCCTGTCTACTTCGGGCGGTACGCACCACGCCTTTGCCGATAGTGGCGAAGGCTTTTGTATTTTAAATGACATTTGTGTGGCGAGTAATGTGCTTTTAAAAGAAGGGCTTGCCAACCGCATTTTAATCCTTGATTTAGATGTCCATCAAGGCAACGGCAATGCGTCCATTATGGCGGACAATGATGATGTCTTTGTGATGAGTATGCACGGCGAGAAAAATTATCCCTATCACAAACCCAAATCCGATTTGGACATCAACCTACCTGATGGGACGGGCGATGATGACTATTTGTCGCTGTTAAAATACCATTTGCCCAAAGTGCTTGATGACTTTAAACCTGATTTTGTCTTTTATCAAGCGGGGGTAGATGTGCTGGCGGAAGATAGGCTTGGACGGATAAACTTAACGATGAATGGGCTATATGAGCGAGAGCGGTTTGTGGTGGAGACGATGTTTCATCGGCAAATCCCAATGGCGGTAACAATGGGCGGTGGCTACGCCCCTGATGTAGGGGTGATTGTGGCGGGGCATAGTGTGGTGTTTAGCGTAGCTTACAACTTATTCAAATCACCTGCCTAATCAAACTCATCACATATTCTTTATTTTGATTATTGCTTATTTTTAATTCATAATCGCCCAATCCGTGATGCCCAATATTACTCACATCGCGAGACAAACCTTTTTCGTCTTTTAAATCGCCATATTTGGCATTTATCCAAAGTTTCAATTCATTTTTTAAAATTGCAATGGAGCAAATGTTATTTTTGGTTTTAAAGCCAATATACACTTTGGTGGTTTTTATTTCTATATTGTCCGCCAAATCTAAAATGGCGGTTCTAAATTCTTGATATAATTCTTTAACATCATCATATTTATTTTCCAAATGATATTCTTCATCATAAGTTTTCACTTCTTTAATAATGTTAATAAGCTCATTATCATCACTAATTTCTTTGGGTTTAATTTGTTTGATACTTGGAGCGGATTTGCTTTTTCTGATTGGGTTAATTATGATAATGTCATTAAAGCGTTTAATTTCCCATAATTCAATGGCAAAATCCTTAAAATTGGTGGATTGTTTTTGGTCATCGGTAAAACTTGGAGCAACAAAAACAATTTTGCTTTGTGACCAATCCACATCGTCTCGTTTTAAATTTTGATTAAGACTTTCATTATATTCAATGATAAATTCTGCTTTATATTCTAGCATTAAATTTAAATAAGAAACCCCTTGGTCAACCACGCTGTAATTTTTATTTCTTTTATATTCAATAATCACAAAGCTGTTATTTTCTGGGTCATGTGCCAATGTGTCAATGCGTTTATTTTTAATGCTAAATTCAGATTTGACAAAAACCAATTCACTAATTTGTGATAAATTTTGTTCGCATAAGGCTTGAATGTCTTTTTCTAACAGAAAAGGCGTTTCTGATAGGGGTGTTAGGGTGTTATTTTGGGTATAAAATAATTGCATTGCTGTTTCCTATAAAAGTCTTTCTTCAAATAATAACTTAAATTGATTGAGTATTAACTGCCAATGAGCAATGGGCATTGTCCACTTTTTTCTAGCAACTTCTAAATATAAATACAGTGCGTTTAAAGCAATTTGGTCGCTCCCAAATACCCTTTCTTTTTTTGCAACTTTCCTTAATTGAGAGTTCAAGCTTTCAATCATATTGGTTGTATATAAAACTTTTCTAAGCTCTGGAATATACTCATAAAATGGTGTTAAATTCTCCCAATTGTGATACCAAGATTTTACCATTGCTGGATAATTTTCTTGCCACTTTTCTGCCATTTCGCTTAATCTTTTTTCTGCAATCTGTAATGTTGGGGCAGTATATATCATTGCCAAATCATTTGATAATATCTTTTTGTCTTTTTTGGCAACACAGGCTAGGCTGGCTCTTTTTTGATGTAAAACACATAACTGAATTTGCGAATGTGGATAAAGCGATTTAATTGATTTTGTCAGTCCCGATAAGTTATCACAACATACAATAAAAATATCTTTAACCCCCCTATTTTTTAATTCCGTTAATATATTTGCCCATATATCCGATTTTTCACGATGAGCTATCCATAGTCCCAAAACTTCTTTGCGTCCTTCTAGATTAATGCCCAGAACAATATGTACAGATTTATTTCTTTGAATATTATTTTCTTTTACCAAAATCCGCATTGCATCTAAATATACAATCGGGTAAATTGAGTCCAATTCTCTGCCTCTCCATAATTCCATTTCCGACTCACTTTTATTAATAATACTATTAATATGACGAGTTGTTAAATGAATGTTTTGTGATGCTGAAAAATGAGCTTGGATATCTGTTTTTATCATGCCTCTTGAATATAAAGAAATAATTTCATCTTTTAATTCAATGGCTTGTTTTTGGGTTAAATTAAGCGATTTTAAAAAAGCATAATCAGAATGGTCATCATCGTCTATACCTTCTAATGGTGCATTTAAGCCAATTTTAATAGCATAATCCATAATTTGACTATGTAAATTTGCTAAAAGTCCGTTTTCACCTAATAAATCTTGGTTATTTTTACAATCTTTTAGCAATTCTAAAATGATATGTTCTGGAATTTGTTTGGACATAAAACACCATTATTTAAAAAAATAAAAATTTTATTTTAACAAATATTTAATGGGTTGGCAAATGGATTTTTTGCTATGCCCCTGATATTGATGTCATTGTGCAGGGGCATAGTGGGGTGTTTGGGGTGGTTAGGGGGATTTTATCTTACCATTCACATACTCAACCACATCTTTAATCAAATACTTCTGTAATGCCAAAATCAGCGTTTGCATTTTTTCAATATCTGGTGCATTATCTTTTGTAGGCAATTGAATATATTTATCCTTAACCACATTCCACCCGCCCAATTTATTTTTATAAGAATAAATTGGCAAATCGGTTACTTGATTGATACTTGCCACCATAAACAAAAATAATTTGGCATCATATTGTTTATCATCATATTTCCATTTTATCGCATAGGCATCGGATAATACCGTAAAATCACGAGATTGAAAATAGGCTCTATACACATCGCTATTAGATGGAATAGAAATCACATTTTTTAAAATCGTTGCATTATCCGTAGGAGTAAAGTAATTAAGCCCTTGATTTTGAAAACTGGAAGTCAAGCAAGGTAAAACATAATCATCAGTTGGTTCTTTGGGTAAACTTTTGGCTGGATAGGGTAATTTTTTGGTTTTGATTTTTTCAAATAAATCGCTCATTTTATATTCAGCCCAATCAATATTATCTGACTGAAACTCATTTAATACTCGCCATTCATCATCGGTCAAGGTGCAGTCTATTAAACCTACTTCTCGTAGATGTTCATTGAGCCGTGCCAAGCGTTCATTCTCAATTTCGCTAATAAATTTCTCCATAAATTCAAAATCAATTTGGCTAATTTTATCCAAATCAGAATTTTGTTTTATTGGGAGAAAAATTTTGTCTGTTTTTAGTTTGTTTAGTGTAGGATAATCTGTATAGCCATCACCATATTTTTTTAATAGGAAATTGATAACAGAGTTAAGAAAATTATAATTTTCTACTGCTTGTACATTTTTTGGTGATAGTAAAAATATATTTTGACTAGCATACCATTGTCTATTTCTAAATTGACAAACATTTTTTCCTATTTGAGTAAGTGAAAAAGTATTTTTTGGATTAGCTGAAAAATCTAATTCTTCTATAAAACCCTGAACACCATTATTTAAAGATGTTCTCCCAATAAAATCAAAATCAGATTTTTTATCAGAAATATCTAATTTTCCTTTATCTACACTTTTGGAAGTGCTAATATCAAACAATTCCTGCAACTCAAATTCCGCCCATTTAACCTGTTGCAATTCTTGGATTAAATGGGTTTGTGCTTTTTTATTTCATCACCGATATTGGATTGTGTTTTGATGATGTTTGCCACTTCCCACGCCAAATACTCTTTGACGGTTTTTTCAAAATCATCAAGCGTTGGTTTGCCATCTATGGGTGCTGACTGGTTCCAATCTGCCCCATTTTTTGGGTCAATCGTGCCTTCAAAATATTCTTTTTCGGTCAATAATTTTAATTTTGATTTACCAAAACGCACCAAATTCACCACTTCTTCATAGCGTTCTTTGGCATTATTGATGTCTTTTAAATTATTGGTAGATTTTTTTCTGTCCGAACGAGCATAACCATCATTACTAAAATCAATAAATTTAACCATTTCATCAGCGTGATGTTTTTCACCCACTTTAAAAACATAGATATGGGTTTGCACGCTTGACTTGCCAATAAATAAATCAAGAGGCATTCTAATGCTGGCAATTAAAGTATGTTTTTGTAAAATACGCTGATTGATTTCTTGTGCTTTGCCATTGCCTGCGGTATCTTTAATCAAAATAGCAGCATAGCCTTTATTCATCATATTTAAAGCGGTTTCTACAAAATTCATTCCATTGCCATTGGCGGAATAAGGCGGATTTAACACAAAAGCGTCCGCAGGGAATTTATCGTCCGTATTATCAAACCCATAATTGCCATTAAAATCCACTAATGAATCTTTGTTGATGATATTAGAACTGCCATCACCCATCATAATCATATTTAAAATGGCAAGCATATAAACACTGGATAACAATTCTAGCCCCAATAATTGTTTGGCTTTGATATGAGCTTCTTTTTTGCGTAACTCATCAGGAGAATGAATATTTTCTCTGGCATCTTTTAGCATTTCATTCATTGCTGCTACCAAAAGCCCTGCTGAACCTGTGGCAAAATCCCAAACAAAACTATCTTTATTAACCCTTGCTAATTTTGCCAATAATGTTGCAACATAAGCAGGTGTTAATACGACATCATTTAATTTGTCTTGGGTAAAACCCAGCCAAGAATACATTTCATTAAAAAGTTTGCCTGTAAAATCTGTGGTTAAACCAATTTTATAATAAATTCCCAAATCATCTACAATTTTAGCAAATACTCTTTTTAATTGGCTTTCACCATCGTGTGCTTTGTTGATATTATCTGTTAAAAGTGTATTAGATAATGTACGAATGATTAACTCTTTTTTATCTTGTGGCAATTGTTTTTCATTAAAAAATGCGTTAATTTTTCGGATAATAATATCGCCATCTCTATCGCCTTCTTCTTGACTGGATTTTAAATCTTCTTTTTCTAGGGGTTTTACCTTACCAGCAACGCCAATCGTTGCAATAATTGCAGCAGCAACAAGATAAACACGGTCATTTTCTCCCAAGCCTTTTTCATTTTGGTAAATGTCATTATTTAATTTTGTTAGGCTGGCGGAAATTTCCTTTTCACGCTTTTCTTTAATTTTTTCTAATTCATCTGGCGAAAGTGATAATTGTTTAACTTGTGCAATAAAGTTATCAAAATTATCTTTGGCTAAAAATGAAAAGTCATTAAAATCAGCAACTTTTTGTCCTACACCAAGATTGGATTTTGAAACATAATATACGCCAATTTGATGACGAATATTGCCTTTTTCATCTTTTTCACCTGTCATACCAATGGCGATAATATGGGTATAACTGGTATGATGAAGTAAAGCATTGGCATAATGCACAGCACCATTAACCGCATAGCCATTGATATTGGTAAAATTGGGTTCATTTTTGGCATTGCGATTGTCCACATTGCCATCTTTATCTAATTTAACAAGTTTATCCGCATAACCTTTATATTCAATCAAAATAGGATAATAATCGGTATTATTATCTTGCAAAAGTAATTTTACATCAGGGCGATTTCCACCTGTACCACCGTTTTTTGAATAATAATATTGCAGGGCTTTATCAATTTCATCATTCAACGATTCTTGTTCTAACTTATAGGATAAACCATAGCTTTTCAACCAACCATTTGCTAAATCAGCAATATTTGGTTCTATACTTTGAGATTTTTTCTTTGCCATTTTAATCACTTTTAAAATATTAAATAATAGATTTAAATTGATGGGAATTGGGCATAATCAATCATAATTATGCCCAGTCTTCTTACAGAGCGTCAATCTCCCCCATACTCTCCTTCACCTTCCCAATCTGCCCTTCAAGCTCACTCAATTTCTCTCGTTCAGCCGAAACGACACTTGCAGGGGCTTTGGCAACAAAGGCTTCATTATTTAGCTTATTGGCAATTTGGTCGTATTGTTTGGTAAGTTTTTCTAGCTCTTTATTAAGACGAGCCAATTCTACCGCAGGGTCAATCAAGCCTTTCATTGGCACAAGCACCACCGCACCACCAACCACGCTGGACGATGACAATGGGGCTTTTTCATCATTACCTAAAAACGCCAAACTTTCTACTTTGGCAAGGGCTTTAAATAAGGGTTCAATTCTTTGAATTTGTGTTTTTTCGCCCTCATTGATGTTTTGCAATAAGACAGGTAATAATTTGGCATTACCCAAATTCATCTCACCACGAATATTTCGCACCGCCCCAATTAAACCTTGTAGCCAATTCATATCATTTTCGGCTTGCTCGTTAATACGACTTTCATCAGCGATTGGATATTGAGCAAGCATAATGCTTTCTCCGCCACGCCCAATCATCGGAGTCAGTGTTTGCCAAATTTCTTCGGTAATAAATGGCATAATTGGATGCGTTAATCGTAATGCTACTTCCATCACCGACAATAATACATAACGCACTTGGGCTTTGCGTTCATCGCTAATATTCGGGTCATTTAATACAGGTTTGGTGAGTTCCACATACCAATCGCAATACTCATTCCAAATAAAATCGTAAATCGCCTGACTTGCCAAATCCAAACGATAAGTTTCAAAGGCTAATTTCACCGCCAATTCTGCTTTTTGTAATCGACTAATAATCCATTGTTCTGGCAATTCCCAAAGTTCTGGTTTTGCCGCTTGGTGGATTTCTTTACCGTCCACATTCATCAAAACAAATCTTGTGGCATTCCAAATTTTATTACAGAAATTACGATAGCCTTCAACGCGTTTTAAATCAAATTTAATATCCCGCCCTGTATTCGCCAACGCACAGAAGGTAAATCGCACCGCATCTGTGCCATAGGCATTGATACCATTTTCAAATTCTTTACGGGTGGCTTTTTCGATTTTGCTGGCTTGTTTTGGATTCATCAATCCTGATGTACGCTTGGCAACCAAACTTTCCAAATCAATACCATCAATCAAATCTAATGGGTCAAGCACATTGCCCTTAGATTTGGACATTTTTTGTCCTTCGCTATCACGCACCAAACCATGCACATAAACGGTTTTAAATGGCACTTGTGGCGTGCCGTCTTGGTCTTTGACAAAGTGCATGGTCATCATAATCATACGGGCAACCCAGAAGAAAATGATATCAAAGCCTGTTACGAGTACCGAAGTTGGGTGGAATTTTTGCAAGATTTCATTTTGTAAATCAAGCTCTTCTTTGCCAGTCCAGCCAAGCGTTGAGAATGTCCATAAGGCTGATGAGAACCAAGTATCTAACACATCTTCATCTTGTTTTAATGCGGTATCGCCCAAATTGTGCTTTTGACGTACTTCCTCTTCACTGCGTCCCACATAAATATTGCCTGCATCATCATACCACGCAGGAATACGATGACCCCACCATAATTGGCGACTAATACACCAATCTTGAATATCACGCATCCATGCCATATACATATTGGTATATTGTTCTGGTACAAATTTAATGCGTCCGTCTTGTACTGCTTCAATGGCAGGTTTGGCTAATACTGCTGCTCTGACATACCATTGGTCAGTTAAGAATGGCTCAACAATCACGCCAGAACGGTCGCCACGAGGGGCTTTTAAGGTGTAAGGCTCGATTTTTTCTAGCCAACCTTCACTTTCAGCTTGTGCCACCAATTTTTTACGTGCTTCAAAACGTTCTAATCCTGCATAATCGCTTGGTGCAGTAATACGTTCACTAACCGCTTCATCTGATTTCTTGATGAAATCAAATTCTGCTAAAATTTCAGCATTGATATTAAAAATATTGATAAGCGGTAGATTGTGGCGTTTACCGACTTCATAATCATTAAAATCATGAGCAGGGGTAATTTTGACACAGCCTGTACCGAAGTCTTTTTCCACATAATCATCAGCGACAATTGGCACTTCACGCCCTGTAATTGGCAGCACAATGGTTTTACCAATTAAATGCCCGTAACGCTCATCTTCAGGGTGAACCGCTACCGCCGTATCGCCAAGTAAAGTTTCAGGACGTGTGGTTGCCACAACCAAATGGTCTTTACCATCAGCAGTTTTTAATGATTTATCGGCAAAGAAATATTTAAAATGCCACAATGAGCCTTGCTCTTCGCTGCTTTCGACTTCAAGGTCGGACAAAGCGGTGTGTAGTTTTGGGTCCCAGTTGACTAGGCGTTTACCACGATAAATCAAGCCTTCCTCAAACAAACGCACAAATACTTCTTTAACCACGTCTGATAAATCATCGTCCATCGTAAAGCGTTCACGAGACCAGTCCACGCTTGAACCTAAACGGCGGATTTGCTGGGTGATTGTGCCGCCTGATTGGGCTTTCCATTCCCATACTTTTTCTAAGAATTTTTCTCGACCCAAGTCATGGCGTGTGATGTTTTGTAAGCCAAGCTGACGTTCTACCACCATTTGTGTGGCGATACCTGCATGGTCAGTCCCCGGTTGCCACAGGGTATTAAAGCCTTTCATACGATGATAGCGGGTCAAGGAATCCATGATGGTATTGTTAAAACCATGTCCCATGTGTAATGAACCCGTTACATTTGGTGGTGGCAAGGCAATCGAAAACGACTGTTCTTTATCGGTGGTAGGTTTAAAATAGCCCTTTTCTTCCCAGTTTTGATACGTGCCTGCTTCGATTTCGACAGGATTATAAGTGGCTGAGAGTTTGTCTAATGTGCTCATGCAAAAGCTCCAAATTTTGGTAAAAAATACGCTCTATTCTAACATAAGAATTGGGAAGTTTTGGGGATTTTAGTGATAAAGAGTTGGTATTTGGTCGGTCATAAATATTGGGTATGTCAGCTAGTCTGGTGGGGTGTGTGCCTAAGATGGGCGATTTGTGCTAAAATAACCCATTTTAATGATAAGACCTAAGTTAATGACCCCCAAAAATATCCTTCTTGCCGTCACAGGCGGTATTTCCGCCTATAAATCCGCCATTTTGGCACGCCTACTCATCAAAAACGGACACCGTGTGCGAGTGATGATGACACAAGGGGCGTGTGCCTTTATCACACCTTTGACCTTGCAAGCCTTGACAGGCAATGAAGTGCATACTGAGCTTTTGGACGAAACCGCCGAAAAAGGCATGGGGCACATTGAGCTTGCCAAATGGGCGGATTTGGTGGTGATTGCCCCTGCAAGTGCCAATACCATTGGTAAACTGGCGAATGGCTTGGCGGACAACCTTGTAACCAATGTCATTCTTGCCACCACCGCCCCTGTGATGCTTGTGCCAGCGATGAATCAGGCGATGTGGGGCAACGCCATTGTGCAGGACAATTTAGCCAAACTTGCCCGTTTTGGCTTTGTCATCATTCCCCCCGACAGCGGCGAGCAGGCGTGTGGCGATGTCGGGGCAGGCAGATTGCCCGAGCCAGAGAGTTTATGCGAGCAAATTAACCAATTTTTAACCGTCCAAAACACCGCCCAAACTTTGGCGGGCAAAACAGTTGTCATCACCGCAGGGGCAACGCTTGAACCCATTGACCCCGTCCGCTACTTATCCAACCATTCCACAGGTAAAATGGGCTACTCGCTTGCAAAAGCGTGCGTGAATGCAGGAGCAAAAGTCGTCCTTGTCGTAGGGGCAAAGGTCAATTTGCCCACGCCAATGGGGGCGGACAAAATCACGATAGGCACGGCTGACGAGATGTTAAAAGTATGCTTGGAAGTGTGCCAAACGGCGGATATTTTTATCGCCACCGCTGCTGTGGCGGATTTTAGGGTTGAGAGTATCGCCACACAAAAACTTAAAAAAACCGCCGACAATGACGGCTTGACCTTACACCTTGTCAAAAATCCTGATGTCTTGGCGACAATTTCCACCACTTATCCACACCTTTTAACGGTTGGTTTTGCAGCCGAGACCAACGATGTGGAAAATTATGCCAAAGGCAAACTCATCGCCAAGAATTTGGATATGATTGCTTGTAATGATGTCTCGGATAAAACGATTGGGTTTGGCTCTGATGACAATGCGATGACGGTGTTTTTTGCTGAGAAATATGGATTTAATGAAGTGAAACTGGCTAAAATGAGTAAGGATAAGATTGCTCAAAATTTGGTGGACTGTGTGGCAAGGTTATTAAATGGCAATTGAGTTACTAAACCGCAAGCGTGATTTGGTGCTTGCTCCGATTTATTATGCCCAAGCCAAAAGGGTTGCCAAAACCACCCTAAGATTGCCCGAGCCTGATGGCGAGCGGGTCAGGCGGTTCGGTGGGGATAATGCGGTGTCGCTTGCGATTTTTGGCGACAGTGCAGGGGCGGGCGTGGGCGTGGACAGTCAAGATGACGCTCCGCTTGGGCGGATTGGCAAGGGGCTTGCCGAACAAGGTTTGGGCGTCAATGCCGAGCTACACGCCACCAGCGGACATACCAGTTTTGATTTACTCTACCGTTTGTATGCGATGGGTGCGTGTAGCTTTGATGTGGCGATTATCAGCATTGGGGTCAATGATGTCATCAAAGCCAGCTCCGATAAGGCGTGGGCGGACAATCTACACGCCATCATCGCCATCTTAAAACGCAAATTTGGCGTGTCGCACATTCTGTTTTTGAGTTTGCCCCCAATGCACCTAGCCCCAAGTTTGCCCACGCCCTTAAATGGCTTAATCGGACGGCGAGCGGCACAGTTAAGTGTGATTTTGGCAGACATTTGCCAAGCCTATCAAGGCGTGCATTATGTCAAAGATGAATTTGATAAAGTCAAGCTTGACCGCCAAGCGATGTTTGCCAAAGATGGCTTTCACCCAAGCAAGCTGACTTATGGGGTGTGGGCGGATACTTTGGTGGGGTGTGTTGCCAACTTATTAAAATAAAAGGACTTTTATGAAATTTGAACTTTGGCTGATTCCCTTATTTATCATTGCAAGCCTATTGCACGGCATTGCAGGAATGGGCTTTCCGCTCATTACCATTGGGGCGTTGTCGGGGGTCTATGGGCTAACCACTGCCATTGTGTTGGTGCTTGTGCCAACGGCGGTGCTTAATTTTATCGCTTGGGTCGGTGGCTCAGGCGGTGTGTGGCACAATGCTACATTTTATCTTAAAAAATATTGGTCGCTGGTATTGGTTTCTATTTTGGGTAGTGCATTAGGGGCGTATTTGCTTTTGGTGGTTAATTCTGCTTATCTGATGCTTGCCTTAGCGGTGGTGGTGTTGTGGTATGCCGTTACCAGTCTTATGGGTAAAAAAATCACCCTGCCCAATACCACGACATCGCTTATCGTCATTGGCTTTGTCGCAGGCGTGGTCGGTGGGGCAACCAATGCGATGTCGTCCGTGCTTTTGATGTATCTTTTGTCAATGACTGATGATAAGGATACGATTATTAAGGTGGGTAATTTGTGTTATTTTGTCAATAAAATTGTACAAGCCATTGTGTTAAAAGAAGTTTTGTTAGAAGTTCCTGTTCAAACTTGGACGATGATAATCGGCTTAACCGTGCTGTCGGTGCTTGGCATTGTCATCGGGGCAAGGCTTGGCAAACGCCTGCCGTCCGCCAAATTTCGTACGCTGATTTTATGGGTGCTGGTCGGGCTTGGGGTGAAGGTCGGTTGGCAGGGTGTGCAAGGGATTTTATAAATTAAAATTGGATTGTTTGTAGGTTCATCGCATGAGCTGATGGGGGTATTTGATGGGCTGTTGGTCTTTGTTGTGTTAATGTACATATGTTGTAAATTTTGGGCATTTTGCCAAAAACCATTTGGAAAATTATCGAAAATGGTGTAATATTCCCAACAGTTGTACCGTGTGGTACATGATGTATTAATCTAAACAAAATTAAGGAAAAGCCATGCAAAACTTTACCGTTCCCACTGACAGAGCTTGGGTCAAAACTTATAATGAAGCCAATCTTGATTTAACGGTTAGTGTGCCAAATAACGTAAATTCCCTGCTAGATTCATTTGATGAAATTTTTAGGCTGCATGGCGATAAGGTAGCATTGACCTGCATGGGTGCTTCCATCACGTATCGTGAGCTTGACGTGTATAGCAGACAGATTGCCGCTTATTTGCAGTCGCTTGGGCTGGTGCAGGGCGATAAAGTCGCTGTGATGATGCCAAACGTACTTCAATATCCGATGACAGTGATGGGGATTGTACGAGCCGGTATGACATTGGTAAATATCAATCCACTATATACGCCACATGAGCTTGAACACCAACTAAAAGACAGCGAAGCCAAAGCATTATTTATTGTGGAGAATTTTGCCCACACATTCGAAAAAGTCAGGGATAAGGGACAAGTTAAGCACATTATCGTTGCCAGTATTGGCGACATGATGGGGTTAAAGGGTTTTGTGGTAAATTTGGTGGTGCGTCATGTCAAAAAAATGGTGCCTAGTTGGAATGTGCCAAATGCTGTGAGTTTTAAAGAGGCTTTAAACGCTGTCTCTGCCAGTCGCTATCAACGCCCCCAAGTGAGTCTTGATGACATTGCTGTCCTTCAATACACTGGCGGTACGACAGGCGTTGCCAAAGGGGCGATGCTTACCCACAAAAACCTCATCATCAACGTTGAGCAATGCATGACCTTTGTACATAAGGTATTCCCAGCGGATGAGGACTTGACAGGCAAGTATGTCGCCACCGCTTTGCCTTTGTATCACATCTTTTCGTTTACGGTGTCGATGCTTGCCATGAAAATGGGGTTTAGTTTGCTACTTATTACCAATGCTCGTGATTTTGATGCTCTGACCAAAGATTTTGCCAAGTACCGCCCCGTGTTTTTCCCTGCGGTCAACACTTTGTTTAACGCCCTTGCCAGCCACGAAGGTTTTAAATCACTTGACCACAGCAATCTACGCCTATCTTTGGGTGGCGGTATGTCGGTGCTACCTAGTACGGCGGCAGCTTGGGAGAGATTGACGGGTACATATATCGTAGAAGGTTATGGTTTGTCCGAGACATCGCCTGTGGCGACACTCAACCCACCGGGCAGTTATACAGGTAAAATTGGCGTGCCTTTCCCAAATACTGACGTGATTTTGCTCGATGATGATGGTAATGAAGTACCTATGGGTGAGGCTGGCGAGATTGCCATTAAAGGTCCTCAGGTCATGGCAGGCTACTGGAATCGCCCTGATGAAACCGCCAAAGTGATGACGGCTGATGGTTATTTTAAAACAGGCGACATCGGCATCATGGACGAGGCAGGTTTCTTTAAAATCGTTGACCGCAAAAAAGACATGATTTTGGTGTCAGGTTTTAACGTCTATCCCAACGAAGTCGAAGAAGTCATTACCGCTCACCCCAAAGTCTTGGAGTGTGGCGTGATTGGTATAACGGACGAATATAGTGGCGAGCTTGTTAAGGCGTTTATCGTCAAAAAAGACGACAGCCTAACCGAAAAAGAAATCATCAAATGGGCAAAAGAAAACCTCACAGGCTATAAACGCCCAAAATACATTGAGTTTATCGATACTCTCCCCAAATCCAACGTAGGTAAGATTTTACGCAAAGATTTGCGAGAGCTAGAAGCCAATAAAAACAAATAACTTCACAAACCGCCTGATTTGGCGGTTTTTTATTATGCCAGCGTTTTGGTTTGGATTTGCCAATGTTCGTGTTCAATTTTTTGGGTGTAAAAATACGGCAAATAAAGCTTAATGATGCGACGATTGTTTTGGGTTATCACGTCAGCTTCGTAGGAGCAAATTGGGTGGTTGTGCTGATTAACCAGTTGCCATTGTACTCGTTTAGCATCGGAGTTGGTGACTTCGGCGATGACTGCTTTGGCGCGAGCATCAACCATGCCGATATGAAAATAGGGGATTTTTTCGATGTCGGACAACGGATAATCAGGATAGGGCAAACTGTCTTTTTCTAGTCTGACTTTGTCATGCACCAGCACGCTTTGATTGACCGTAACCCAAATGTGATTACGCAAAAATTGTTGGTCAATGGTTTTATTTAGGACGGTTAGGCTACCAAAATACACTTGCATGTCCTCTTTGATGCTAGGAAATGCCCCTGTATAGCCACCCCACATGCCCGCCAAAATAAGTTCATTGTGGCAGACATCATCTCGCATGATGTGAAAAAATTTACCAGAATTTAGCCATTCATCAACCGCATAACGCTCTTTGTAAGAAAGTAGCGAATCTGCATCACGAATAATAAAGCAATGCACATTTTCATCTGCCAACACCAAAAACCGCCAAAACAGCCCAGAAAATCCCAGCTCTTTTCGGTTAACCTTGATGATTTGGGCGTGATACTGAGCAAGTCGTCTAAGTACATGACCAGGTACGCTATCATCGACATAAAAACGGCACGTCCATTCAGGATAGATGTGCGGAGCTAGGGTGGCGTTGATGACTGCTACCTCACAGTAGCGAGGATTTGCCCCAAAAAGTGAGTAGGCGATGATGTTTTTGGATTTGTCAGGGTGTAGACCTTTATGAGGGAGCGTGGGTAGGGGTAGGGGTAGGGGTTTGTGTTGTAGGGCGGATTTCTTTTTATCTGCCATGCTTTTTTTGGCGTAAAAGTAAGCTTCCTCATTACGGTTTAGTTGTCCGCACACCGATACCAATGTATCATAAATAGTATATTTGGGTTGGTCAGGACGGTAAGGCGTGTTGTCATAATGTGTGAGGGCTTTTTGTAGATAGTCATAAGCCTCTTTATACCTACCAAGCTGACTTTCTGCATATGCTAAGTCGCTCAGCATAATGGGGTGGTTGGGCAGTAGTTTTAATCCTTGTTCTGTCAAAATTCGTTTGGCAAGTGGGTAATCATGAGCATCTAAGGCATGACGAACTCTGTGGGCGATGGCGGTTAGCTGATGGTTTAATGTGGCAAAGTCGTGATTATCCATAACGAAGTAAGAAGTGAGTATTTAGCCTATTATAGCAAGAATTTTGTGTGTTTTTTGGGTCGTTTGAGGGGAAAATTTTGCCCTTTGACAAAAAACTTGCTACAATGCGTTTTATTTTGACAAGATGAGAGCCATGCGACACAACAACCGAGCCCTAAACGAACTTCGTCCCATTTCATTCACTCGCCACTACACCAAACACGCCGAAGGGTCGGTGCTGGTGTGCTATGGCGATACCAAAGTTTTGTGTAATGTCAGTATTGAGGCAGGTGTACCCCGCTGGCTCAAAGGTCAGGGTCAAGGCTGGCTGACCGCCGAATACGGCATGCTCCCTAGAGCCACAGGCACTCGCACACAACGTGAAGCGACGAAGGGCAAGCAATCAGGACGCACGATGGAGATTCAGCGTCTGATTGGGCGTTCTTTGCGTGCGATGGTTGATTTGAGTAAACTTGGCGAAAACACCATTTATGTAGACTGTGATGTCATTCAAGCGGATGGTGGTACTCGTACTGCCAGTATCACAGGTTCGGCGGTGGCACTCATTGATGCCTTAGAAGCCTTACAACGAGATAAAAAGCTCACTACCGACCCCTTGATTGGGCTGGTGGGAGCGGTATCGGTTGGTATCAAAGACGGTCAGGCGTATTTGGATTTGGATTATAGTGAGGATTCAACTTGCGATACTGATTTGAACGTGGTAATGACGCAGGCGGGCGGATTTATTGAAATTCAAGGCACGGCAGAGGACAAGCATTTTACTCGTGAACAGGCAAATGCCATGCTTGACCTTGCCGAACATGGCATTAAAGAGATTTTTGAAGCCCAAAAACAGGCACTTGGCTGGTAATGCTAAAAGTCATCGATGATGGCGTGCTGATTACGCTAAATGGCACGCCCAAAAATACGCTGTACTGGTTTTCGTTGGGACTGCTGGCTTTGGCGGTGGTCGTGGCGGTGGTGGCGATGGTTGCCCCTGTTCAGATAACCATTGGGTTCATGGCGGTGTTTGCGGTGCTGATTTTTATTTTTAATCTCTATAAAAACCGCCAAAAATACCAAAGCGACATCGTCAGCGGTCAAATTGCTATCAAAAATCGTGCGTTTGTCTTTGAGGGGCGAACCATCAAGCTTAGTGAGCAAGCATATATTCATTTGACGGATAATAAACTCATCATCAAAGATTTGGGTAGGACATGGCACATTAGTGGCTTTGACGATGTCAAAGAATGCCACGTCGCCCAATCGGTCTTGGAGGGTAAAGCCCTAGAAAAGCAAGAAAGAGCGATACGGATTTTGTAGTTGGTTTATTTTTTGGCAATCATCACCGCTCTTTTTGGGCGTGGATAACCTTCCACCGTTTTGGCACTATCATTCGGGTCTAAAAAATCTTGTAAAGAATGATAACCCATCCACTCGGTTGCCCGTTGTTCATCGGTGGTGGTAATATTAACATCCACGCATTTAATGTCTTTAAAGCCAACTTTTTCAAGCCATAATGTTAAAGCAGGCACAGACGGTAAGCAATAGACATTATTCATCATCGCATATCTGTCTTTTGGCACAAGCACGGTATTTTCATTGCCGTCCACCACCAAAGTTTCTAAGACCAATTCTCCGCCTTTGACCAATTGGGCTTTTAATTGCTCCAAACATTCAAAAGGCGATTTACGGTGATACAGCACCCCCATACAAAATACCGTATGAAATAAATCGCCTTGTGGTAATTGCTCCAATCCCACGGGAATAAAATGAATGCGGTTTAAAATGGGGTTTGGATTATTGCCACCTAATAACTTTTTAATTGCCATAAATTGATAATAAAACAAACAAGACGGGTCAATCACCATCACCGTTTTGGCATTTTCGCCAAGCATTCTAAAACCGTGATAACCCGAGCCACCACCAACATCAAGCACCCGTTTGTCCTTTAAATCGCTGATATGCGGTAAGACCCTATCCCATTTAAAATCACTTCGCCATTCGGTGTCAATATGGATATGGTTGTCATCACCCCCAAAATAAAAGCCGCCCTTTCGCCAAGGCATTAGGGTTTTTAATAAGGCTTCACTCTTTTTTAATTCAGCGATATTAAAATCAATATGAGCGGTAATGTTACTGGCGTTTAAATCAATATTATTAACTTCTAATACTGGCAATTTGTCCACCGCCGATTCAAAATAAGTGGCATTGGCATAGCGTTCTTTATTTTTGATATGAGCTATCCATTCTGGTAAATTTTTTAACCAGTCATTGGCGATTGGGTGTTTTTGACTTAACGATAAAAGTTCTAAATATAAGGCTTGTTCGGCTTGGAAAATGGTGTTCATTTTATCAATTATCAAATTATAAGTTGTTAAAGTTGAAATTCAAAAGGGTTAATAAATTTAACACCCGTATCGTCAATATGTTTGGTATTACGAGTTACCAAAATCAAATCGTGAACAATGGCGGTAGCACACAGCTGTTTATCCACAGGGTTTTGTGGATTTTTTGCCATTAGATTGCCCTAAACTTTGGTACAATCCAAATCAAAATCCAATGCCAAATGCTCAATTGGTTTTAATTCTTTATCATACCAAGATTGAATTAGTTTGGCTTGTGTAACATCGCCACGATTTTGTAAATAAGTAATACCCTTCAACACTTCGCCAAAAACGATACTACTCAATAAGATTTTATAGCCATTATCATTGACAAATTGATGAAAATTTAGCACATTTTGACTGGGGTTTTTCTTTCTTAATTCACTAATCACATTAGTATCATACAAATACACTTTATTCACCCCAATCAATTTCACGATTGCCTGTATCTATATAATCTCGAACAAAAAAATCTTCATTATCATTAGCCTTTGGTAATTTTTCTAAGGCTTGATTAAAGGGCGGTAATTCATTTTTTCTAATGATATATTTCTTTTCATCAAATGCCATAATGGATAATTCTTCCCCCATTTCTTTGGCAAAGTTTTTTAATTGCTCTACAAAGCTGTCATTCATTTTAACAAGATATTGAGTTGTCATAACTTCCCCTTAATGACCAGAAACATTATGCAATAATTTATCGGTATAAGCAATCGCAATCGCCGATGCTAAAAATCCCAAATGGAGCAATAACTGCCATTTCATGGTCGCCTCACTCATATTGGCAGCGTTAATAAAAGTTTGAAGCATATGAATGCTAGAAATACTAATAATCGCCATGGAGAGTTTGACCTTTAACACGGATGCATTGACGTGGTTTAGCCATTCGGGTTGGTCGGGGTGGTCGTCCACATTGAGCCGAGAGACAAAAGTTTCATAGCCACCGACAATGACCATCACGAGCAAATTGGCAATCATCACCACATCAATAAGACCAAGCACCGCTAGCATGATGGTGTTTTCGTCCATTTGTCCTAAGTTCACAATCAAATGCCATAGCGATTTTAAAAACTTATAAGCATAAATGGCTTGCACGACAATCAATCCCAAATAAATGGGTAATTGTAACCAACGGCTGGCAAATATCACTTTGGCAAAAATACTTTGGCGACTTTCAATGCCGATGGCGGTGCTTTCGATGTCGGTATTTGGATTGGTTGGCATAAATATTCCTTAAAATATAAATTAGTTATTTAAAGCTGATGATTGAGATGAAATTTAAAAACCGAAACCAAGTCATTTGTCTTTCAAAACCAGCCTGTTTTAATCGCTCATGATGGGCTTGTTCGCTGTCGGTAATTAACACATTCTCTAAGGCATTTCTTTTGCCGCTGATTTCTAATTCGCTATACCCATTGGCTCTTTTAAAATCATAATAGCGTTCGGTGAGCCATGCATTATCTTGTTCGTCTATCAAATGGGTTTTTTCGCTTAATATTAAAATGCCGCCTTTGGCTAAGGCTTTGTGGCATTTTTTTAATAAATCCAAGCGTTTTTCTGGGGCTAAAAATTGCAAAGTTAAATTAAGCACAATCATATCGCATTCTTGCAAGTCTAATTCACAAATATCCGCCAAAATAAAGTCAATGTGATGATTGGGATAATGAGTGTTCAATACCGTTTTGGCTTTATTAATCATTGGGGCGGAAATATCCACCGCCAAAATTTCTAATTCATCGGCATTAAATTTATCCGCCAACGCAAAACTGACCGCCCCCAAAGAAGTTCCCAAATCATAAATACGGCTAACCTTTTGCCCATCGGCATTCGTCTGACGATAAGCACAATGACGGCGAGCAAAAATGGGGAGCATGGCGAGCATTTGCCCATAACCTGGTACGCTACGGCGAATCATATCAGGAAAGCAAGCAACCACTTCTTCATCAAAAGAAAAGCGGGCGGATTTGTCAAGGGGGGTGGTAAATAGGGTGTCGTGATGGGAGCTGGTCATTTTATTATTTTACAAATCAAAATTTTTTTGCTATTTTACCATTTTTAGGCAAAAACGATAGGTTTTTTTATGCAGAGTATTGTACTTGGTGGGGGCTGTTTTTGGTGTGTAGAAGCGGTGTTTTCGGCGATTGATGGTGTGCAAAGTGCCATCAGTGGCTACATGGGAGGTGAGGCACAGACGGCAAATTATGAGGCGGTTTGCACAGGCGAGAGCGAGCATGTCGAGGTGGTAAAAATTACCTTTGATGAACAAGTTATTGATTTGTATGAAATTTTAACTGTATTTTTTGCCATGCATGACCCTACCACCCTAAACCGTCAGGGCAATGATATTGGCACGCAGTACGCTTCTGTTATTTTTGTCAATGATGAACAAGAGACCATTGCCAAGCAAAAATTAGACGAATTAAAGCAACAAGGCATTCATGCTGTAACGCACATTTTGCCTGTACAAGAATTTTATCCTGCTGAAAATTATCATCAACAATTTTTTGTGAGTAACCCAAGCCAGCCTTATTGTCATTTTGTGATTTTGCCAAAAATGATGAAGTTAAAAACAGAGTTTGGACATCTGTTGCGATAGAGTGTTACCAAAAGTTACTTTTATCTTGGATAAAAATCCGCTATCATGTTCAATTTTAGCTTAGAGAATTTCGATGTTGCGTTCTTATAAACCATTTGTATTAAGTAGTATTGTTTTGATGATGGGCGTTGCTCATGCCAATGATTTACCAAATCTTTCACAAAGTCATTTTAATCAATGTCTAAACACCCTAAAAACTTCCGCCAATTTTAAGGGGGTGGCTAGCACGTTTGAGCGTTATCGCCCCAGTGAGCCTGACCCTACGGTCATTCGCTCGCTCAATTATCAGCCAGAATTTAAAAAGGACGTTTGGGATTATCATGCCTCGCTTGTCGATAGTGAGCGTGTGTCAGATGGCTTGCGTGCCAAGACAGAGATGGCAGACGTGCTAAGACGTATCGAAAATCGCTATGGCGTAAAAGCAGAGCATGTGTTAGGCGTGTGGGGTGTGGAGAGTAATTTTGGGCAGACGCTGGGCAAAAAAGATTTGATTACAAGCCTTGCGACTTTGTCGTGCTTTGACCGCCGTCAGTCTTATTTTCGTGGCGAGTATGCCTCCGCCCTAAAAATCCTCCAAAATGGCGACATTCGCCGTGAAGACATGACAGGCTCGTGGGCAGGGGCGTTCGGTCAAACGCAGTTCATGCCGAGTACGTTTTTGGAGTTGGCGGTGGATTTTGATGGCGATGGACGTAAAGATTTGGTGAATTCTAAGGCAGACGCTCTTGCCAGTACCGCCAATTTCTTGGTAAAAAGAGGCTATCGTACGGGCGAGCCATGGGGCTATGAAGTGAAGCTCAATGGCTACTCTGGGGCGAGTGGTCGCACCGCCAAAAAGTCCATTTCTCATTGGCAGAGCATGGGATTGACCCTACCTGATGGTCGTCCACTACCAAATAATATGGCAAGTGCAGGGTTATTACTTCCTGCTGGGCGACAAGGACCTGCGTTTTTGGTGGGTAAAAACTTTGACACCTTTTATAGTTATAATGCCTCTGAAAATTACGCATTGGCGATTGCTCATTTATCCACCCTTTTAGAAACTGGCAACACCAATACGAGCTTTGCCACCGCTTGGCCAACAGATGACCCTGGCATCAGCCGTAAAGAAGCCAAAGAAATTCAACAAGCCCTCATCAGTCACGGCTATCAGATTGGCAATGTGGACGGTATCATCGGCGATGGTACACGTAGTGCCATCAGAGAATACCAACGCAAAATGGGCGTTACCCCTGATGGGCGTGCTGGACAAAAGTTCTATCGCTTGATTATGGGTAATACTGCCAGCTTAGGCGGTGTGCAGTCTGCGGTGAGTGTGCCTAGTACACCCACGTCCTCTGCCGGAACCACTTGGGGGGCGGTTAGTCCCAGCTCTCATAATGCTCCTGCTGGTACTGTTATCTATCGCCGTGTATATCATCAAGATGGATCGATAAGTCTTGTGCCAAGCACCAACTGATTTTATGAGACAATAGCACCGATGGTAAATGATTTACTGTCGGTGTTTTTTTGGGTGGATTTGAAAATGGTAAAAAATTGCTCATAAAGAATACACAAAACCAGCAAATTAGCGTATGATATCACAAACCCCAAAACATCAGGCCTTATGAAACACCCAGCCCCAAATTTTTGTATTAATCACGGCATCTTAGAGGGTGCCAATGTGATGACCTCGCCCAATTTTAATGAGCGTCCACCCAACGCCATCATCAGCGGTATCGTCATTCATAACATCAGTCTGCCACCCTCTAATTTTGGGCGTACCAATGCCGATGGCGTGCATTTTGTCAAAGCCTTTTTTCAAAATAAGCTAAACGCCAACGACCATGCGTATTTTAAGACGATTGCCAATTTGCAGGTATCGGCTCATTTGTTTATTGAGCGAGATGGTACGGTTACGCAGTTTGTGAACTTTGATGATAGGGCGTGGCATGCTGGACAGTCTTCTTATTTAGGTAGGACAAATTGCAATGATTTTACCATTGGTATTGAGTTGGAGGGTGATGATTTTACCCCCTTTACCGATGAGCAATATGAGGTGCTAGCGAGCATCATTATCGCCATTTATACTGCTTATCCTGCCACGCAAAGACAGCTGATGGGACATAGCGACATTGCCCCACAGCGTAAGAGCGACCCAGGCGAGCATTTTGAGTGGCATAAATTACGGCAGATGGTACAAAATAAACTGAACAAAGCATAATAACAATCATTGTTGGTATAAAATATGGGCGGTTAAGGGCGATTTTACTTGTTGGCATGCTTGGGCTTGGTGGGAGATTTTCAAGCACGCATGCATCAAATGCCAAAACACAAATTCATCATTTTTTCACGCCATTTTAGCAAAAATCTATTATAATACCCTCTTTTTATTATTTATCATCATGGCAAAGTCTCGCTTATTTCGCTCCACCCTCATCGTCAGCTCCATGACTATGCTCTCTCGTGTTTTGGGCTTGGTGCGTGATGTCGTACTCATGGGCGTGTTTGGGGCAGGCGGACTCATGGATGCGTTTTTGGTGGCGTTTAAAATCCCCAACTTTTTACGCAGGCTCTTTGCCGAAGGGGCATTTTCCCAAGCCTTTGTGCCTGTTTTGACCGAATACAAAGAACAAAAAACTCTAAATGAAATCCAGCTACTCATCAGCCGAGTCTCAGGCGTGCTATCCTTGATTTTGCTGGTATTGACCGTTGCCGTGCTGGCTCTTGCTCCGTTTGTTATCCAGTTATTTGCCCCTGGATTTGTGGGCGACCCTGACAAATTTACCACCGCCACCGAGCTTTTGTACTTGACCTTTCCTTATCTGTTTTTTATCTCGATGACGGCGTTTTTTGGCAGTATTTTACAAAGCTATGGTAAATTTGCCCCGCCTGCCTTTGCCCCCGTCCTCCTTAACATCTCCATGATAGTCGGAGCATGGCTCATCGCCCCCTTACTTGATAAATCCATCATGGCATTGGGCTATGCGGTGGCGGTCGCAGGTGTGTTACAGCTTATCATACAACTGCCTGATTTGTATCGTAAAAAACTGCTCGTCGCCCCAAGCGTGGATTTTAAACACGAAGGTGTAAGACGCATTTTGACGCTCATGCTCCCTGCGATTTTTGGGGTGTCGGTTACGCAGATTAACCTACTACTGAACACCATTTTTGCCTCCAAAATGATGAATGGTTCAGTCTCATGGCTCTACTCAGCGGAGCGACTGAGCGAGTTGCCGTTGGGTCTTATTGGTGTGGCGATTGGCACGGTGATTTTGCCTAGCCTATCAGCAAGCCGTGCCAAAGCCGATACGGTAGAATTTGGCAAAACGCTAGACTGGGCGATGCGTCTGATTATCCTAATTGGTTTACCTGCGTCTGTGGCGATGTTTGTGCTGTCCGATGTGCTGATGAACGCCCTATTTGTTCGGGGTGAATTTAGCCAACTGGACGGTCAAATGTCAGGGCTTGCCTTACAATGTATGGCAGGCGGGATTTTAGGCTTTATGCTCATCAAGGTGTTTGCCCCTGCCTTTTTTGCAGGTCAAGACACCAAAACGCCCGTCAAAATCGGCATCGTGTCGGTATTTGCCAACATGATTTTTAGCGTGTTGTTTATTGGGATTTTTTATCTTGCCAAACTGCCTTTGCATGGCGGTCTTGCCCTTGCCACGACTGGGGCGAGCTTTGTCAATGCTGGACTACTCTACTATTTTTTACACAAACGAGGCATTTGGCACTTTGGCAAACATTGGTACAAAATGGGAGCTCAATTTGTCATCGCCACCCTTGCCATGACCGTCAGTCTCTATGTGGCATTGCCTTTTTATCCGACAGACGGCACGGCATGGGCAAAAATCGGTATTTTAATCGGTATTTGTATTTTGGGAGCGACTGTTTATGGGGTGGTATTGCTAGCCACTGGATTTAGACCTAGACAGTTAAAGCATGGGTAATTGAGTAGGCTGTGAAAAAAACGTGGTTATTCAAGCCACGTTTTTACGGCAAATTCAATGACGATTTTGAGTAAAAAACCCACAAAACCTGCTCCTAATGCCACAAAAATCCAAAATGTCCCTGCTTTGCCTGCGTTGGATTTTTTTGCCATGTCCCACATGATAAAAAACAAAAATGCAATAAACGCAGGCAATAATCCATAAAGTCCAATTTTGACAATCATTCCTTCGGAAATGGCGAGTATCATAAAATTAGCCCCATGTTAAAAATAGGCATTATAGCATATTCCGATCAACAAATGTATGTATGCGATATTTAAAAAATTTTACAATATCATGATAACAATTTCTGTAAAAATTGCTATAATTTGCAAGTTTTTCAGATATATGTAATTAGGTGGCAACCGATAATCTCTTTGGGATAAACCCACAAGACAAAGGTATGATATGAAAAAAAATTATGACAAACCAATTAGTCGCCAACAAAAGGACAGGATTTCATCTGGGCTAGCTAGCCTGCTGTGGATGTTTGTGGGGGCGATGATTGCGGTGATGGTTGGCGTGTTTTTGTATTTATCGCCATTGTTTGATAGTTTTAAGGCGGATGTAGATGTTAATCCGCCCATGCAAGTACAACCCCTGCCCGCCACACCAGAACAACCTGAAAATTATGAGTTCTATGAAGTGCTTCCCAAGCGGGAGTTTCAGATGGGGCGTAGCGTGGTTGGCGAAAAAACAGAAGAGGTGGCTGTGGCATCTAGCGTGAAGCCTGATGTGGTGATAAATGCCGACAAAGCTACCAAAGTAATCACGCCCGCAGAGAAAGTAGACACCCAAAATCAAGGCGTAGCGATTGTCGAGGAAGAGACGACCTATGACGGTGATGATACAAAGGATAACATCAAAATCAGCATCTCTCAAAACAGCTATATCTTGCAAATCCGCAGCTATGACAACCCAGAGGAGGCTGATCGCATGCGTGCTGAGGTCATGATGTCAGGGGTGGACGCACGTGTTATCAAACGCATGGATAATGACACGGAGATATATCAAGTGGTCTCCAATGTCATGAATGCCAGTGAGGTGTCCCGTGCTAGCCGTAGACTCAAAGATAATGGCATTGATGCATTGATTGTTGAGCAAAAACATTAAACACATAAAATATTCTCATTAAAGGAATTGTGTGGGTGTTTGAATGATTGACCGTTGGTTTGCTAATTTGTTTTTAAGTTGTTACAAATTGTGTTATAAATGTTCGACACGCTTCTTGTAAATTATGTTATAATACATAGAGTATGCTTAAAATTCTATCAAGTCAAGTGTACTTGTGTATTGGATATATTTTAGCGAATACTTGTGTCAGTGATGGTTGTGTGTGTTATAACCAAAAATCATGATGCATAACCACCACCCTTTCCAGTTAGGAGTATTTATGTCTCAAAATACTGCAACGCAGATGCAGGGGCGTTATCAAGGCTTGATTGTCTCGATGTCGCTGTTCATGGTGCTGATTTTTGCATTGTTGGCTTATACGTTCTACGCCTCTAACGTTCTAGAACGTCACGCTGCTCTATCTAACGCTACACACACGGTAGCGAACGATACCCAGATTGTCATTAAAGATATCTTTGACATGCAGTTAAGTTATGGTGAGGACATTACCTCTCCACACATGAAAGAGGTGTTGGCACGTCTTGAATCCTCCTCCAAAACCATTGAGACAAACCTTAGTGCCATCGAAGGGTCTAGAAGCTATGTGGACGTGCATGGAGATGCTCACCCGCTAGCAACAATTACAGATGCACAGACGCTTGAAAACATGCGTATCGCTCGTGAGCAGTGGAATGCTTTGAAACCTAGGGTAGAAGCTTATTTGTCGGTGGTGGGCGATATTACCAAAGATGCTAGTACGCCTCTACGTCTGGTCGGTGAACAAGCCAAAATCTCCTCATTGGCGATGAACGATGCCTTGCATGGACTAACCTCAGAGGTTACCAACATCTATGAAAACCAAGCTGCCCAGATTCGTATCGTACAGTTGATTGGAGTGGGTGCGATTTTGGTTTACTTTGCCATCTTTATTTTGGTTGTACTAAGACGTCTACGTGAATCGGATGCTGAGACCGAAGCAGCACGTCAAGAGACCACCGAAATCATGCAGACGGTAAACACAGGTCTATTCCTTTTGGATAAAGATTTGGTTATCGGTCATCAGCACTCTCGTGTACTAGAAGACATCATGGGTACAGACCGACTTGGCGGCGAGAGTCTAAATACGATTTTGCGTAACCGTATCTCCGAAAAAGACCTTGATACCACCCAAAAATTCATTGATCAGCTTTATAATCCACGTGTAAAAGAAAAACTGGTGGACAGCTTGAACCCACTTAACAAAGTGATGATTCAACGTGAGAATAAAGACGGCAACAGCGAAAACCGCTACCTTGACTTTAAATTCTCGCGAGTTTATGAGGGTAAAGACATCGCTCGTATTCTGGTCAACGTAAACGATATTACTGATGCGGTACGCCTAGAACAACGTCTAGAACAAGAACGTGCCCAAAACGACATGCAGATTGAGATGCTGACCACCATCTTGAACGTATCTCCATCGGTCATTAGTGAGTTCATCGATAACACGCATCGTCATATTGAGAAGATGAACAATACCCTAAAAAACCCTGGTAGTTCACAGCTTGAACTCCAAAACAAGACCAAGACGCTGTATCGTGAAATGCACAGCTTAAAAGGTGAAGCGTCAGCATTGAAGTTGCACAGCTTTACCAAGATTGCTTCTGAGGCTGAAAATAAACTTCAAGCCCTCCAAAACCAATCCACTCTATCAGGTAACGACTTCTTGCCTTTGACGGTACATCTAGATGAGCTACTTAGCCTGTCAAACACCATTACGGGTCTAGGCGAGCGTATTAATGCTGCCGCTCGTAACATGATTAACTTCGGTCATGAGGAGCATGCACCAAAAGCACAAGAAGACTACCTAAGAAGTGAAAACACTTCTACTGATGACGTGCCAGCCATGCTAAACGCCAAAGAAGAGCTGGGAGATTATCTAACTTCTTTTGCCCAAGACATTGCAGAGCGTCAAGGTAAACTGGTAGAGCTTGATATTCAAGGTCTAGAAGGTCAAGAGATTCCTTCGCACCTAAAAACAGTTACCAAAGAGTTGTGCGTACAGCTACTACGCAATGCCATCGTGCATGGTATTGGTACGCCAACTGCCCGTATCCAAAACGGCAAAGGCGAAGTAGGCACGGTTAAGGTTATGGTGCAGTCTCATGCAGGTGCAGACAAGAACGACTTTATTTTTAGCATGGAAGACGATGGTAAAGGCATTGATTATGAAGCCATTCGCCAACGCATCATTGCTAAGGGTACACACACCGAAGAAGAGGTGCGCACCTTTGAAGAAAGTCGCTTATTGAACATGCTGTTCTCTTCTGGTTTTAGCACCAAAGAGCATGCTGATGAGGACGGTGGACGTGGCGTGGGTCTAGACATCGTCAAAGATCGTGTTAAAGAATTTGGTGGCAAAATCAATGTAAAAAGCGAAGAAGGTCAATTCTGTCGTTTTGTGATTAAGCTACCTATGTAATTAAATAATTAATCTAACTTCGTAAGTGTGTGCTTACGAAGTTTTAGTGGAGTTTGTTATGCATAAATTAATGGTTGTCGATGACTCAAACATCATCAGAAATCGTATTCAACGTGCTTATAATAACGAGCAATTTATGCTGGTAGCTACCGCAAATAACGGAGCAGATGCCATCGAAAAATTTCAGTTACACAAGCCAAATGTGGTAACGATGGATTTGACCATGCCACAGATGGATGGATTGGAGTGTATTGAGAAGCTAGTGTCTCTTGATGAGAATGTCCGTATCTTGGTGGTATCAGCGCTGTCTGATAAAGCAACGGGTATTCAAGCACTGTCTTTGGGTGCAAGTGGCTTTTTGTGCAAGCCGTTCTCTGATGAGGAGCTGGTGGCGGCACTTGATGAGTTGATGCACGACTAAAATGGGATTGATGATAAATACTTTATCATTATGATTTAAGATTAAGACTTTATTAAGATAAGCCTTTTCAAAGGGAATATCGCAAACAAACTGAGAGTGTTTTATGAAAGCAGAAAAACTCAATGTATTTATCAGCTCGGTTATGGCATTTTTCGACCAAGTTGGCGAAAAACTGACCGAAGTAGATACACCTTATCTTAACAGCAATGCCACACCATTGGCTTATGATTATAGCGGTATCATTACCATCACAGGACCTCTAACAGGCTGTGTTTATGTGAGTGCTGAGACACCATTATTGCGTGATTTGCTCATTACACTAGGAGAGCCTGAGAACTCATTGGCACTTCTTAAAGACCTAATTGGCGAAGTTGCAAACACCGTATCAGGTAACGCTCGTACCGAGTTTGGTTCGGACTTTATCATCTCGCCACCAAAAATTGTTGATGGTGCACCAAGTGCAAGCTTCCTACCAAAGGAAAAACGTACTTATGTAATTCCCTTTCACTGGCGTGAGCATGATGGTGTGATTGGCATTTGTGTTGGTTACAGCAACTAAGATAGAAAGCACCTTTTTGGTGGGTTTGATGTTTTGATTGTCAATATCCCAAAAAGGTGTTACAATAAACGGCTTTTTAGCATTTTACTAACTTAATGACACACACGAATAAAGTCTGTCATTGACAGGCTTGCGTTAGCTTGCTGGGGTGTTTATCTTTTGATGAATTCAGCGAAGTGTATTCGTGGAGGCATAACCCAAACTCTAAGGACTTATCATGTCAAATCCTACTCAAATTTCTATGCGCGACCTATTAGAAGCAGGCGCACACTTTGGTCACCAAACTCGCTACTGGAATCCAAAAATGAGCCAGTACATCTTTGGTGCTCGTAACGGCATTCACATCATCAACCTAGAGCATACCGTTGCTCAATTTAACGATGCTTTGACTTTCGCCAACCAACAAGCGGCTAACCGCAACAAAATCCTATTTGTGGGTACCAAGCGTGCGGCAGGTCAGGCGATTCGTGAGCAAGCTCAACGTGCTGGCATGCCTTACATTGACCATCGCTGGCTTGGTGGTACATTGACCAACTGGAAAACCATTCGTCAATCCATCACTCGCCTAAAAGAGCTAGAAAAGCAAGCCGAAGACGGTACTTTTGCCAAGCTAACCAAGCGTGAAGCTTTGGAGCGTACTCGTGATATGGAAAAATTGGAGCGTGCGTTGGGCGGTATCAAAGACATGAATGGCTTGCCTGATGCCATCTTTGTTATTGATGTAGACCACGAAGCTATTGCCATCAAAGAAGCCAAAAACTTGGGCATTCCTGTGATTGGCGTGGTGGACACCAATTCCAACCCTGACAACGTAGACTACGTTATTGCTGCCAACGACGATGCGATTCGTGCCGTAACTTTGTATGCAACTGCGATGGCTGATGCCATCATCGCTGGCAAAGAATATGCCAAAACTCAAGGCAAAGGTGGCGAGCAAGCCCAAGAAAACGCCGAGCAAGCATAATTTTCTTGTTTCATAAAGAAAGGCGTGAATGTCTGTACAAACGTTCATGCCTTTTTTTGATAAATTTTATCATTAATTATTTTTAAAAAGGTAATTACCATGACTCAAATTTCTGCATCACTGGTTAAAGAATTGCGTGAGCGTACTGGCTTAGGCATGATGGAATGCAAAAAAGCCCTAGAAGAGGCAGGTGGCGACATCGAACTTGCCATTGATAACCTACGCAAATCAGGTCAAGCCAAAGCCGCCAAAAAAGCAGGCAACATCGCTGCTGACGGTGCGATCATTATCGCTCAGACTGCTGGCAAAGCCCTACTACTAGAAGTAAACTGCCAAACTGACTTCGTTGCCAAAGACGAAAACTTTACTGCGTTTGCTAACAAAGTGGCTGAATTGGCACTTGCTAACAATACCACAGACGTTGAAGCCATCTCCGCCTTGTCTTATGAAGATGGTGTGAGCGTGGAAGAGGCTCGTGTGGCATTGGTACAAAAAATTGGCGAAAACGTTCAAGTTCGCCGTGCCGAAGTTATTGAAGGTGCCAACCTAGCTAGCTACCGTCACGGTTTGCGTATCGGTGTGGTCGTGTCTTATGAGGGTGGTTCAGAAGAGCTTGGCAAAGCCGTTGCCATGCAAGTTGCCGCCTTTAATCCACTAGCAGTAGATGCAGAGGGCGTACCTGCTGACATCTTGGCTCGTGAAAAAGACATCATCGAAGCCAAAGCCAAAGAATCTGGTAAGCCTGAAAATGTGGTTGAAAAAATGATTACTGGCGGTATCCAAAAGTACCTAAACGAAGTAACGCTTGTAAACCAACCTTATGTCATGGACAATGACAAGAAAGTTGGCGATGTACTTAAAGCTGAAAACGCTACCGTTGTTAGCTTTAAGCGTCTAGAAGTGGGCGAAGGCATCGAGAAAAAGCAAGAAGACTTCGCTGCCGAAGTTGCCGCTGCTCAAGCTGCTGCCAAAGCCTAATCATCGCTTTGTACAAATACGCCAAATGTTCGTTTGGCGTATTTTTTATTTTTGGGGTATAATGATAAAAATGCTCTTTAAGGAAATTGTCATGTCTTTTAACCCTCAAACCTTTATTGAAGTTGCCCTAAAAAATGGCGTGCTAAAATTTGGCGAATTTACCCTAAAATCAGGTCGCATTAGTCCTTATTTTTTTAATGCGGGTCTCCTTGCCACAGGCGAGCTATTGTCCGTTTTGGCACAGGGCTATGCCGATATGCTTGCCAAAAATGCTAATACCGATGATTTGGTGGTTTTTGGGGCGGCGTATAAGGGCATTCCTTTTGTCGCCAGCACCGCCCAAGCCCTGTGGCAAAGTCATCAAATCAATGCCCAGTGGGGCTACAACCGCAAAGAAGCCAAAACGCACGGCGAAGGCGGAATGCTTGTTGGGGCGGATTTGACGGGCAAAAAAGTCTGGGTCATTGACGATGTGATGACCGCAGGCACGGCAATCCGTGAAGTCGTGGCAATCCTTGACAGCGTGGGGGCAAGTGTGGCGGGCATTATTGTCGCCCTTGACCGTAAAGAAAAAGGGCAGGGCGAAAAGTCCGCCATTCAAGAGTTAGGCGATGAGTTAAATGTCCCTGTTTTGGCACTTGTGAGTTTTGATGATATTACCCATTATGTCAAAAATAATGGCACGGACGAGCAATACAATTCAATGGTGCAGTATCGTGAGCAGTATGGGGTGTAATTAGGGGTTTGATAATGGCGGTTGTTGAAAAAACATTTGCGATCGATGAAAATATTGCAATTGCTTTGGATAAAATGATTGATGATAATGAGCAATCTAAATACATCAATGAATTTTTTATGTCTTTAATAGAGCAAAAAAATCGTGAAGCCATAGAAAATATGATTTGGCATTTTAGTGATGAAATGCCAAATCCGAATGGTAAATCCAGTACGGATTTATTAAGAGAAATTCGGGATAATCATTATCATGCTTAATCAAAAAATCGTGGTTGATGCCAATATTTTTATCAAAATGTTTACGAACACGACAGTCAAATGGCTCGTGAATTTTTGTCATTTTGTAATAAAAACTACATTCAATTTATTGTACCCACTTTATTTGAATATGAAGTGATAGGCGTTTGTGTGCAAAGAAAGGTGGATTTAAATAAACTGTTAGGCGGTTTAAACACCTATTATCAAACCAGTTTAACTTTGCAAAAACCCACCCTTGACGATTGGTAATTAGCCACCACAATTTGTCAAGACGGTAATGACAAAAGTGGTTTTCCGTCAATGTATGACAGTATTTATTAAGCGATGGCAATTAACCGCAACATTCATTTTATTACCGCCGACAGTCAACATTTTGCCAAAGCCAATAAACACGGCAGTATTGTATTATTGGAAAATTGGCAATCATTATTTGATGAAAATTAAATCAATAGGTAACCTATGAAAAAACTTAACTTCCTTATCGTGATGGACGATATTAAAACCATTAACTATAAAAAAGACACTTCGCTTGCAATGGCGTGGGCGATAAAAGACAAAAATCATTCATTAAGCTATTGTCAAATTAGTGATTTGTGGCTTAATAATGGCGAGCTGATGATTGATTGTCAGGATTTAGAAGTATTTAAAAACCCTGAAAACTTTTATACATTGGGCGAAAAAACCACCGTTAAAGCGACTAACTTTAATGTGATTTTGATGCGAAAAGATCCGCCTTTTGATATGAGGTTTTTATATGCACTTCATTTGCTCTCTTATGCCAAACGAGCGGGCGTACTTGTGGTCAATGACCCAGAAAGCGTTAAAAATTGCAATGAAAAATTATTCGCCACCGAATTTCCCCATTTAATGACCCCAACGGTTGTTAGTCAAAAAGAGTTACATATCCGTGAATTTATCAAAACGCATCAAGATGTAATTGTTAAACCCTTAGACGGTATGGGCGGAATGGGTATTTTTCGTTTGACGACTGATAATCCAAACATCGGCTCTACTTTGGAATTATTGACCCAAAATGAGACCCTACCCATTATGGCTCAAAAATTTATCCCAGAAATCAAAGATGGCGATAAACGCATTTTGATTGTCGGTGGTAAGCCTGTGGACTATTGTTTGGCTCGTATTCCCCAAAAGGGCGAAACAAGGGGCAATTTGGCGGCAGGCGGAACAGGCGTGGCAATGCCACTTTCTGATAAAGAGCGAGCCTTAGCCAATGAAGTTGCTCCTAAACTTTTAGAAAAAGGCTTGTATTTTGTGGGACTTGATGTGATTGGGGGCTATATTACCGAAATCAATGTAACTTCACCCACTTGCGTGCGAGAAATTGATGAGCAATGTGGGACGCAAATTGCGGTGGATTTTGTGGCATTTATTGAAAATCAATTTGCGTAATTCATTGCTATGTCCATTAACATAGATGTCATCATTCCCTGCTACAACACCGCCACGACCTTAGTTCGGGCGGTAGAGAGTGTGCTTGGACAGGATAATTTGGGTGGCATTTATCTGATTGATGATGGTTCAACAGACGACACTTGGCAAGTGATTGTTGATTTACAAAATACCTACCCCACCCAAATCCATGCCGAACGCCTACCCACCAACAAAGGCGTGGCAACCGCTCGCAACTTTGGAGCGATGCTTGCCAAGTCCGATTATGTCGCCTTTTTGGATGCGGACGATACCTATCAGCGTGAAGCGTTGCAAGCCTGTGCGATGGTGTTTGCCAATTTTGAGGTGGGACTCATTCGCTTGCCAATGACGCCGATTGACCTACCCAAGCGATTTGCTAATCATCCTGATTTTTATACCGCTTGGCGGACGTTTGAGATGACCGCAGGGAGCAATATGGTGTTTTATCGCCCGTATTTTCTGGCGTTGGGCGGGTTTGATGATGACGAACTTTTCAAGAAGTTTGGTGGTGAAGATGGGGCGTTGGGGCTTGCGACCATTGATACGGCAACAGTAGCAACGTTATTTGACAATCAAGGATTTGATGTGGGGGTTAATTACCATTGTCATGACACTATGTACGCCAATCATTTATTTAATGCCATGCTATTTGGCGAAAATGTCCGCCACGTCTCACCAGATGATGTCGCAAAAGCTAATCAATCTACTCAAAATGCCATCAATAGAGTGCAAAAATTACGACAAATTTTATCAGCACAAAAGGGCAAAATGTCAATCACATTAAGCTAAACAACCATAAAGACGCATTTCAGTTTGACAAGTAAAAAAAAAAATCGGATATAATGAGACCATTTTTTTAATTTGGAGTTTTTGATGAAAATGACAAAATTGGTCGGCGTAGTATGTTTAGGTTTATTTATGGCGGTATTAGTGGGTTGTAGCTCAAAAGGAAGCAATCCAGAGCAGGTGGCTGTCGCTTATGTGGAATATGCCTATAAAGGTGATGCCGACGGCATGATAAAATTGATGTATTTACCCAAAGAACAAATGAAAGATGGCGGTGAAGAAATTGTTAGGGGTAAAGTTAAACAAACTGTTGCTAGAGCCGTCGCTGAAGCGGATAGAAAGGGCGGTGTAAAAGAGATTTTGGTTGAAAGCAGTGAAATTGATGAGCCAAATGGCAAAGGCTTGGTTAAGGTTGTTACTCATTTTAAAAATGAGGGCTCAAAGTCTCAAAATAACCGCATTAAACTTGTTCGTTCCGATAATCAATGGAAAGTCAACCCTTGATATACTTTTTTAAGAAATGCAAGCTATTGTTAGCGGCTTGCATTTTTTTGTTTTTGCAATCATCATCAGTAGTTGACGATATTTATTTTTATAATGAAACCAATATAAGAAATCAAATAAAATTGGGAGATTTTATTGTGCGTCAAGGCACAGCTTATGAAAGTAAAATCATTAAAAAGTTCAGTGATAGTAAATATTCTCATATTGGGTTAATTGTACAAATAAACCCTCAAATCTTAATCATTCATGCCGCCACTGATGACAAAAGTGATAAGCCAAATCAAGTTATATTGTCTACGTTGTCTGAATTTATTAATCCTAAACTTGCTCGTGGATGGGCGATTTACAGAAATGACAAATTAACCAACCAAGAAATTGATTTTATGGTTAAAAATACAAAAAGGCGATTGGGCGAACCTTTTTATTTGGCTACAAAAAATGAATCAAAACAGGGTGTTTATTGTACGACATTGATTGCTAATTATTTGCCGATAGCAATTTATCAGCAGCTACAGTGGCAAATTATCGATGTGCCAAGTCTGCATGGAGAGATCCTTTATCCAAAAGCATTGATTGATGAGGCGATAGGGTCAAGACTGATTTATCAAGAGTGAATTTATTTCTAAAAATTAACTATTTTGTAATTAAATGTATATAAATTTTGCCACAGTAATATTTTGCCAATCCACATCAATTTCCCCTTGTAATTTCCTCCTTTTTGTTACAAAATAAGCAGTTATCTTTTAAAAATATCAGAGCAAAAAATGACCAAACAACCCACAATCCTAATGATGGCAGCAGGCACAGGCGGACATATTTTTCCAGCACTTGCGGTGGCGGACGAACTGACTGCACAAGGGGCAAAGGTGCATTGGCTTGGCACGCCAAACGGTATGGAAAACACCCTTGTGGGCGAGCGTTATCCCATGCACCACATTGACATGCAGGGGCTTCGTGGTAAGGGTTTGGCACGGCTTATCAAAATGCCGTTTATGCTCTATAACGCAACAAGTGGAGCTAAAAATATCATAAAAAACAACGAAGTAGATGTTGTGGTTGGCTTCGGTGGTTATGTCACTTCGGCAGGGGGCTTGGCAGGCAAATGGGCGGGCAAGCCACTTATTATCCACGAGCAAAACGCCATTGCAGGAATGAGCAACAAAACGCTCGCTCGCTTTTCGGACAAGGTGCTACAAGCCTTTGACAGTGCCTTTGGGGCGAACGGCATTACGGTGGGCAACCCTGTGCGAGATGCGATTGATACGGTCAAATCGCCCGATGAACGGTATAATGTTGATGATAAAAGCCCATTAAAAGTCCTAGTCGTGGGTGGTTCTTTGGGGGCAAAAGCCATCAATAACGCCATTGTGGAGCTTTTAAAAACAAGCGACAAGCCCCTATCTGTCAAACACCAATGCGGTAAGGACAATCATAATGAAATGCTCGTTGCCTATTCACAAGCAGGGATTGATACCAGCAAACACACCTTCCAGCTAATGCCCTTTATTGACGATATGGCAAGTGTCTATGCGTGGGCGGACATTGTGGTGTGCCGTGCAGGGGCTTTGACGGTAAGCGAGATTGCAAGCGTGGGTATTGGGGCGATTTTTGTGCCGTTGCCACACGCTGTTGATGACCATCAGACCTTTAACGCCAAATCCTTGACCGACAAAGGGGCAGGAATTTTACTCCCACAACCTGAGCTTTCTGGGGCAAAATTGGCACAAATTTTAAATAATTTAGACCGCGAGCAATGCCTAACAATGGCAAAAAAAGCCCACGAAAACGCCAAACACAATGTCGCCAAAACGGTGGCGGAGATGGTGCTTGCGAGTGTCAAGGGGTAGGACGCTGATTTAAGGCTTAAAAAGCAAGGTGTGTATTTATACACCTTACGCCTAAAATTGTAGAAATTAAAATGTCAAAACTTACTTTAATTATCAGTCATACCGCCATTCATGATATTGAAAAAAAGTCGTTATTTTAAACATTATTTGATTCATTAAAACCCTTTTATTTATAGCAGAATGGCAAATAACGTGGTGGTTGATGATAAAATCAATGGTGAGTTTTTGGTGTTTTTAAAGCATTTAAATAAGCCGATTTATTTTGTTGTTGGCGAATTGGCACATAATCAAAGTGAATTAGAATTTGCCTTGCAATTATTAAACGATAATGATTTGAAGAGTTGCAAAGTCAAAGTATTGCATGATGATTTGGTAATTTTACCTAACCAATGTTATGGTATTTAATTGATTGAAATTAACTTTTTAAAGGAAAAAACAAATGACTCAACCAACCAAAAAAGCAAAAGCAAAACGCCTAGTTGAAATCCCAGAAATGAGACGGATTAACCACATTCATTTTGTCGGTATTGGTGGAGCGGGCATGTGCGGTATTGCCGAAGTGCTTGCCAATCAAGGCTACACTGTTTCTGGCTCGGACATCAAAGCAAGTGCAGTAACTGAACGTTTGCAAAGTTTGGGCGTGCAAGTATTTATCGGACACGACAGCAAAAATATCCAAAACGCCGATGTGATTGTGGTGTCGTCTGCGATTGACCGCACCAATCCTGAAATTGTCTCGGCTTTGACCGCTCGCATTCCTGTGGTTCGCCGTGCGGACATGCTCGGTGAGCTGATGCGTTATCGCCATGGCATTGCGGTGGCAGGGGCTCACGGCAAAACCACAACAACCAGTCTTTTGACCATGATGCTTCATGAGGCAGGACTTGACCCAACTTATGTGATTGGCGGCAAATTAAATGCGTCTGGCAAAAATGCGTCTTTGGGCGAAAGTCGCTATCTGGTGGCGGAAGCGGACGAATCGGACGCGTCATTTTTATCGCTCCGCCCAATGGCGTGTATCGTTACCAATATTGACGCCGACCATATGGAAACTTACGAAAATAGCTTTGATAAATTAAAGCAAGCCTATATTCAGTTTTTGCAAAACATGCCTTTTTATGGTTTGGCGGTGGTTTGTGGCGATGACAAAGAATTGTACGCCATGATTGACAATATCGCTCGCCCTGTGATTACCTATGGGCTTGAAAAACACAATGACGTGCAAGCGGTGGATGTGGTGGCAGATGGCACAAAAACCCATTTTACCGTATTGAGAAAGGATAGAGAGCCATTAAAAATTACCCTTAATATCCCCGGTTTGCACAATGTTTATAACGCTCTTGGGGCAATCACGATGGCAACGGACGAGGGCGTGAGCGATGAAGCCATTTGCCGAGCGGTGGAGAAGTTTGCAGGTGTGGGTCGCCGTTTTGAAAACAATGGCAATTATCAAGCTGATGATGGCGATGTGCTACTCATTGATGATTATGGTCATCACCCCACCGAAGTGTCCGCCACCATTGCTACCGCACGCCAAAGCTACCCTGACCGCCGTTTGGTCATGATTTTCCAACCACACCGTTATAGCCGTACCCGAGATTGCTTTAATGATTTTGTGGCGACTTTATCACAAGTAGATAAGCTGATTTTGCTCGATGTCTATGGTGCGGGCGAAGAGCCGATTAAGGGGGCGACCAGCTCTGATTTGGCTCGTTCGCTCCGTGAGCGTGGGCAAGTTGAGCCGATTGTGCTAAATGTCGCCGACAAAGAACAAATCGCCCAAGTGTTAAAGGTCGCCCTAAAAGGTAATGATTTGCTGATTACGCAAGGGGCGGGCAATGTGGGGCAGTTGTGTCAAGATTTGGCAAAAAATGGGCTGTATTTGTAAAAATAAGTCTCAAAATACCAAAAGAAGCATTGAGACAATAAATTCTTTAAACTTTGGGGTTGGTGGCAGGTTGTTTAACGGTGTGATTTTAAACAGCCGATGCGTGATACAAGCCTTATATTTTAATTTAATGATTTGGAAAATTTTATGAACAATCTAAATTTTGGCAAAGTCGCTGTTGTTTGTGGTGGATTTAGTGCCGAGCGAGAAGTTTCTTTAAAAAGCGGTAAAGCGGTGCTTGACGCTCTGCTATCAAAAGGGGTGGATGCCCACCATTTTGACCCGCAAGAGACCGATATTTCAAAACTGCGTGAGTACGACCGTGTCTTTAATGTGCTACATGGTACTTTTGGCGAGGACGGCAGTTTGCAAGGCGTACTGGACGGCTTTAATATTCCTTATACGGGCTGTGGCGTGCTGGCGTCTGCGATTGCGATGGACAAATTCCGTTGTCGCCTTGTGTGGCAGTCGCTTGGCTTGCCCAATGTGCCGTATGTCGTGCTAAAAGACGACAGCGATTTTGATAAGGTGGAGCAAGAATTTGGCTTGCCCTTATTTGTCAAACCTGCGGCGGAAGGGTCAAGCGTGGGCGTGGTGATGATTGAAAACAAAGGCGATTTGGCGAAAGTTTATCCAACTTTAAAGCAATATCACGGCGAGATTTTGGCAGAAAAAGCGATTACGGGCGGTGAATATGCCTTGTCGCTACTTGGTGATAGAGCCCTGCCAAGCATTCGTATCATTCCAAAAAACAAATTTTATGATTATGAAGCCAAATACCTGCGAGATGACACCACTTATCAATGCCCGTCCGATTTAACGCCCGAGCAAGAACAAGAAATGGGCGAGCTTGCCAGACAAGCCTTTCGTGCGATGGGAGGACGTGGCTGGTCACGGGTGGATTTTTTAAAAGGCGATGATGGCAAACTCTATATTTTGGAGATCAACACCGTGCCTGGTATGACTGACCATAGTCTTGTGCCGATATCTGCCAAGCAAGCTGGGATTGAATTTGCTGATTTGTGTGTACAGATTTTGGCACAGACGTTAGCAAATTAACAAATTTTTACGCATGATTTTACCGATTGGTATATTTTGAGGTACAAGAGAACGCTTTAAGATGAATTTTGCTTTAAATTCCAACTAAAATAAGGTAAGATATGCAACCTTGACTTTTATTTGTTTAGAGGTTGAGTTTTGGTTGGCTTTGAGCGGTCTAATATAGGATTTTGTGATGGCAGAGGCGGTGTTGCATACAGGTCGTGATGACTTGGTACATGATGAGAAGTATTTATCAAAATCATGGCAATCCGCCCTGATTACGTTGGTGCTACTATTTGTGGTTGGGTTTTTTGCCATCAAGACCATCGGTAAAAGTCCTGCCAAACCCATCTATATTGAATCATCGAATTTGACTGAATTTGAACATGAATCTTTGGCAGGGGCGGTAAGCCAGTTTGGACATTTACCGTTCTTTGGTGGAAGTTTGCACCAAATTCATGGTCATGTAACAGACTTGTCGTGGGTGGAGCATGCCAAAGTGAGCCGAGATTGGCATCGTGGCGTGATGATAGAGGCAACCCCAAGAAAACCCATCGCCAATTTCGGCAGTCAAGAGTTACTTGATGCAAATGGCGTGGTGTTTTCCCCCGCCAACCCAAGCGACTTGATGAACCCCAATCTGGTAACGCTACATGGTGCAGTTACAGAAGTAGATGACATCATGCGTCAGATGTGGTATATCAATGAGCATTTTTCGCCACTTGGGCTTATGGCAGATGATTTGATTTTGACGCCACGCCACACTTGGGTTGTTCGTTTTCATAATGGGCTTCGAGTGGTGGTGGATAATGAAAACACCGAACAAAAACTCTATCAACTCTCAGTGGTGCTAAAAACACAGTTTGCTGACCGCATTGATGACATGCAATCGGTGGATTTGCGATATAAAAATGGGTTTTCTATTGCGTGGAAAACAAGTATACAAAACCACAAGTAATAAGAGAGGCTTGGGGTGTTTTTTGTTTGTAGTTTACTTTTTATTAAAAATAATGACAAAAAGACAATCATTATTTGATTTTTGGTTGGGGTCTTTTTCTCCATTTTATTAATATGACATCGAATCTTGACATTCATGCAGTTATCCATCTAAGTTCTACGGCGGTCTATACCATCGTGGGCTATTTTGACGTGCATCATAAAACCACCAAAGTGATGGGGCTGGGACTTGCCACCACAGATGCATTTTTGGGTGGGCAGATTGTCAATCGTGAGCACTTATTATCCGCCATTCATAAATCGCTACGTGAAGCCATTGACATGGCAGGCGTGCAGGTTTCTTATGTGGGATTGTCTTTTGCCAGCCCTTCAATGGTCAGCAAAAACAGCCTAAAAGAAAAATCCATTGCCATTCAAAATCCCACAGGTACTCTCGCTGGCAGAGTGGTCAGTCATGAAGATTTGCGTGATGTGCTAGATGAAGCAAAACTTGAACTTTTGCAACAAAATCATACAACCGTGCAACTTTGTCAGCAGTGTTTTTGGCTCAATGACAACCAGAGTGTCAAAGAAGTAGTAGGTATGCTGGCAGATAAGCTTACTGTAAGCTACCATACGATTAGCGTGCCAAGCATGTTTTATGCTCAGGTCAAGGGTTTGCTTACCTCCAACAACCTAGAAGTTCACCCCATGTTTTTTGATGGCGTGGTCAGCAGTGAGTATGCACTAAGTGCCGACGAGAAACAACGTGGTGTGTGTTTTGTGGATATTGGGGAGGCGATGACTAAGGTGTGCTTGTATCATGAGGGCATGCTCTTGTATAGTCGTTGCTTGGCGGTGGGTGGACAGCTTGTTGATATGGACATTGCCAGTATGCTTGGATTGACGCTGGTGGAGGCAGAATCCCTCAAAAAACATCATGGTTCAGCCAGTCGTGACAAACAGCACAAAAGCGATTTTATTACCCTAAAAAGACGCCACCACGATGGTGAGCTGACGGTTAGCTTATATAATCTTGCTAGCATTATTGAAGCTCGTTATATGTTGTTATTTCAAGAAATTTTTAATGAATTAAAGCATGAAAAATTAGATGCATTTATGGACATGGGTATCGTGTTGGCGGGTGGTGCATCAGACATGACAGATTTGGTGGGGCTTGTTGAGAAAAATTTTGCCGTCAGTGTGCGTAAAATGGAGATTAACCCCAAAGTAGAAATCGATGTTCAAATGCTGACTGATGAGCAAGTGGGACTTCTTAGAACTCAGCTTAAAAATCCCAAGTTGCATAGCATTATCGGGGCTTTGATGTACTATCAAAGTGAGCAATATGCCAAAGATGAACGTGGTCAGTTCGGTAGTCTGAAAAAAAGCGGTCTGTGGGGGTGGATAACCCAAATGCTAAAATCATGGCTTGAAAGATTGAAGCGGTTGTTGTAATAATGAGCCTGATGTTATCCATTTAAAGAATATTTAAAGCCAATCATGGCTTAGCTGTTTGATATGTCGTCAATTAATTGCTATAATGCTAACAAATTTCTGTCTAAGTGCAGATAAAAGAATTCGGAGAAATCAATGTCTAAATACAGTCATGCACATGCAGATGACAATTCAAACAATTACGGCAAAGCTCGTTTTATTGTTTTTGGTGTTGGCGGTGGCGGTGGCAATGCCGTTGAGCACATGGTGCAAGAGGGCATACACGGCGTCACTTTTGTAGCAGCGAACACCGACCGTACAGCCTTAGATAACCTGACCGTACCCCATAAGATTCAGCTGGGCTCTGAGGGCTTGGGGGCAGGTGGCAATCCTGAGGAGGGTCGCCGTTATGCTGAAGAAGACGAAGCAGAGATTCGTGCCACCCTAGAAGGTTATAACATGGTGTTCATTACCGCTGGTATGGGTGGTGGTACAGGCACAGGGGCAGCTCCTGTGGTGGCACGCATTGCCAAAGAGATGGGTATTTTGACCGTTGCGGTAGTTACTACGCCCTTTAAATACGAGGGTACCAAACGCATGAAGTCTGCCAAAGAGGGTGTTAGCCAATTAACCGACCTCGTTGATGCCATCATTACCATTCCCAATGAAAAGCTTCTAAAAATCTATAAGCAAGTTTCATTTACAGATGCCCTTAAAAAAGCAGATGATGTACTACTACATGCGGTAAGTGGTTTGGTGCAGATTGTGGATACTTCCGATAATGTCATCATCAATACCGATTTTAGAGATGTGCGTACTGCCATGACTGCCAAAGGCTATGCCATGATGGGTATTGGTCGTGCTAGCGGCGATGACAGAGCACGTCAAGCCACCGAAAAAGCCATTCGCTCACCACTACTTGACGACATTCGCCTTGAAAATGCCAAAGGATTGCTTGTTAATATTACCGCTGCCGAGATGATGATGCATGAGCCAGAGGAGATTTCTGAGGTGTTGTCATCTATCGTTGATTTGGAAGATGGCAATATTTTCTACGGCTATGTCCAAGATGAGAGTATGGGCGATGAGATTCATGTAACGGTCATTGCTACGGGTTTGACCTTAGATGACCGCCCAAAGGTTACCATGCAAGCTCCTCCTGTTCAAGGTCTGCATACCACACCTGTGGGACATGTGAGTGCTTTGGAGAATCAGCAGGTACAAGCACAACCTGTCGTACAACAACCACAGCCAGCTGTTGCTCCTCAGGCAAATAAGATAAGTGTACTAAATTACCTAAAATCACAACAGCATAACAAATAATATGACTGTTGATTGGTTGCTCAAACCCTGCCATTGGTGGGGTTTGTCTTTTTTTATTTTGAGTATTGGTTGGTTTTATGAAAATTGATTTGCACAGCCATAGTACTTGCTCAGATGGGACGTTGTCGCCACAAGAGCTGGTATCACTTGCCAAAGAGATGGGTATTGAGGTATTTGCTCTGACCGACCATGACACAGTGGCAGGGGTGGATTTGGCACGTCAAACGGCTGATATGCTCGGTATTCGCCTGATTCATGGCGTGGAGATTAGCTGTGAGCATGCGCTGTCTGGCGGTTATGGTAAAAATCAGCACGCTCACAAAATCATTCATGTGGTAGCACTTAATTTTTGTGATAGGAATAAGATGAGCGAGGCTTTAAAAGCGGTACAAGATAGCCGAGAATCTCGTGGGCGGTTGATGGTACAAAAGTTGTCAGAGATTTTGGTGCAGACATTGGAGGTGGATGCTCGGAACTTACAAGAGCAGATTTGGCGGTTGGTGCTTACCAAAGCAGGAGATAATCCTAAGGCGGTGGGTCGAGCTCACATTGCTCAGGTCATGTATGAGTGTGGCTGGGTGCGAACGGTGCAAGACGCTTTTGATAAATATCTGGCGGACAACAAACCTGCCTATGCTCCGATTGAGACACTTAGCATAGCACAGACCATAGAGCTTATCAAGGCGTGTGGCGGTGTGGCGGTGCTGGCTCACCCGACTCGTTATGGGCTGTCAGCGACTCGGGTGCGTAAGCTCATTGCTGATTTTGCCATGCTTGGTGGTCAGGCGGTCGAACTGCCTGCGGTAAGTGAACCCACCTCCATCAGAGCGATGATAGACAGATGTGTGGCACAACATGGACTCATGGTGTCGGTGGGTAGTGATTTTCATGGGTCAAGCATGCCTTGGCGTAAATTGGGTCAGGTAGCAGTACCAAAAGAGGGTCAGGTGGGCGTTTGGGAGAGGTTTGCGTAGTGTGATTTACCATGCATATGCACATTCTGCTTTTGGAGGGCGGCTATTGGGTTTTTAATGCATGTTGGTGTAATTAGTAGGCATTTATGTTATTTGTTTTATAAAAAAACAAAGAAGCTGAACTAGATTAGTAACTATGCTATACCACAAACATGAAAACAGCCCATTGTAAACCAAGTAAAAAAGTACAGCTAAAACTGCTTGAATTTTTTGTCGCACAAGTTACTGCCAGAACATCAGCTTAATTTGCTTGGTATTTGGCACAACTTAATCAGCTTTATCCTACCACAAAATCAGACTTGTGATAGAATATTATCTTGCTCAAGAAGCCAAAGAACTTTTTTGATGGAGAGATAGAACTTGATGAGAGTTACTTTGGTGGCGTTCGTAAAGGTAAACGAGGGCGTGGAGCAGGTGGCAAGACTGCGGTGTTTGGACTTTTAAAACGCAATGGTAAAGTCTTTGTTGTTGTGGTTAAAGACACTAAAACAGATACGCTAATACCCATCATTACAAGCAAAATCAAACCTGACAGCATTGTTTATATAGACAGCCATAAAAGCTACAATGCTCTTGATGTGAGTGATTTTAAGCATTTTAGAATTAATCACTCAACAGAATTTGCCAAAGACCACAATCACATCAATGGCACCCCAAACTTTTGGTCGCAAGCCAAACGAGTACTTAGAAAGTACAATGGCATTGATAAGAAAAACTTTCATCTATTCATCAAAGAATGTGAGTTTCGTTTTAATTATGGTACACCATCTAATCAGCTTAAAGTGTTGAGAAAATGGTGTGGAATTTGGGCTTATCTAGTGCAGCCCCAAATACTCAATTGAGTATGGAAGTAAAAAGCCGATTTTGGGGTGGTTACCGACAAGAGATTGGGTTATTGATGGCGTGATTAGTGCTGGCAGTTCTTAAAAAGGGGTATGAGAACGCCATGTCTGCCTACTATCAGCAATAACCCATAAATCATCATTTCAATCATTGTTCTGAGGGAATGATGATTTTTTAAGCAAACCTCCTCTGCCGTAAAATCTCATACAAACACACGCTTCCTGCCACGCCGACATTTAGGCTTTCTTGTCCGTATTGCGGTAGGGTTAGGGGGGTGCATTGTTCTAATAAAATTTTATCCACGCCTTGCCCTTCGTGTCCCATAATTAAGGCTAAGGGAGCGGTTAAATCTTTATGATAAATCAGCCCATCAGCGTGCGAAGTGGTGGCAAACATGGGTGCTTTAACATACTTAAAAATCTCATCAATGCTGACATTTTCATAAATAGTTAGTGAGAAATTTGCTCCCATACCTGCCCGCAAAGTCTTGGGATTATAAGCGTGAGCCGTGCCTGTGGTACAAATCACGGTATCAAACCCTGTGGCACTTGCCGTGCGAAGCAGCGTGCCAAGATTGCCTGTATCTTGAATACCATTGATGATTAAACAGTCTTTATCAATGCTCTGATTTAAGGTCAAACTTGGCATTTCAATGATTGCCATGATCGGTAAGCTTTCGCCAAGCGTACGGATATTCTTATATAAAGTATCGCTGATGATAATGGGGTTTTTATTTAGCTTGGCAATTAAACTTTGAATTTCAGCATTTGCCATACCGCTTTCGCTGACAATGGTGGTGATTGGCATTTTGTCCGCTTTTAAATAAGCGTCTAGTAAATGTGTACCTTCGATGACTGTTTGTCCCATTTTTTTGCGTTTTTTGGGGTCGGTGAGTAAGGCGTGGGCGGTTTTGATTAGGGGGTTGTCTTTGGAAGTGATAATCATAGGAAGTTTTTTAAATGGGTTTATAAAATTAATTTTTTGCCACTATATTTCATCGCATATTCATTAAAAACTTTTTGAATATCGACATTCTCATTATTTTCAAAATATTGCATATCTATTTTGTGTTTGTTTGTTTTTGTATGAATAATCAATGTCGGTATATTAAACATAAAACTAACATCAACCATTTGAATGTCTTGCCATTTGATTTCAAACCCTTGTTTTGGGTGATTAAATACCATGCCAATTTCATCAAAGATAAACATTGGCATGGGTTTTTGATTGTCTTTATCATGCAACTTGTTAGGCATGACCGCCTTATAAATCATAAATAAAGGCACGGTAACAATAATCAAATCTTTAATGATTGAAAAATTGTCTTTATTGGGATTGAGTAAATTTAAATATAAAACACAGAGCAAAATGGCACATACCAAAACACCAAACACCAAAAGTCCCCACAAAAAATAATTGACGGATTTTGAAAGCGTTTTTGGTTGATAATAAAACTCTTGTCTCATTCGCTCAACTTATCCCCATTCGCCAAAATCCCTGCCTTGTCGTGCAATGTCTTAACATAGTCCACTTCTTCTTTTGCTCCCAACACCACAGGAATGCGTTGATGAATGTTGGTTGGATTGATGTCCATAATACGAACTACGCCGTCCGTACTTGCTCCGCCCGCTTGTTCAATGACAAAGCTCATCGGATTGGCTTCGTACATCAGACGAAGTTTGCCCGCCTTACCTGCAATTTTGGTGTCATAAGGGTACATAAACACCCCGCCACGAATCAAAATACGATGCACATCAGCAATCATCGCCGCCACCCAACGCATATTATAATCCTTATTTCGTACGCCTGTGTCGCCTTGTGTCAGCTCTTCGATATACTGCTGAATGGGCGGCAGCCAATAACGGCGGTTGGACGCGTTAATGGCGTATTCTGCCGTTTGTTCGCTGACACGCACATTGTCATTGATAAGAATATAAGTCTGACTAATCGGGTCAAAGCTAAACATCGCTACACCTGCTCCAAGCGTAAAGGCAAGCATGGTAGAAGTGCCATAAATAAAATAGCCTGCCCCCACTTGGTTGTCGCCTTTTTGCAAAAAGTCGCTCTCACACGCCTTTTGTCCTTGATTGTGGTAGGGTAGGACAGAAAAAATCGTCCCCACCGTCATATTGATGTCAATGTTGGACGAGCCGTCCAACGGGTCAAAGGTAACCAGTAGCGTACCGTCATCATTGGCAGGGTTAATGTCATCAAGCTCTTCACTTGCCACCCCTGCACAGTTGGGGTTATGGATTAACGCCCCCAGCAATAAGTCGTTGGAAATGACATCGAGCTTTTTTTGGGCTTCGCCTTGTACGTTTTGGCTGCCAACTTCGCCATGAATGCCCGCCAATGCCCCTTGGTCAAGCAAGCGACTGATGGAAACGCTCGTTGTCGCAAGTGTGGTCATGATGCTTGCTAATTCGGGGGTGGCGTGAGTTTCTAAGTATTGAGCAAGGGTGGTTTGGGTTGTCATGCTGGTTTCCTTGAATTTTTCGGGTTAACTTTTTTTGATTGAAAATTTGACATAAAATTGGCGTTATTTTAGCACGAAACAGGCGAGAATGTCAGAGATATTTTGTTTTTGAATGGTTGGATAAATCTGATAAATAATTGTTATGATTATCAAAAAATCATAAAACTTCCCAACATACATTCACAAAGGGGTAAAAATTTGCTAGAATGGTTTAATTTGTTTTTTGATAGACAAAAAAGGATAAAAAATGCACTCCACCCACACTCCCAACACCACCCCAAACAACCTAACCGCCCAACTGCACCGCTCCCAATCCGCTCCCCAGCTTACCCCTGACGGCAAATTGTGCCATTTTTTAAGCGTGGAAGGGCTAAACAAAGACATTCTCACCCAAATCATTCACAAAGCCAATGGCTATCTATTGCCAAACGGTCAAATCCAAAATTCAAACGAGCTTGCCGGCTGTACGGCGATGAACCTATTTTTTGAAAATTCCACTCGCACCCGCACTACCTTTGAAGTGGCAGAAAAACGACTTGGGGCGAATGTCCTTAACCTTGACATCGCCAAATCTAGCACCAGCAAGGGCGAGAGCCTTGCCGACACGCTGTGGAATTTGCAGGCGATGACGGCGGATATGTTTGTGGTGCGTCATTATTCGTCTGGGGCGATGCATTTTATGGCACAAAAGGTTTGCCCAAGCGTTGCCGTCATCAACGCAGGGGACGGTCAGCACGCCCACCCCACGCAGGCAATGCTCGATATGCTGACGATTTTTCGCGAAGCCAAAAAGCCCTTTGAAGAGTTGTCCGTTGCCATTATTGGCGATGTCAAACACAGCCGTGTGGCTCGCTCGGACATTTGTGCTTTGCAAACGCTTGGCGTCAAAGATTTGCGAGTGGTTGCCCCCAAAACCTTGCTCCCCAAAGGCATTGAACGCTATGGCGTGGCAGTGTTTGACGATATGGACAAAGGCGTGGCGGGCATTGATGTGCTGATTGGTTTGCGTATTCAAAACGAACGCATTGGCTCGCCCCTTTTGCCGTCCACCAGCGAATATTTTAAGATGTATGGCATTACCGAAAGCCGATTAAAACTGGCTGACAAAGATGCGATTGTAATGCACCCTGGCCCGATGAATCGTGGCGTGGAAATTGCGTCTGATGTGGCGGACGGGGTGCAATCGGTGATTTTAAAACAAGTCAATAATGGCATTGCTGTCAGAATGGCAGTAATGGCAATGGCAATGGAAGGGCAAAGAAGTTTGAGGAATTTGGGGTAATGCAAAGGTTGATTTATTCCAATCAAAATCCCAAATCCGAAGTTTATGATTTTATAATGAATTTACTAAAAGACAATTAAGAGATGAATGATAATGATAATTGAACCCCTAAAAAACGCCACACAAAAATTATCCGAAGGCTTAATTCGTTATCAAAAAGACACAAGCGATGAACAAATCCGAGATGGGCTGATTCAGCGTTTTGAATTTACTTATGAATTAAGTCATAAGATTTTAAAACGCTATTTGGAGACCATCTCGCCCACGCCTGATGTCATTGATAAAATGGCGTTTAGTGATATGATACGCACAGCCAATGAATATGGGTTATTGTGTGGTAATTGGTCAGATTGGCGGGTGTATCGTGAAATGCGAAATCTGACAAGCCACAGTTATAATGAACAAAAGGCATTGCAAGTTGTGGCGAATATCCCAAAATTCTTAACCGAAGTAGAATTTTTATTAAATGAATTAACCAAAAGATTAATCAATAATGACTGATGTGCAATTAACCGAAAACGAAAAACAAATTATCAAAAACATTCTAAAAACCCATTGCAAAAATACCAAAGTTTTTGCTTTTGGCTCTCGTGTGAATGGCAATGCCAAACCTTATTCAGATTTGGATTTGGTGGTTAAATCTGATGGCGTTTTTGAATTGGCAGACATTGCTAATTTAAAAGAAGCTTTTGCTAATTCTGACTTGGTTTTTAAGGTGGATATTTGCGATTGGCGCAGTTTGGGTAATGACTTTAAAAAAAGTATTGAAAATGAGTTGGTGTTGATTTGATTTTTACAATACAGGATTGGAGCTATGTTTAAAAAAATTTCCCTATTAACCGCAGGATTATTATTATCCGTGTCGGTATTTGCCAATGATTTACAAGGGTTAATTCAAAAGGCGGAGAATGGGGACATATTCTATCAAATGCTAATGGCGGCTTATTATGAGCAAAAACAAGATGCTGTCAATGAGTTTTATTGGGCGAAAAAAGTAGCCGAGCAGGGCGATGCATTTGCTCAAAATATTCTTGGCGGAATGTATTATTATGGATTGGGCATTCCAAAAGATGATGCCAAAGCCTTTGAATGGTATTTTAAATCCGCCAATCAAAATAATGCAGATGCCCAAAACAGTTTGGGGGCGATGTATTATAATGGACACGGTGTTAATCAAGATTATGCTAAGGCATTTGAATGGGCTACCAAATCAGCAAACCAAAATAATGCAGATGCTCAATACAGTCTTGGGTTGATGTATGCCAAAGGTCAGGGCGTATCCCAAGATAATACAAAAGCCCTAGAATGGTACACCAAATCCGCCAATCAAGGTAATGCACAAGCCCAAAATAATCTTGGGGTAATATATGCAAATGGCTATGGGGTTCGCCAAGATTATAACATTGCCAAAGAATGGTATGGCAAAGCCTGTAATCAAAATGTGCAAGTCAGTTGTGATAATCTTAAAGAATTAAATGAATTGGGTTACTAATTTAGGAAACATCAACAAAAGAGAACTTTATGAAAAACCTACTTCCCACTTGGCAAGCGTAAAGCAAGTATGATGCACCATTAAAGGAATACACCTTGTTCTCAACCATTTAAAAAGAGAATAATTATGTTTAAAAAACTTTTAATTGTCTTATTGTCATTAAGTTTGGTATCTTATGCAACAGCTGAAACTATGACAGATTTTTATGGAAATCCAATTCCAAAAGAGCAACAACAAGAAATAGAAAAGCAAGTTAAGGAATTGGAAATAAAAGCCAATCAAGGAAACATAGAAGCAATTTCTGAACTGACCCAATTTTATTTATATTCTGGTAATCAACAAAAAACCTTGTATTGGGTTGATAAAATGGTGGAAAATGGCTATCCTGATGCTTTGACGATATTAGCCAATGCTTATGAGAATGGCTATTATGGATTTGAGAGAAATGGTGAAAAAGCATTTGATTATTATCTAAAAGTGGCTAATTTGGGAGAAGTGTATTCACAATTATGGCTTGTGGATTATTATCTTGGTAGAAGGGTGGTAGAAGGCGGTATTTGTTATTGTGGAAAAGTGGATTATCAAAAAGCCTTAGAATGGGCAAAAAAAGCAAGTGCATTGGGTTCTGGTCTTGGTAGCCAAGAAGTAGCTAAAATATATTTGGCTTATGATGAAAATAATCCTGATTATCAAAAGGCAATAGAATATCTTAATTTATCAATCAAACAAATAAAATCAGAGTTGGAAAAACAACCAACAGACAGTAGCCATACATTACATTTGGTTTGGACTTATGTTGATTTGGGCGAAACCTATTATCAATTAAAGAATTACAAAGAAGCCAAAGTTAATTTTGAAAAAGCCATTCAAGTGGCTGATTATCATTCATATAGGGCATATTATGGCTTGTCATTGCTTTATCGTTATGGTTATGGTGTACCAAAAAATATTAAGAAAGCCGATGAGTTTCATAAAAAATCGTGTGAATTGGGCTATGTGCCTGCTTGTGAAAATTAACAAACTTAAAAAGATGAGAAATTTATGAAAAACCTACTTCCCCCCAACTGGCAACAGCCAACTTTAACCGACACCAACACAGACGGCAAATGGCTGATTCCGCCCATTGTGGATTTGTGCGGTCGGTTGCGAGAGCTTGGGCAATCGGCTCACGGCTCGTTTAAAAGCGAAGGCAACTCGGCGTATCAAAACGGCATTTTGCACATTTGCACACCGCCCGACACCACGCCTGTGCTTGACAATGGCTCGCTATTAAAAGGCTTAAAAGACAAGGCACTCACGGACGGTCGCATTCATCTATACCCCATTGGGGCATTGACCGCAGGACTCAAAGGCGAGAGTTTGGCAAGCATTGCAGGGCTAAAACAAGGCGGAGCGATTGCGGTGAGTAACGCCAGATGTGGCTTTGCCAATGACGATGTGCTGTTACGCTCATTAGAATATGCCAAAACCTTTGATATTAAAGTATTTTTTTATCCCGATGAACCGTCCTTAACCAAAAATGGTGTGGCGCACGATGGCTATGTGGCAAGCTATCACGGCTTGGCGGGCATTCCTTGGATTGCCGAGACGGTCGCCCTTGCCAAACAGCTTCTTATCGTGGAAGAAACAGGCGTGTCGGCACATTTTAGCCAGATTAGCTGTAAATCGTCTGTTGAACTCATTCGCACCGCTAAGGCGAAGGGCTTGCCTGTGTCGTGCGATGTGGCAATGCACCAACTGCATTTGACGGACGATGCGATTGACGGCTACAACACGCTTGCTTTTGTTTATCCGCCTTTGCGGTCAGAAACCGACAAACGAGCGTTGATAAGGGGGTTGCAGGACGGCACGATTGACGCCATTTGTACGCACCACGAGCCGTTAGCGATGACTGCCAAACTTGCTCCTTTTGCCGAGAGTGTGGCAGGGATTAGTAATTTTGATACTTTTGTAAGTTTGGGCTGTAAACTGGTGGCGGATGGTGTTTTGACGGCTGAACAATTGGTTGAAAAAATTTGTTTTAATCCTGCCAAAATCGCAGGCATTGGCGATATTTATGAAAAAGTGGGTGGGGCGGTACTGATTGACCCAAGCAAAGAATGGACGGTCAGCGATGAGACGATGTTGTCAATGGGTAAAAATACGCCGTTTGTCAATCACACTTTAATGGGTAGAGTGGAGCGAGTATTTTTCACCTAATGCATTGATTTTATGAATAAAATTTTAGATAAATTGCCCTTTGCCTGTCAGTTGTGGTTTGTGTATTTAAGATTTTTGGTGCGTCATTATGTTAATGATGGTTGCACCCAAAAAGCAGCCAGCTTGACGTATACCACGCTGTTGTCGCTTGTGCCGATTGTGACGGTCATGCTTGTGATGTTTTCTAGCATTCCTGCCTTAGAGGGCGTGCGTGAACAGGTGCAATGGGCGATTTATCGCAACCTCATGCCGTCATCAGGGGAAGTGATTAGCCAGTACATCAGCAGTTTTGCCGAAAAATCCAGCAATCTTGGTATTATCGGGGTAACAGGGGTATTTGTTACCACCATCATGACACTCATTACCATTGAGACGGCATTTAATCAAATTTGGCGAGTGGCAGAGCGTTCTGGTGGCATGGCAAGCGTGATGCGGTACTGGGCCATGATTACTGCTGCCCCCATTATTTTGGGGATAGCATTTGGTGCGTCGAGTGCCATTTCTGGACTGAGTTTTTTGAACCAAAAAATTGCAGGATACGGCATAGATTTTGGGGTATGGGCGAGGATTATTTCTTTTGTGCTGATGGCAAGTGGTTTTATCGCCTTGTATCAATTCATACCAAAAACCAAAGTTCCCATTAAAAATGCCGTGATTGCAGGCGTGGTCATTGCTGTGCTTTTTGAGGTGCTAAAAAGCGTTTTTGGTATGGTCATGACAAATTTTACCAGTTATGAGGCGATTTATGGGGCATTTGCTGCCATTCCTGTATTTTTGATGTGGCTGTATTTGTCGTGGAATCTGATTTTATTGGGTGTGGAGATTAGTTACACACTGACGATTTTTGGGTATCAAGAAGTCTCCCCAAAGTCGCCCATATTGGTTTTGCTTGATATGCTTCATTTGGCTTATGAGCGTCATCAAGTAGGAGAGACGGTCAGCGAGGCGGATTTTAAGGCGTTGCTTGGTCGAGGCGAACTGCCAAAATGGCATCAGTATCTTGATAAATTAATCCATCTCAAACTCATCGCTCGCACCCAAAATGATGAGTTTATCCTAAAAATGGATTTGGGTACAATGAGCGTTTGGCAATTTTATAACAGCATGTCTTATGCCCTGCCGACAGAGCGTGAGATGATGAATTTTTGTCAAACAAATCATGAACAATGGAGCATCAATTTGGCTCATCATGTGGGGCGTGTTGAAAACGCCACCAAAGAGCAGTTGCAATTAACTTTGGCACAATTATTTGGTAATCAGCAAGCCAAACTTAGCGACAATACAGACACGACACAAAAAACAGATGATGTGCCAACACCACCCCAAAATAACCGCCCCATCAAAGCCTATCTAACCCAAATGCTCTCCACCATCAAAATCAAAGATAAACTGCCTTACAAAACCCACCACAAAGACATGGGCAAAGGCGACAGTTAGGCTACTTTCCCCAAATCTGCTTGTATTTTGCCATCAAGTCATCAGGTGTTTCAGGTCGTTCATCATCTTTGATGATACAATCAATCGGACAGACCTTATCACAGGTCGGCTCATCGTAAAAGCCTATGCATTCGGTGCAAAGGTCGGGGTTGATGACATAGGTTTTTTGCCCTTTTTGGTCATAAAAAATGGCTTCGTTGGGGCATTCTGGCTCACAAATGTCGCAGTTAATGCAATCGGTGGTGATTTTAAGTGCCATTAGTCGTCAGCTTTGTCCAAGTGCTTAACGCAAAACCGCATAAAATCCCACAGCGTACTGTCGTGGTCGTGAACAGCATTCCAAATCGTGTCTTCGCCCATTATGCTATATTCGCCATCGGTGGTTAAGTCAAACTCTTCGCCATTTTCAATCTTCTCGTACAGCTCACGCCATTCGCCATCAAAATAAAAA
>NZ_JAUNDY010000044.1 GCF_030525845.1 Moraxella sp.
AGAACGCAATGACATTGTCTCGTCCTGTGTAGGTCTTGGCAAGTTTAATCGCCGCCTCTGTACCGTCTGCCCCTGTTGGACCACAGAATTGCAATACAAAATCTTTGGGGAAGAAAGAGAGCAATTTTTCGGTAAATGCATCCTTAATCGGGGTGGTAATGTCCAGCGTGTGTAGTGGCAAACCACTCTCCAACACGTCTTTAATGGCGTTAATGGTGGCAGGGTGATTATGCCCGAGTGCCAATGTACCAGCTCCTGCCAGACAGTCAAGGTATTCATTACCTTCAACGTCTGTTACCCAGCACCCTTGTGCTTTGGCGATTGCTAATGGAAGTTTACGAGGATAGCTACGAACATTGGATTCCATCTCGTTTTGGCGAGTCAGATAATATTCGTTGGTTGCACCCGCTTTGGGGGTGACAGGGGCATGATTTACAGAATGAACGCTCATATCGGATTACCATCTCAGATAAGGGTTAAAAGAAAAACCTATAAAACCCAAACCCAATCAACCGTTGTCAAATTTGGGTTTATTAAGGTCATGACGTTCGGCGTGTGGGTCAATCGGCAAAGGAAAGGGAAATAAACTGCCCAATTGCACACCAGTTTTGCAAGAGTAATCACCCTACCATATCCATGGGGATAAACTTAGGATAATTCAACCGCTTGCACGGCAATGTTTAAAATTTAAAATGTACATATGTAAACTAATTTAAATTTTAAAAGTGGCAAATTATACCACACAAGAAAGGTTTGGCAAGTGTTTTTAGTATTTTATGAATATGTCCGTCATTTTTTATATTTTACATGTTTATCTTAGAATTTTAAAACCTCAAACCAAGCCTATTTATTCCAAAAAATCATGCAAAATTTCCCCAAAACCCTTTGCAAATTACATCAAATGGGTGTATAAATACACTTTTACCAACCGCTGTTTAAGGATTTTTCATGGCTTTATCACTCAATAAAGATAAAATCCGTTTTTTGCTTTTAGAAGGCGTACATGACAACGCCCTAAAAGTACTAAACGATGCAGGCTACACCAACATCGAGTACATCAAATCCGCCCTTGACGAAGAAGAGCTGATTGAAAAAATCAAAGATGCTCACTTCATCGGCATTCGCTCACGCACTCAGCTGACTCGCAAGGTGCTAGAATCTGCCGAAAAACTCATCTGCATTGGTTGTTTTTGCATTGGCACCAACCAAGTAGATTTGGATGCTGCCTTAGAGTTTGGCATTCCTGTGTTTAACGCCCCTTATTCAAACACCCGCTCGGTCGCAGAATTGGTGCTTGCTGAGACCATCATGCTCATGCGTGGCGTACCTGAGAAAAATGCGGTCGTTCATCGTGGTGGCTGGAATAAATCCGCCAAAGACAGCTACGAAGTGCGTGGCAAAACGCTTGGCATCGTCGGCTATGGCTCTATCGGCTCACAACTGTCAGTACTTGCCGAAAGCTTGGGCATGAAAGTCATCTATCACGATGTCATTACCAAATTGCCGCTTGGCAATGCCGTCCAAGTTGGTAGTCTTGATGAGCTTTTAGAAAAAGCCGATGTCGTTACTTTGCACGTCCCAGATTTACCAAACACTCGTGGCATGATGACTGCCGAGCAGTTTGGTAAAATGAAACAAGGTTCATTTTTCATCAACGCCGCTCGTGGTGGCTGTGTCAATATCGATGACCTAGCGTCCGCCCTAGAAAGTGGCAAACTGCTTGGGGCAGCGATTGACGTGTTCCCCAAAGAGCCAAAATCTGCCGACGAAGAGTTCATCTCGCCACTTCGCAAATTTGACAATGTCATCTTGACCCCCCATGTGGGCGGTTCAACCCAAGAAGCTCAGGCAAATATCGGGCTTGAAGTTGCCGAAAAATTCGTCCGCTACTCCGACCAAGGCGATACCACAAGCAGCGTCAACTTCCCCAACGTCTCCATTCCATTTACCGACAACACCCACCGCCTGCTCCACATCCACAAAAATGTCCCCGGTGTATTGTCGCAAATCAACGCCTCCTTTGCGGATGCTGGTATTAACATCAGCTCACAATCCATGATGACCAAGGGAGATGTCGGTTATCTGGTCATGGACGTAGATGACAGTGATTCTGAAAAAGCCCTAGAACGTCTACGTGCTGTCCCAGAAACCATCAAGGTTCGTGTCTTATTTTAATAACAAAACTGTACTAAGACCGCTCAATTTGGGCGGTTTTTTATCCCCTTTACAAACCCAAACCCCCCACCATCTCTGGCAGGGGGTTTGTTCGTGTAACACGAGTTGGGT
>NZ_JAUNDY010000027.1 GCF_030525845.1 Moraxella sp.
TAATGTTGGCTTGTGATACGCCCATTTTATCCGCCAATTGGCTTTGTGATAATTGTGCGGTTTGGCGTAACAAGGATAGCTCATAGGCTTGTTTAAGCGTTTTAGCTTTGGCATTGATTTGGTCTTGTTCGCCCTGTGGTAGGCGTGCCATGTATTCATCAAGAGTTGTTAATTTCATTGCTTAGGCTCTCCAAATGGTCTTTATAAATGCTTTCGGCTAAGGGTATCATCTTTTTGTAAAAGCGTTTATCCCCTGTCTTATCCCCTGCACATAGGATAATGGCTTGCCTTAGTGGGTCAAACACAAAAAACGCCCTTAGCGGTCTGCCGTCATGTTGTATGCGTAATTCTTTAAGGTTGTTTATCGTACTGCCTTTTATGGTGTCTGCGTATGGGCGTGCTAGGTTATACCCATATTCTTGTAAAAGTTTTAGACTAGCTAACACGCTTTGGCGTTCGTCATTATCCAAATCATTGAGCCAACACTCAAACACTTCACTAAATACAACCAAAAACATAAAAATAACCTTATCATGAATGAGATGGATTATAACATATAAGTAATATTCCAACAACCCGCCATAACCTTGCGTAAGGGTCAACTTAGGGCAATTCCCCCCAAATCTTACCCCAAAATGCAGGCGTGAATTGTTTCTAAAATTACATAAAATTACAAAATAATGTAACTGTCTTGTAAAATAAAAAAATAAAATCTTGTAAATGGTGTAAATGGTGTATAAACCGCATGGCGTAAGGCTTTGACAATTTTCAAAATGGTGTAAATTGCCAAAAAAATGGTGTAAACTACACCATTTTTAAAAAAATCCCAAAAAAACCAAAAAACCCATAATTTTATTATGGGTTTTTTATGTAAAGTTATGTTTCTATGTCTCATTATCCAAAAACGTCAAAATCTCATCTTTTACCGCATAAAATAGCTGTCTTTTGCCATTGATGAATTTTTGATATTTTTGGCGGTGGTTGGCTCGTGTGAGATTTACCTCGCTTAACATCTTAAAGGCGGTTTTGATTGGTAGTGGCTCACTCACTTCTGTCATACCGCTTTTTGTGAACAGATACAATTCATCATCAATATAGGCTAATAGATTGGCTTTGCCGTCCGTCCAATTATTCTCCATGTTAAACGCTTCGGTTTTTAGGTTAACCATTCGCCCATATTGGTGGCGTTCGATGGCGTTTGTGATACGCTCTATTAGGGCGGTTAGCTCTAAATCCCCATGCTTGCCATAGGTGGCTAACCAATCATCAAAACAAGCCTTTACCGCTTGCATGGCTTGCCCTGCTCTCCACCCTGTAACCCCTGCTAGGGTAGCAAGCTCGCCAGCCCCCGTTGGGGCGTGTGAACAAATGAACAAGCAATAATAGCCCTATACGCGTTTGTGGGCTGTGTATGCCCTGTATGGCATTTATCAGGCGTGGTAATTGGTCTAAGCTTAGATGAGCCATAGGAGCAGGCGTGGGCGTATCTAGGCGTTTATCTAGCCCTGATACTGGGTTGCTTTCAATCATGGCTAGATTTTCATTAATGGCAAAGATATAAAGGCGGTTGATGAGTTGCCATGCCCTGTAAGCTTCTTTGGCGGTGGATTTTTTGGTTTGGTGGTGGGTGTGTTCTGCGATTTTTCGAAAAGTGGCAAGCCATTTTTGACGGTCAATGTCTTTTAAGGGTTCTTTACCCAGTGTAGGCAAGATGTGTTTCATGGTGGATTGGTGGCGTGCTTTGGTGCTGTCTGATAGTTTTTTATTTTGTGGCTCATTTAGCCATATCCGCCAAATATCTGCTAGGCTGTCTTTTTTGGCGGTGGTGGGTGCAATTAGCTCGCCTGCACCTAATGCCAGTTCTCTGTATTTTTCTTGTACCATCAGGCGTGCCATAGCTCCTGTTACGGCTGGGTAACCGCCTAAGCCATGCCAACGCCATTTACCGTTACCGTCTTTGTAACGCATTTTCCACGATTTCGCCCCTGTGGGTTTGACAAATAAATACAGTCCTTTGCTGTCTTTTACGCTGTATTCTTGTATCTCTGCTTTAAGGCTGGCTATCGCTGTATCTGTTAGGGTTTTACCCTTTTTAAGTTGCGTTCTTTTCATCAAAATTTACCCTAATTTTTACCAAAAATCCCCCCATTTGCTCCGTAAACTTAACAGAGATACAAATAGAGATACAAAAATTAGAGTAATATACCTTGTGATGTTTTGCAATGTATTGGCATCAAAAAACCATAACTAATTGATTTTGTTATGGTTTGATTTTGATGTTTTGTGATGTATGGTAATGTTTGGGGTAGGTGTTACGGGTCGTGGGTATCGGTAAACATGGTATTTGTACTTTAAGATAAATAATGAGCATTTATTATATCATATCATCAAAAACAATATGATATAATAGCCAAAAATACTAAAAGGATTTTTATGTTAAATCCCCTATTAAATGATTTTTTGTTGGCATGTATTAATTTTTTAACATCAGGCATGACCGCCATTTCAGGTGTAGGTGGCGGCATTATTTTGATTGGGCTTATGCCAATGTTTGTCAGTGCTAATATCATCATTCCTGTGCATGGAGCAAGCCAGCTGGCGAGCAATGCCAGTCGTGTGTGGTTTGGTCGAAAGGATTTGGATTTAACATACCTAAAACAGTTTTTAATTGGGGCGATATTGGGGGCGGTTATTTTTGGCATTGCCATTCGTTTTGTTTCATTGGAGCTTATTCCTTTGTTTATTGGTATTTATATTTTACTCATGCAATGGTCAAAAACCTTTGATAGATTATTAAAAAAAGCCAATAATTTCTACGTCATTGCTTTTATTCAGATGGGAACGGCATTATTTGTTGGCATATCAGGACCCATGCAAATTGCTTTGTTAAATAAAAAGTACGATGATAATAATGTTGTCGTAACCACTGGCGCGTTAATGGCAAGTATCATTCATGTGGTAAAAATCATCATTTATGGTTTAATGGGATTTTCGTTTGTAGAGAATTGGCGGATTATTGCCATGATGATTATTTTTGCAACACTCGGGTCATGGGCGGGAACTAAAATGCGTGGCGTCATTCCTGTAAAATGGCTAAAAGCAATATTGCCTTGGAGTTTAAGCATTATTGCCATTAAAATTATTTTTGATGCCACACAAAACATCATATGACAAAACCCCATTTTCGTCATGATTTTGTCAGTCCATGCCAAAAAAAATAAAAATCCGCTCATATGCAATGAACGGATTTTTTAGTAGCTTATTTATTTGGCACAGTTAGCTTTTGACCTTTTTTCAATGCCGATTTAGCATCGATATTGTTCATCTTGGCAAGCTCCGCCACACTAATGCCATGCTTTTTGGCAACAGCTGTTAAAGTATCGCCCGACTTAACAGTATAGGTACTGGTCAGTTTGGGCACTTTAATGGCTTGACCGCGTTGGAGTTGAGCGTTGGCAGATAGCTGATTAGTCGCCGCCAAATCACGAGCTGATACGCCGTATTTACTTGCTAAGGAATTTAGGCTCTCGCCCGCCTTCACTGTATAATCTTCGGTAGACTTAATCACACTACCACGTGCGACATCATTGGTCTTGCTAGATTTGGTATCAGCCTGCTTGGTAGCTTTGACAGTGCCAGCGGCAGGGATTGTGATGGTTTTACCACGAATCAGTCCTGCATTTTTAGATAGATTATTGGCAGCAGCCAGCTCATCAATGCTAATGCCATATTTATTTGCAACACTACTTAGGCTGTCGCCTGATTGCACGGTGTATTTGACGGATTGATTATTTAGTTTTCTATCCACTTGTGTACTACTTGCTGGCACTTTAATGGTCTGACCTGCCACCAATGGCGAGTTAGCATTAAAATTATTTAAGGCAGCAATCTCTGCATTAGTAACGCCCAACTTCTTGGCGACCGCAGTCAAAGTATCGCCCGATTGCACCTTATAGGTAGCAACTTTATCGGTACTGATGGACTTAGCTGGTGTGCCAGTCTTGGTGGTCTTGGCTGGCGTACCCATGACTTTTAGTTTTTGATTAATCAAAATACCATCAGTAACCGATAAGCCGTTTAGCGCCGCCAAATCCTGCAAACTCATGCCATACTTATTTGCCACAGAGGTTAGGCTCTCCCCTGACTGTACAACGTGTACGCCTGTATTAGTGGTGGACTTGGTGGTGTCTTTACTTACTGTGCTTACTTTACCAGGGACTAGCCATAGGCGCTGTCCTGTCTTGACCTGCGTGTTGGCAGGTATACCATTATAGCTGGCAAGCTGACTGACACTCAGCCCATGAGCAGCTGCAATACCTGTCAAAGTATCGCCTGCCACCACTTTATAACGCTCTGGATTGGAAGTATTGGTATTTGATTTGCTGGTTTGGGCTGGCGTGATGGCGGTCGTGGGTGTGCCTGCACCTGTTGGGGCATTATAGCTAAGGCTTTTGGTCTCGCCACGTGCTTCAAGTACTGACTGCTGTGTCTGCACTGCGTTTAGCTCAATATTACCATCTTTGGCAATGGGCGAAACCTCGTCTACACTATTTGCCTGAATCTGTGCTGCGATAAAATCACGCTCTTCTTGGGTTAGTGGCGGTTCTTGAATGATGCTGTTATTTGCTGTGATGCCTGCTCCTGTACTAGGCAATGCATTAGCAGAAGCCAACTCCGCCTTTGAAGTAGGATTTTGCACGCCTGTTATTGGTGGTACATAGCTATTTGCCACATAAGACGAAGCACCATAACCTAGACCTTGTAGGGCTTTTAATTTACTGTCAGTACTCACTGGTACGCTATTTGGGATAATTACCCTACCTGGACCATTGGCATCCACACTAAAATTAATCAGTGCTGGATTAAGCAAACGAAGCTCATCCACAGGCACGCCTGTTAGGTTTGAGACTTCATAAAGCGTTACACCAAAGTTGGCAGGTACCGCCCTAAAATGGCTGTGATTAGCAATCGCTGGAATATAAACACCATAAGATTGAGGGTTTTTGATGATTTGTGCTACCGCCATAAAGCGAGGTACGTAGTTCATGGTCTCCGTCGGCAAACGAAGCGACCAATAATCTGTGGGCAAGCCTGCTCGTCTGTTGGCATCGATGGCTTTTTGAACTCGTCCTGGACCTGCATTATACGCCGCCAATGCAAGCTCCCATGAGCCAAATTGATTATACAGACTGGTCAAAAAATCATACGCCGCTCGTGTGGACTCAATAATATCTCGGCGACCATCATAAGTGGCACTTTGGTTTAGACCATAGATACGTCCTGTGCTAGGAATAAACTGCCAAAGCCCTGCCGCTGCTGCATTAGAAGTTGCTGATGGGTCGTATGAGCTTTCGATGATGGGCAGTAGTGCAAGCTCGGTCGGAATCCCTCGACGCTCTGCTTCGGTAACGGTGTGGTGCAAATAACGAGAAGTACGAGCTGTCAGGCGGTTGATGTAATCTTGACGACTATAAAACCATGACTTTTGGGCTTCGATGCGACTATTGCTAATTTCGCCCATGCGATAACCATTACGCACTCTATCCCACAAGTCCCCATAACGCTGAACCGTTAGAGCATCGCCCTCCACCATCGTCATGTCGGTCGCTTGTAGCAAATCCTCTAATTCATCTAAGGTCGCTTGGTCAAGTACACCTGTATACGCATTCGTTGCTGATGTATCGGTCGTGGTATCCCTGACAATCGGTGCCACAGAACCCGTGTTGGTCGCTGTACTGGCGGTGTTATTATTGGTGCTAGCACAAGCAAATAACAATACCGATGATATGGCAATGGTTAGAGGTTTTAGCAAAAATGACATAAACAGTCCCATCAATCATTAAAATATTTCTATTATAATATATTGACGTGATTATATCAAAGCATAAATTATCATCAATGACAAAACATGCGTATCACACCTGCCAAGCTACGCCACCGTAACTTGCGATACAGCACGTAAGAGTAGCACTTTACCATCAACCTCTGACAGCGTTGCCTTAGAATGGGTAACTAGCGTGGTTTTACGCCCTGCCTTAACCCAGCTTTCGGTGGTGATGATGGTGGCTCTTGCTTGATTGCCAGTGATGATCACGTCATTGACGCTGATATGATAATGATAATCGCTTGTTCCAGCCCATGATTTTTGCAATAATTGCAAATAGCTATTTTTGTCAAGTGTGGCAGTATTGCCCTTGCGTGTCAGACTAATGACCGCATTGTCATCAATGAGCCTTGATACTTGTCCGATGTTTTGGGAATTTGCCGCCACGTTCATACTACTGGCAAAACTTTGCACTGATGTCTCGCTAATGGCATACGCTGGCGTAACCATCGCCACACTGGTTCCAAGCATTGTGGTGACACCAACCAATAGGTTGTGATTTAAGAATTTTGACATAATTAAGCTTTAAAAAGAAATCATACGCATAAGATAACAGCTTCGCCCTAACAAAACATGGCTATTTTGTAATATTTTGTTGCAATTTGCATGAAAAATATCAAATTCCCCATCAAATCATGTTAATATTTGTAAACCATCATCAATTACCTAAAAACAAGAGAAATCCATGAATCTTAACAATCCATCACTTTTTCGTCAGCACGCCCTCATTAATAACGCATGGCAATCCGCCAAATCCACCCAAGCCATCGAAGTAACCAACCCCTTTGATGACCAAAAAATCGGTACTGTGCCTGATTTATCCGCCGATGAGGTCTTTCATGCCATCGAATCTGCCATCAAGGCTCAATCCGCTTGGGCAAAGCTGACCGCCCATGACCGTGCCACCATCTTGCACCGCTGGGCGGATTTGATTGACCAAAATATTGAGGATTTATCCATCATCATGACTACCGAGCAGGGCAAGCCACTTAGCGAAGCCAGAGGCGAGATTCTCTACGCCAACAGCTTTATCCGATGGTTTGCCGATGAAGCTAAGCGAATCTATGGCGATGTCATTCCCAGCACCCACCCAAATCTACGTTACGTTGTCCTAAAACAGCCCATTGGTGTTTGTGCTGCCATCACCCCTTGGAATTTCCCATCAGCGATGATTACCCGAAAAGTCGCCCCCGCCCTAGCCTCAGGCTGCACCATGATTGTCAAGCCCGACACCCAAACGCCATTTTCGGCATTGGCGCTAGGATATCTTGCCATCGAAGCAGGCATGCCAGCAGGGGTACTACAAATCATCACAGGGCAAGCAGAGACGATAGGGGCGGTGCTTACCCAAGATGACCGCATTAAAAAACTCTCCTTTACAGGCTCAACACGTGTCGGCAAACTTCTCATGGAGCAATGTGCCAGCACCGTCAAAAAACTCTCACTAGAATTAGGTGGTAATGCCCCATTCATTGTATTTGAGGACGCTGATATTGATAAAGCGGTAGCAGGAGCGATATCATCTAAGTACCGAAATGCAGGGCAAACTTGCGTATGCGCCAACCGTTTTTATGTTCATCGCTCCGTCAAAGATGAATTTATCCAAAAATTGCAAACCCAAGTGAGTGCTTTGCGTGTCGGCAATGGCTTATCCAACGACACACAGATTGGTCCTCTTATCAACGACAACGCCAAACAAAAAATACAAACCCTACTTCAAGATGCCACAGACAAGGGAGCAACCATCATCACAGGTGGCACACCCCACCCTGATTATCCACGCTGTTTTTTACCCACCATCATCACGGACGTTACCGATGACATGCTCATCGCCCACGAAGAGATTTTTGGACCGATTGCACCAATTTTTATTTTTGATGATGAACAGCAGGTCATCGACCACGCCAATAACACCCCCTACGGACTAGCAGCGTATTTCTACACCCAAGACCAAGCTCGCTCATGGCGTGTCTGCGAGGCACTAGAATATGGTATGGTCGCCCAAAACACAGGACTGCTCTCCAATGAAGTCGCCCCTTTTGGCGGTGTCAAACAATCAGGTTTTGGGCGTGAAGGCTCAAAATACGGCATTGATGAATACATCGTTACAAAATACTGGTGCGTTAATATTAATTCATAAACCAGCCACAACCCAAGTCATGACGCTGTTATGACTTGGGCTTCGTTTACCAAAAAATTCATCATAAAATAGACCAAATCCCCCAAATCCGCTATAATGCACCAATGCTTTTTACAACATCATCATGTGATTTATGAATGACCGTTTTGACAATTTACCCATTTTATTTAATCGCCTAAACCTCCACGCCCTAGATGACACCAAAAAAATTCTCATTCATCAAATCGACGAGGCTCTCCCCCAGACCCAATGTGGGCTTTGCGGACATCAAGACGGCTGTTTGCCTTATGCATATAGCATTGCACATGGCGAAAATCACAATCTGTGCGTACCAGGTGGTCAAGCGGTAACGGACGACATTCATGCCATCTTGCACGCCCATTACGATGAACGCCCACACCTAACTGCCACGCCCAGCAAGTGGCAAACCAATCCTGCCACCAATCGCCCAACCCAAGTGCGTGCCATCATCGATGAGGATAATTGCATTGGGTGTACCAAATGTATCCCTGCCTGCCCTGTGGACGCCATCATCGGCACCGCCAAGCACATGCACACCATCATGATCGACCTATGCACAGGCTGTGAGCTGTGCCTACCGCCCTGCCCTGTGGACTGCATTCGCCTAGAAATTTACCCTCATACCCCCTCTGCCACCGAGCGACTGACAGAACAAAGCGGGCTACGTCATCGCTACCATCAGCACCTAAACCGTGTCGCCCAAAGCATTACTAACGGCACAAAGCCTGTGGTTAGCTCCATCGAATCCATCATGACTAACGCCATAACCACTAAAAACTCCCAGACAATCCACAAAGACCTCGCCAAAAACACCATTGAGCTTGCCAAAATCCGCACTCAAATCAAAAAACTCACCAAACAGCTTAGTATTAAAAGCGACCCTCTCAAACAAGAGGAGCTTGACAAATTAAACGAGAAATTAAGAGAATTAGAAAGTTAGTTCAGCGAGCCACGCCATGTCATTAGAACACATTCACATTGAAAAGTTTGCCAGTTTAAATGAATTAGACCCTGACACCCAAAAACACCTTGACCTCATCAGACGACTTGAAAAGTCAGGATTTATTTTTGCCACCGACCCCAAAGTCGCCACCGACCTCGCCAAATCAACAGACGGCACACCCACCGATAAACTCGTCCATCGTGCCACGCTCATGGATAATAATGGCGAACTTGCTACCGCCTTGCACAAAGGCGATTTTTTAATAAAAGGGGTGGGTCGCCTCTATGCAGGAGCCTCTTTCGTGTTGGGGTTTGTAGGGGTGTTTGGACTTCTAAATGCTCATGTTGTGAACTTTTTTTATGTACTGCTTGGATTGCTTGGCTGGCACACACTCACACTTGTGATGTGGTCTATCGGTCTAAAAAACCCCAACCGCTACTCGGGCATTTATGGCATACTCGCCAAACTTCGCCCCAAATCATTGCCAGAAGCCACCGCTTTTGATATTTATCTAGAGGAATTTCAAAAAAATACCATCTGGCAACTGGGTAAAATCATTCACAAAGCATGGCTCTTTGGCTTGTTAGGAAGCGTACTTGCCCTACTCATGCTGTTTTTATTTAAAAGTTATGCCTTTATCTGGGAATCCACACTGTTATCTCAGAGCCATTTTGTCATGATTTTAAAGGGCTTAGGCTTTGCACCAAGTCTGCTCGGTTTTGAGATGCCCAGCCAAATCAACCTTTCTCGTGGAGACATCCCCCCTGCTCGCCTTGCCACGCTCATGATGTTGTCGGTCATCATCTATGGTATGTTGCCTCGCTTATGTGCTTATGTGTTGTGTTATTTTAATGCTCGTGAACGCTTTACCCTCGATGGCAATTTATATTATTATGAAAACCTGCTTCGCACCCTAAATCAAACCATCGTTGATAAGGACGATTTTACACCCTACACCCCCAAAACCACCCAAATCACCCCCAACACACACAGTGCCAAAATCATCGCCACCTTAGAACGACCTGCCACAGACAGCACTTGGCACGGACAAAGCAAGCCAGTGAAAGATTTGGGGATTGTGGACAGTAAAGAAGAAATTATTCATCTGATAAAGGTTGCCAATACCTTACACGCCCAAATTTTACTTGGGATTGACAGTCGCATTTTACCTGACAGGGGTGTTTTAAGAAAAATTGATGCAATTAATCAAAACAGCGAATATGGCGTTTTGGTTAGATTTTTACACGGTGGGACATATATTCAAGAGTGGCGAATGGCACTAAGTGAACGCAACATATTAGAATACTAGTTTTTAAGTAAAAATGGGGCGACTTCAAAAAGCCCCTTTTTTTCGTGTTCTTTAAAGGGTAATCTTTTCGCCACGATTTGCCAATCGTTTTCATAAAACGCCAGAATATCCAAATCCATAGGAACTTGTATGGACACTTGCATTTTATCATCGGTACGTCCGCATTTTTTTTCAATATTTTTTAAAATTCCATTGAATTTATCATAATCTAGCGGTTGAAATAATGTCAAAAAAACCACCGCATTATGATAAATGCGGTCGGTTTTGCCCGTAAAATCTTTGCCGATTATCGTGGACGACATAAGCACATCACCCAATGTATGTAATTCTTGGGCGGCAATCTCAAAAGCAATCTGACTATTACAATTACTTCCCAAAGCAATGATGTATTTTTTTATCATGATTTGTAGCGAGTGATTTTGACACCCACGCTGTCGGCTTGCTTGATGGCATTGGGCTTATGAATGGTAAGGGTAACACTTTGGCAAGGATAATTTGCCAAAAGATAAGTACAAATCTCATGAGCAAGTTTTTCTAATAACTTTGCCTTAATCTCATGACAAAGACGCTCAATATCCTCACACACCGTTTTATAATTAATCGCATGTGCCACATCATCGCTTTGACTTGCCATGCTCATGTCGCAAGTCATTTCACAATCAATGATTAAAGATTGTTTAATCGCACGTTCCCAATCATAAATGCCGATGAGCGTGTTAATTTTTAAACCTTGAATAAAAACAATGTCATTCATGATTATTTCCTATTTTTTAAAATATCAATGCTAAATACCAAAAGCCCAAGCCAAATCAGCCCAAACACAAACAATCTTTTAATGTCAAGCGGTTCATGATAATAAAACACCGCAATCACAAATACCGATGTCGGTGTAATATATTGCATAAAACTTAGGGTATTAAAATTCACAAGTTTGGTGGATTGATTATATAATAATAACGGAATTAAAGTAATAGGGCCTGCGAGCATTAATAGCCAAATATCATGGGATACCCAAAATGATGGTTCACTGCTTGGCACATCATGAGTCATAAACCATACCACACAAAATGGCACCAGCATGGCAGTTTCCAAAAATAATGCCGAAATACTGTCAAGTGGCGTGCGTTTTTGCATCAGCCCATAAAATGCAAAGCTTAGTGCCAATAATAAAGACACAATGGGTAAAAATCCAAGCATTACCACTTGAATAAATACCGCAATAAATGCCAAAGCAATCGCCAAGAATTGCAAGGGTCTTAATCGCTCTTTTAAAATAAAAAACGATAATGCCACCCCCATTAAAGGGCTGATAAAATAACCCAAACTGGCATCAATAATCCTATCATGACCCACCGCCCATACATAAGTCAGCCAATTGGTTGCAATCAATAACCCAGAGACAAAAGTCCAAATGATGATTTTGGGATTTTGTTTGATGAGCGTGATGGCTTGCCAATGTTTTTTAAGAATTAAAAATAACCATAAAATCACGCAAGTCCACACCAAACGATGACCGATGACTTCGACAGCATGATAATGACTTAACTCTTTAAAATAAAAAGGAAATAAACTCCAAATAAAATAGGCGGTTAATCCTAAAAGTATGCCTTTTTGTTGGTTGGTTTGCATTTTATTTTTATTTAGATGGATTAAAATAAGGGGATTTTTATCGTTTCAACACAAAAGTCATCATTAAATAATGATTAGAGTTTTGGAAAATCAAAGCTAAAATGGTGCGTGATACGCACCTTACAACCCAATTACAAAACCACTAATTATTTTGGCGAAACGCCACCACCAGAAATGGTTCTAATACTTCTTTTTTGACGGCGTTTACTGCCCCTAGAAAATTTTTTTAACTCTTGCTCAGTTGGTTTGCGACATAAACTTTCGTGTTTGGTATTAAAATGATGAATTAACACTTTTTCAAGCGTATTCATCATTATATCATTCTCATGAATTTTAAGTGAGCGGTCACAAATTGGACAATAATGATAAATTTTATCATCCATTATTCATTCCAAAACTGTCAGCCCAAGTCCTGCTTCTTTTACCAATTTAGCAAAATTCGGGAAACTTGTCGCCACCGTCTCTGTGCCATTGATGATAATTTCATCTTTTGCTCGTAGGCTTGCCACCGCAAAGCTCATCGCAATTCTATGGTCGTGATGAGATTCAATCGTCCCACCGCCAAACACAAACTCGCTCTCGCCACGCCCGATAATTTCAATGCCGTCATCAAGCACCGTGCAATCAATGCCAAGCGTTGTCAGACCGTCCGCCATTACTTGAATGCGGTCGGATTCCTTGACACGAAGCTCCTCCGCCCCACGCAGTACCGTTTTGCCTGTGGCACACGCCGCCGCCACAAAAATCACAGGAAATTCATCAATCGCCAGCGGTACAAGGTTGAGCGGAATTTCAATGCCGTGCAGTTTGCTTGATTTGACACAAATATCCGCCACAGGCTCACCACCAACAAGGGTTTGATTTTGCAAAGTAATATCCGCCCCCATCAAGCGTAAAATATCAATGACCCCTGTTCTGGTAGGGTTAATGCCCACCTTAGGTAGCACCACATCGCCACGCCCTGCTATCAGACCTGCCACCATAAAAAACGCACTGCTTGAAATATCGGCAGGCACTTCAATATCACAGGCGGTTAATTGCCCACCACCCTTAACACGGATTTCGTTGCCGTGCCCCATAGGCGTAACCTTGACCTCATAACCAAAGGCGGTCAGCATTCGCTCGGTGTGGTCTCGTGTAATCTCAGGCTCTACCACCACCGTCTCGCCATCTGCCCATAGACCTGCCAAAAGCAGGCACGATTTGACTTGGGCGGACGCCATCGGCATTTCATAACGGATAGCACTTAGACTCTTACCACCTGTAATTGTCATCGGTGGTGTGCCACGCTCGCCTGTGGTTGCCACGACTGCCCCCATCTGACGCAGGGGCTTTGCCACTCGCTCCATTGGGCGTTTTGATAGGCTAGTATCCCCTATCATCGTGCTGTCAAAGCTCTGAGCGGACAAAATCCCCGCCAGTAGCCTCATACTCGTGCCAGAGTTGCCCATATCAAGGGGTTTGGCAGGGGCTTTTAGTCCGTGCATTCCCACGCCATAAATTGTTACCTTATCGCCATCTCGGTCGATCTGTACACCCATATCACGAAAGGCTTGTAGGGTTGAGAGTGCGTCCTCGCCTTCTAAAAAGTTGCTAACTTTTGTTACGCCATTTGCCAAAGAACCAAACATAATGGAGCGGTGCGAAATGGATTTGTCAGGGGCGACAGCGTGTGTGCCTGTAAATGTTGTGCTGGGGGTGAGTTTGTATTTCATAGGGTTTTTCCTAAATAAGGGTGTTAATTTGTTGGGGGTAAGGTGTTTGCTTTTAAATAAAAAGTACACATCATTAAATATCAAACTTTATCCAAAAGTTTTCTTAATAATTCAATTTCCTTATCTTTTTGAGCAAGCAATTCATCTTTATGACAAAGGGATAATTGCAATTTTTCAATCTCAGCAATTAAATTTTGATTGCTATTATAGTTAATGGTATTGCTATTATTGTCAATAATTTGACAAATAAAATTTTTATTATCCAATAATTCAGCAACCTCCACACCAAATAAAGTCGCAATGTCATTTAATCGCTCTAAGTTTGGCATACTCTCGCCCCTTTCTATTTTGGCATAGCCATTTCTAGTAATGCCTAATTTTTCCGCTACTTGCTCTTGTGTCCAGTTGTTTTGCTCTCGTAGTTCACGAATTGTCTCAACATTTATCATAAAAATACCCATATTTTTTTCAAAAAGCCTACTGCCAGTTGTCAAATGACAAGTGTGGGTTGGTTTAAAAATAAAATAAATTATTGTAACATATAATGGTTGAAATTCAAAATTTTTTGGGAGTTTTTTGTGGAAGTTCTTATATTTTTTGGCGGTCTTGCAGGCGTTGTTATTTTGTTTTATTTATTCTCTCAAAACAACCAAGATAGCCAAGCCCCAAAATCAAGCCACACCAACAATTACAATAGAGAAATCGCATTGGGATTAGAGTACTTATCCAAAAGTTACCAAGAAACAATGGATATTATAAATAGCGATGGATTTTTCTCATTAAATCAAGATAAAAACGCTTGGAGTTATGCGTTTGAATTGGAAATTGCTTATTTTCAGCTAATTATTTTCACACATTGTATTACACTATACGAAATGCATTCTACCGATATGATGCGTTATGCCATAGCAAGCAATCCTAGCGGAGATAAGAATAGAGACAATCAAGTTTTGAACAATATTGCACAATCCGATGAAGCTATACAAATAGAAAATTTAAGAGAAAAAAGACGAAATATTGCCAAAGGTATTGAAAACAAGTGGATTGAGTTAATTTTAAAAATTTATGGATTAAACCATAATGAAGACAACATTTCTAGTGTAAAAAAATTTTTACAAGAAAGACATCAATTTTATATAGACATACTGGAACAACAAAGATACAAAAAGAAAGCAGTTTATAATGGCGATTTTTATATTCAATTCTTAGGCTTTTGTGAAAAGCATTATGAATTTCGTAGCGAGCGTGGTTTTGAACAAAATTACATACCTATTTTTCTGCAAATGTATCAGAATTTCCTAGAACAGGCTTCTAGGGAAAAATTGGGTGTAGAATTCATATACACCGAAAACAATGCAGACCCATACCTAAAAATGAGAGCTGGTAGCCTTAAAAATGAAATACTTGCCCCTTGGAATTCTGCTGTCAAATATAGACAAATGATTGGTGATAATTTATTACCAAGTAGTTATTATGAACTTATCAATGTCAAACAATCGTAAAAAATTTCCAATTTGGATACCTATTGTATCCTTAGTGTTGGCAATTACTCTAAATCCAAACGCAGTCCAAATGCTCAATCGTGGAATGGTTTCGTCTGGAATGGTAGATATTTTTGGAGCATTTTTATTGTATTGCTTTATTTTGTATATTGGCAATGCTATTTTTAATTCAACCAAAAAGTGAGTTTATTTATGGATATTATGACAATCATCAAACTTATTGTGATATTTATTTTTGCCAGTATTGGTGCAAATTATATAAAAAATAAGTTTAAAAAATAATTTTGTTTTGTTTGTTACGCACCATTTTTTATATTTGGTGCGTAATATGCACCTTACGCACCGTTATTGCACACCACTTTACAAATTCTTTAACCTCTCTTTCTCCACCAATAACCGCCCAAAATATTCTCTGGCATTTTTGGCAATGGCAAAAGTTTCTAAGAGCTTATCTGAATTGTCATTTTCAATATCAGATTTTAATTCGTCCAATATCTTTTGATACTCGTCTAACCCTTTTAATACCGCCTGTTTATTTGCCAAAAAAATGTCGTGCCACATAATCGGGCTACTTGCCGAAATACGGCTAAAATCCCGAAATCCGCCACCTGCATAGCGAAATATGTTTAAACTCTCTTCATCTTTGGCAAGCTGATAAGTCAAAGCATAGGACAATAAATGAGGCAAATGACTGGTTAATGCCAAAACTTCATCGTGTTTATCATAGCTCATAAAATCCACACTCGCCCCAAGCGATTGCCAAAGGGTAGCGATTTTATCCACCGCTTGTTTGTCATTAAAATCGTGTGGACAAATGATGAGTTTATGGGCTTTAAACAGATTGCCATTTCTTGCCAAAAAGCCTGATTTTTCTGCTCCTGCAATCGGGTGAGCCAAAACCAAATTGGGCGGTAATTCGCCAAAAATATCGTGGGCGTCCTTTAAAATATTGCCTTTGGTGCTGGCGGTATCGCTGATGATGATATCGCTTGGTAATAATTTATGGCTAATGGCGGTTTTAATTTGTTCCAAAATCGCTTTAACTGCAAAAGCAGGTACAGCAATGATGATACATTCACAATCTTTTAATACACCCGTCTTTGCCAAAGTGAGTAAATCATCATCGCCACCTTGAATTAATTTCTCACTAATGGCATTATCAATAACCGATTTATCAAAATCCACCGCATATAAGTACTTAGCAAGGCGATTGTTAAAAATGCCTTGTAAAACACTACCGCCAATTAAGCCTAAGCCGATGATTAAGGTTTTGTTGAATAAATTTTGCATAGTTGCCATTCATTAAAAAGACGAATTAGGCTCATTTAAAAATGCCAATTCTTCATCGCTTGACATTCGTCCCAAAATTGTATTGCGGTGTGGATAACGCCCAAATCTATCAATAATCACTTTATGTTTTAATTCAAAATCCAAAGTATTTTTATCAGCGTACTTTTCAAATAGTGGCACAGCTTTTTTATGAATGACTTTTGATTCTGAATGCATAAACGGCATTAAGGCAAAATTACGCTCGCTAATCGATAATTGGGCAAAATCTGGCTGTTTTACCAATTCTTGAGCCAATGCCACTGCCATAGCATCTTGGGCAAAGGCACTCGGCATATTACGATAAATGTTTCTTGAAAATTGATCAAGGACGATAATTTCCGCCAATCGCCCTTGCACGCTATTTCGCCAATCTTCACATTCGCCCAAACTTGCACTTTGCAAAATAACCAAAAACTTGTCTTTTAATAACGCATCAAAGCCATCACTTTTGGCAAACCAAAAAGGTTTGGCTGTATCGCTAAACCAAAAATCCAAAACAAGTTTTGCATCATCTTTTATCATCAAATCACCGCCGTTGGATATGACCCTAACACTCGCACGTCTTTGGCGATTTTGGCGATGTCGTCAATGGCATTTTTGACATTCTCATCATTGATGTGTCCTACCATATCAATAAAAAACACATATGCCCACTTGTTGGGACGCTCGGGGCGAGTCTCAATGCTGGTCATGGATACGCCATATTTTTTTAGTGGCTCTAAAATATCAATCAGCGCCCCCGCACGGTCGGGGCTGGACACCACAATGGAAGTTTTGTCATGACCGCTTGGAGCGACCGTCTCATGCCCAATGATGAGAAAACGAGTGGTGTTGTTGGGGTTATCCTCGATATTTTCGTGCAATTTGTGCAAACCATATTCCGCCGCTGCCACACCCCCTGCAATGGCTGCCGAATGCCATTCTTTTTTGATGCGTCTGGCAGCTTCGCCATTAGACGACACCGCCACTCGCTCCACCGTTGGATAATGACTGTCAAGCCATTGACGGCATTGGGCTAGGGTTTGTTGGTGGGCATAAATTTTTGAAATCAAATCTACTTTGGTATGTTCGTCCACCAAAAAATTATGATGAATGGGTAGCTCAACCTCGCCCACGATACGCAAACCAGAACCTAAAAATGCGTCTAGCGTGTGGTTAACGACACCTTCGGACGAATTTTCCACAGGAACAACGCCATACATCGCAGAGCCTGCTTCTACTTCCCGAAACACTTCGGTAATGGTCGCAAGCGGAATGGCGGTGGTCGCCTTACCAAAGTGCTTTAAGGCGGCGGCGTGGGTAAAAGTACCAATCGGCCCTAAAAAAGCAACCTTTTGTGGGGCTTCAAGCTCTAAGCAAACAGACATGATTTCACGGAATAGGCGTGCCATTTTTTCACCTGACAACGGTCCTGAATTACGCTCCATGACCGCTTTTAGGACTTGGGCTTCTCGCTCAGGGCGGTAAAAAATGGGGTGGCTCTCGTGATTTTTTTTGGCAATGGCAACTTCTTGGGCGATACTGGCTCGCTCATTAATCAAACGTTGAATTTGCTCATCAATGCTGTCAATCTTGCCACGCAAATCGTGAATTTTGCTGGTGTCCAAATTGGTTTGTTGCTCACTCATGATAACCCCTAACTTTTGGTTTTTAAAAATAAGACAATGATACATGAAATTTGGGGGTTAGGGCAAATCTTTTTTGGCAAATTTAAAAAATATCCGATGGATTTTGCAGTTTTAACACCACCACCCAATTTCTCTGACTAAGATGGCACAAATCTTCACGGTAAGGCGTACAACCGTCCGTGCGTTTTGGTAAAATCACCACTCCATCTTTGGCGTGCATTTTTCTTAGCATGACCGTGTGCAAAACGTTGCCCCCAACCAGCCAAATTTCATGCTCATCGACACGCACCACCACATCACAATGGGCAGGCAAGCCTTGGTTTTGGCTTCTAATATAATTGGTCAAATCATCATAATTTGTGATAGTATGGCTTTTTGTACCACGCAAATAACACAGCATGTCGCCAAGTGCCAAGGGCTCGCTCACAGGATAAGTGCGATAATCGCCTTGCCCCTGCCAAGAGTGGCGAATATAATCAAAATGGCGTGGCGATGTATAAAAATCCACGCCTGCTTGTTTCATGACATAAGAAATAAAAGCCGCCGACCACGCCACATCACTGGTAAAGGCTCGACAAATGTTGGCTTTTGAGTGTATGCTTGCATCTGATTTGTTGCATTCATGATAAGGCAATCTGACATCAAGCCCTGCCAATGCCCCACCATCACGCCAATACGCCACCACACGCTCCCACGCCAAAGAGCCATCTAAGAGCCGGGATTTTTCAGATTCGTAATGTTCGTATTGGGCGATGCGTCCGTCCGTCGTGATAAACGGTTCGCCCCATGCTTGATGTTCACGCAAAGCAATGGCGACAATGCGTTCGGCTTTGGTGGCATTGGGAGCAAAGGTGGGTGTGGGCGATTGCCAAAGCTCCCCAGACTGATAAAGCTTGCTGGTACACGCAGTCAAGCACACTACCATCATTAAAAATACAATTAATTTTAACATCTAACCGCACCATAATAACAATGTTGCCATCATACCCCAAATTTGCTAAACTTTCACAAAAAATTATACGGTAAACCCCATGATTAAAATCCTAGACATCGCCAATTTCAGTCCCAACGCAGATATTGTCATTTGGGACGTGCGAGATACAGACAGCTTTAAGGGCGGACACATCGCCCATGCCGCCAATGTTCCTCTTGATGCCATCACAGCCGAGCTTTTAAACCAAACCGTAGGCGACATTTATATCCTGTGTGGTGGCGGTACAAAAGCCATCAAAGCTTGTGAGTTTTTGGAAAAACTCAATCCAGATCGCACTTATGTTCATCTGACAGGTGGCACTCGTGGAGCAAAAGCTCTGGGGTGGACACTCATCACAGAAAATTAATTTTATAAAAATCAATTATTTATAAAAATTTTTATCTTTTTTTAAAATAAATAATTGACATACACTCAATTTACGCTATAATACGCACCACTAACAGCAACTAACCTTAGTTAGAAGTTAATCGGGGCGTAGCGCAGCTTGGTAGCGCATCTGCTTTGGGAGCAGAGGGTCGGGG
>NZ_JAUNDY010000008.1 GCF_030525845.1 Moraxella sp.
GACCGATACGCCCAAAATAAACATAAACCCCAATTGGAAATTCAAAAGTTTTGCCATCAAAGGTAAATGTATTCATGTCATATTTCCCAATTTAATCTTATTAAAAAATGCTAAGGTTTTTTTGTTGGTCAAAATGATGTTTTTGATTGCCAAAATACGCATTTTTTGGATTAAGATAAACAAGCAGTTTTTCCTTATCTTTATCATTGTTATCAAGGGTATAAAAATACAATAAAGACTGCTTGCCGTTTTGGTTTATTATTGTCTGTTCCAAAAAATGCAAGTCCTGCCAAGCGATATGGCGTGGCGTGGGTCTTGTTATGACCACCTTGTCGGCGTGTAATATCATGGCAGGCTTTTTTGCGGATAATAATGCCGACGTTATCAATAGTGCAAATATGGCATATATCGCCAATGTCCATGCGTTTTGAGTAATTATGGCAAACCCCACCGCCACACCAAAGCCGATAAGGTTTATGAGTATGGCGGTTAGTAATAGGGCTTTTTCCGAATGGGGCGTGGCATAGACGGCAATGGGAAATTCAAAAGTTTTGCCGTCAAAATTAAATGTATCCATTTGATTTTTTCACATTGTTGTAACCGTGCTTTATTTAGGCTTTCTGCCAGTCGTAAATATTCTTTTTATAAGCCAGCACCAACAAAATCACCCCTGCGATAATCATCGGCAGACTATACAGTTGCCCCTTACTCATCCAGCCAAAGATGAGTTCATAGCCCACATCGGGCTGACGGAAAAACTCGGTGGTAAAACGGCTACACCCATAACCCAGCAAAAACAGAGCAGACACGGCATAGCGAGGGCGAGGCTTGCTACTAAACCACCAAAGCAAGATAAACAGTAGCACGCCTTCACTAAATGCCTGATAAAGCTGGCTTGGGTGGCGTGGCAGTAGGTAGTATTCGCCCATTTGGTGTGCAATGGCGTGTAGGCTTTGGTCGGCATTGATGAGGTCGTGGTCGGCAGACACCGCTTGTGGAAAGTACATAAGGTGTGCATAATCGCCGTGCGAGACACGCCCCCACAGCTCGCCGTTAATAAAGTTACCAATCCGCCCAAACAGCAAGCCTAACGGCACGCAAGGGGCGACAAAGTCCAGCACGGTAAAGGGTGATTTTTTGTATTTTTTGGCAAAAAAGAACATGGCAACGACCACGCCCATAAAGCCTCCGTGAAAGCTCATGCCTCCCTCCCAGACCTTGAACAGATAGGCGGGATTGGCTAAAAATTCACTAAAATTATACAAAATCACATAGCCAATGCGACCACCCAAAATCACGCCCATTGCCCCAAAAAATATCAAATCCGAGACCGCCTCGCCCGTAAAGTCGCCCCGCTTTTTGCCCCAAAAAGTTGCCAGTAGATAAGCGGATAAAAAAGCAAGCAAGTACATCAGTCCATACCAATGTACTTGCAAAAAGCCCAAATCAAGGGCGACAGGGTTAAATTGTGGGTGTGTGATTGCCATAAAATGATGAAAATTTGTCGTATAAAATCTGCCTATGATAGCAAATTTTTGGGGATTTTAAAATGGGATTTGGGGGTTGATGATGGGTATTAAAAAGGGTATCTTTGCGATACCCATTTATCAATTACTGTTCGCCATAGATTTTGATGTTTTGGGCGAATGTACAGCCCTTTTGACGACCAGCAATGACCATCGCATCGTGTTCGCCGTAGAGCTTGGCAAGTGTGTTGGTTTTAGCTTGTCTGGCGTTGCCGTTACCTAGACCTGCCCCCAAGCTAATAGAGGGATAAATACCGCCACGACCACCCACGATACCGATACCAACGCCCGTGCTGGACAATCCGATGTTTTGTTTTTCGGTGGATTTGGCGACATTGCTGATACGAGTCACTTCGCTTTGTAGGGTGGAGCAGTCATAGCTTTGGTAGTTGGCAGGGTTGATGTATTGGGGTGCAATACTGGTGGTGGCACAGCCTGTTAGTATGGCGGTGGTGGCAGTTAGGGTAAGGATAATTTTTTTCATGATATGGTCCTATTGATGGGATAAAATTTTTAAAAGTGAAATTAGTTTTTATTTTGCCCTGCACAGCGTGGACTGTCAGGAGCAACGGTCAAATCCGCCCATTCATCAGGCGTATAAGCATGGATAGCAAGTGCATGAACCGTGCCACCGCCATGTGTCAAATAAGGGGCAACCGCCCCATAAACCAGCTGATGACGGCTGGCAAGACGCTTACCTACAAACTCTGAACTGACGATAACCAGCTTAAAATGACTTTCTTTGCCTTCAAAATACCCTGCGTGCATGTGGCTTTCGTTATCAAGGCTAAGATGGGTGGGGTTTAGCGTTTGCAAGGCTTGGGTTAGGGCGATTTGTGTTGTCATGATAAATATTGCCAAGATGAATAAAACACGATTATAATAACACAGTCTGAAAATTTTATCATATTTAGTTGAGTATCATCATGGCAGACGACCAAAATACCGAAATACCGCCACCACCAGAGCCACCAGAGGACATCGAGTGCTGTCATAATGGCTGTGAGGAGTTGTGCGTGTTTGAGATTTATCGCCAACAAAAAGCAGACTACGAAGCCAAATGGGGTGGTCATTCCCATGATTGATGGTGCTGGTTGGTCTTTTAAAAGATAAAATTTCAAAAAATAATTGGGCGGACATCGCCAAAAAATGCTACACTAAGGCAAATTTTAAATGATAAATATTCATGAAAACCGCCATTCTCCTTGTCAATTTAGGTACGCCTGATGAACCCACGCAAACGGGGGTTCGCCGTTATTTGCGTGAGTTTTTGTCCGATACTCGAGTGATTGAGATTCCCCCTTTTATCTGGCAAATCATTCTCAATTTATTTGTGCTAACTACTCGCCCCAAACGGGTTGCCCACGCCTATGAGAGCGTGTGGACGGATGAGGGGTCGCCCCTTTTGGCGATTTTAAAAAAGCAGGCGAGTTTACTCCAAACCGCCCTTGCCAATGATGGTAAAAATATCCCTGTATTTCCTGCCACCACCTACGGCAACCCTAACATCAAAGATGTGATGAAAGAGTTACACGACAAAGGTTATGATGATTTGATCGTGTTTTCATTGTACCCACAGTATTCTGCCACGACCACAGGGGCGGTATTTGATAAAGTGGCAGAGTATTGCATGCGTGAACGCAACATGCCTGCCATACAGTTTACTCGTGAGTACCATGACCACCCATTGTACATACAGGCGTTGGTGGAGAGCATTAAAAAGCATTGGGCGGAGCATGGACGAGCCGACCGACTGCTCATGAGTTTTCATGGCATTCCCAAGCCCTATGCTGACAAAGGCGACCCCTATGCCGAGCAATGCCGTAAAACTGCCGTACTGGTGGCAAGTGAGCTTGGGCTTGGGGCGAACGAGTGGGCGGTAAGTTTTCAGTCTCGCTTTGGGGCTCAGGAGTGGCTCAAACCCTATACCGATGAGCTGTTGGGTGAATGGGGGGCTCAGGGCGTGTCCGTGCAAGTGCTCAGCCCTGCATTCAGTGCCGATTGCTTAGAAACGTTAGAAGAGCTGGCGGTCGAGAACCGTGATAACTTCATCAATGCGGGAGGTAAATCCTACGAATATATCCCTGCACTCAACACAGATGATTTGCACATTGAGATGATGAGGCAGATTGTGGGGCGGTATTTGTAAGATATTAACCGAAAAATTTTTACCAAATGTCGCAAAGTTAATGACGAAACAAATGAAGCATGGTAAACTATCAAAATTTTATACGATAATGTTTGGGATTTTGGCTTATGACCACATTTTTTAGTATCATTCTTTTACTTGCAGTGATTGTTGGTATCGTGCTGATGGTTCAGGCACTTCGCAGTAAAGAATTTGGTGGCGACGAGAAGACGCTAGCGTACAAGGACGATTTGCCGATTTTGCCAAGAGATGAGCGTGAGTCAGCAACCCTAGAAAATAGCGTAGCAACCGAACCAGAATCAGAAAAGCCTACCGAAGAGACAAAAGCAGACGCTCTATCTAGTCTTGCGATGGTAGCCAGCCAAAACCCAACCGAGACGACCAGCATTCAAGATGACGAGGCAGGTAGCGATATTACTGATGACATCTTTAAGGATGACTTATTCAAAAAAGACGAAACCGCCAAAAGAGAGCGTTTTACTGTACCGTCTAATGATTTCACCCAAAACTCGCCTGTGCTAGACCGTCATTTGGAACAACAACAAGTCTTTGACCAAAACAACGACCCGCTACTAAACGCCCAAGAGACGGTAACGGTGGTGATCACACCAAAAGACCAATATAATGGACTATCTGGCAAGACCGTGCTTGACATCGTACGTGCCTACGGACTTAAATACGGTGTAATGAATATGTATCATCGCTACGAGCGTGAAGACGGTGCAGGGCATTTGTGGTTTAGTATGCTGGGGGTAACTCACGAGGGTGTAGAGGCGTTTGATTTAAATACTCTGCCAGATGCTCATTTTACAGGCTTATCACTCTTTTTGTCGCTTCCGCATCCTCATGCCCTGCGAGGTTTTGATAGTATGGTGTCAGTTGCTCAGATGATTGCCAAAGACATCAGTGCAGATGTGCATGATGAGGAGGGCTATCTGCTTGATGGGGCATATTTGGCAAAACTACGTGCCAGAGTGTCAGATTATCGCTGATTGATAGACTTTTTTTAAAACCGTCTTTCATTTAAGGCGGTTTTTTAACGTTAAACCCACTACTTAAATTTATTGTCATGAATGATTTATTTGCTACCACCAATGAAGCCATCATCGCCCAAATGCGTGTGTTAATAAACGCCCTCAAAAAACACAACCACGCCTATTATGTGCTGGATAACCCCACCATCAGCGATGGCGAGTATGACAGTTTGCGTGCTAAACTTGTTGAGCTAGAAAGCGATTTTCCCCACCTAAAACAGCCTGATAGCCCAACTGACAGCGTGGGGGGCGAGCCGTTGCCATTTTTTACCCAAATTACCCATGACATTCCCATGCTCTCACTCGGTAATGTCTTTGATAAAGACGACATCGCCAATTTTGTTCGCCGTGTCAATGACCGTTTGGACGACAAAAGTAAAAATCCTGAATTTGAAATGGAGCTTAAACTGGACGGCTTGGCGGTGTCTTTAAAATATGTGAACGGTGTCTTTACCCAAGCGGTTACTCGTGGCGATGGCAAAGTGGGCGAGGACATCACGCACAACGTGCGAACGATTCGCAATTTGCCACTCGTGCTAAGTGATTGCCAAGATATACCGCTTCTAGAAGTGCGTGGCGAGGTATTAATGCCAAAGGCGGGCTTTGCCAAACTAAATGCAGACAGCCAAGCCAAAGGCGAGAAAACCTTTGCCAATCCTCGTAACGCCGCCGCAGGCAGTTTACGCCAATTAAACCCCAACATCGCCAAAGCTCGCCCCCTTGCGTTTTATGGCTATTCAGTCAATCAAGGGTTGCCTAGCGACATTACCACCCAAAGTGGGGCAATGGCATTTTTACAAAATCAAGGCTTTGAGGTGTCGCCCTTTAAAGTGGTGGCAAATTTGGCACAGATTGATGATTTTTATCAAGCGACCATGAGCGGGCGTGATGATTTGCCTTTTGAAATTGATGGCATGGTGGTAAAAGTAAACTCGCTTGCCTTACAAGAGGACTTGGGGTTTTTAAGCCGTGAGCCTCGTTGGGCGACCGCTTATAAATTCCCTGCCACCACTGCCACCACTCGCCTTGTCGATGTGGAGTGGCAAGTGGGGCGGACAGGACAGCTTACCCCCGTTGGCAAGCTCGACCCTGTCAATGTCGGTGGGGTTACGGTGTCGAATGTAACGCTCCACAACTTTGGCGAAATCGGGCGTTTGGGTGTGATGATTGGTGATGTCGTGAGCGTGCATCGGGCGGGGGACGTGATTCCTAAGGTGTCAGGCGTGATGATGGATTTGCGTGATGACAATGTGCGTGCGGTGAGCTTACCCACCACTTGCCCTGTGTGTGCCTCGCCTGTGGTGTTGCCTGAGGGTGAAGCATTGGCACGCTGTACGGGGGGGTTTGTATGTACTGCCCAAGCCCAAGAAGCCCTAAAACACTTCGTTTCTCGCCGTGCGATGGATGTGGATGGGCTGGGCAGTCAGTGGCTGGTGAAATTTTTTGAGATAGGGTTTATCAAAACCGTTGCTGACATTTACCGCCTATCCGATAAGGTGGATGTTTTACAAACCCTAGAAGGTTTGGGCGAAAAATCAGTCGCCAATATGCTATCCGCCATTGACAAATCCAAAGCCACCACGCTCCCTCGTTTTATCTTTGCCTTAGGCATTCGTGGGGTGGGGGAGAGTACGGCGTTAAACTTGGCACAGCATTTTGGCGAGCTGGATAATTTACAAAAGGCAAGTGTCGATGAGCTTTTAAAGGTGGTGGACATTGGTGAGATTACCGCCTGTAATATCCATGAATTTTTTAACAACCCACATAACATGGCAATTGTGAATGATTTAATATCATTAGGTGTGCATTGGCAGACGGTGGTTAAGGAGATGGGCAATGCCCCGCTTGATGGACAAACTTGGGTGGTAACAGGCACGCTATCGGGCATGGGACGAGATGAAGCCAAAGCTCATTTGCAAGCACTCGGGGCAAAAGTCTCAGGCTCAGTCTCTGCCAAAACCACCGCACTTTTGGCAGGCGAAAAAGCAGGCTCTAAACTCGATAAAGCAACCGAGCTAGGTGTGCGTGTGGTGAGCGAGGACGAATTTATGAATTTACTTGCCGAGCATGGCAGATGATGAGTGGTTGATATGAATAAGAAAAATGCCAATCCCACCAACCTATTTTCTATGGTGGGGCTGGTGGTCGGCTGTGTGCTGTTTGGGCTTGGCAGTCTGATTGTCGCTCATGTGGACGGCGTGGGGGCGTATGCCATGGCGTTTTGGCGACTTTTGATTTCGACAGGGATTTTTGCCCTGCTTGCTCTTTTGTGTCGTCAAACTTTTCCAACTTCACAAAAAGCGATTGTGCTCGCCCTCGTCTCTGGCGGGGCGTTGGGACTGGATTTGGGGTTGTGGCATGAGAGCATTCATGCAGTAGGGCCAGGCATTTCTACGCTGTTAAACAGTTTACAAATTTTCTTTTTGGCACTCATTGCCTTTGTGTGGTTTGGTGAGCGACAATCTAAACTGCAAATTGGTAGTCTAATCCTTGCCTCCATTGGTGTCGCATTCATCGCAAGCCCAGAGTTTGCTCACAACTCGTCCGCCTTGTGGGGTTTTGTTTCGGGGATTTTGTCGGGGGCATTTTTGGCGGTGTCCATGTCCTTTGTCAGACGCACGCACGAAGTGGCGGAAGTGGCGATTTTTCCGATGATGACGCTCGTGGGGGTGGGTGGGGCGTTGGCATTATTGCCACTTATGTTGATGTTTAATCAAGGTCAAATCCTACCCGCCACGCTTTCCGAATGGGGCTGGATTTTGGTCTATGGGGCGGTCATGCAATGTATGGCATGGGGGCTGATTGCGTATAGCATTCCCAAAATCGCTTTGTCGCTCACAGGGCTTTTGCTCCTAACCGAGCCTGTCGCCACGCTACTCATTGATTATTTTTGGTTACATAAGCCGATTAACGCCATGCAATGGGGTGGGGCGTTTTTGGTGATGCTTGCCATTTATTTGGGGTCGCTGAGGGTCAAATCTCATTGATTTGACGTGGCGAGGGCTTGCAAACGTCCTTGTTTGAGTTGTAAAACCCTGTCAGCACACCCAAAAAATCTGTCATCATGGCTGATGACGATGAGTGTTTTGCCCATGCGTTTCATGATGGGGATGAGCTGTTCATAAAATACAGTGCGATAATGGGGGTCTTGGTCGGCAGCCCATTCATCTAAGAGCAAAATGGGTTTGTCATCGGTGATGGCAAGGAGCAGTGCCACTCGCTTTTTTTGACCTGTGGACAGCTCGGTGTTGGTAATGATGTGGTTGTCAATGATGAGTTTGTGCTTCATTTGCAACAAATCAAGCCACGTATCAACCAACGCCTCATCACTGCTTAAAATTTTATCAAACAAATAAAAATCCCCAAAAATCCCCGCAAATTGAGCTTGATATTGTGTACGGTTGTCATCGGTGATGACGGTATCGTCAAGTTTGATGAAGCCTAAATTGGGCTGATACAGCCCTGTGATGAGCTTGGCGAGGGTGGATTTGCCAGAGCCGTTATCGCCCACCAAAAACACCACTTCACCTTGATGGAGTGTTAAGTTGATGTCATGTAGGGCAAAGGATTGGTTGTCGTATTGATAACTGACGTTGTGCAAAGTGAGCGTTTGCCACGCACGAGGACGGAGGATTTTGTGTTTGTCGAATGTTTGCGTAGCAAGGTGAAGTTCGTGGATTTTTTTGAGGGCGACTTTGGCGGTTTGGTAGACAGGGTAAGCCCCCACTGCTTTGAGTAGGGGTGTTTGTATAAACAGTATGGTCAGGGCAAAGGTGGTTGCTACTGATTTATCCGCCAAATCACCAATGCCAGCGAGCACCAAAATCAACCCAACCCCTGCAAACATCATGATGTTTGACCAATTGACCGCTGACAAATGGTAGGTGTCAGCTTTGATGATGGTTTGGCGATAGTCGCTTGCGTGCGTGTCAAAGGTGTTAAAAAAATCGCAGGCACGTTCGTGGTTGAAATCGAGCTCCTTTTTGCCGTGAATGGCGGTTTGGTAATTTTGGTAGAGTTTGTCGCCGATTTGTCGTAATTTATCCAAAAAATGATAAACACGATTGACCAAGACCACACTCGCCCAAACCACCGCCACGCTCCACAGCCCAATCACCACAAAGAGTGGCAAGGACAAATACGCCAAATAAACGCCAGCACCGCCCACCAAGATGATGCCGTACACAAGCTCTGGCAGACGCACAAAAGCGATGTTGAGCGTCTGAATGTCCTCAGACAGACTGGCAAGCAGGCGACTGCTACCTGTTTTTTCCAAATCAGCAAAAGGCGTGGTTAAAATTCGCCCCACCAAATCTGTTCTTAGGCGATATACAAACTGATGACCCAGATAAGTCATGAAAAATTGCGCAGTAAAAGTCATGACGAGCAATATCCCAATCAACCCCAAAAACTGCACCAAACTTCCCCAATCAAGGTGTTGCTGACTCAGTAGGTGCGTGTTGATAAACATGAGTACGCTCACATTGACCAGCATGCTCATGAGAGTCAATAGCAGGGTCAGGGCGAGTAGTTTGGGGTTGTGGCGAAAAATCAGGGCAATTGGATTGGTTGTCATGGCAAACTTTGGACTTTAGGTGATTTGAAAGTTGATAAAAAAGGGCGAACAACTCGCCCTTTTGTGGTGTTTTTGATTAAAATTTAAAACTCACAGAGGCTTTGACGGTGCGTGGGTCGCCTGCCACCAAATAGCCTTGTCCAGGATAACCGCCCACCGATGCCCAGTGTTTTTTGTCAGTAACATTATCCACGCCAACACGCAGTGTAACAGGGGTTGCTCCAACTGAGGTGGCGTATCTTGCTCCAAGATTGAGCAGGGCATAATCAGGCACTTTTAGGGAGTTGTCCGCTTTGGCGTAGCGTGAGCCTGTGTAAGACAAATCACCTGTGAGCGTCAAGCCTTCTAGGGCGTTTACGTCATATTCCATGCCGATGTTTGAGCGGATTTTAGCAGTACCGATGACTTGTTTGCCATCAAAAGCATCGTCAGTGTTTTTCTGTTTGGCATCTAGCAGTGCCACGCCTGTCATCAGACGTAGGTTGTCGGTAGGACGACCAAAGACAAAAACTTCCAAACCTTGATGAACGTTATCGCCTTTGGTGGTGGCACTGCCATTGGCGAGGGAGGCACGAGGCTCTTTGATTTGGAAGGCGGTGAGGCTTGCCCCAAGATTGCCATCGTCATACTTGACACCGATTTCGCTTTGTTTGGAAACGTAGGGTTTGAGCATGAGGTGGTTTTGGTTGATGCTGACTTGTTTGCCTGCGGTGAGTTTTTCGCTGTAATTACCAAATGCCGACCAGTTGCCAAAACGGTAGTTGATGCCAGCGACAGGTGAGAGCGTTTTGTCTTTGTAAAAGGTGTTCCAAGTTACGTCTTGGCTGTCAATCTCTTGGTAACGACCGCCCAACGTGAGTTGGAGGTTGTCATCAAGCACGCCCAATGTGTTTACCAAAGCGACACTGTTTAGGGTGGTTTTGGCGGTCAAAGCAGGGTTGTCCAAAGAGCCTGTGGGTGTTGCCCATTTTGAGGCTGACCAGCTTGGCATGTCAGCAAAGGTGGGGTTGTGTAGATTGCTGTTGTTTGCCCCTGCAAAGTTGTTCCACGAAGAGGGATAATCAGCGATGAAATGGTTTTTTTCTTTGGCTTGATAAGTGTTGGCGACCATGCCCCAGCGATGAGTGATGTTGCCTGTTTCAAAAAAGCCTTTTAAACCAACCTCGCCTGTATGAATGTCGTCTTGGCGTTTGTTTTTGGTGAGGGTGTAATAACCATCGCCTGTGTTGCCATCTGTCACGTAAAAGAACCCACCGCCTAATACGTTGCTTTCTTTGCCTTGACGGACGCCATATGCTCCATAAGCGGTCAGGTTGTCGGTAATGTCATATTCGCCACGCACCGTCCCAAACACATCTTTGGATTGGGTGTTTGCCCATGTCTGAGACCAGTTGGTTTTGCCGTTGGGGGCGGTAGGGGTGGCGGTAACAGCATTGACGTCCACACTGCTACGTTTGGCGGTGTCTGTCAAATCTTGATAACCGACATCGGCAGACAAACGGAATTTGTCGCCACGATAATCCGCTCCCACCGAGATGAGGCTGACTTCTTTTTCTTCGTTTTTAATCGCACCATCGCCTTTGGTGTACGATAGGTTGGTGCGTACGCCCAGTTTGTTGTCCAAAAAGCGTTGCCCTACGTCAGCAGATACTTTGGCTCTGCCATCACCTTCATAACCAACGCTCACTTCACGCAAAGGCTGGCTGGTGGCTCGTTTGGGCAATAGGGTAATTGTGCCACCAGTGTTTGCCCCACCTGGCGAAATACCATTTAGGGCGGTGCTTGCCCCACGCTGAATTTCCACACGTTCAAACAACTCGCTTGAAGTGTATTGGCGTGGCAAAATGCCATACAAGCCGTTGTACATGGTGTCGTCAGAATAAGTGACAAAGCCACGCATGACGTAGGCTTCTTGGAAGTTACCAAATCCACGAGCAACGGTTACGGTTGGGTCTTTTTTAAGGACATCGCCTACGCCATCGGCTTGGGTGTTTTTGATGAATTGCTGGGTGTAGGCGGTGGTAGAAAATGGCGTGTCCATGTAGTGTTTGTTGCCCAAAATGCCAACACGGCTACCTGATGCCACTTGCCCACCTGCATAACTGCGTGCTAAACCTGCTTGGCTGGCGTCAGCACTGACATCAATCACCATCGCTTCGAGCTGGACGTGAGGGGTTTGGTCGTTGGCAAATGCAGTGATGCTAAACGCACTCAAACCTGCCACAAACATACATATAAAAAGGGTGGAATAACGCATGTGAATCCTTAAAAAATAGGGTGGCTAATTCTACATATAATGTGATTAAAAAGCAATATAAAGCCACGATTGTTGCAAAATAAATTTCATCAAATCAATCAAATCCATAACCATAATGTATTTGTGATTAAGTATTTGATAATGTTTTAAAAATTTGATTTTTGGTATTTGGGTCGGTGATTTATTTTGTGGCGTTTTGAATGATGATGGATATATTGGTTTTGTTTATTTTTTACGTAATGTCAAATAAACAAAATACCCCGCCCCCACAATTGCCGATAATGTGCCTGCAGGTATTTCATAAGGGAAAATCACATAACGCCCCACATAATCTGCCACCACCAGTAACATCGCCCCTAGCAGTGCTGACAGGCGTAACTGGGCGGTCAAGGTGGTAGCCCCCATTGATATGGCAAGATGTGGCACAACCAACCCCACAAAGCTCAAAGGTCCCATCGCCAATGTCGCAATCGCTGACAGTATGGCAATGATAAAAAGTAACAATCCATAAAAAAATCTCACCGACACGCCACGCCCACGAGCAACCTCATCGCCCAAACTGATGAGCTGTACGGTTTTTGACAACATGAGCGTGATGATCACAGACATCATCAGACACACGCACAGCATCATCGCTGTGCCCAGATTGAGATGATAAGTACTGCCAGACAGCCACGTTAGGATGGTTTGTAAGCGAGGGTCGCCACTCAGGCGTAACAGCGTCATGACGCCTGTGGTGAGTGCAGAGATGGCAACTCCTACAAGTAGTAAGTGTCCATGAGATAGCCGAGATGACAGCCACAAAATCACCCCAAGCACCGCCAATGCCCCAAGCACACCTCCTGCGATGATGAAGGTGTTTGAATGTACCAAACCAAGCCATGAGCCGATGACAAAAAAGGCAACCACTCCCAACGCAGACCCACCGCTGACACCGAGCACTTCTGGGCTTGCCATCGGATTTTGGGTGAGGTGTTGCAGTAGAGTGCCTGCGATGGCGAGCATGGCACCGACAGACAACGCACCCAAAGTGCGAGATAGGCGAAATTCACCAATGAGTGCCATGTCTGCATTAAACCCAAATCCCAAAGCGTGTGGCGTGATGGTCAAAGCTATGATGGTGATGACGACCAAGAGGGCTAAGTACGCCAAAACGTTAATGGGTTTTCTTTTGGGAATACTGATGGGGGCGTCATCGTTGATGTGCTGATTTTTTTGTTTTAAAATCAAGTAAATAATGATGGGAGCACCCAAAATACCACTCATCGCACCTGCAGGAATGATGAGGCTGAATTTGGCTGACAACAAGGCTGAGACGTTGCTGGTAAGCCACAAAAGCAGTCCACCTGCCACAAAGCCTACTGCCAGTCTGCGTCCCACATGATGAATGGACAGTGCGTTGGCAAGCGTTGCTCCAGCCAGCCCTGCAAAGCTAAGCACGCCCAGCTGACTGACGACCGTTGCCACCATGATGGCGACCAACATCACGCTGATGAGGCGGATTTTTTGGACGGACACGCCCAGACTTTTGGCGGTGCTATCATCCAAACCCATGAGTATCAAAGGTTTGATGAGTGGCATCAGAGCCAGTGATGAAGCAACGGCAATGATGCCAAGATGGTATGTCGTATCCAGACTGCTTTGGGTAAGAATGCCACCACTCCACATCATCACGCCCAGACTCATTTCTGAAAAAAAGATGAGCAGTAGATTGGCAATCGCATACAAAAGAATGTTAATCATTAAGCCACTGAGCATGAGCGTGATTGGATTGAAATTTGACCGCAACGACAGCAAAAATGTCGCCCCAATGCTGAGCAGTGCCCCCATCATCGCCACCCAAAAACTGCCATATAACCCCAAATTTGGCAAAAACAACGCCACAAGCATCATGGTCATGTTCGCTCCACTACCGACAGCAAGGGTGGTGTCGGAGGCTAGGGTGTTGCCGATGATTTGTTGTAAAAGCAAACTGGCAACGGACAAAATGCCTCCTGCCAACAGAGCAACCATCATGGTGGCGATGATTTCGTATTGTTTGGCAAGTTGTATCAAGGGGGTGTCATGGGCAAACAGTTCGTGTACAGGATATGCCCACTGCGTGCTGACGAGTGCCACACTGCTGATGACAACCAATGCCCCAAGCATGCCAAGCACTGCTGATTTATGAATCATGGCGTACCCCCATAACGGTGGCTTGTGATAGGGCATGACTAAGATTCACCAAACTTGGCACGCCTCCAGAAATCCACACAGGTGGCAAAACCATCATACAGCGATTTTGACCAAACCCCATGTTTTGCCACAGAATGTTTTTGTTAAGTTCGTGTTCGAGCATTTGGCTGAATGGGCGGATGATGACCAAACAGACATTGGGTGGTAGCTGTACCAAATCTCCCAAATTTTGGTTGGCAAAACCCCATGCGTTGCCCTGCGTGGGGGCGTGCAGTGTCAAACCCATCTCTTTGACCGCCACATAAAACAGGCTATTTTTGGTGTACAATCGGTAGTTTTGGGCGTTGGCAAACTGAACGATGGCAAGGGTGTGGATGGTTGGGTTTTTTTGGCGAAACAAAGCACCGTGATGAGCGATGTCGGTTTTGCTGTGTTTTAGGTATTGTGCTGTTTGTGTTTGTTTGCCAATGAGTTTGCCAATTTGATGGGTGTAGCTTTCAAAATTTTCCCAGTTTGCTGTCTCATCCAGTGTGAGTGAGACTTCTTGGTGGGGGATATTTTTGTACAAAGGGCGTAGATGTTGATAAAAAGCATTATCAATAATCAAATCACCATCAAGCTGAGCAAACAGCTCGGCATTGGGCGAAAATCTGAGCCCCACATCGACCACGTTACGAGGAATGGTAGGCGTGCTTGCCCAATCAGCGTAGCTGTTGATGTCGCCTGTGGCGATGGGTGGATGTTCTAAGGCGATGAGAGTTTGAGCAATGCTCCAGTCAGGCGTGATGACTTTTGGGCTGACGTTTTGGGTGTTTGGGGAGCTTTGGTTGGTGGGGCTTTGTGTGCAAGATGACAGCAGGAGTACGGACAACGCACCAAGCACCAATAATATAGGGTGGATTGTTTTCATACCACCGCCATATTTCGTGCGTGGATGGGGTGCTTGACCACGTGCAGTTTGATGCCAAAAATGTCTTCTAAAACATCCGTCTGCATGATGTCATTGACCGCACCTGTATGGCAGATTTTGCCATGTTTTAGGGCAATGAACTCATCACAAAACCCTACTGCCAGATTTAAATCATGAATGATAATCACCACACCCAAATTCATGGTGTCAGCCAGCGTGCGAATCAGTTTTAGCACTTCTACTTGATACAAAACATCGAGTGCCGCCAACGGCTCATCAAGGAGCAGATATTGACTTTGCTGAGCAAGACACATGGCAAGCCACGCTCTGGCACGTTCTCCGCCAGAGAGGGTGGCAACGCTTTGGGATTTTTTGTGGGACAGATGCGTTTGGTTTAGGCAGTCAGCCACGATTTGAGCGTCAGATTGACTGGGTTTTTGCAAAAATCCTTGATAGGGGTATCTACCAAGCATGACCAGCTCTTCGACAGTAAATGTGGGAGCTAGGGGCAGTTTTTGGGGTAAATAAGCGATGTGGCGAGCGAGTGTTTTGGTACTCATTTGGTGCAGTGGTGTGTTGTTGAGCGTGATTGAGCCTGTGCTGGGTTTTTGTTCGCCTGCCAACAGTTTGATGAGGGTGGATTTGCCAGAACCGTTGTGCCCAATCAAGCCATAGACTTTGCCCGTTTGAAGGGTAAAATTGATGTCATGGAGTAGGGTTTTGTCGCTGATACGAACGCAGACATTGGTTGCATGAATTTGAAAAGTGTTTGTCATGGAGGGTTATCAAAAAATAAGCCACCCATTATATCACAAAATTGGTTGATTTAAAATGAGAATTATTAGAATTTTGGGTTTTGGTTTAAAAATATGTTCAAAAGGAAAATCGTTCGTAGCGAGCTTGTCGAATCACTACTATTTTCCTACCCTTTGACAAGCTCAGGACGAACGGAAAATCTCATCAGCATACTTTTTGAGTGACTACTGATTATTTTACCGTTGCCTGTATCAGCTTTTCGGCATTAGCAAGCGTATTTGCTACGTCCGCAGGCTCAATTTTACTGCCTTTGATGAGTTCATCAGCAGGCGTGTAAATGACTTGCACTTGACCGTTGATTTCGGTAACGAGCACTTTTAGGGGTAGGCTTAGAGCAAAAGTGGGGTCTTTTTGCATGAGTGGCGTGCCTGCTTTGGGGTTGCCATAGACGAGTACGGTGGCAGGTTGCATGGATAAGCCAACATTCTGACCTGCTTGTTTGTGGTCGATGACAGCAAAGATGGTCATGCCCTTGCTTTCAATGGTGTTTTTTAGGAGACGAACGGTATCATCAAATCCATATGGGCTAGTTAGGGTGGTGGTTTTGGTTGTCATGATGCTTGTGGTTTTGGAGGTGGGATTAGTGGTGGCACACGCACCTAGTGATAAAGCGACAGCGATTAGGGGTAAGTAAAGGATTTTCATGGTATTTTTCCAAATAAAAATATCTTAACATCAAATCCACCCAAAATAAAGTCAAAAATTTTATTAATTTTGCAAAAAGTACTTGCAAAAATCAAAATTAAGTATATAATAGCAGTCCTTAACACCTTACAGGCGATTGGCTCAATTGGTAGAGCAGCGGACTCCAAATCCGCAGGTTGAGGGTTCGAGTCCTTCATCGCCTGCCATCTTTTCTATCACTTCCCTTTTTTAATTAGCCATTCCTTATTTTAAGGAAATCTTTTGCATGAGCGATAATAAAAACAACCCCAAAAACGATTTAGAAAATCGACTGGCGGACGCAAAAGCCACCGCCGAAAAAATGCTAAATCAGAAAAAAGCTGTTGTGGTATCCAAAGAAAACGTGGTTGATGTCGCTACCACCCGCTCTGGCGTGGACATTGTGCTTTGGCTGATTGCAATCATGGCATTGATTGGCTCAACGCTGATCTCCACTTATTTGCCTCGTTATTGGGCACCTGCCACCAGCGAGATTAATCAGCTGATGATTACCGCAGGATTGGTGGTGTTGGCGGTCATTTGCTTGGCGTTTACTCATCAAGGACGTGCCTTTAAGGTTTTGTTAAAAGACGCTGGCATTGAACTTCGTCGTGTAACATGGCCCACCAAAAACGAAACTGTCAAATACACTTGGCAAGTCATTGTGGTTATGATTATTGTTGGGTTTATTGTGTGGCTATTGGATAACTTTTTTAATTATCTTTTGGGTTTTGTTCTGTATTCATAATTTCTACTTTGTAACAATTTAGGAAGCTATCATGCGTTGGTATATTATTCAAGCGTTTTCAGGTTATGAAAAACAAGTTCAGCGTGCGTTGATTGAGCGTATTAAACGTAGCGAATTGACCGAATTTTTTGGCGATGTACTTGTGCCAACCGAAGAAGTCATTGAAATGCGTGATGGCAAAAAACGTACCGTTGAGCATAAGTTGTTCCCTGGTTATGTGATGATTAACATGGAGATGCGTGAGGACACTTGGCATGTTGTTAAAGACTGTCCTAACATCTCAGGATTTATTGGCGGTACCAAAGACCAGCCAGCTCCCATCACTCAGGTAGAAGCTGACCGTATCCTAAATCGTATTAATAAAGGTGCTGACGCCCCTCGTCCCAAGACGTTATTTGAGCCAGGTGAAGAGGTGCTTATCATTGACGGCCCATTTGCCGACTTTAAAGGTCAGGTTAAAAAAGTGGATTATGAAAAATCTAAGCTTTATTTGACAGTAAGTGTGTTTAGCCGTCCAACTGATGTGGAAATTGAGTTTGCAAAAGTTGAAAAAATAGTCTAAGTATGTTATAATTCAAAGTTAGCTTTGAGGGGTTGTTAGACTCAATATCAAGGCTGATTTTAATTTTGGTAAACTTAGAATGGTTTATTCTAAGTTTTAGTATCATGGGGAGCTATTTTATTTAGCGTTATTACCCACCATTTGGAGAAATTCTCATGGCAAAGAAGATTGATGGTTACATCAAGCTACAAGTGCCTGCTGGTAAGGCAAACCCATCACCACCTATTGGTCCAGCTTTGGGTCAAAAAGGTGTAAACATCATGGCATTCTGTAAAGAGTTCAACGCAGCTTCTGCGAACTTTGAACCAGGTTTGCCAATTCCTGTTGTTATCACTGTATTTAACGACAAGTCATTTACCTTTATCATGAAATCACCACCTGCGGCAGTATTGCTACGCAAAGCAGCTGGTATTGCTAAAGGTTCAAGCACTCCGCACAGTGCAAAAGTTGGTTCAGTAACTCGTGCTCAACTTGAAGAAATCGTAAAAACCAAGCAAGCAGACCTAACTGCTGCTGACCTAGAAGCGGCTGTTCGCACCATCGCTGGTACTGCTCGCTCAATGGGTATCACTGTGGAGGGTGTATAATGGCTAAGCTAACTAAGCGTCAAAAGCTAATCAAAGACCGTGTAGACAGCAACAAGCTATACACCATTGAAGAAGCGGTTGCAATCTTGAATGATTTGCCAGCAGCAAAATTCAAAGAGTCTATTGATATCGCAGTAAACTTGGGCGTGGACCCTCGTAAATCTGACCAAGTGGTTCGTGGTGCAACCAATCTACCTGCTGGTACTGGTAAAACCAAGCGTGTTGCTGTATTTGCACAAGGTGCAGCAGCTGATGCAGCCAAAGAAGCTGGTGCAGATGTGGTTGGTTTTGAAGACCTAGCAGACAGCATCAAAGCTGGCAACATGGATTTTGATGTTGTTATCGCTTCTCCTGATGCAATGCGTATCGTTGGTCAGTTGGGTACTATCCTAGGCCCTCGTGGTTTGATGCCAAACCCAAAAGTTGGCACAGTAACCGCTGATGTTGCAACTGCTGTTAAAAATACCAAAGCAGGTCAGGCTCAATATCGTGTTGATAAAGCTGGTATTATCCATGCTTCTATCGGTCAAGTAGGCTTTACCGCTGAACAAATTGAGCAAAACGCTACTGCTCTACTAAATGACTTGAAGCGTGCAAAACCTGCCACTTCAAAAGGCATTTACATCAAGAAAATTACTCTATCTAGCACCATGGGTCCTGGTATCGTTATTGACCCAGTACCACACCGTGTGAATAAGTAATTTTGTAATTTGACTTGATTTAATCTTATTTTGGATTATAATAAGTTGGATTTGTGGCTGAAACATTTTTTTCAGCCACATAAAACACTATTAGTTCAGCACACGGGTTGTGCTGTCTAAGACCGTAGGTTTCTTATCATAAGATTTAAAAGGGCAACCTGCCTACGCAGACGGTGAGCAAAGTCGCCGTAAATGGTGCAGATACTTTTGTATTTGTGAAATTGACTTATCACTTTGTGATAAATATGGAGACAACCCATGGCACTAAATCTTCAAGACAAACAAGCAATTGTTGCTGAAGTAAATGAAGCTGCCAAAGTTGCCCTATCTGCTGTTGTTGCCGATTCTCGCGGTGTAACAGTGGGTCAGATGACTGAACTTCGCAAACAAGCTCGTGCAGCTGGTGTGGATATGCGTATTGTACGTAACACGCTATTGCGTCGTGCCTTAGAAGGTACTGACTACGCTTGCATGAATGATGTTTTTGTGGGTCCTACCTTAATCGCGTTCTCAAACGAACACCCTGGTGCAGCTGCCCGTTTGTTCAAAGAGTTTGCCAAAGGTAACGACAAGTTCGAAATCAAGGGCGCAGCTTTTGAAGGCGAATTTATCGATGCAAAATCTATTGATAAACTTGCGACTCTACCTACTTACGACGAAGCAATTGCGCGTCTAATGGGTACTATGAAAGAAGCAGCAGCGGGCAAATTGGCTCGTACTCTTGCAGCTCTTCGCGACAAAATGCAAGCAGAAGCCGCTTAATATATCGGTTTTTGTATATTTAACTAAATATCTTCAATTTTTATTTCATAGGAATAATTGCTATGTCATTGACTAACGAACAAATCTTAGATGCTATCGCAGCTAAATCAGTTATGGAAATCGTTGAGCTTATCTCTGCGATGGAAGAGAAATTCGGTGTATCTGCTGCTGCCCTAGCTGCTGCTCCTGCTGCTGGTGGTGACGCCCCTGCTGCTGAAGAAAAAGACGACTTTAACGTTGTTATTACTAACGGCGGTGACAAGAAAGTTGCTGTTATTAAGGTGGTACGTGAAGTAACTGGTCTAGGTCTTAAAGAAGCTAAAGACTTAGTTGAAGGTGCACCTCAAACTGTTAAAGAAGGTGCTTCTAAAGCAGAAGCTGAAGAGCTTAAAAAGAAACTTGAAGAAGCTGGTGCTACCGTTGAGCTTAAATAATAGCTTATATCTAGTGTCTGCTTGAATAAAATAAGTTTATTTAAGTTGAAAAACTCCATTTTGCGTATTGCATTATGGAGTTTTTTTCTGTATAATAACGCACTTGACCTTTTGTGTTAACACGGTCTTTTAAGTTAGTGTCGGCACACTTCAAAAAGGACAACTGCTTCCTATGCACATTGCCATATTTTTAGAGTTTTAATGTCAAGCTAAATGCGTTAACGTGTTTGGCCTGTTTTTGCTTGTAATTTAGCTCTAATAAATTGGTGTTTTCTTGGTACTTTCTTGGTGCTTTTTTAAGTTTAACGTAAGGATTCTTAATGGCATATTCTTATACTGAAAAAAAACGTATTCGTAAAAGCTTTTCTCGTTTGCCTGATGTGATGGACGTGCCGTATTTGCTCGCCATTCAGGTGGATTCTTACGAGCAATTTTTGCAAGAGCATAAAAAACCTGCGGCTCGTGCCAATATAGGTTTACAGGCGGCATTTTCATCTATTTTCCCTATTGTGAGTCATTCTGGTAATGCTGAACTTCAATTTGTGGAGTATTACTTGGGCGAGCCTGAGTTTGATGAGCGTGAGTGCATCATGCGTGGCTCAACCTTTGCAGCACCACTACGTGTAAAAATTCGCCTTGTGGTCAAAGATAAAGATGCTAAGGATAAGGAGAGCAAAGCAGCCATTAAAGATGTGCGTGACCAAGTGGTTTATATGGGTGAAATTCCACTGATGACTGATAATGGTACATTTATCATCAACGGCACAGAGCGCGTGATTGTTTCCCAGCTTCATCGTTCGCCAGGCGTGTTCTTTGACCATGATAAAGGTAAATCACATTCAAGTGGTAAGGTGCTGTATAATGCCCGTATCATTCCTTATCGTGGTTCATGGCTTGATTTTGAATTTGACGTCAAAGATTTGGTGTATGCTCGCATTGACCGCCGCCGTAAGCTATTAGCTACCATTATTTTACGTGCTATTGGCATGAATACTACGGATATTTTAAGCACTTTCTTTGAAACCGTAGAGGTGTTTAAAGGAGAAAATGGCTTTGAGGTGGAGCTGGTTGCAGAGCGTTTGCAAGGTGAGATGGCTCAGTTTGACATTGTTGCCCCAGATGGTAAGGTAATCGTTGAGCAGGGTAAACGTATCAATGCTCGTCGCATCAAAGAGATTGTTGCCTCTGGTATGACTAAACTTGCCGTGCCTGATGAATATCTGTACGAGCGTGTGCTTGCCGAAGATATCATTTATCATGACGAAGTAGTAGCACGTGCCAATACGTTGATTGACCATGAACTATTGGTTAAATTAATTGATAAAGACATCAAAGGCTTTAAGATTTTATTTACCAATGATATTGATCACGGTGCTTATATCGCCGATACGTTGCGTGCTGATACCATTACCACACGTGAAGAGGCACTGATTGAAATTTATAAAGTCATGCGTCCAGGCGAGCCACCAACCTTAGAGACAGCTGAGAAGCTCTTTGAAGCTATGTTTTTTAGCCATGAGCGTTATGACCTATCCAATGTTGGTCGCATGAAATTTAACCGTCGTTTGGGTCGTGATTTTGTCGAAAGCGATGACATTGATGTTCAGCGTGAGCAGGGTGTACTCTCCAAAGAAGACATCATTGATGTGGTTAAAACCCTCATTGAAATCCGCAATGGTCGTGGCGAGGTCGATGACATTGACCACTTGGGTAACCGCCGTATCCGCTCGGTGGGCGAGATGACCGAGAACCAATTCCGTATCGGTTTGGCTCGTGTGGAACGTGCGGTTAAAGAACGTTTGAGCGTGGCGGAGTCGGATAACCTATCTCCACAAGATTTGATTAATTCTAAGCCTGTGGCAGCATCCATCAAGGAATTTTTTGGTTCAAGTCAGCTTTCACAGTTCATGGACCAAAACAACCCACTTTCAGAAATCACTCACAAACGTCGTGTGTCTGCCTTAGGGCCAGGTGGTTTGACTCGTGAGCGTGCAGGTTTTGAGGTGCGTGACGTACATACCACTCACTATGGTCGTGTTTGTCCGATTGAGACACCTGAGGGTCCAAACATTGGTTTGATTAACTCTTTGGCGGTCTTTGCCAAAACTAATAATTTTGGTTTCTTAGAAACACCTTACCGTCGTGTTATTGATGGCAAGGTAACTGATGAAATTGAATATGTGTCCGCCATTGAAGAAGTAGGTATGGTGGTTGCACAGGCAGACTCGCCCATGAACGAGTATGGCGAGCTGACCGAAGAGATGGTCATGGTGCGTTATCATGGCGAGTCTGTGCGTATGAGTCCTGAAAAGGTTACGCACATGGACGTATCGCCACGTCAGGTGGTGTCAGTGGCAGCATCTCTCATTCCTTTCTTGGAGCATGACGATGCCAACCGTGCTTTGATGGGTTCGAACATGCAACGTCAAGCCGTGCCAACTTTGCGTAGCGATAAACCGCTTGTGGGTACAGGCATGGAGCGTCATGTGGCTCGTGATAGCGGTGTGTGCGTAGTTGCCAAGCGTGGTGGCGTCATTGAAGAGGTGGATGCCAGTCGTGTCATCGTGCGTGTCAACGAAGATGAAATGACCGCTGGCGAAGCAGGCATTGACATTTATAACCTCATCAAATACACCCGTTCTAACCAAAACACCTGTATTAACCAACGTGTGATCGTCAAAGAAGGCGACGTGATTGCTCGTGGTGATATTTTGGCGGACGGTCCATCGACCGATTTAGGCGAGTTGGCATTAGGTCAAAACATGCGTGTGGCGTTCATGCCGTGGAATGGTTATAACTTTGAGGACTCCATTTTGCTCTCTGAGCGTGTTGTCCAAGAAGACCGCTTTACCACCATTCATATTCAAGAACTCACTTGTGTGGCTCGTGATACCAAGCTAGGTCCAGAGGAAATTACGGGCGATATTCCAAACGTGGGCGAAGCAGCCCTTGCCAACCTTGATGAAGCAGGTATTGTCTACATTGGGGCGGAAGTGGATGCAGGCGACATTTTGGTGGGTAAAGTAACCCCCAAAGGCGAAAGTCAGCTGACCCCAGAAGAAAAACTTCTGCGTGCTATCTTTGGTGAAAAAGCAGCTGATGTTAAAGACACCTCGCTACGTGTGCCATCTGCCACCAAAGGTACGGTAATTGACGTGCAGGTATTTACCCGTGATGGCTTGGAAAAAGACAGCCGTGCCAAAGCCATTGAAAAATCCATGCTTGACAATTATCGCAAAGACCTAAAAGAGGAGCTTGTGATTTTTGAGGCGGCGGCTCGTGGACGTATTGTTGCGTTGTTAGAGGGCAAGAAAGTCTCTGGTGGTGCTGGTTTTAAAGCAGGTACGGTGCTTAGTACTTCTGACATGGAGAATTTATCTCTTGAAGTATTGCTGGATATTCAGCCAGCTGAAGAAGAGATTTCTGAGCGTCTGACACAAATTGCTGAATACTTGGCCGATAAGCAAAAAGAAATTGACGAAAAATTTGCCAAGAAAAAAGCCAAACTGACCGCAGGTGATGACCTAGCTCATGGCGTGCAAAAAATCGTTAAGGTATATCTGGCGGTCAAACGCCGTATCCAGCCTGGCGATAAGATGGCAGGTCGTCATGGTAACAAGGGTGTTGTCTCTCGCATCATGCCTGTGGAGGATATGCCTTATGACGAAAACGGCAACCCTGTGGACATCGTGCTTAACCCGCTTGGCGTACCGTCTCGTATGAACATCGGTCAGGTGTTAGAGACGCATTTGGGCATGGCAGCTCGTGGCTTGGGCGACAAGATTAATGACATGCTCCGCTCACAAGTGGCGGTTGCCGAACTTCGTGAATTTTTAGATAAAATTTACAACCAAGTCGGTGGTGAGCAGGTAGATTTGGACAGCTTGTCTGATGAGGACATCTTGGCGATGGCAGAGAACTTACGTGCAGGTGTACCAATGGGTACTGCCGTGTTTGATGGTGCTAAAGAAACACAAATCAAAGAGCTGTTAAAATTGGCAGGTCTAAGCGAAACAGGTCAGCAGTACCTATATGATGGACGTACAGGTAAACGTTTTGACCGTCCAACCACTGTCGGTTATATGTACATGCTTAAATTGAACCACTTGGTTGATGACAAGATGCACGCTCGTTCGACTGGTTCTTACTCGCTGGTTACTCAGCAGCCACTTGGTGGTAAAGCCCAGTTTGGTGGTCAGCGTTTTGGCGAGATGGAAGTCTGGGCATTAGAGGCGTATGGGGCAACCTACACCCTACAAGAAATGCTTACCGTCAAATCGGACGATGTTGAAGGTCGTACCCGCATGTATAAAAACATCGTGGATGGCGAGCAGTACATGAACCCTGGTATGCCTGAGTCGTTCAATGTATTGACCAAAGAAATTCGTTCTTTGGGTATTAACATTGACCTTAAAGAGAAAAAGTAATTGCTGTTAAATGACAGCTCATCAGGTGTGGTGGGCTGTCGTTGAAACGATGAAATAAAACTAAGCGGAGAACTCATTTGAAAGATTTATTAGACATCATGAAAGGCCCGACCGATGGTGGGGTAAAAGAATTTGACAGCATTCAAATCTCTTTGGCAAGCCCTGACACCATCAAATCATGGTCGCATGGCGAAGTCAAAAAGCCTGAAACCATCAACTACCGCACCTTTAAGCCTGAGCGTGATGGTCTGTTTTGTGCAAAAATCTTTGGACCTGTCAAAGATTTTGAATGTTTGTGCGGTAAATATAAACGCCGTAAATTTCAGGGCATCATCTGCGAAAAATGTGGCGTAGAAGTAACTGCTGCCAAAGTTCGCCGTGAACGCATGGGGCATATTGAGCTTGCCTCGCCTGTTGCTCACATCTGGTTTTTAAAATCCTTACCAAGCCGTATCGGTCTTTTGCTTGACATCACTTTGCGTGATATTGAGCGTGTGCTTTATTTTGAAAGCTACATCGTAACCGACCCTGGCATGACAGGCCTTGAAAAATATCAGCTTTTGGACGATGAACAATACTTTAACGCCTTAGAGCAATATGGCGATGAATTTATTGCTAAAATGGGTGCAGAAGCCGTTCAAGATTTGTTAAAAGACATTGATGTCGATGGCGAAATTGATGAGCTTCGTGCCAGCATTCCACAAACCAGCTCTGAGACCAAGCTTAAAAAAATGTCCAAACGCTTACAGCTTTTGGAGGCTTTCCGTGATTCTGGCAACAAACCAGAATGGATGGTAATGACAGTATTGCCTGTGTTGCCACCTGATTTGCGTCCACTTGTACCGCTTGAAGGTGGTCGTTTTGCCACGTCTGATTTGAACGACTTGTATCGTCGTGTTATCAACCGTAACAACCGTTTAAAGCGTCTATTGGAACTAAACGCCCCTGACATTATCGTGCGTAACGAAAAACGCATGCTCCAAGAAGCGGTGGATGCTCTGCTTGATAACGGTCGTCGTGGTCGTGCCATCACTGGCTCTAACAAACGTCCGCTAAAATCTTTGGCAGACATGATTAAGGGCAAACAAGGCCGTTTCCGTCAAAACCTTTTGGGTAAACGTGTCGACTACTCAGGTCGTTCGGTCATCGTGGTTGGTCCTACGTTACGTCTACATCAATGCGGACTGCCTAAGAAAATGGCGCTTGAACTCTTTAAGCCATTTACCTATGCCAAACTGCTACAAAACAACATTGCCCAAACCATCAAAGCTGCCAAAAAAATGGTAGAGCGTGAAGAACCTGTGGTTTGGGACATGCTCGCTAGCGTGATTCGCGAACACCCTGTTCTACTTAACCGTGCACCGACCTTGCACCGTTTGGGTTTGCAAGCCTTTGAACCTGTGCTGATTGAAGGTAAAGCGATTCAGCTTCATCCGCTGGTCTGTGCGGCATTTAACGCTGACTTTGACGGCGACCAAATGGCGGTACACGTACCATTGACCCTAGAAGCACAGCTTGAAGCTCGCGCCCTCATGATGTCTACCAATAACATCTTGTCGCCAGCGAACGGTGAGCCGATTATTGTGCCATCACAAGACGTTGTTTTGGGTCTGTATTACATCAGTCGTAGCCACATTACTGCCAAAGGTGAGGGCATGGCGTTTAGTACGGTTAATGAAGCTTTGCGTGCGATTGGTTCGGACGATTTGTCTGTCAATGCCAAAATCAAAGTGCGTGTTACCGAGACGATTTTGGATGAAAAAACTGGCGAAAAAACCACTAAAACCGAAATCAAAGACACGGTTGCTGGTCGTCTTTTGATTTGGAATATCATGCCAGAGGGCATGGCGTTTGAAGAGTGCAACAAAGAGATGACCAAGAAAAACATCTCTAAACTCTTAAACTCTTGCTATCGTAAACTGGGCGTTAAAGAATCAGTATTGTTTGCCGACCATTTGATGTATCTGGGCTTTGCCCAAGCAACCTTGTCAGGTATCTCGATTGGTATGGAAGACATGGTGATTCCGCCAAACAAAAAAGACATTGTAGAGAGTGCTGATAGTGAGGTTCGTGAGATTGAACAGCAGTTTGAAAAAGGTTTTGTAACCGCAGGCGAACGCTATAACAAAGTTGTTGATATCTGGTCTCGCACCTCTGACAAAATTGCCAATGCGATGATGGATAACTTATCTACCGATAATGTTGTTAATAGCAAAGGCGAACTTGAAAAAGAAAAATCCTTTAATTCCATCTACATGATGGCAGACTCAGGGGCTCGTGGTAGTGCCACCCAGATTCGTCAGCTTGCAGGTATGCGAGGCCTTATGGCAAAACCAGACGGCTCGATTATTGAAACGCCGATTAAAGCAAACTTCCGTGAAGGTTTGTCGGTATTGCAGTACTTTATCTCAACGCACGGTGCTCGTAAAGGTTTGGCGGATACCGCCCTTAAAACCGCAAACTCAGGTTATCTGACCCGTCGTTTGGTGGATGTGGCACAGGATTTAGTGATCACCCATGATGACTGTGGTACTGATGCTGGACAACGCATGACGCCCATCATTGACGGTGGAGAGATTGTTGAGCGTTTGGGCGACCGTGTCTTGGGTCGTGTAACTGCCAAAGACGTGGTTAATGCCGATGGCGAAGTCGTTATTGCCAAAAATACCTTGATTGATGAACGTTTGGTAGAGGTGCTGGACAATCAAGCCATTGATGAAGTCTACGTGCGTTCAGTGATTACCTGCGAAGCAACGCAAGGTGTGTGTGCTAAGTGCTATGGTCGTGATTTGGCTCGTGGTCATTTGGTAAATATTGGCGAGTCTGTTGGCGTAATGGCGGCTCAGTCGATTGGCGAACCAGGTACACAGCTTACCATGCGTACTTTCCACGTGGGTGGTGCCGCCTCTGCTACTTCTGTGGATAACAGTGTTTCAGTAGGCAATAACGGTTTGGTGCGTTTCCATAACATGAAAACCGTTGAGCATGTTGATGGTCATTTGGTGGTGGTGTCTCGCTCGGCAGAGATTGGTGTGGCAGATACACAAGGTCGTGAGCGTGAACGCTATAAAGTGCCTTATGGCTCTAACGTTTTGGTACGTGATGGCTCAGAAGTGAATGCTGGCGATACCATTGCTAAGTGGGATCCACATACCCACCCAATTATTACCGAATTTGCAGGTACGGTGCGTTTTAGTGATATCGCTGATGGCATGACCGCTACTGTCAAGATAGATGAAACCACTGGTATGAGTTCTTTTGAGATTTTAGCGACAAAAGACCGCCCAAGTCTATCCAAGGATTTGCGTCCCGCCATCGTTTTAGATACCGTAGATGGCAAAGAAGTGGTGTATTTCTTGCCTGCCGAGACTGTGATTCGTGTTACAGAGGGTGAGCAAGTAACCGCAGGTACGGTGCTAGGTCGTGTACCGCAAGCCACTTCGGGTACCAAAGACATTACAGGCGGTCTACCACGTGTGGCTGACCTCTTTGAAGCCCGTAAACCAAAAGACCATGCCATCATGGCAGAAGTCAGTGGTGTCGTGTCATTTGGTAAAGAAACCAAAGGCAAAAACCGCTTTATCATTACTGATGAGGAGGGCAATGAACATGAAGAGCTTATTCCAAAATGGCGTCAAATCAACGTCTTTGAGGGCGAGCATGTAGAGCGTGGCGAAATTGTCTCTGACGGCCCACTAAATCCGCATGATATCTTGCGTCTAAAAGGTGAAACCGCACTCGCCAACTACGTAGTGAATGAGGTGCAGGAAGTTTATCGCTTACAAGGTGTTAAGATTAATGACAAACACATTGAAGTGATTGTACGTCAAATGCTTCGCAAGGTTGAGGTTATCGATGGTGGTGATTCTAGTTACTTTAAAGGCGACCAAGTGGAATATGCCAAAGTGCGTATCCTTAATGAGGAATTGATTGCCAACAATAAATTCCCAGTGGTGTACGAACGTCAGTTATTGGGTATTACCAAAGCGTCTTTGGCAACCGAATCGTTCATCTCGGCAGCGTCTTTCCAAGAGACTACCCGTGTCTTGACGGCAGCGGCTACGATGGGCAAAGTGGACGACTTGTCAGGTCTCAAAGAAAACGTCGTTGTGGGTCGCCTGATTCCAGCAGGTACAGGTTTGGCTTATCATCAAAACCGACAACGCCTTGCAGAGCGTGGTTTGGAGCCTGTTATTACGGTAACAGAAGACCCTTATACTAAGCCAGCCACTGACCCATTGTTTGGCGGTGTCGACGCAAAAGATGACTTTGCAGCTGCTTTTGCCAGCGAATTTGGTCAAAGTGAATAAATTGCCCATCAAATAAAAAGCTCACTTCGGTGGGCTTTTATTGTATTTGGCAATGTCTTGGAGACTTGTGTTTAATGCCGTCAATTATTTTTTTAACCAATAAAGGAGGTGTATGTGAACGAGAAATTGGCTTGGAAGATTTTTTGGGTAATGATTATTGTGCTATTATTAATGTCAATCATCATCACGATAATATCCTGTTATTTGTCTGCCTCTTGGCATGATTCTGCTGTTTTGGAGGCAATAAAAATGTTCCTGCTGTGTATTGGAGGTACTGGCGTTATTGCATCCATCTATTTTTTTCTGGGCTTAATATTTACTTGCAAAGAAAATTTAGTATCATGGAAAATACTTTTCATCTGCTGTTGCGTTGGGATGACGAGCATTATTTAAATGCTAGGCAGTTAACCAGAGACATTAAAAAAGAACAAAACGATTTATCATCTAATGAATTGATTGAAAAAATTGAACAAAATCCAGAATTGGAGCAATCAGTGATTTTGGTGTTAAATTATTTGGAGCATGTTAGGGTTTCTTTGATAAATGGGAGGATAGATAAAGAGGTATTTCGTCATTCGTTGGGAGAAACCTTGATTGGCATTGCTCAAAGATTTAAGCCATATGCGGTTACACTCAATCAGATAAACCAAGAGCATTTGGAGCAACTGATTGATGAATTAAAAATCAAATCGCAATTAACTCAAAATACTTAAAGATTGTCATTAGAGCGTTTAAAAATCATACGATTTTGATAAAAAAGCCGTCAATTTATCATTAACGGCTTTATGATTGATGGTTAAAACTCGCCAGTTACTGACCAACCATTGACCAGTGGATAGCGACGTTCACGCCCAAAGGATTTTTTGGTAATTTTGGTGCCGATAGCCCCTTGACGGCGTTTATGTTCGGCTTTATCCACCATAGTGAGTACCCGTTCAACTACTTTGGGGTCAAGTCCTGTCTCACAAATGGCCTTATAGCCTAAATCTTCGTCGATATACATTCTTAAAATAGTATCGAGTAGGGGGTAGTCAGGCAGACTGTCTTGGTCGGTTTGGTTTGGGCGAAGCTCTGCTGATGGTGGGCGTGAAATGACACGCTCAGGAATAACAGGCTCATCTTCTAGGCGATTGCGATAGTTGGCTAGGCGATACACGTCTGTTTTGTAGACATCTTTTAGGACATCAAAACCGCCGACCATGTCGCCGTAGAGTGTAGAATAACCAACCGCATTTTCGGATTTATTGCCTGTGCTGATGACCATATGTCCAAATTTATTGGATAATGCCATTAAAATCACGCCTCTTGCCCGAGCTTGTAGATTCTCTTCGGTAACATCAGGGGCTGCCCCTGCAAAGAGGGGGGCGAGGGTGGATTTTAGTCCTGCAACGGCATCGTGAATAGGGCAGATGGTGTAGGAGACATTAAGTCTTGCAGCTTGTGCAGCAGCATCATCTAGGCTGATTTGGGAAGTGTATTCGTACGGCATCATGACGGCATAGACTTTATCAGCACCGAGTGCATCTACGGCGATGGCAAGCGTCAATGCACTGTCGATACCACCTGATAAGCCCAAAATTACCCCCTTAAACCCAGAGCGATTGACATAATCACGCAGTCCCACCACGAGGGCTTGGTAAATTTGGGATTCTTCGGATAAATCAAGCGGTGCTTTGGCTTGCGTATCAAAGCATTTATTGGCGACATCAAATTTTGCCATGATGAGCTGATTTAAAAATCTTGCCCCCTCGTGAGCAATCTCGCCATTTGATTGAGTGATGAGTGAGCCACCATCAAAGACGATGTCGTCTTGGGCTCCAACCGTATTGACATAGACGATGGGTAGACCATGTGTGGCAGACTGACGTGTGATGAGTGCTTTGCGTTCGTCTTGTTTGCCAATCTCAAAGGGCGAGGCGTTTAGTACGATGACAAGCTCTGCCCCTGATTCTTTTAGGGCGGCAATGGGAGCGTCATGCCAAATGTCTTCGCAGATGAGCAGTCCGATGGTCAAGCCCTTATAGTCAAATAAGACTTGGTTGCGACCTTTCTTGAAGTAGCGTAACTCATCAAACACGCCATAATTAGGCAGACATTGTTTGTGATAAAAGCCTTTTTGAGTGCCACCTTGCAAGATGGCGGCTGAGTTAAATGTGCCGTGAGAGTCCACGTGTGGATAGCCCAAGATGGTAACGATGCCATCTACTTTTGCTAGCTCATTCATGGCGATTTTGACACGTTCGGCAAGCGTGGGTCTTAGTAGCAAATCCTCTGGGGGGTAGCCCACCAGTGCCAGCTCTGGAAAAATAACAATATCTGCACCACGTGCTTTTGCATCTAGGGCAAGGGCTTTCATTTTGTTGACGTTGCCCTTAATATCCCCCACCCAAAAATTCGTCTGCATGAGTGCAAAGGTAATCGTGCCATTGGGGGTGCTGATTTCGCTCAAATTTTCTTGTATTGACATTTGTAATTATCCTAAATGGTCAGCTGTAAATTATCCATGATTTACAAGGCTGAGGTTGTCTGTTGTGATTTGTCAAGCAAATCACCTGTTAGTATATCACACTCTGCCTAGTTTTTGTGATATAGTATGGCATTATTTTGTGTGGTTTATGATATGTTTGCTTTTATTTTAAATGTGATTATCATCGCAATTGTGATGAAGGTGTTTTTTAAGTTCATGTACCCAAAGCCCCCCAAGCACTTTTTTGCACAAGAGGGCGATGATACCACAGTTCGGACATGCAGTTATTGTGGCCATTCGTTGGCGACTTATCGGGGGATTTTGCGGGACGATGGGTTGTTTTTTTGTAATGATGACCATCAAGCGTCTTTTTTAAAGGGTAAGACTTATTAAGCTGGCGAGTATGATTTTTTTGAGGATAAAAAGGGTTGCGATAAATGACTAAATGTTCCCCAATCTAGGTATCAAGCTAGTGCTTTGATAATGACGCTCTCCATTTCCGAGGCACCTACCGTAGGAGCAAAGCGTGCCACCACCTCGCCGTGCCTGTTGATGAGAAATTTGGTAAAATTCCACTTAATGTCGCTTCCTGTGCGTGCCAAGCCCATCTCAGCGACAACTTCAAGCAATACATCGTATTTTTTGTTGGTAATTTCATCATGCCGATGTGCTTTTAGGTAAGTGTATAATGGGTGGGCATTATCATCATTGACATCAATCTTGGCAAATAATGGAAAACTTACAGGATAATTTGCTTGCAAAAATTCGAGGATTTTTGGTTCGGTTTCAGAGGTCTCTCCAAATCCGTTGCTTGGAAATCCTAATATGATAAAATCTTGGTTTTTATATTTTTGATAAAGCTCTTCTAATTCTTCGTGTTGAGGTGTGAGACTACAACTGGTAGCGGTATTAACTATCAGTAGGGTTTTATTTTTAAATTGCTCAAAACTGACCATATTGCCATGAATGTCTTTGGCATGAAATTGATAAATTGACATTGCAAATCTCCGTCAATCCAAACTAACAAGACTGGTTTACAGTACACTTGTTATTATATCGCATTTTGGGAGTGGCGTGTGAATTTTTATGTATTGTTTGGTTATTTTTAAGTGATATTAAATAATCAAAGATGGGTTTAGGTTGATAGCTGAGCAGCAAGCACGCCTTTTTCGAGTAAGGCACGACCTTTTGGGGTACGTTGGATATAGCCTTGTTGGATAAGATAAGGCTCAATCACATCTTCAAGTGTGCCTCTGTCTTCTGCCATCGCAGCGGCGATTGCTTCTACGCCAGCAGGTCTGCCATCAAAACGTTCAGCAAGCATGGATAAATAGCGTCTGTCTAGATGATCCAGTCCTCGCTTATCTACCGAAAGCATGTCAAGGGCAAGAGAGGCGATGTCTGCACTAACCACGCCATCGCCTTTGACCTCAGCATAATCACGTACACGGCGAAGTAGGCGGTTGGCAATGCGAGGCGTACCGCGTGAGCGTCTGGCAATCTCCAACGCACCCGTATCGTGCATGGCAATACCCAAAAGTCGTGCCGAGCGTTTGATGATGGTGGTAAGGTCTGACACCTCATAAAATTCAAGTCGTTGCACAATCCCAAATCTATCACGTAGCGGAGAGGTCAAAAGCCCTGCTCGTGTGGTCGCCGCCACCAGCGTAAAGGGGGGTAGGTCAAGCTTGATGGAGCGTGCCGCAGGGCCTTCGCCTATCATGATGTCAAGCTGAAAATCTTCCATGGCAGGGTAGAGGATTTCCTCAATGATGGGGCTAAGCCTATGAATTTCATCGATGAACAGCACATCGCCCGCCTCTAAGTTGGTTAGCATGGCTGCCAAATCGCCTGCACGCTCCAATACAGGACCACTGGTGGAGCGAAGATTGCCTCCCATCTCACGAGCGATGATGTTGGCGAGGGTGGTCTTACCCAGTCCAGGCGGTCCAAAAATCAAGGTATGGTCTAGGGCTTCGCTTCGCCCACGAGCAGCACCGATGAATACTTCCATTTGCTCACGTACTTTGGGCTGACCAATGTAATCAGCTAAGGAAGTGGGGCGAATGGCACGGTCAAGGTTATCGTCTTTTTTTAGGTTTGGGTCGATGATGCGGTTATGGTTCATGGTGGATTTAGATAGATGGGTTTGGTGTGGTATTATAAAGAAATTTGGGGGAATATCCCCACATGGATAATATTATTTACAATTTAGCAATATTATAGAAACATAAAAATCAGCTTCAAATATAGCACCATGCGAGACATTGAGAGCGTGGGAGTGTTTAGGGGGTTTGTGTTGCTGTTTGGTTACTGCAAGTGATTTTTTAAAACAATTATTCTACATTTTTTGTCAAATTTGAGATATTATTTTAAAGTTTTGTGGGTATTATAGTCAAATTAAAATCGTCCATGAATCTTGATACGATGATACCAAATACACCAAAACTGCCTGCCATGCCTGCCAAATTTATCGTTGGCAGAACATCTCTTGTGGTGCGTGCCAAAAAAATAACGCTCATGTTGGCGTTGTTCGCCAATGTCGCCCTGTCAGCATACGCCCAAACTACCACACAGCACTCCATAAAAATTACCACACGCTCATCAGCCATTAACGTGAGTGAGCTTGCCAATATTCGTGTTACCAAATACGAGCTGGCATTGGTACAAGTGATGGCAGAGATATGTCCCCAAATGCTCAACGAACGCCAAAAGAAGCGATTTTTTGAGGCTTATGAAAATCAGCTACGAGTGTTTATTCCCAATGCAAACAATCCTAGACAAGTCCTAGACTATCTTGGCAGTCAGCGAGATTATCGTGCAGTCTTACAGAGTGTGCGTGCGTGGACGGCAAGTTTTCCTGCCAGCGAGAACCGTGAGCTTTGTGTGGATTTTGCTAACATTGGGCGGACATTTTAAGTGGATTGATGGATGTTGGATGGGGGTGGCATTGTCTTTGTTTTGGAGTATGTCTGATAATGTCAAAGCGATGTGTTTTGAGTGTGTTAAATTTACCCTGATGGGTTTGATGTCAAAACTTGGGATGGTCTAATCTTTCTAAAATCTTGCTTATTTGCAAATAATGTTGTCAATATGATATACACCCCAAAAAACCATTTATATTTTGTGTAAATTTTGGTATAGTGATTGCTTTTTATTTTAGTGTGAAAAATTTGGTATGATGAGCCTTTTAAAAAAAACAACCCTGACGATGGCACTTTTGGCGGTCTCGGTTGTCAGTTTTGCTGATAACGGCATTAGCCCGCCCAAGCAAGATAACTCCGCCTATGTGCTGATGGATTATGACACAGGCACGATACTCGCCCAGAGTAATGCTGATACGCCTTTGCCACCAGCTTCTCTGACTAAGATGATGACGAGTTATATCCTTGAACAAAAGCTTCTATCGGGCGAGCTGTCTGAGACAACTCCCATTAAGATGAGTGAGACGGCGTGGTGTCGTGGTTCTAGCAGGGAGTCATGCATGTATGTACCGCTAGGCGAGAGTGCTACTGCCATCGACATGCTACGTGGCATCATCATTCAATCAGGTAACGATGCCTCCGCTGCGGTGGCGGAGCATATCTCGGGGTCGCAGTCAGCTTTTGCGGTTATCATGAATGATGAAGCGGCAAAACTTGGCATGAACAGCACGCATTTTGTGAACGCTACGGGCATGCCAGCAGAGGGACATCGTTCAAGTGCGAGGGATTTGGCGGTGCTTGCTCGTACCATCATCAAGAATTCTGCCCAATATTATGTACTGTATAGTGAAAAAGAATTTACCTACAACAACATCAAACAAGGTAACCGCAATGCCTTGCTATTTACCGACGCGACTGTGGACGGTCTAAAAACAGGACATACCTCAGAATCTGGCTACTCTTTGGCGGTGTCTAGTCAAAAAGACAACATGCGACTCATCGCCATCGTATTAGGAGCGAAGAGCGAGCAGGCGAGAGCCAAGCAAGCACGTGAGTTACTAGATTTTGGGTTTGGACATTTTGAAAATGTAGTCATCTCGCCACAAGGTAGTGATGTAGGTACGGTTTCTGTGAAGTTTGGCAAGGTGGGTAGTGTGCATGCCAGCACGCTAAATGACCTAAAAGTACTGACCGCCAAAAACCAAAAAAGCAACTTTACCACCGCCATTAAACTCAATGATAATATTACCGCTCCTATCAGAAAAGGGCAGGAGCTTGGTCAGATGATGGCGATGATGGACGGCAACGCAGTCGCCAGCACACCGATTATCGCCAGTGAGGACGTGGAGCAGGCTGGTTTTGTCGGTCGGATGTGGCAGAGCTTGACAGCATGGATTAAGGGATTGTTTTAATCTGATTTTTTGATACAAAGGCGTGCTGTGGCACGTCTTTTTTGCGATTTAAGTTTTTGTGAATTCAAAAATTCTGGTGTGCAAATCGTGAGGCAAAGTGGGTTTTTATCTGTCAAATTGCACAGAAAACAAGGTGTTTGTGTTATTAAGCTGTACTAATCAACTCAGGGTTTTTATCCAAAATTCTCATAAGCGTGATGGCGGGACCTGTTGGGGTTCGTGTGCCCTGTTCCCAATTTTGCAGGGTTTTGGGGCTGATATTGAGTTTTTTAGCAAACTGGATTTGTGATAACCCTGTTTTTGCCCTAATTTCTTTGATGTTTGGGCGGTTCGTAGGTGAAAACACGGCTCGGAGCTTGTTCGCCCTTTGTGATTGCTGCCTCATTCATGGAAGCTACAATATCATTAAAGAGTTGTTTGTCCATTTTTTAGCTCCTGTTTTAGGATTGAAATTAAGGTTTTAAATACTTGCTTTTCGGCATTGGTAATGTTGTCTTTGACTGATTTTGGATAGACGGCAAACATATAAATGCGTCCATATTCATCAGTATAATAATGCAAGACTCTAACACCGCTACTCTTGCCACTATTACGACCAAAACGGATTTTTCTAAGTCCGCCAGTGCCTTGTATTAAGTCGCCTCTTTTGGGGTTGTTTAACAGTTCCTTTGTATCTGTTGATATTCATCATCGGTAAATAATTCTTTGATGGCTTTTGTAGAAAAGCTGGTTTCAATGAATGTTAATAACTTCACGAAAATACCTCCAATCTCGATAGATTGTATACTTCATTAGAGTGGTTGTCAAGGATATTCAGTGGTGGCAAAAATAAGGCTCCCTGACGACATCACAGAAAATTAAACTTGGAGATGATGGGGCGTAGTTTTATGTGCAATATAAAAAACAAAAGCCCACCATTGAGGCAGGCTTTTGTGGTTGGGTATGGATTAGAACTTGTATTCAATACCAGTACCGATGCCATAGGCTTTGGCGGTTTCTACGCCTTCACCTTTGTTGGTTAGGTAAGCACCATAGATGTGACCTGTGGTAGCTTTGTTAAATGCGTATTTACCACCAGCAGCCACACGGAATACTTCGTCATCTTTGATGCCAGCTGCGTTGTCTACGAAATCAAGCTGACCATAAGCAGTCCATGGGGTTTGAGCAAGCTTTTGGGTAGCACTCACAGTAAAGGCATTTTCTTTTTTGAGGTCGCCACCAAACTGAGTGTTTTGATATAGAGCACCGATGGTGGTCGCATCAGTTAGGTCATAAGCACCGCTTACACGAGTTGCTTTGAAGTTGCCAGCTTGGATGTAGGTAGCACCTGCACGGTATGCTGCACCGTTTGGTTCGTACTGAGCACCTACGCCCCATGCATCGCGACCTAGGCTGTCAGTGCTGTTGTTCTCATCAAGTACATACATGCCTAGGAAGTTTAGACCGTTGTAGCTTGGAGATACATAAGCAAATGCGTTGTTAGCACGTGGTGCATCAAAAGAAGCTAGAACGTTATCGCCACCTACTACGCCACCTTCGGTAACGTTAGCGTAGTCTACCATGCCGTCAATGGCAGTTAGACGACCAGCAAGTAGCGTACCGTATTGTTCGTTAGATAGACCCAAATAGCTGTCACGAGCTTCGAAAGTACGAGTGTTGTCGTCTACTTCTACACGGTATTCTAGTTGATAGATAAGGTTGGTGTTAGCAGTTAGGGCTTCTGCACCCTTAAAGCCGATACGTGAAGCATTAGAGTTAAGTTGGGTGCGAGTGTCAAGACCAGCTTCCTTAGCAACGTTATTACCGTCTTGTAGGTCAAGAGTAAGGAATGCTTTACCGTACACTTGTGGGGCAGCTTGTGCAGAGATAGACAAAGCAGCAACAGCTGACGCTAAAAGTAGTTTTTTCATGGGTTTCTCCACTGACATTTTTAGTGATGGGGCTGCTGTACGCTTGCACCCAGTGTGATAGGCTGTCAATCACTTGATGGCTTATCACGGTTATTAAAATTGTTACTAGGGTAGATAGTATGCTTTGTGTTTATGATATAGACACAAAGGGCATATAAAATCATACCGCACATATAGAATACCAATTTTGACATATTTTGCAACACCTTTTATTAAAAAAATTCACATTTTTTTAAGGGTTTTTTGAAATACTGATATTTTTCAATGAGTTATTATGTTAAGTTTTGTAAAGATTTTTGTAAAAATTGAGAATGTTTATTAGTTACTTGGTGGGTTTTTGGGGAATGGGTTGGGTTCTTTTGGCTATTTTGGATAAATTTGACAAATCCATGCTAAAATATCAAATACAAAACTGCCAAAATAAGCGTGATTTTAGGAGAATATCATGACTGATGTAACGATTTTGAACGACGATGATTTGAATGTGATTGCAAGCCGTGCCAAAGCCAAAACGGATATCAGCCACATTCATGTGTTTTTGGGGGCAAAAACTTCCCAAAAATGGCTAGAAGTTGCCAAAAAAAATCTACCACTGCTCATGCTCGACCACGCCAACTGCGAAAAAAAGGCGGCGGGGACAGCGATGAATTTGATTTTTCGTTATGAATTTCATCGAGATTTACAGCATAAACTCGCCCAACTGGTGCGTGAAGAAATGCTCCACTATGAACAAGTGTTAGAACTCATGGACGAGCGTGGCATCGCATGGTCGCACTTGCCAGCAGGTCGCTATGCTAAGGGACTACTCAAACACAAACGCACGTGGGAGCCTGCGGGCATGGTCGATGTGCTAATTATCGGAGCGTTTATCGAAGCACGGTCGTGTGAGCGATTCTCGGCACTCGCTGATGTGATTGATGATGAAAAACTGTCTAAATATTATAAATACTTACTCAAATCTGAAAGCCGTCATTATGAAGATTATCTGGCTCTTGCTCAGTCGGTGTCTGATGAGCCGATAGATGAGCGAGTGGCGTTTTTTAGGGAGGTGGAAGCAGAGCTTATCGATAGCCCTGATGGCGAACTGCGTTTTCATAGCGGTGTGCCTGATTTTGCCTGATGGTGTGGGGGTGTGATGAAAACGCCGATTTATACCGCCAAAGCCATCAGAGATTGGGAGAGACGCTGGTTTAATGAAGGTAACAGCTCGTTTGGCTTGATGAAGCAAGCAAGCCTAGCGATGGCATTACAAATCACTGATTTTATGGATAAAAACCATATTGCCCAAGCCGACATCGTCGTCTGGTGTGGAACGGGCAATAACGGTGGCGATGGCTATTTGACCGCCAAATATTTATCCCATCATTTATCCAATGATGGTTTTCATGTACAAATCATCGCCCCTGATTTGCCCAGAAGTCTTGATTGTACCCGTGCAAAAAGTGAGTGTACTGACATATATATTTGTGATAATGTAACCAAGATAAAACGTCATTTTGAAAAAATAATACACATAGATGCGTTATTTGGTAATGGGCTAGACAGAAATCTTGATAAGCATGCTTGGCACATCATTGATCAATTCAACGCCCAAAGCGGCACAAAAATTGCCATTGACCTACCCAGTGGTCTGCACCCTGACACAGGCACGCCCCTGCCTGTCTGCACCAAGGTGGATTTGACGCTGTGTGTGATGGGGCTAAAAATCGGACTGTTTACAGGTGTGGCAAAGGAGTTTGTCGGTCAAGTGATAAATCTACCCCTGATACCGCCTGATGATGGGTTGTCGGCGGTGGCATATTTGCCCGATAAGCCTGTGCCTAAACCCAGAAAACTTACCGCTCACAAGGGCGATTTTGGCACGGTGGTGGTGGTGGGCGGTCATGAGCGTATGGGTGGAGCGGTCATCATGGCAAGCGAGATGGCGATGAGCATGGGGGCAGGGCGAGTAACGGCGGTTTGCCATGCCAAGCACCACACCGCCATGCTCGCTCGCTCGCCCAATGTGATGGTGGCGGATATTGAATATGATGTGGATTTGGGGGCATTTGACCGTGTGGCGTTTGGCATGGGGCTTGGGCGTGATGACTGGGCGGAGGCGGTTTATAAAAAGATGATGTCGGTTGTTTTGGCACATGCTTTTGATAGAGTGGTGCTGGACGCTGATGCTTTGTATTTTTTGGCAAAAAACCCCGTCAAACTACCAAGTCATGTTATTTGCACCCCTCACTCGGCAGAGTCGGCACGGCTACTGGGCGTGAGTGTGGCGGACGTGGATAGGGATAAGTTGACGGCTTTACACAACCTGCATGCCAAATATGGTGGGGGGTGGGTCATCAAGGGAGCAAATACGCTTAGTTTTGATGGCAAAACGGTGTGCGTATGTCCTTTTGGTAATCCGATGATGGCGACAGCAGGCATGGGCGATGTGCTGGCTGGCATGATGGTAGGGCTAGATGCTGATGTGCATGAAGTTGTGGCATGGCATGGGGTGCTGGGCGATGAGCTGGCAGGGCGAAGTGTGTTTGGGATAAATGCTCATGACATGGCAGGCGTGGCAAAGGCGATGATGGAGTGAATGTACATTTGTTTAATGTCAGAAAATTTTGTATAATGGTTGTGGATTTGGGGTGTGTCCCATTTTTAATGCAAACATGATGACGTTAATTTGTCAATTATTTTTCATCTGTAAAGAATATTATAAATGCTCAACACGCACTAATGTTGAAATTCTAATTCCAATACAAATCAATCAAGAGAGATGATTATGGCATTTAAAGATATGGTAGGGCAGCACGTCCCAAGCGTAACTTTTCGTACCCGTCAGGGCGATAACTGGGTGGATGTAACCACTGATGAGCTATTTAACGGCAAAAAAGTCGTATTGTTTAGCTTGCCTGGTGCGTTTACACCCACTTGTTCGTCAACGCACCTGCCACGCTATAACGAGCTTGCAGGCGAGTTTAAGAAGCTTGGTGTGGACGACATTATTTGTCTGTCGGTCAATGATACTTTTGTAATGAATGCATGGAGGGCCGACCAAGAATGTGCCAACATCACTGTCATTCCTGATGGTAATGGCGAGTTTACCGATGGTATGGGTAGATTGGTGGGCAAAGAAAATTTAGGCTTTGGTAAGCGTTCATGGCGTTACTCGATGCTTGTGGATAATGGCGTGATTGTCAAAATTTTTGACGAACCAGAAAAAGACGGCGACCCCTTTGAAGTGTCGGACGCTGATACCATGATTAAGTATCTTGACCCAACATGGACGGATAAACCATCGGTGGCGGTGATTTCTAAGGCGGGTTGCCCGTTTTGTATCAAAGCCAAAGAAGCTCTGACGGCTCGTGGCGTCTCATTTGAGGAGCTTGTGCTTGGTCGTGATATTACCATGACGGCGGTGCGTGCCATGACGGGGCGTGAGACTGCACCACAGATTTTTGTGGGTGGCAAGCATATCGGCGGCTTCGATGATTTGGAGGCGTATCTTAGTGGCGGCGAGTGCCTACTGTAATTATTAGCTACCATTTTAACCACTATCTCATTAGATGGTGGTTTTTTAAATTTGGCATTATTCACAAACCATACATAACTCAACCTACCATTCCACTTAGCAAACAGCAAGTTCAGTGAGTTTTCTATCATCTTTTGGCATTTGGAATAACACTTGGTTTTGCGTTTAAACCTTGCAAGATAGTGGCGAATTCTACCATTATGACTTTCTATTGTAAAAGTCTCTTTCTTGCTGTGTCGGTGTTTGTGGCTTGGAATAACTTCCTGATAAGTTTTCCAGTAATCGCTACAAAACAAAGTAATGTTATGTCTGTTTGGCTGACCGTACAATCTTTTAAAGGTTTTACTGTCTCGTTTGCCACAACAAAACCTAAGACTTGCTTGGTGTCTGTCTTGATGGCAATCCATGTCCAGCAGTAGTTTTTTAAACTTGCTGTAACTGTGAATTTCATCAAGCTCTACAATGTCAATGGGTTCATTGTGTTGGGTTAAATTGGCATTGTAGATGTCTTGATGTTTAATGCCTGAGTTTTTAACCCAATATATGTCCAATACCCAGCACACGACCAATGGCACGAAAGCCTAAAACTTCAAGATACATGTCAATGGCTAGCTTTCTAACACTTTCATCTTTTTTGTTACTCTTATAAAGCACGGTAAAGTGATATTTACAGTCTTTACATCGATGTCTTTGTTTGCCGTAGGCAAAGCCTGCCTTAACAATGTGATTGGATTGACATTTTGGACAATAATCTAAGAGTATCATGGATTGCTTGGTCTTTGGTTGTTGTGGATTGGGTATTATAGCCTAGGTATAGGGGTTGAATAATGCCTTAAATTTATAAAATACCATGTTTGTACCCAAATCAATATTTTGAAACTTATCCGCTCTTTATCCACAAATCCTGTGGATAACTATGTGGATAACTTTATGATTATTCGCCAAAAACCCCAATTTATCAATGCAGTAAGTTAATTGGTTAAAAATTATACAAATATTAATGTGAAAATAATACCAACAAAATCAATAAGTTAATATATGGCGTTTTTATTTATTTCTTGGGTATTCCTGTGATGTCATTAACGGTATTTGACTTATGCCATATCGGCGGGTTTTGTGGATAATTTTGAGTGTTATGCATGATTTGTGAGGTATTTTATAATAAAAATTCCCCAAATAATGGGGAATTGTGGTCAAATGACGCTAAGGGATTTATTTGGCTTCGGTGGCATCTGAGATTTCGTTGTTGGTAGCGGCAACGTCATTACCGAACCATTTGGTATAAATTTGGTCGTATGTGCCATCAGCACGGATTTGTTTCATGCCGTCATTTAGAATGTCTAGTAATGCTGTGTCGTCTTTTTTGACTGCCATGGCAATCATATCTGGCTCGCCCTCATCAGGCAATGCGTCTATCTTGCTGTCTGGATATTTGCCATGAAAGTGCATGATTACACCTTTATCGCCGATAAAGACATCTTGCTCGCCTGTAAATACCGCTTTTAATGCCAAATAAGGCGTATCATAAGTAGTGTGATTGATGTTATATTTACCAGCCAATTCTTGTTGAAGTGTGTCAAATTGTACTGCTACTTGTTTATTAGCCAAATCTTTCCAGTTGGTGATGGCAGTGTTTGTGGTGTGCAGGGCGTAGGTGGCTGATTGAAAATGCGGTGTTACAAAGTTATATTTTTGCTGACGCTCTGGGGTAACTGAGATATTGGAAGTGATGATATCAGCTTCCCCTGACTCTAAGCTGGCAAACATGCCGTCCCACGTCTTTGAGATGAAGTCTAGGTTAAAGCCTTTTTTCTGGGCGATGGCTTGAAGTAAGTCGTGCTCAAATCCTGAAACCCGACCTTTTTCATCACGGACGATGAATGGTGCAGATTCGTTTTCGGTAACCACCAAATAAGTCTTACCAGTGTTTTGGGTGGAAGGTGTCTCGCTTGGTGCGGTGGTGGCTTGGGCTGGCTTATCTTCACTACCACAGGCACCAAGTAATAGAGATAACCCTAAGATGGATAATGGTTTTTTCATAACATGACCTCGTATTGTAGATGACATGGCATTCATGGTAAGGGGCATACCCCACTTAATGACACTTTATCGCCTGAGAGAATTGGCGATGGTCGGTGTTTTTTTATCAATACCGAAGTGGGGTGGTACACCTTATTTACGGTGCTTTGAGTAATGTGAAAATACCTAAACAGTCCATGAAGTTGTGCTGATTTTACCCCCCCCCCCCCCATTTGTCAAGCAAAAATGAGCCAACATAAAACAACCAAACCCATAAATCGAGCAGATGGATCAGTCAAATATCCAAAAAAATCCCCCAAACCATCGGCTTGGAGGACTTTGAGGATTGTATGGAGGATTACATCATGCCACCCATACCGCCCATACCGCCACCCATTGGCATGGCTGGTTCGTCTTTTGGAATGTCGGTAATCATCACTTCGGTGGTCAGCATCAAGCCTGCCACAGAAGCTGCGTTTTCTAGGGCAGAGCGAGTTACTTTGGCAGGGTCAAGAATACCCATTTCAAGCATGTCGCCATATTCGCCCGTAGCAGCGTTGTAGCCGTAGTTACCAGAACCGTTTTTAACTTGGTTAACAACCACACTTGCTTCATCGCCAGCGTTCGTTACGATTTGGCGAAGTGGTGCTTCGATGGCACGGCGTAGGATGTTGATACCTGCGTTTTGGTCGTCATTGTCGCCTTTTAGATTTTCAAGTACAGACAACGCACGCACCAAAGCTACACCACCGCCTGGTACGATGCCTTCTTCTACTGCCGCACGGGTAGCGTGTAGGGCATCATCGACACGGTCTTTTTTCTCTTTCATTTCGGTTTCGGTGGCAGCACCCACTTTAATCACCGCCACACCACCAGAAAGTTTGGCAACACGCTCTTGGAGTTTCTCACGGTCATAGTCAGAAGTTGATTCTTCGATTTGACGTTTAATGGCTTCTACACGGCTGTCAATTTGGGCTTTGTCGCCTGCACCGTCCACAATCACGGTGTTTTCTTTGCCTACGGTGATTTTTTTGGCAGTACCCAAATGCTCAATGCTGGCAGTTTCAAGTGATAGACCCACTTCCTCAGAAATCACAATACCGCCTGTCAAGATGGCGATGTCTTGGAGCATGGCTTTACGACGGTCGCCAAAACCAGGAGCTTTAACCGCACAAGTTTTTAGACCGCCACGCAAGTTGTTTACCACCAAAGTCGCCAATGCCTCGTTTTCTACATCTTCGGCAATGATAAGTAGCGGGCGAGAGGTCTGCATGACTTGTTCAAGCAATGACACGATTTCACGGATATTGCTGATTTTTTTGTCCACCAGCAAAATGAATGGATTATCAAATTCGCAAGTTAGGCTGTCTTGCTTGTTGGCAAAATAAGGACTGATATAGCCACGGTCAAACTGCATACCCTCAACAACTTCTAGGGTGTCCTCAAAGCCCGAACCCTCTTCTACGGTAATCACGCCTTGTTTGCCGACTTTTTTCATAGCCTCACTGATAAGCTCACCGATTTTGGTGTCGGAGTTGGCTGAGATTGAGCCAACTTGGGCGATGGCTTTAAAGTCATCGGCTGGGGTAGATAGGGCGTGGATTTGCTCAACAACGGCACGGGTTGCCTTATCAATACCACGTTTTAAATCCATAGGATTCATGCCCGCCGCAACCGTTTTCATGCCCTCTACCAAGATGGCTTGGGCAAGCACGGTGGCGGTTGTCGTGCCGTCGCCTGCTACGTCATTGGTCTTGGAGGCGACTTCACGCACAAGGCTTGCACCCATATTTTCAAATTTGTCTTCTAGCTCAATCTCTTTGGCAACCGACACACCATCTTTGGTGATGGTAGGAGCACCAAAAGATTTGTCAATCACAACATTGCGACCTTTTGGACCCAAGGTTACTTTGACAGCGTTAGCCAGAATGTTTACGCCATCAATCATTTTTTCACGGGCAGATACGCCAAATTTTACATCTTTTGCCATTGTTTTTCTCTCCAAAAAGGTTTAAATTTCGGTAAGGTGGTTTGGGTTTTGGGGCAAATTATTCAAGTACGCCCAAAACATCGCTCTCTTTCATAATGAGTAGTTCTTCGCCATCCACTTTGACGGTTTGACCTGCGTATTGACCGAACAACACTTTGTCGCCCACTTTGACATCTAGGGGACGCACCTCGCCATTATCACGAATTTGACCTTTGCCCACTGCGATGATTTCGCCTTGTTGGGGTTTTTCTTGGGCAGAACCTGGCAGAATGATACCGCCTGCGGTTTTTTGCTCTTCTTCGGTACGGCGAACCACGATACGGTCGTGTAGGGGACGAATTGACATAAATTTCTCCATTAAATGATAAAAGACTGGTTAATCCAGATTGCTTGTAAAAATAGGGTTTGGGTGGAAATTTTCAAGGCAAACGATGATGTTGTGTTGATAATTTGATTTTAATTTATTGATTTTATTAAAAAAATTATATTTATTTTGATTGATTTACCCACTATGAAAACGCATGAAAATTTATGCTATAATAACGAGTTTAATCAATTTAAATAAAATCTCGAGAAAACCATGTCCCTAAAACCTGTTGTCGCCCTTGTCGGTCGTCCCAATGTCGGCAAATCCACGCTGTTTAATCAGCTGACCAAATCCCGCCAAGCCCTAGTCGCAGACTTGGCAGGCTTAACCCGAGACCGTCAGTATGGCGATGTCTATTTTGAGGAAAAATCGTTCATCGTGGTTGACACGGGGGGCATTGGCGAGGCAGATGACGGCACGGGCAACATTGATGATTATATGGCGACACAGTCATACACCGCCATGCATGAGGCGGACATCGTGGTGTTTGTGGTGGACGCACGGGCAGGACTGACCCCAAGTGATGAGCAGATTGCCAAGTTTTTGCATACGCTTGGTAAACCTGTGTTTTTGGTCGCCAACAAAACGGACGGCGTGCATGAGGCGAGCGTGGCAGAATTTTTTGGGCTTGGGCTTGGTGAGCCTATCCCCACGAGTGCCAGTCATGGTAAGGGGGTAACAAGCCTACTTGAAATCATCACGGCAGACATGCCAGCCATAGAAAGTGTGGACGAGACAGCGGACGCGCTAAAACTTGCCATCATCGGTCGCCCCAATGTCGGCAAATCCACGCTGGTGAATCGCCTTTTGGGTGAGGAGCGTGTGGTGGTGTTTGATATGCCCGGCACAACGAGGGATAGTATTTATATTCCTTTTGAGCGGGAAGGTTATCAGTATACACTCATTGACACAGCGGGCGTGAGACGGCGTGGACGCATTGATGAAAAAGTAGAAAAGTTTAGCGTTATCAAGACCTTACAAGCCATTAAAGATGCCAATGTCGTGGTGCTTGTGGTGGACGCTCACGAGGGGATTGTTGACCAAGATTTGCACATGCTGGGCTATGCTCTGGACGCTGGGCGGGCGATTGTGATTGCCATTAACAAATGGGATAATCTCACCCAAGAGCAAAAAGACATCGTCAAAATTGAAATGGACAGACGTTTTAACTTCATTCCTTGGGTAAAAATTCACCTGATTTCTGCCCTATATGGCAATGGCGTGGGTAATCTGTATCCGTCCATTCATAAGGCGTACGATGCGTCTATGTTTAAGGTGTCCACCTCTCGCCTGACGCAAATTCTCCAAGATGCGGTGGAAAATCATCAACCACCAATGGTGGGTGGTCGCCGTATCAAACTTCGCTACGCCCATTTGGGTGGGCATAATCCGCCCGTGATTGTCATTCACGGTAACCAAACTTCGGCTTTGCCTAAATCTTATCAGCGTTATTTGGAAAATGTTTATCGCAATGTGTTTAAACTCGAAGGTACGCCTTTGCACATTGAATTTAAACAAAATGACAACCCTTATAAAGATAAGAAAAATCCCAAAGTGGTCAATAAAGCCAAAGCCATGCGTGAGAAAAAACGTATTGCTGAGTTTAAGAAAAGAGAGAAAAAGAGAAAGTAATGCCAACGCTATTTAAAAATGGTGTTTATTTTTATTGGAATGACAATAAATTTAAATTGGTGTATGATAATAGAGAAGTCAGCTTTGATGAGGTAATTTCGGTATTTGATGACCCCTATCAATTAACCAATATTGATAACCGTTTTGATTATGATGAACTTCGTATGAGAACGGTCGGTATGTCCAATCAAGGTAGATTATTGGTGATAGCGTGGGTACAAACTTCTGATGATGAAATTACCATTATTACTGTATTTAAACCTGCTCACACACAATTAAAGGAGTATCAACATGCAAGATAAACCAGTAAAAGAAATTGAAGTGGCGGATTTTGTGGTAACTGCCAAAGATAATGTCATGCCAAGTGTATTGGTACGTTATAACGCCAATAAAAATACAGAACCTGCACAAAGCAAAATGCAGAATGATAAAATTGGTGATTGGTTTGATGATGATGTGCTAAACATTTTATTAAATTTACCCAAAACCAGTAAAGATAGACAAATTATCAATGGTCTTATTCGGGCGGTTTACGCTTAAAATCCCATGTTTAAAAAAATCCGTATTCTTATCCTGCTTTGTATTTTGCTTATCGTAGCGGTAAATAGTATCCGTGATAAAAGCCATGATTGGAAAAAACCCGTCTATGTCGCTATTTATCCAATTAACATCGATAATTCGCCTGTGGTGGATAATTATATAAAAACTTTATCCAATGATGATTTTAAGGAAATTGACGATTATTTAAATGCCGAAAGTAAAAAATACGGTAAAACGGCAAACATCTATTATCGTCTGGGGGCAACCGTCAGCGAATTGCCCCCTGTTGTGCCTAGAAATGGCGGTATCATGGATGCAATGATTTGGAGTTTGAAATTTCGCTATTATGCCTATAAAAATGGGAGCGATGTGGGCGTGCCGACCAATTTACGGTTATTTTTGCAATTTCACAACCCTGACAAAAAAATCATTACCGAAACTTCCACCGCCCTACAAAATGGGCGGATTGGCGTGGTCAATCTATTTGGCATGACTCAAAAAACCGCCAATAACAATGTTGTCATTGCTCACGAAACCCTCCACGCCTTTGGAGCAAGTGATAAATATGATGTGTCAAATGGCATTCCCATTTATCCGCAGGGCTATGCCAATCCCAATCAAAATCCCCTGCACCCCCAAAAGCAAGCTGAACTTATGGCGATGCACATTCCGACTACTCAAACGCAATTTGAAATGGCACGAGAGTTAAAACAAACCGTTATTGGGGAAATGACCGCCCAAGAAATTGGCTGGGTGGAAAAATGACAATCACGCTATTTGAAACCTTAGCCATTAAAAACAAGCAAATTTTAAACTTATCTTATCATAACGACCGTTTTAAAAAGGGGCAAGTTTTTTTAAATTGTAAAAATCTTATTGATGATATTGCGACTTTAATTAACATTCCCACACATTTTGATAACGATAAGTTAATCCGTGTACGAGTTACTTATAATAAAAGTGATATTAAAGTAGAATATTTTGATTATACACCAAAATCCATTTATTCTTTTAAAGTGATAGAATGTAATGACATTGACTATTATTATAAATATGATGATAGAAGTGTATTAAATACATTATTATCCCAAAAAGAAACTTGTGATGAAATTATCATTATAAAAAATGGTTTTGTTACTGATTGCTCTATTGGTAATTTATTATTTTTAAAAAATGGCATTTGGTATACGCCTGATACGCCTTTATTAAACGGCACACAAAGGGCGTATTTATTGGATAATAATAAAATTAAGCTGGCAAGCATTAAAAAAGACGATATCTGCCATTATGAAAAAGTGATGATGATAAACGCCCTAAATCCTTTTGATGAGTGTGGGGCGGTAGACGTTGCTCATGTTATTCACGATGATTTATCATAAAAATAAGTTATTTATTTATAAATTATGATAACTTATTTTCATTTATAAAAATCGCCATTTTTATTTAAAAACTGCTTGACTTTTTATTTTAAACATTTATCATATACACATTCATCGTGCTAAGGCACATTTTATCCACCCAAACAGCAATAGGAGTAAAAGATGTCTGTATTTTCTTACACACTAACAAGACAAGCCGTTTTGACTGTTTGGGCAATTCGTTTGTGATTTTTATTTAATTTCACACCCACTTTCAGACGGTGAAAGCCTTTATTATCAAGGCTTACGCCGTTTTTTATTGCCCAAATTTCATCTCTTAAAGTCCTTTTCGGCTTTGCTTTTCCAATTCATTGATTTATGTCATTTTTATGATTAAAAATGATTGGGGAAGTGTTGTCTTTTAATTATTAAAATACCAAAAATTCATATTTATGGTAATGGGATTTTATTGTCTGTTGATTTTTATTTTTTTTAAAATCCCAAATACCAAAACAAGAGATTTTTATTATGCCAATCCAACTAACTTTAAACAAAAATGCCAAAATCGGTAAAGGCGTTCCTGTCAAAATTTTTACAAACGACATTGAAGACGATGCCATTCGCCAACTGCGAACGCTGTCGCAAATTCCCTTTATTCATTCGCACATTGCCGTAATGCCCGATGTGCATATCGGCAAAGGGGCGACCGTGGGGAGCGTGATTCCTACCAAAAACGCCATTATCCCGTCCGCCGTTGGTGTGGACATTGGCTGTGGTATGAATGCGGTGCGGTTGTCTATCAAAGGCTCGCAACTGCCTGATAATCTTAGCAAAATCCGCTCGGCAATTGAACAAAAAGTCCCTGTCGGCTTTAATCAGCACCAAAGCATTTCGGTCAAAATGAGCACCCTTGACCCGCTCGCCATTCGCCTGAAAAAAATCACCGACAAGCACAAAGGCTTATTAAAAATGCTCCGTAATTTTGACCGCACTTGGGCAAAACAGCTTGGCACGCTGGGTGGGGGCAACCATTTTATTGAGCTGTGCGTGGACGAAAATGACGATGTCTGGGTAATGCTCCATTCGGGCAGTCGGGGCATTGGGGCGTGCATTGGCGAGTATTTTATCACCCTTGCCAAAAAAGAATGCGAGACCCGTCTGGGCTATGTGCCTGATAGGGAGCTTTCGTATTTTGCGATGGGCTCGGACAGTTTTGATGACTATATTGAAGCCCTAGGGTGGGCTCAGGATTATGCCTATGAGAACCGCAAGGAGATGATGAGACTTATTTTAAATGTCTTAAAAAATGAATTGCCCCATTTTGTGCCGACCCGCGAGGCGATAAATTGTCATCATAATTATGTCAACCAAGAGACGCATTTTGGCGAACAAGTGTTCATCACCAGAAAAGGGGCGATTAGTGCCTATGACGGCGAGCTTGGCATTATCCCCGGCTCTATGGGAGCGAAGTCGTATATCGTGCGGGGTAAGGGCAACAGCGAGAGCTTTTGCTCGTGTTCGCACGGGGCGGGGCGTCGGCTGAGTCGGGGCAAGGCGATTCGGTCGTTTACGATTGATGATTTAAAAGCTCAAACCGCAGGCATTGAATGCCGAAAAGATAAAGGCGTAATGGACGAAATTCCAATGGCGTATAAAGACATTGATACGGTAATGGCAAATCAAAATGATTTGGTGGAAGTGGTGCATACGCTAAAACAAGTGATGTGTATTAAGGGGTGAACTATGGTAATTCAATTTGTAGAAGCGTCTAAACCATTATTGCAAAAAGAAAGCACTTATATATTTTCTAAGTATTTTGATGCTTATACAGATATGTTGCAAAGTGTTGAATTTTGTTATAAACAAAATAATGATACTTATTATTTTATTTGTGCAACTTATTATATTGAGCTGTTATTGAATGGTTTGGCGGAAATTTCTCCAATAAATCCGTGTCAATTATTGTCAGATTATCTTGATAATTGTCGTGATTTGGATTTTGAAAATCCTGAACAATCAATTATTTATGATAAGGATAATTTTATGCAAAACATTCAATTATTTTTGGATAGCGAGAAAATCTATCAAGATTTTTGGTGTAAAGATAATTTGATTGCAGTTTGCAACGATTTGATTGAATTTGTGCAATTAAGTAAAAATTATACATTGATTGTGCAGTATGGTTAATTTAAAGGAAAATGTTATGAAACCTAAAACCCAAAAATCTCTAATTAAACTTGGCGAACAATTAGAAAAAAATCCTAATTTAATCGCCCAGTCGCAAAAACCCATTAAACCCAGAAATTATCTTGCCCTAAATCCGCTATTACAAAAAGGCGGATTGCACGATAAAGACGATGTCGCCCTTGCCCGCAAAAAACAAAGACGGCAATGTAAGCAAGATTTAAGGCGAACGGATTGGTTGAAGGGGGTGGAGTTGGATTGAATTTTGAAGTCAAGGGCAAGCGTAAGGTGTGTATTACGCACTGTTTGGGGCTTAGGCTTTTAAATGGTGCGTGGTACGCACCTTACTGATGTTTATTTAAAGATTAAAAAGTTAAATTATTTTGATAATGATTAAAACAACTCCCCCTGCCCATTTTCTAACATCGTCCGCATGGGGTTAAAACTTTTGCGGTGTTCTTTTAATATGCCATATTGCATAATCGCATCACGATGAGTTTTGCTGGCATAGCCTTTATGTTTATCTATCTGATAATCAGGATAGATTTTGGCAAATTCATTCATGGCATTATCACGATGTACTTTTGCCAATATGCTGGCACAAGAAATGGCGGTGTGAATACTATCGCCTTTTATGAGTGTTTGGATATTGTTTTGATATGTTTTAAAATCATCTGATAATATTGGCGTGGCATTACCATCAATTAAAATGGTCAAATCATGATTGGCGGTAATTTGATTGAGAGTGATGAGTTTTTCAATCGCCAAACGCATGCCTAATAAAGTCGCTTGATAAATGTCAATCTCATCAATAACAAAAGCAGGAATATCAACGATGACATAACTTTGACAATGCTGTTTAATGGGGTCAAATAATTGGGTTCGTTTTTTCTCAGATAATTTTTTACTATCATTGATGAATGAAAGGGGAGTATGAGTTAAATCAATTTGTCCAAATTCGCCCGTCAGATGATTGTCCAAAATCACCGCCCCCACCGTCATTTGTCCAAATAATGACCCCCGCCCCACTTCATCAATACCAATCACAATGGTATCGCTGTTTAATTCATGATTTTTATGGCAGATGATAGAACAGTCATGGGTGTGAGTATTTTGGGTATGGGCTTTTGTCATGGTGTAGTTATGGTATCTAATGATTTTGGTCAATGGGTGTTTGTAATCTTGGACGGTGTGGATTTAATTTATTAAGTAGATTTTGAGAAATGGGTAGTGGCTCATCAAATATTTGGGCAACCAAAATATCTGCACACAATGGAGCAAAACAAAAGCCCTTTGAACCCATGCCATACAGGCTATAAATTCGGCTATTTTGTTCGCCAGTTTTACCCGCAACTTTTCCGACTAGGGGGTGATAATCAGGCGTTTGGGCTCGAATGCTGGCACGCCCCTCTAAATCATTGATGTTGATATTTAATTGCGTGGAGATGTTGGGCAAACTTTGGGCTAATTTATCCAAATTAAACTGATGTTCATCAGCTCGTACGCTCATGTCCGTATCATTACGCACAAAACTTGCCCCCATTAAAAATACCGTATTATTATTTTGGGTGAAAGTGGCACAATAACCGTCATATTTAATGGGCGTTTTTAAGGATTGGGTTAATTCGGCGGATTTGTCGTTGATATTCAGCCATGAAACTTGTCCACGAATTTTTCTGGGATTAAATAACTCATCATGCAATAAATAACTTTCAAACCCTGCACAAATCACCACGATGTCTGATGAATGTTGTTCGGTGTCATTGCCGATAATGACTTTATCATCATCTTGATAAATGCTTTTTACATTAAATTGTTTAAAGTTTATCAAAGGGTGTTTTAATATACAATTTGCCAATTTTGCCGTATCAATCAGCCCTGCTTTGGCAATAAAAGTATTGATGATTTGCTGATTAAAATCCTCATTATCCGAATTAAACTCACCATTAAAAAGCTGAATAAGTTCATCAGGATAATCTTTAACCAAACTTGCCAATTTCTCATGGGATTTTTGGGTGGGGAGCATAAAATCGACCACGCCCGTTTGTGTAAAAATCTCATCATCAGCAAGGGTGTTTAGCGTGCGATAAATCCGCTCACTGTACAAAAAACTTATCGTGGATAAATGGTGGGCGACTTCGCTGATTTGCGTGAGCTTGGGGGCGAACAGGGCTTTGGGGTTGCCTGACGCACCTGCGAGCGGGGCGGTTTTGTCCACGAGTGTAACAGCAACGCCACGACTGGCAAGGGCATGGGCGGTAAATAGTCCTGACACGCCAGCCCCGATGACGGTGGCGGTTTTGGGCGTGGGTGTGGGGGCGAAGTCGCCTGTAAAATGGGCGGTTATCATTTCTCGCTTACGCCCAAAGCCTTTGATTTTTTGGACATTCATGCCAATACCTTGTAAGGCACGGCGAACCGCTCCGCTACTGGTAAAAGTGGCAAGGGTGGCGTTGGGCTTGGATAAGTATTTGATTTGATTAAAAATATCATCAGACCACAGCTCGCCATTTTTGGCAGGGGCAAAACCGTCCAAAAACCACGCATCGGCTTTGGCGTGCATGAGCTTAAAACTTTCCAAAGCGTCCCCAAACCACAAATCCAGCACGATGTTGCCAAAATGCAAACGATGACAACCTGCCAACGCCAAAGGGTAGTTTTGGATTAACGCATGGATAATGTGAGCGTTATCGTCATTTTGCCAGACGGCTAGGGCTTGGCGTAAATCATCTTTGGTGAGTGGGTATTTTTCTGTACTGACAAAGTATAGGCGAGCGGACGGCGGAGCAACTCTTTGCCAAAGCTGACAGGTAGCAAGAAAATTGAGCCCCGTGCCAAAGCCTGTTTCCATGATGATAAAGGATTGATTGGGTTGCAAATTGGCAAATCGCTCGGGCAAATGATTGCTCTGTAAAAAGACATAATCCGTCTCGGCAAGTCCGCCCGTTTTTGAAAAATAGACATCGTCAAAGAGGGTTGAGATGGGCGTAATGTTACCCAGCTCGTCTGTTTGCCATGTGATGTCAGCATTTGTTAAGCTCATGATTTTACTGCTTTTTGTTGGCAAGAATCCATGCTAAACCAAATCCTGCTACAAACGACATAAAGGTACTGACCGCCCCATAGAGAAACAATTGCCCGCTTCTTTCGTTGACTAGGACGTTTACCTGTGTGGTTAGCTCATCAATACGCCCTTGAAGTTCAGAATTTTTGGCGAGCAAATCCATGTTGGCTTGGGAAAGTTCGCTCTCATTAGGGTCTTGTAGATCTGCCAATGTGGGAGCGTCGGTGTCGTGAGGATTTTTGGGAATGGGCTGGGCAGGAGCTTCTTGGTCTGCATCCTCTTGGTTGGTTGTCTCTTGGCTTGTGGCGTCTTGTTTTTTTGGTTCTTGGGCGGTATTTTGGGCGTACGCACCAGTTGCCATACACAAGCACAACAAGGAAGCCATCAAGGTGGTTTTCGGAAAATACTTGGTTTGATTATTCATGATGATGTTTGGGGTAGGGCTTGAATAAAAGGTTTGATGTCCACATGGCTATACACACCACCGTGCAAATATGGCTCATCAGCGACCCACGCTCTTGCTTGTTCAATGTCATCAAAATGAGCGATGACAAGACTACCGCTCATGGCAGGCTCGCCATGATTGATGGGGGTAGGACCTGCGATGACAAGGCGGTTTTGGGCATCTAAGGCGGTCAATCGCTCTAAATGAGCAGGGCGAATCTCAGCTCGTTTGGCGGTGCTGTCCGCCACGTCATGTCCGATGATGGCAAATAAAGGCATAAAGTTTCCTCAACATAGTGGGGTTATTTTTTAGCGGCGTTTTCGTCTAATTTTAGGTGCTTTCTTAAAACGACAAACATCGCAATCATAAAAGTTATCATCACAATCATATCGCCAAAAGCGGTAAACTCGCCCCAGTATTCGCCCCCCATAAAGACAAAGGCAAAAAAGGCGTGCAAACTTGCCATGAGTACAAAAAATCCTGACCACGTCCAGTTGAGTTTTTTCCAACCTGATGGCGAAAGCTCAAAAATGGGGGCAAATAACTTTTGAATGGCGGATTCTTTGTTGCTTAAAAATAAGGGCGATAAAAAAAGTGCGATGGCAAAACCAAGATTAATCAGTACCGCTTTTAGGCGGATATAAAAGTCGTCTCTTAGTGCCAGCGTCAGACCGCCAAATATTACCGTCATGGCAAGTACAAAAATTTGCTGTTTTTCTAGGCGAAATTTTTGATTGATGAATAAAAATCCATAAACCGCCAGTGTTGCCAGCGTAAGCCCTGCGGTGGCAACGATGATGTGATTATTGCTGTCCCCCCCTGTGAGACCAAAAAATGCCAGCAGGGGGTGGTTTGGGTCGGTCTTATTTGTGGTCTTGTACAGATAAAAAAACACAATCAGTGGTATGTAATCAAGCAGGGCTTTCATGATGTTCAAACATAATAAAATCTGCCTATTTTACACGTTTTTGGCATAAAAAGCAAAATTTGCCAAACCACACATGAAAGTTTGACCGTTGTTTTTTGATTTATTGCAATTTGTTTACAACCATTCATAATAAATTGGATGTTATTTAAATGAAATGGCATTATTTTTTAAAATTATATTTGTTAAATCCATAAAATGATTATTGAATTATTTTTTATATGTATTAAAAAGTTATTTTAATAAAAACAAAGAAACATATTTTTATTAAAATATACTAAACAGTGAATTAATCAAATTATAAAAAATGTAATATTTTCAATGAGTTATAAAAAAATTCCATAATTTTATTAATAGATTTTTTTTGTAAAAATTTTTAATTTATTGTATTGATAATTTAAATTTTTTGAGGTATGATTATTGGCGATTATAGATATGTGTGGTTTATAAAAACCATCTTTCATTTATAACAAAATTAACATATGCTTAATAAAACATTGAGAAATTTTATGAAATGCTCTACTAAAAAATACACTTCACTGGTAAAATTTGGTGCTGTGATTGGCATGGTTACTCTAACGTCTGTACTGTCTGCCTGTGGTAATGAGGCGGCTGCCAAATCCGATGATGCACAACTTGAAAACAAAACTTTAAAGGTTGCGGTAGGTGGCAACATGCCTCCCTTTACGTTCATTGATAATAAGGGCTTACCTATCGGCTTCGATGTTGATGTTATCACACACATCGCCACCAAAAATGGCTATGAGGTCAAATTCAACATTTTGCCATGGCAGGATTTATTTTCATCGGTAGAAAAGGGCGATAGTGATGTGGCTTTGTCGGCGATTTCTTACTCTGTTGAGCGTGAGGGTAAGTATCTACTAAGTAACCCTTATGTGTACATGCCTGCTGGTATCTTGTCGTTGGAGCAAACAGGTGTTACGTCAGTGGCAGACCTAAAACCCTTGCGTTTGGGTATGATGCCAAGCTCGGTATTTATGGAATTTGCAACTACGCACGGCATCAACCAAACTGTGGTCAAGGAACGGATATTTTTGAGTTTCAAAGACTTGGTGCGTGGCGATGTCGATGCCATCATTTCTGACAAACAGATTGTTGGTTATATTGCTAATAATTATCCTGATTATAAATTTAATATTTTAGAGCATGGCGATGTCAATGACAAAGGGTCTTATGCAGTGGCACTTACCTCAAAAAATCAAACGGCACTCATACAGATGTTCAATACAGGCATTGCCGACATGAAAGCCTCAGGCGAGCTTGCTCGTCTTGAAAAGAAATGGTTTGGAGATACCACAAAGGTTCAGTAAAATTAATGAGCATGAATGTGGGCTTGGTTTGCCCAAGTCCATAAATTTTAATCAAGTATAAGGAGATATGATGAAATCCTCTCGTGCAAAGTATGCGTCGTTTTTAAAATTCGGTGCTGTGATGGGTGTTGTTGGTATGGCAGTTCTTTTATCTGCCTGTGGCGATGAGGCAGACACCAAAGACAGAGTGGCACAACCTGAAAATAAAACCTTAAAGGTTGCGGTAACTGGCAATAGAGCCCCCTTTACATTTGTGGATAACAAGGGCTTACCTATCGGCTTCGATGTTGATGTTATCACACACATCGCCACCAAAAATGGCTATGAGGTCAAATTCAACATTTTGCCATGGCAGGATTTATTCCCATCGGTGGAAAGTGGTGGTAGTGATATGGCGATTTCTGCCATCTTATATTCTGTCGAGCGTGAGGGTAAGTACCTACTATCCAATCCTTATACGTACATGCCTGCTAGCATTTTATCACTAGAAAAAACAGGGATCTCTTCGGTGGAGGATTTAAAGCCCTTGCGTTTGGGTATGTTATCGGGTTCTATTTTTCAAAATTTTGCCAACGCTCATGGTATTGACCAAGTGGTATTTCAAAGTAAAAACTTCTTGACTTTTAAAGACTTGGTGCGTGGTGATGTCGATGCCATCATTGCTGGTAAGCAGATTGTTGGACATATGGCGGATAATTATCCTGACTATCAGTTTAATCTTTTGGAGGCTGGCGATATTAACGATAAAGGCTCATACACAGTGGCACTTGCCTCAAAAAATCAAACGGCACTCATACAGATGTTCAATACAGGCATTGCCGACATGAAAGCCTCAGGCGAGCTTGCTCGTCTTGAAAAGAAATGGTTTGATAATAGCAATAATGCTCAAACCCAATAAAAGTAGATGGACTTGATTTTTGTAATAAAATTTGCTAAAATCAAGTCTCTGGGGATGTTCTGGCTTCGACGCTGGTAATGAAACCTAGTAGTGCATGTCAAGAGCGTATGTCTCTTGTAAATCAACGTACATTTAAAATAGTCGCAAACGACGAAACTTACGCACTAGCAGCCTAAGGGCTACTTGGGTCGGTACAGATTGCCTTTGGTCTGGTTACTCACCCCGATGCGAACGCACAAAGGATAGCTTGATTTAGCGTTGCGATGAATTAGGCGAACTTTTAGCAAATCGTCCAAGCCTACCTGACTGTCGGTTCGGTGCGGATTAAAGCCATAGACAGATTCTAAGCATGTAGAGCCATGAGCGTAGTGCTGGCGGACGCGGGTTCAACTCCCGCCATCTCCACCACCTATCAAAATCACTAAAAATCATCAAGTATTTTTAAGCGTCATAAACCATCAAAAAAGCCTTGTAAATCAAGGCTTTTTTATTGTCTTATTGTATCTCATAAAGTCATCGTGTATCATAGTAAATCAACGAACATCAAACGATTTTACACACACGGCGACACACAGCCACACACGAGATACACACACCAATGCTCACCGATAACAAAATCAAAGGGCTAAAACCCACCGAAAAACGCTACTCGCTATCAGCAGGCGAAGGCTTATCCATTGATGTCATGCCAACAGGTCGTAAGTCTTGGGTACTAGAATACACCGCCCTTGGCAAACGAAAACGCAAAAAGTTAGGCGAATACCCCGCCGTCAGTCTCAAACAAGCCCGAGAGCTTGCCAATAAAATCAAAGGCAATGCAGGACTAACGCCCCAATCCAACTTACACGCTTGATTATTTGTTGGATAATTTCGCCCAAATCAAAGACATTGGCAAAATCACCAACAAAATCTATGACATTACCAACGCCATAGAGATGACCAAGACCCATTTTATCGGCATGGTTGGTAAAGAGCTTGCCAATGCGTGGCTGTTTAGCGGTAAGCAAAAGACGATAGACCGCAAAATCGTCCGCACCGAACAAGCCGAAGTAACCGCCAAAGAGTACAAAGACATCTTTGAGCAGTACTGGTACATCCAAGGCACCAAAGAAGTGTTTAATTTTAAGACAGGCAAACGCCAGCCGATAGAGACACTTCGCCTAGAATACCCCAATGAGTTCGACATCTGGAACAAATCCGAAAAACGCCAAAAAGTAGAATCGCATAATATTTGGTTTGACCCCACCAAACGCCGTGTCGCCCAGCCGTCGCCAGTATTATCGTCTGCCATTTGATACTGCCATTACCAACATCATCAATCACATCACCGCCATTGCCAAAGTCGTCGCTGGTAAAGTCCAAGCCCAGCTCGGAAAAAACTTTCAAGCAGGCTATTGACAGAGCCGCCAGCAGGCGTTTTCAAAGAAAAATTAGACTACGCAAGGGGCGTACGAGACGGCAAGATTGACGACCCAAGATTTTTGCCTGTATTGTACGAGTTTCCCCAAAGCTATATTGAGTCTGGCGAGTATATCCAGCCTGAAAATTGGTATATTACCAACCCCAATCTTGGGGCGAGCGTTGGCGTTGATGAACTTAGCGACATTCTAAGAAAAGCTAAAGAATCCCACGACAAAAACACCCTACAAACCGCCCTTGCCAAACATTTAAATGTGGAAATTGGTATCAGTTTGCGGGCAAACCGCTGGGCAGGAGCAGAATTTTGGGAAAAGGCAGGATGGGCATTTACGCTTGATGAACTCATTGAAAAATCGGAAGTGATTACAATAGGCGGAGACGGTGGCGGTCTCGATGACTTGCTTGGCTGTGCGGTAGTTGGACGGTTGCCCACGCCCAAATACATTTACACCGATGACGGCGGTATTCGCCACGAAGTCAAGCAATGGTGGGTGTGGGTCAAAGCGTGGTGCCACCCGATTGCGTTGGAACGTAGAAAGCAAGACGAGCCTCGTTATCGTGATTTTGAAAAAGATGGCGATTTGGTGGTGGTGGAGAATGTCGGCGATGATGTGGCAGAATTTGCCGACATTGCCAAAAAGATTTTTGACAGCGGTAAACTTGACCGCATTGGGCTTGACCCAGCAGGAGCGGACGATATTGTCATCGCCCTAGAATCCATCGGCATTCCCAAAGACCCCAAAATCACAGGCGTATCACAAGGCTGGAGGCTGGGCGGTTATCAAAAAGTGTGTGAACGCAAAATCGCAAGTGGCGACCTGCTCCACGCAAATCAGCCGTTAATGGCGTGGTGTGTGGGCAATGCACAGGTAAAAACAACGGGTTCTGGCGTGATGATGAGTAAATCAGAAAGTGGCAATGGCAAGATTGACCCTGTCATTGCAATGCTAAACGCTGTGGCATTGATGAGCCAAAACCCCACACCACCAAAGTCGGCTGATGATGTGGGGATTTATTTTTGACTGGCTATACAAAAATGGCTTGATAAAAGGTGTATTGAACTATATAATTATACCGATACACTGATTTATTTTTATTAAAAACAAAAGGAGCGATTATGAATAATCGCACTACCCAAAATACCGAACAAAACCATGCTCATAAACTTGCACAGTTATTTGTAGATTTTGCCCAACATTTACAAACTGATGCCAAACGATTTAATGAAGAGCATAAAGAGACCAAAGAGAGGCTAAAAAATGGCACAAAGCTTACCAAACACCGAATTACTCTTTGATTTTCTGTATGTGGACACTGACCGCATTAAATCCTATTACGCTCAGCTAACAGGCTTTGGGTCTTTATCCAGTTTAAAAATGTCAGACAATACTGTTATGACTCAGCTGAAAGAAGCAACGGTTGGTGTACCTACGGTCACAGGCGGTAAACTATCTCACGCCAAGATGATGACAAATACTGGGGAACGCTACTATGACCCCACACCATCCATGCCAACCGATGTCATCAATCGCCTAGATGAACTTGGGTTTATTAAGCGTGAATTGAGTCGGGATAATTTAGGTAATTTAGTACTACTTTCTGGCGAACTTGGAATTTCAGACATTAGTTTGTTAAAAGACACAATAGACATTATTCTAAGACAAGCCGCTGAAGAAAAAGCACAAGCGGAGCCAAACCCTAAAAAACGCAAACAAATTTACGAACAAGAAGTCAAAGACAATAAACATATTGCCGAATTTTTAAAACATATTCCCTACTCATTAGAAGCACGGCTAATACTTGGTAATGATGAAGTGTGGATGACTCTAAATCGTGATGAAATCATCGGCAACGCTTATGAAATCAACTTTAAACATGGTGATTTTTTGTTGGGTGATTATTATGTGCTCGGCATATTAGATGCAATGCCGAATGATGATTACAGCAACCATCAACACCAAAATGAGTTTAGAGTCGCCATGTCTACCATGCTCCAAGAACTAAAAGCACTCATGGGGAGACCTAATACTTGCTACGGCGTAACACCAATTGCAATATTTAGAACAATTAAGCCAAATAATTAATTTTTTTAACTCATGAATCAATCCGCCCTTGTTTAGCAAGTTGGCGGTTTTTTATTGGAAAAAAATAATGACCAAAGCCTACTCAACCCTACAAATCAAATCCGTAACCGATACGGACGATGAACGCCTTATCACAGGTATTGCCACCACCCCTAGCACCGACCGAGATGATGACATTTTAGAGCCGACAGGGGCAAAATTTGCCTTACCAATCCCGCTACTATGGCAACACAATCATAATCAGCCCATTGGCGAAGTGATTTCGGCAACAGTAACAGACAAAGGCATTGAAATTGTTGCCAAAATTGCCAAAATCGCTGATGACGGCAAATTAAAAGAACGCATTGACGAAGCGTGGCAAAGCATTAAATCTGGACTGGTTAAATGCTTATCCGTTGGCTTTAAAATCAAAGAATATAATTATTTGGAAAGCTCGTGGGGACTGCATATCAAAGAATGGGAATGGTACGAACTCTCAGTCGTTACCGTCCCTGCCAATGCGGACGCTGTGATTATCAGTGTTAAGCAAATCAAAGACGCCTTTGATTTACAAAAACAGTGTCTACCGTTACAACCAACCCCAAATCCACCGATTAACCCCATTGCACCACCACCCACCCCAACCCAAACCCAAAAAAGCAACTCGTTAAATGGCGGTGTTGCTTTAATTTTACCCAAAAACGGAGTGAAACTTGTATGAATTACAAAGCACAACTGGCTCAAATCTTAGCCACAATCGCCGCCAAACAAAAGCAAATTGGCGATATTATGACAAAATCAGTCGCAAACGGACACACGCCAAGTGATGATGACGAAGCCACCATCACGGCACTAGAAGGCGAAATCGCTCGCCTTGAAAAGAATGCCGAACGCTTGCAAAAGTTAATCAAATCAGTGGAAACCGCCCCAAATCTGACCGAAATTGGCGGTGAAAATCCAGAACAAGCGGCGGCAAGTGCGACTGGCGAGCGTATCCCCAAAGAGAGTAAAAGCGTGAAAGTAGAATCCAATTTACCAAAAGGCATCGGCTTTGCACAAATGGCTCGTGCCAAAGCCCTATCTAGCAAACTGGCAAGCAAAGGCGACTTTGTGAGTGCTGTGGAAATCGCCAAATCCGCAGGAATGCACCCTGCCGTCATTGCCGAGCTAGAAAAATCGGCGACCGTCACCAAGCCAATTTGGATTTTTAGAATTGGCAAAAATGAGTTTTAGTGGTGTAAATGCAAATAGTCCCTGTACGTTAAAGGCGTGTTCATGGGGGCTAGGGCAAATTATGGGCTTTAATCACAAATTGGTGGGGTTTGACAGTTTACAAACGTTTATCAATGCAATGTATGACAGCGAAAAAGCCCAACTGCAAGCAATGATTAACTTTTTAAAGTCGGCAGGACTTAAAAAAGCGATGAAAAACAAAAACTGGCGAGCGATAGCAAGGAGGTATAATGGCGTGGATTATGAGAAGTTTGATTATCATAATAAATTGGCTCGTGCGTATGAGCGTGCTTAAAAGTGATGGGCGAGTGAGTCGGAATGAGACTTAAAATATTTGTCAATCCCTGTTTTACTTGCTATAATAGCAGGCATATAGTTTAGTGATTGATGGCAACCACACACAGAACCCACACAAAATCAGATGATTTTTAAAAATATCTATAAAAATCAATGATTTATATAAAATAATCAGTGGTCGCCATCTCCACCATACTTTTTCTTTGCAATCAAATATTTAACAGATAACTTAACCTTAGAATTTTACATATGTAAAATTCTGTTTACTTTGTCAAGTTGGTTATGTTAGTATACATACACCATTACATAATAAGAAATGCTCTACATGATAGATGTTAGGGCATTTCTTTCCATCAATCATCTTGTTTTGGAGTTTATTATGGTGATTAGAACTGCTCTAACATTCAAATTTTCAGAAGGTTGGTATGGTAAGTTTCCTGTCATGCCCTCATGCTTTATTGCTTATCCAATATGAAGTACTGGTCGTTTAAACGGTTTGTTGCAATTTGGTTAACTATACTAACTGTGGCAATTCTTATGCCACTACCCAAAAAATTGTACGTTCTACTCAATGTTGAGCAGTGGTCTATTGGCGATTACATTATCGCTATACAGACATTTATTATTGGAATCTCTGCTATTGTTGCCGTTTTCACTATTGTATCAGCTAGGTCTGTCTCTAGAGAAAAGGCAACTTTGGAGATTATTCTTGCAGACAATAAAGATAGAGACTTGATTGAATCCCATTCAGATTTATTGTTGTTTTTAAAAAGCCCAAAAAAATTTTATAAAGAATACAATGATAAAAATGATTTACCTCAATCAGAAGATGTTGACATTATAGACTTGCCTGCAATTTTAAAAAAAGATAAAGACGCCCTAACGCCCGCACAAGAAAACATCATGAGAAAAATGTTAACCGTTCTCAGTCGCCATGAATTTTATGCCATCGGCATTAATAATGGTCTGTTAGATGAGCGTCTTTTTAAGAGAATGAGTTGTTCTAATTTTATCCAGCTTTGGGAACAAGTTAGCCCTGCTGTCAATCAAATGCGTACCCAAAATAATAAAGATACTTTATTTAAAGATTTTGAACTTCTTGCAACAAGATGGAAAGCAAACCCACTTCGTGTGGAGGATATCATTAAAGCCAGTAAGTAGCTTTATGTTTGATATGTAAACACCCACTACATCTAGTGGGTGTTTTGCCATTAAAACGGATTTGTTATCACAGAACCAACTGCATCAGGAAGTAAGAATACACTACCGTCTAAAGGATTGCCCAATCTATTTAATACAAATGGGTCATACACACCTTGTCCACCTGCATATTCTACTGCATAATGCCCCATCACAGAGGATACAGGTGCATTGATAGCCAGTCTGGTTAATGCTCTTTGGAATCGTAAAAAGAATTTAGTAAATACCATTAAACCCAGTCTATTCATATAATCCAAAAACTGATTGGTGGGAATGTCATAGTTAATAAAACTCATCTGAGCTTCATAGATGGCTTTTTCTTTACTCATGCCTTTTTCTAATTGATATTTAACCAATGTATATTTGGTTGAAAAATCACTAAACTGAGTAGCTTCTGATAATAGATTATGTAGCTTAGAACCCTGTCCTACAGTAACTTCATTAAATGCTGTCTGGACTGGCTTAGGAATTAAATCTACATAGCTATCCACTTTCTTTTGTAGGGCAGATTGATAACCAGTATCTTCATTACCCACCAAATCCTCTACAATCGTACTCATTAAACCTGCGTCCATGTATTCTTTTAATGGATTGCGATTTAATGATTGTTCTAAAGTCTTTTTCTCCCTATCAAGTTTAGACTTCTCTTGATTGCTTTTTGTGGTTAAGAGTAGGGCATTAATCTCTTCAATGCGATTGGCTTGTTTGCGTGGTGTTATGAACTAAAAGCCACCAAATAACTGGTGGCTTTGATGTGTGTTTAGTTAGCTGGGAGTTTTTGTAGGGCGGCGACACGCTCATCTAGGGTGGGGTGTGAGCGAAATAGATTGGCGACACTAAACCCTTGTGATTGACCGCTAGAAATGGCAAGAGCTTTCATGCTTTGGGGCATGGTATCAGGGCGAGCTTCGGCAGGGCGAAGAGCGTTTAGGGCACTAATCATCTTATCACGACCAGCAAGTTTTGCCCCCATCTCATCAGCACGAAATTCACGTAAGCGAGAGAACCACATCACAACCGCACTTGCCACAAAGCCAAAGATGATGTCTAAGGCGATGCTGGTAACAAAATATGCCATACCAGGACTGTGACTTTCTTCATCGCTGTTGGCAGATAAGGCGGTATCTACGGCTGAGGCAATGATACGAGCAAAGAACATCACAAAAGCATTCACCACGCCCTGAATCAGAGCAAGTGTTACCATGTCGCCGTTGGCAACATGTCCAATCTCATGAGCAAGTACCGCTTCCACTTCATCGGCAGTCATGGTGTGAAGTAGTCCTGTGGATACGGCGACCAGTGAGGCGTTTTTGTTCCAACCTGTTGCAAAGGCATTGGGCTGGGCATTATCAAAAATTCCCACCTCAGGCATTTTGATGCCGACAGCACGAGCCTGTTTGGCAACGGTATCTACCAGCCATTGTTCAGTAGCATTGCTTGGACGTTCAATAACGACCGTACCTGTGGATTTTTTTGCCATCCATTTTGATAAAAATAGCGAAATCAAAGAGCCTATCATGCCATAGCATAGGCACATGACAGCCAATGAGGTGTATTGTAGTCCACCTGCTCCATGTACACTGCCTAAGCCAAATACCTTAGCGAGTATCAAAAATGTGATGCTTGCCACCAGCATGACAGCGATGTTGGTGAGTAAAAATAAACCAATGCGTAGCACAATTTTTCCTTACAATAAATAGGACGTGTTCCACTTTTATAACACAATTTACGTGCGATTTTTCTCATTTTTAATCGCAATATAAAAGTTTTACACGCCCTAATGCCTAAATGAATGTGAATAGTGGTAGAGTCTGTTATGGGGCGTCAAATAAAAATTTAAAGGGCAAACATCAGCCAGATGCATCCAGTTACCAATCTTAAACAAAAGCACCACACGAGATGGTGCTAATGTAAAATAACTTGGGTTATTTGTAAATATAAATTCGCCCTGAACCGTTGCTAATGTTAGGGTTTTGGGGCGTGGTGGTTTGGGGATTGGTGTAGGTAATACTCACGGTGCTTTGAGTGCCTGCTTGGGTGGGGGTAAAATTTTGGTTCATGGCAAGGTGTGTGCCACCTCCGATAATGCCTGTGTCATGACGATAAAGGCTGGCGTAGCGGTTGTTGACGGATTTTACGTAGTTTTGGGTTTCACGAAACGGAGGAATGCCACCGTATTTTTTGACGTTACCATGACCTGCGTTATAGGCGGCCACCACAAAATCTCGGTTGCTAAATTGGCGTTGTAGCCATGCCAAATACTTGACACCGCCTTCGATGTTTTGGACTGGGTCCCACGCATTTGTTACGCCCATATCACGAGCTGTGCTAGGCATAAGCTGCATAAGTCCCATCGCACCGACAGGAGAGCGGGCGTTGGGGTTGAAGGCAGATTCGGTATGAATGATGGCTTTGACAAGAGCAGGGTCTACGCCATGACGAGCAGCGGCGGCACGGATGAGGTGGTCATAAGCGTTACGGTTGGCACTGCGACTGGGCGTGGCGGCAGTGGTGGGGTTGTAAGTACTTGGCACATCGCCTGAGTGTAGCTTGGTATCTGGGTAATAGGTAACGCTGATTTGGGTAAATTTACCTGTACCGCTAGAATTTTGTTGGACGTTGGTTAAAAACTTTTGTCCATTATTGCCGTCTTCGTATACATAAATAGCACCAGCATTTGCAGTGGTGGCGAGCATGGATAATAATAAGCTGGAAAATAAGGACTTTTTCATGGTATGCTTTTAATAAAAATTTGACCCATTATAGCATAAAACTAGAATAAAATAAACGGCTTAACCCATCAGATGAGCCGTATGAGCGTATAAGATTGTTGGCTTTTGGTAAGTTTATTCATGATTTTTGGGTGTATGTTACGCCAAATACAAAATACCAAAACCCAGCAATAATTGTGAAGTTTTTTCATTGTTTTTTCACTTGCCAAAGCTGTTCGTTTAACGCTATGATATAGCGTTCATTGATTGATAAAATTATGCCATGTCAAATTTACGCCAAACATTTCCCAAAAACACCCAGTTACGCCACCAGCAAGGACTGATGATTGTTGGTTCTTTGCTCATTGTGCTTATCATTGCAGGCGTGATTTTTTTGGCGATGTATACTCATCAGCTAAATGCAGAGATTGTCAATAAATTTGAAAATCGCCGTTGGGATATTCCTGCCACCGTTTATTCTCGTCCGCTGACGCTTGGACAGGGTGTGGCGGTCAGTGATGAGCATTTGTCATCGTGGCTGTCGATGCTTGGTTATAGTCAAGGCAACATTACCACCACAGGGCGTTATGTCAAGGAGGGTAATACCTATACGATACACACAAGGGGGTTTGATTATGGCGATGGTCATATTGACCCTGCACAAGTGCTAAAAATTACGCTATCTGCTGGCACGGTTACAAAAATCCAAAGCACAAAGCCAACCACCGATGGCGTGGTACGTCTTGAACCGATTGACATTGGCGGGATTTATCCTGAAAATAACGAAGACCGTATTTTATTAACCAAAGAAAATGTTCCAGCACCACTGGTGAATGCACTCATTGCCACCGAAGATCGTTCTTTTTATGAGCATTATGGCATATCACTGCGTGGCACAACCCGAGCATTGCTCTCAAACATCACAGGGGGTGAGCGTCAAGGTGGTTCAACCATCACCCAACAGCTTATCAAGAATTTTTATCTAAACTCTGAACGCACCCTAAAACGTAAAGCCAACGAAGCCTTGATGGCACTTTTGTTGGAGCGTCATTATAGTAAAGATGCCATTTTACTTGCTTATCTTAATGAGATAAATCTGGGACAAAATGGCAATCGCTCAGTGAATGGCTTTGGGGTGGCATCAAGATTTTATTTTGATAAGCCTTTATCGGAGCTAAGCTTGGAGCAGTATGCCTTACTGGTGGGGATTGCTAAGGGGTCAAGTTATTATAATCCTAGAAAGCACCCAGAGCGGGCATTGGCACGGCGAAACACCGTGCTTCACAACATGCTACTGATGGGTAAAATCAGCCAAGCTGATTATAACGAAGCCAAAGAGCGTCCGCTGGGCGTGGTAAAAGCACCAACCATCGCCAAATCACGTTTTCCTGATTTTTTTGATGTGGTGCATCGTGAGTTAAAGCAATACTACAAAGACAGCGATTTGCGTAATGCAGGATTAAAAATCATCTCCACGCTTGACCCCATTGCACAGATGGCGGCCGATAAAGCCATGAAAGAGAATCTAAACAAAAAAGCGAGCAAAGCCAAAAACCTACAAGGAGCATTGGTAAGTGCCGACCCCACGACAGGGGAGCTGGTGGCAATCGTGGGCAGTGTGGGCGATTTTACAGGGTTTAACCGTGCCATCGACTCAAAGCGTCAGGTAGGCTCACTACTAAAACCTGTCATTTATTTGACCGCTATCCAATCAGGCGAATATCACTGGGCAACGCCTGTCAAGGACGAACCGATTGCCTATCGGACGGGACAGGGTAACTGGACACCCAAAAACTACGGTGGTAAAAGTCATGGCGAAGTACCCATGCTGACCGCTCTTGCCAACTCCTACAACCAGTCAGCGGTCAATGTGGGCATGGATTTTGGGGTAAATACTTTTTCAAGACAGCTTCGTCAGCTAGGTATTGAGGGCAGTATTCCGCCATATCCATCAGTCATGTTGGGGGCGATTGATTTATCGCCGATGGACATGTTAGGGGTATATCAGGTGTTTGCCAGTGGGGGCCATCACACACCCATTCATAGTATTAGGCAGGTCATCAGTGAGCGAGGTCAGGTATTGCAACGCACCGATGACATCATAAAGAGTACCGCGCGCATTCCAGCTGATGTCATGTATGTGGCAAATTTTGGACTACAACAAGTGGTAAAAGACGGCACCGCCAAAGGCATGGGTAAGATTGGTAGCACCTATAAGCTGGCAGGCAAGACAGGGACAACCAATGATGCTCGTGATGCGTGGTTTGCAGGATTTAGCGGTAATTATGTCAGCGTGGTGTGGGTGGGTCGTGATGACAATAAACCCATTGGGCTAACAGGGGGTCAGGGGGCATTGCCGATTTGGGCGGATTATATGAGGCGGCTTAACCTTGCTCCTGTAAACTTTAAACAACCCAAAGGTGTATCATGGCTATGGCTTGATAGTATGACAGGCAAGCGTTCTGATGAGGCATGCGTAGAGGCAATGTATGTACCACTTTTGGAAAAATACGCCCCCAAAGAAAGCACCTCTTGTCTGGATTATACCTATGATGAGCCTGTTAGCGAATCGCTAGATGAGGTGGTAGATGATAATCAAGTCAGCTATGGTGGGGTCGCTGAGGTGGATGATGAGACAGAAGAGGAAGGGGGATTTTAAAAATTTTCTAAATTGGGCGTGCTAAATGGATTTTATAAAATTGGTAAATATGTTAAAATAGAGAAATAACCGCATTGGATTGTTGTGATGCGGTTATTTTTTAAATAACATGTGTCTGATGGCATGGGTTATTTGTGTTGTTAAATTTTATGCGATGATTGTATGACAGAGATTTTGGCAATCAAGCATAAAATGGCATCTTTACCATTGGCGGAATTCATGGTTCATTCAGTAAAACAGTCCACGCCCATGATGGCGAATGTTTTTTTTGCCTTGCTCATGCTTGGCATGAGTGTTTATTTTGTGATGTGGGGCATTGATTATACCAACCACAATCAAATGATGTTATTTTTAGTGGCATCTTTTTTTGGTATTTTTATGGCGTTTAACATCGGTGGTAACGATGTCGCCAACTCTTTTGGTACTTCGGTTGGTGCTGGCACGCTTACTGTAACCCAAGCCCTAGCGGTGGCAGCGATTTTTGAAGTGTCGGGGGCGGTACTCGCTGGGGCTGCCGTTACTGATACCATCCGAAGCGGTATTGTGGATATTGGTGGACTTGATGTTTCGCCCAACCAATTCATCTATTTGATGTTATCCGCCCTAGCGGCAGCAGCGTTTTGGTTGTTATTTGCCACCAAAAAGGGTTTGCCAGTTTCTACCACACACGCCATCATTGGCGGTATTGTGGGTTCGTCCATCGTCTTGGGGGTCAAGATGGGTGGTGCTGAACTTGCGTTTGAGACGGTTAAATGGGGTAAGATTGGCGAAATTGCAATCAGTTGGGTGCTCTCGCCCGTGCTGGGAGGGGCGTTATCTTATGTGATTTATGGGCTTGTCAAGAAAAATATCTTAGCCTATAACGATGACATGGAAATTAAAGTAAAAACCCTTAAAGCTGAGAAAAAAGCCCTAAAAGCCCAACAAAAAGAGCATTTTGAAAATCTGCCAGAAGAGGACAAACTAAGCTACACCAACGCATTGTTGCGAGACCAAGAAATCCACAAAGAAGTAGACAGTGCCGATGAACTAGAAACAGATTATTATAAAAAATTATACGAGCTTGAAAACAGACGTGATGGTCTAGACACCTTAAAAGCCCTAAAAACGTGGGTACCATTCATTGCAGCACTTGGGGCGATGATCATGACAGCGATGGTGGTCTTTAAGGGTCTGCAACACACGGGGCTTAATCTATCTACACTACACTCGGCGTTGGTGATGGGTATGATTGGGGCGATGGTGTGGCTAACCGCCTTTATCTATACCAAAACCATCAGAGGCAAACATAAAGAAGACCTTGCCAAAGCTACTTTTATCATGTTTAGCTGGATGCAGGTGTTTACCGCCTGTGCCTTTGCATTCTCTCACGGCTCAAACGACATCGCCAATGCCGTAGGGCCCTTTGTGGCGATTATGGACGTGATTAAAGAAAACGCCATCAATGCCAAAGCCACCGTGCCTGCTCCTGTGATGGTAACGTTTGGTGTATCGCTCATTGTGGGGCTTTGGTTTATCGGTAAAGAAGTCATTCAAACCGTTGGTACAAATCTTACCGAAATGCACCCAGCGTCTGGCTTTTCGGCGGAGCTTGCGGCGGCGACGGTGGTTATGGTAGCGTCTAGTTTGGGCATTCCTGTGTCAAGCACGCACATTCTTGTAGGGGCGGTCTTGGGGATTGGGCTAGTCAATAAAAACACCAACTGGAAACTCATGAAGCCCATTGGGCTTGCATGGGTAATTACCTTGCCTGCGGCGGCATGCATGAGTGTGGTGCTGTTTATGGTATTGTCAGCGATATTTGGCTAGTGCCATGAGGCTTTCTGCGGTTTTGGGTTCATCACATCATCAGCCTGTGTCTGATGTTGCTGATGATTTTGAGGCGATGGTTGAGCTTTGGCTTGCTTCGTTGGTGCGTGATAATTATTCAGCTCATACCGTGATGGCGTATCGTACTAACATGTATTATTTTGGGGGATTTCTCGCCAGTCAAGGCGTAAATTGGCAAAATTGCGATAAAAAAATCACAGAACAATTTGTGGTGCATAAATTAGAACACGACCGTGTTAAGTCGGTTAGCATTAAACAAAGCCTATCTGCCATCAGCCACTTTTATCAATTTGCCAACCATCATTTATCCACGCCAATAAAAAACCCTACTGATGGCTATCATCTAAAATCATCGCCTAGACCTTTGCCTGCCGTATTAGACATGGACTTGATGACACAACTGCTTGATCAGCCTAAGCCGACCGATGTCAAGCAGGCGAGCCTGTGGGTGCGTGATAAGGCGATGTTTGAGATGATGTATGGCAGTGGGTTAAGACTTTCCGAGTTGGTGGGGCTTGATGTGGGCGATGTGGATTTGTCGGATAAGACGGTAAGGGTGCTGGGTAAAGGCAAAAAAACACGCATCATACCTGTGGGCTCAAAAGCGGTAGAGAGCCTGCTTGATTATTTGCCGTATCATGAGGTATGGGGAGGCGGTCAAAAGGCTTTATTTATCAGCTCAAAGGGGGCACGCCTGACCACCAGAGCGGTGCAGTTACGCCTCAAGGTATGTGCAAAAAGAGCAGGTATAGGACATAACCTATACCCACATTTATTGCGTCATTGCTTTGCCTCTCATGTTTTATCATCAAGTGGCAACTTGCGTGCCGTACAAGAAATGCTCGGTCATGACAGCGTGGCAACCACACAAATTTATACTCACATGGATTTTGGGTCTTTAAATCGCATTTATGATAATGCTCACCCCAGAGCAACCAAGTCCAAAACCTAAACCATCATGTAAAATTTACCGCACAATCAAAAATTGGCATATTTTGACGAATGATGTCTTGGGCGGTTTTATCAAAATCAGCATAGATGATGGCAAACTGACAACAGTCGGCTGTGTTAGTGCTCGCCACGATTTGTCCGTTTGCATTAACCATCATGGCATGCCCCCAAGTTTGACGGCTTTGAGCCTTGCCCTTGTGAGTAAAATGGTGCATGCCACCTTGTGCCGAACCGACCACCAAGCATTGACTATCCAACGCACGAGCGGTTAGTAGCGACTGCCAATGAGTTTGCCCTGTTGTGTGTGTAAAAGCAGATGGCACGGTAATGATGTCCGCCCCCATGCTTCTAAGCTGTCCAAACAGCTTGGGAAATCTAACATCAAAACACACCGTCATGCCTATGCCTACCGACACACCATCAAGGGTACAGCGTGCCACCGCAGGCGTGTTTCCTGCCAAAAAGGTGCGACTTTCATCATAACTGCCAACGCCATCTGCGACCATCGCACGAAAGAGATGGATTTTATCATAACGTTGATGAAGCACGCCCATGTCATTAAACAGTAAACTACTTTGATAGATAAACCCCACCACAATAAACCAACCACACACTCTGCAATAAATGGGATGATTCAAAACAATGTGGGATAAGTTAAGACAGACCAAATTGCAAGGGCGTTACACTGGGTGCAACAAGTTGAGTGGGATATAAATTTTAAGTTTTGGGAAAGACAGGTAAAAATGCCTGTCTTTTTTATTGTCCTATTTTGGGGCTCAAAAGTCGGTAACGGTTGATGATGGCGACACAATGACAAGTTTGTGGCAAGACAAGTTAGCACCGATTGGGGTGGAGTTATTTAGGGGGTATTTGATTGAGTTGATTGACAACCTATAAATGAAATACTATTTTACAATATGCAATAAAAAAGCGTGGCAATTATCACGCTTTTTTTGGGAAAATTTTACGCTTGGCATCAAAAAATGAAATTATCTTGCGCCTAATGCAACAAAACCAAAAAGCGATTTATTGCAAAAACGGGCGAGATTTTTCGCGGCGGGCATCAGATAGAATTTAGCCTCTGTGGGCGTGCCGTCTAGATGGATAGGGCAAGGCAATGTCCCTGCCAAGATATGAACGTGCAAGGTCTTGGCGAGCTCGCCATAAAAGCCCACCATCTCATCAAATCGGCTCGCCAGCTCTGTCTGCGACCCCATCATACAGGCGTTTTCAGGTAGAACGATGAGACCTGCCCCTTCGTGGACGGCAGTTTGGACAGCGGTTTTGATGATGTCGAGGTTTTGGTCGATATTATCTTGGGAGTTTAGCTGAATGTTTGCAATCTTTGGCATTGTCGCTCCATATGTCTAAAAAATCCGTCCGCTTGACCCTTTGTCAAACTTAATGATGTGTTTTTCGATGTTTGCGGCGATGTTTTCATAAAAGGCAGAAAATTCATCATTGATAAGCACGCTTGGTTTGCCCTTATCCATGTTTTCACGAATGGTGCTGGCAAGTGGCAATTGTCCTAATAGGGGAACTTGGTATTTTTCTGCCAAATTTACCCCGCCATCTGCCCCAAATATTGCTTCGACATGACCGCAGTTTGTGCAGGTATGTAGTGCCATGTTTTCGACCACGCCGATGATGGGAATGTCTGTTTTTAGGAACATTTCCATGCCTTTTTGGGCATCTAGTAGGGCGACATGCTGAGGCGTAGTTACGATGATAGCACCTGTCACAGGAATTCTTTGGGCAAGCGTCAAGCTAATATCGCCTGTACCGGGGGGCATGTCGATGACGAGATAGTCAAGTGTGGGCCAGTTGGTTTGGGAGTACAGTTGCATTAAAGCTCCTGTCGCCTTGATGCCACGCCACGCCACAGGCGTGTTTTCGCTCTCGATGAGGTTGCCGATGGAGAGCATGGCAAGAGAATGTGCCTCAATAGGGATAAATTGGTCGTTCTCAACGGTGGGCTTGACCCCAGCGATGCCGAGCATGTCAGGCACGGAAGGTCCATAAATATCTGCATCTAAAATACCGACTTTTTTACCGAGCTTTTGGAGTGCAAGAGCGATATTGACAGTCGTGGTGGATTTACCGACACCTCCTTTGCCTGAGGCAACCACGATGATGTGGCGAATGCGTGGGTGAGGAGGGATATCTGATTGCTTGGAGGCGGATTTGGTGGGGGTAGGTTCGTCTTTGGTGGAGGGAATGGGTGTAAAAGTCTGCACCGACTTGCCATTGTCGGGGGTATTTTGAGGAGGGGCGACTTTGTCGGATAAAACGACATTAAAATTTACCTCCGCCACGCCAAGCAGGTGCAGTCTGGCACGCAGGTCGTTATAGACGGACTCGATGGCATGTTGGTCGGCATCTTTATGGATTTTTAGGGAGATGTTTAGTGTATCATCGCAAATTTCTTTTTGTTCAATAAAGGTAGATAAGGGTTTACCGTACAATTTAAAATCCGCAATCACAAGGTCAATGTCGCTAATGTGGATTTTATTTTTTTTCTTAAAAGGGTTAAACATGGCAATCTCTTTTTTTAAACTTGAATTATTTTAACATATTTTTGCTTTGTTTTGTGGTGTTTGTGTTTAAATTTAAAAGATGTAATATCATGATTGACTTAATACAAATAGCCATTAACCAAATAACCCATCTGTTCGTGGTTTGGATAAAATTCCCACATAAGACACACAAAATAGCATAAATGATAATATCCATGCCATTTGTGAAATGGCAATCCATGACATATAATTTCCCCCAAATATGGGTAATAACACACGACTGATGGCAGAGATAATCATGAGTATAAAAATGGCACTCACGGTTTTTGGTGGGGTGTGAATGTTTCTGCCTGTATGACCCAATGAAACACGAGCCATCATTGCTACTGTCATCAGCCCAATCCCAAATAATGCCAAACCATGTAATCCCAATGAATGAATATTTAATGCACTGTCCATAAATGGATAAATCACAAATAACAATAAACTTGCCGTCATGCCAAAAAAGGCAATAAACAGCGACCATAATAAGGGTTTTTGCCAAATGGCGTGATGATACCAATTTTTAAGGCGTAGTATGTTGGCAATCACACAAATTAAGGCAAATATACTGGCAATTTTGGGAAATTTAATAAACAAATCAAAGATGGCAAACCCAAAAAACCCAATTAAATTGGCTTTATCTAAGATGTTAGAATTTTTTTGCTCCATATTAACGCCATTGGGTTTGCCTGTATTATCCACGCTAATGCCTTTGACAATAAAAAAGGGCAAAACCCGCCTTGCGATGGTAAATACCACGCCAATGACCAGATATAAAGCAAAATATAATGACATTTGTTGCATATTGGTATTATTTAATAATACCCCTGCATAAAATGCCAGATTGGAAAACATTAATAACAGGAGTTTGACAATAATGCCGATTTGGCGTTTTTGCCGAGCTATCCATACCGCTTTGATGACAGAAAATGTACTCATGCCCCAAAAAAGCATATCAAACACAAGAGCGACCATCAGTATGGCGGGGTGGGGCGTGGTGTGTAAACCAAACCACATCATTCGTGCCATTGCCCATGCTCCGAAGATTGCTCCTAGATGCCACCCATAAGGCATGATTTGATTGGTCCATGTTTTTGTTGCTGTCAATAAAAATCCTGCAATGATTGCCAAAGCATAACCAAATATCATCTCATGACCATGCCAATAAAAAGGGTTTAGCGTACCTTTAAAGGGGGTAAATCCTTGTAATATGGCAAACCACAGACCCATACTGATGATGGCAAATAGTGCTCCACCCACAAAAAAAATGCGAAATCCCAAATTGAGGATGGAAAGAGGAGATGTGGGGCGTTTGGATATATTTTGGATATTTACTAGCATGTTTGTACTCACAATAACTCAGTTTTGCGGCATATCTTGTTAGATTGTAACGCAATTTTGGTAAAATATCACAAATAAAATATCATAAAAATTACCAATAAGGAGTATTTTTACCTAAAATTTGTTAGAATAGTTCGTTTTAGATTTGATGGTTGTATGATGGATAAACCTTTACTTGCTGCTGATTTTGATTATCATCTGCCTGATGAGCTGATTGCTCGTTATCCTTTGGCTGTGCGTTCGCATTCTAGGCTTTTGCATGTGCATGATGGCGTGTGTGATGATTTGGTGTTTTCTGATTTGCCAAATTTGCTAAATCAAGGGGATTTGTTGGTTTTAAATGACACCAAAGTCATGAAAGCACGCCTTTTTGGGGTAAAAGACACGGGCGGTGCGGTTGAGGTGCTGATTGAGCGTATCATTAACCATCAAGAACACATTGCTCATTGCCATGTGCGTGCTAGCCGTGCCCTAAAACCAGGTCAAAGGGTAAGTTTGGCAGATGGTCATATGGGGGCGACCATGTGCGGTCGAGATGAGAATCTGTTTGTGTTGCAGTTTGATGCACCGATTTTGGCGGATTTGGAGCGATATGGTCAAATGCCCATACCACCTTATTTTGAGCGAGAGGCGGACGATACTGATGACATGCGTTATCAGACAGTGTTTCATGACCCTGCCAAGCAAGCAAGTGTCGCCGCTCCAACTGCCAGTTTGCATTTTGATGATAAAATCATGCAAGAGTTAAATGATAAGGGCGTGGAGATGGCATTTGTTACGCTTCATGTTGGTGCTGGCACGTTTGCCCCTGTTAAAAGCGATGATTTGACAGGTCATGTCATGCATGCCGAATATGCTCATCTGCCCCAAGCGACCGCCGATAAAATCAATCAAACGCACCAAAACGGCAAAAAAGTTATCGCAGTGGGCACGACCGTAACTCGTGTGTTGGAGACGGCTCATTTGCACCGCGTTAATGGACGATTAACCGAATTTTGTGGCGATACGCAAATTTTTATTTATCCGCCTTATGAATTTGGAGTGGTTGATAGATTGATTACCAATTTTCATTTGCCAAAATCCACACTGTTGATGTTGGTTTCGGCATTTGCAGGTATGGAGCATATTAAGCAAGCTTATGAGCATGCCATTAACCAACAGTATCGGTTTTTTAGTTATGGCGATGCGATGCTATTAGATAAGCCATGATATTAATTTTTTTAATGAAATCAATATCCATTATTATTTAGAAAAGTGGTAATATTGCTTTTTCATATTTTTTGTTACAATTTTAATATTTATAATCAGAAAATGACTTATGGTATTGGACATGTCAACCCCTTAAAAACGTGCTATAATTGACACATTCCAAACAACATTAACTACAAATCACATGAGGTGATTATGTCAGCCCAATGGTCATCCATTGTCTATCTATTGTGTGCAATCGGTCTGGTTGCCTTTATGCTCATTGTTCCACGCCTTTTGGGGGGCAAATCATCAGGTTCACAAAAGCACGAAAACTTTGAAGCAGGCGTGGTCTCCGCAGGTTCTGCTCGTATCCATTTGTCCGCCAAATTTTATTTGGTGGCGATTTTTTTTGTGATTTTTGATTTGGAAGCCTTGTTTTTGTACGCCTATGCCGTCTCGGTGCGAGAAGTGGGCTGGGTCGGCTTTACCACTGCCTTTATTTTTATCGCCATTTTGTTTGTCGGGCTGTTGTACGAATTGAAGCTTGGGGCGATGAACTGGTCGCCTGCCGACAAACGAGGTAAAAAGCCCCGTATTTTGTCTCGTCCTGCCGATTTTGATTTGGCGAGCATTACCGCCTTTACCACGATTGACGATTTGCATACTGACCCCACAGGCAAAGTGCCTGCTCAGTCGTCTGGGCGGATTTTTGCAGGGCAAAAAGACTTGCAAGCGGTACTAGAAAAAGACAAACAAGATATGGCAAATATTGACCATATCAATGACACAGGACGAGTTACGACACAGAAGTTTGATTAGGGATTATCAATGAAAATCACCGCACTTGACCATTTGGTTT
>NZ_JAUNDY010000028.1 GCF_030525845.1 Moraxella sp.
TTAGGGTTTTATTTTTTTGATTGGCACGCCCAACCAACAAAAATAAAACGCTAAAATCATTCATCGGAATATCTGAACACGGCAAAACTTAATCAGTCTCTCACAAAACATGTTGAGCCATCTAGTATTTTGGTTACAAAACATTCCATTTAGCAAATGAAAGCTAAACTTAACTATTATACTAAACTTTATCCAAAAATTCTTAATTTTAATTTGTATACATTCGTAAAAAATACTTGATTTTCAAAAGATATTGTGTACAAAATAACAATTCTAGTCTTGTTTCCCAAAAATTTTTAAAAAAACTGAGAAAAAGTACTTGCAAAATTGCCAAAATCTGCTATTATATCGTCCACATTGGCTGGGTGGCAGAGTGGTCATGCAGCGGACTGCAACTCCGTGTACGCCGGTTCGATTCCGACCTCAGCCTCCATTTTAACTTAACTGCTAAGTTAAAACCGCCCGGGTGGTGAAATTGGTAGACACAAGGGATTTAAAATCCCTCGCTCTTTTGAGCGTGCCGGTTCAAGTCCGGCCCCGGGCACCATCATATCGCTCCTTAATAATAAAACTCCTTAAAACCACTTGGTTTTAAGGAGTTTTATTTTATCAGAATAAACATGCTCTTTCTTATTTTTTAAACAATCAACCTCAAATTTAGCACTTTATGCTGATGGCAAGCATATCAGACAAGCTTAAAACCGATACGGTCTTTGAAGGTATGCTTACCACTCCTTTGGGGAAATTTGATTGATTAAGTCGCAAACCGCCCCATAATTTGACGGCAGATTTTGTGCCAGTTTTATCACTATTTGGGTACAACCACCCTACGAGCCGACTTAGAATGGGTGGTTTTTGGTATCAAGCATGGTTTAGCCAACGTGTATGATCCATCATGGTTTGCACACCCACCCAAAACAACTGACAGCACAACAAAAAAACCAAACCCATGATGGATTTGGTTTTTTAAAAGCAAATCAAGATTATTTGATTTTAGCTTCTTTAAATAGAACGTGCTGGCGGATTTTTGGGTCAAATTTTTTGATTTCCATTTTGCCAGGCATGGTACGTTTGTTTTTGGTGGTGGTGTAAAAATAGCCAGTGCCAGCCGTAGAAACGAGTTTGATTTTATCTCTCATGATAATCTCCTTTTGCTAAATTAAATCTTTTGACCTTGTGCACGCAAATCAGCAAGCACTTTATCAATGCCATGCTTGTCGATGATACGCATACCTTTTGAAGATACACGAAGACGCACAAAGCGGTTCTCAGATTCTACCCAAAAACGATGGTTGTGTAGATTTGGCAAAAAACGGCGTTTGGTCTTGTTATTGGCGTGAGAAACGTTGTTACCCACTTGTGGACGCTTTCCAGTAACTTGACATACACGAGACATGATGAACTCCTATGTTACGATAATGGCACGGATATTGAGCGGTATCGATTGTGCCGTTTGGAGGGTCGCCACAAAATAGGTATGGACTAAGCGAGTCTCCAAACTTTATAAGTGATGCCACGATTTGGCTTATTGTTAAAGGCGACAACAAACCGTACACAGCAGAAAAATTCAAAGCCCAAATTCTACATGAATTTTACTTATTTTTCAAGTAAAATTTTAAGAATTTGGGTCTTATATTAACGTGCGGTTAGAGCATTGGTCGATAAACCAAGTCCTTGCCAACCATAATGCATGAAATTGCGAATGTTAGCATGGTCGATGCCATTTGGTGTATCAAGCACAGCCTGATAATGTTCGGCAAATAATTTTAGAGTATCAAGCTGATTTAACCCATGCAACTTAGCAAGGCTAAACACTTTGGCAGAGCCTTCGTTTGTGCCAGCAGGATTGACGACCTCGCCATTATGAAAACTAATCGGCGTATAGGTGTAATTAGCATCAATAAAGGCAATCACATCTTTAAAAGTCAAATGCCCCAGCTCAATGCCGTTTAAAAGACGAGAAATGTCAGTATTTTCCATGATGCTACCTTAGCGATTAAAATAATCATCATCATCAAACGAAGGTGGAGCAAAATTACCTTGCTCTAAATGACTCATGTGCATTTGCATGGAACGCTCGTGCTGAATGCGTTGATAAATCTCTTCACGGTGTACAGCGATGTCTTTGGGGGCATTGACACCCAAACGCACTTGGTTGCCTTTGACACCAAGCACAGTTACGCTGACTTCATCGCCAATCATCAAGGTTTCGCCGACACGGCGAGTTAGGATTAACATAATAGCTCCTTGCTATAAAAACAATGCTAAAAAGCAAAAAAATTACCCAAGCCGTATTATAAAACTTCTTGGGTAACTTGTCAGCTGTTTTTACTATTTTTTACTTAAAAATTACGATTGATTAATCTGCATTTTAAGTATCACAAGCCAGCCACTTTACTCTCGCCGTCTTCACGGTCAAGCCCAAAAGCGGTGTGAAGTGATTTTACGGCTTTTTCCAAATGCTCTTCTTTGATAAGTACAGAGACTTTGATTTCGGACGTGCTAATCATTTGTAGGTTAATGTTTTCAGAGGCAAGCGTTTCAAACATTTTGCTTGCTACGCCAGCGTGCGAACGCATGCCCACACCCACGATAGAGACTTTAACCACGTCGCTTGTACCAACGATGGCAGTCGCACCGATGTCGTCTTTGACTTGCTCGTTTAGGATTTTAACGGCTTTGTCAAAGTCGCCACGAGGTACGGTAAAGCTAAAATCAGTTACGCCATTTTCTGACATGTTTTGGATAATCATGTCCACTTCAATGTTGGCTTTGCCGATGGGGCTTAAAATGGCAGAGGCGATACCAGGGCGGTCTGGCACGCCCAAGACAACGATTTTGGCTTCATCACGGTTAAAGGCAATGCCTGAAATGACGGCACGTTCCATATTATCTCCTTCGTCAACGGTAATCAAAGTACCGACAGTTTGTTTAAATTCATCATCAAAAGCACCGTCCGTGCCTTCATCAAAGCTAGAAAGTACACGCACAGGGACTTTGTATTTACCTGCAAACTCCACCGAGCGGATTTGAAGGACTTTTGAGCCAAGAGATGCCATTTCTAGCATTTCCTCAAAAGTGATTTTGGAGAGTTTTTTGGCTTTGGAAGTTACACGGGGGTCGGTGGTGTACACGCCGTCCACATCGGTATAGATTTGGCATTCGTCCGCCTTTAACGCCGCCGCCAACGCCACGCCTGTGGTGTCAGAGCCACCACGACCAAGCGTGGTAACATTGCCATGCTCGTCAATGCCCTGAAAACCTGCAACAATCGCCACTTTGCCAGCGTCAAGTGTGGCACGAAGTTTGGCATCATCAATAGAGATGATACGGGCTTTGGTGTGTGATGAGTCGGTGTGAATGGCAACTTGACCGCCTGTGAATGACACAGCGTCAAGACCTAAGTCTTTTAATGCCATTGCCAGTAGTGAGATAGAGACCTGCTCGCCTGTGCAAACCATTTGGTCGTATTCTCGTGGGTCTGGGTCGCTGGTGATTTCACGAGCCAAACCGATGAGTCGGTTGGTTTCTCCGCTCATCGCCGAAACCACGACAACGAGCTGATGACCGTGTTCGTGCCAGCGTTTGACACGCTGAGCGACATTTTTGATACGGGTGGCGTTGCCCATAGACGTGCCACCGTATTTTTGGACGATTAGTGCCATAATTTTTCCTTGTAAATCAGAATGGCTTTGAAAAATATTTTTTTAAATTTGAGTTTGGTTTTTGGGTAAGGTGCGTGCTTTTTAGAGAAAAGTATGCACCATTATAAAATATAACTCTCAAAATCGGTGTGTATACACACCTTACAAATTATTTTTTTGAAAACAAATATCTTACGGATTAAAATTATTTTGGTCTATTCATCTAAATTATATTCAGATACTTCTATGCCAAAACCACTTAACCAATCATTAAATTTTGCTTGATATTTTTGTTGAGCATTTTTGATAATCATATCGGCTTGTTCATTGCTTGTAACGATTGGTAAATGTTTAAAATATTGACCAAGCCATTCACGAAAAATTTGAGCGTCTTCATTTTTGTCATCATCTTCGTCTTTGTAGAAATAAACATCATCTGGCAAAACAGTAATTTCGGTATCATAAGACAATAGTTGTAACAATTCATCAAAGCTTTCAGCCACAACCCATTGACCGCCTTCATCGCCAAAAACGACAATAGGCATAAGGTGCATTGATAAATAGTCTTCACCACTGTCCCAAAAAGCATAAAAAGAGCCAGAGCCATTTGCTTGGGCAAAAGGAAATAATTTATCCAAAAATTGTGGGTCATCACTCCAAGATTCTAGTCCATCACGATAATCTGTGGCAATGCCAAAGCCTTGCGAATAACACTCAAAAGCAGATTGACTTTCTTGAAATTCAATGAGCTGTGCCAAACCAAAAGATATGGTTCTGCCCCATAATGTTTCAAATTCTGAAATCATTTTTGATTGCTCCTAGAAAAATTAAGTGTATATATGCATTGTTGTCATAATAACACAATTTTCCAAAATCGGTGTGTAATACGCACCTTACAAATTGGCATTGAATCGTAGGGGCGTATTAAATACGCCCTTTATAGGCATTGTGGTTATTGGGCGAATTTGCACTCGCCCCACATTTCCAAATCAGCTTACGCCAATTTACTTGCCAACTCGCCTTGCAAATCCGCCAGTGCCTTATCCAATCCATCAACCTTACTCGCTCCCCCTTGGGCAAAGTCAGGCTTACCACCCCCTTTACCGTCAAGGCTTTCGCACAAGGATTTGATGATGTCGCCTGCTTTGACTTTGGCGGTCAAGTCTTTGCCGACACTTGCGGTTAGGGCGATTTTGCCATCGGATACGCTTGCCAATACCGCCACGCCATTATGCAGTTTGGATTTGACATCGTCCGCAAGGCTTCTTAGTCCTTTGCTGTCCACGCCCTCTACTTTGGCAATCAAAACAGGCACGCCAGCGACATCAGTCACCTTATCCATCAAGGCTTTTGCCTCAAAGCTGGCTAGCTTTTGGGTTAGTTTCTCAATCTGTTTGTCGCTGTCTTTGACTTTTTCGGTTAAAACAAGAACCCGTTCGGCAACTTCTTCTCGCTTGGCTTTAAACTCTTTGGCAAGGGTGTTTAGCACTCGCTCGCCCGACTGAATGTAGCGTAACGCTCCCGCCCCCGTCAAGGCTTCCACACGGCGAATGCCTGAGGCAATCGAGCCTTCGGAGACGATTTTAAACAGCCCAATATCGCCCGTTTGACGAATGTGAATACCGCCACACAGCTCAATAGAAAACGCAGAATTGTCGGCATTTTTACCCATTGTCAAAACTCGCACCACCTCGCCATATTTTTCGCCAAACAGTGCCATCGCTCCTTTTGCCTTAGCATCGTTAATATTCATATATTCAATGAGTACGGTGTCGTTTTGGGCGATTTTGTCATTAACGATTTGTTCTACTTTTTCAAGCTGTTCGGTGCTAATCGCATTATCATAAGAAAAGTCAAAACGAAGGACTTGGCTAGACACGAGCGAGCCTTTTTGAGCCACGCCATCGCCCAAGACTTCTCGCAAAGCGGCGTGGAGCAGGTGGGTGGCGGAGTGGTTTTTGGCAGACGACCAGCGAACATCGGCAATGACTTCACTAAACCCTGTTTGGGCGGTGCTGACTTGCCCCATGCGTACTTTACCATAATGGATGATGGCGGTGCCTGATTTTTGCGTGTCTTCTACGACAAATACGCCTGTGTCAGTGGTAATCTCACCCACTTCGCCCACTTGACCGCCACTTTCGGCATAGAAGGGCGTTTTGTCAAGGACGATAATACCTTCATCGCCTTCGTTTAGGGTATCGGTTGGCTTGCCGTCTTGGTATAGGGCGAGTAATTCGCCATCGGCGGTAAGATTTTCGTAGCCGACAAATTCGGATTTGATGTCGGTTTTGATGAGGTCATTATAGTCAATGGCAAATTTGCCTGACTCTCTGGCACGCTGACGCTGGACTTCCATTTCACGATGAAAACCGTCTTCATCGATGTTTAAGCCTTTTTCACGCAAAATATCAGCGGTCAAATCCACAGGGAAACCGTAAGTGTCGTACAATTTAAACACCGTCTCGCCTGTCAAGGTATCGCCTGCTTTTAGGTTTTCAAGCTCGCCTGAGAGCAGTCGCAAGCCCTGTGCCAGCGTTTTGGCAAATTGCTCCTCCTCCTTTAAGATGACCGCTTCAATCTCAGCCTGTTTGCTGACAAGCTGTGGGTAAGCCTCGCCCATCTCTGCCACGAGTGCAGAGACGATTTTGTGGAAAAATGCCCCCTCTGCCCCCAGTTTATTGCCATGTCGTACCGCACGGCGAATGATACGGCGTAACACATAGCCACGCCCCTCGTTGCTCGGGCGTACCCCGTCAGCGATAAGGAACGATACGGCACGAATGTGGTCAGCGATGACCTTAAAGGACGGCTCATAAGTGCATTCCACGCCAATCACTTGGGCGGTGGCTTTCATGAGATTGACAAATAGGTCGGTTTCGTAGTTGCCAAATTTGCCTTGCATGACCGAGCTGATACGCTCTAAGCCCATGCCCGTATCGACAGACGGCTTGGGTAGGGGTTCGAGTGTGCCGTCTTTTTGGCGGTTAAACTGCATAAACACGCAGTTCCACACTTCCACATAGCGGTCGCCGTCCTCGTCAGGCGTTCCAGGCAATCCGCCTTCCATGTGGTCGCCATAATCATAAAAAATCTCTGAGCAAGGCCCGCAAGGACCTGTATCGCCCATCGCCCAAAAGTTGTCCGATTGGTACAATCCGCCCTTGTCGCCAATGCGAATGATACGCTCGGCAGGCACACCCACTTCTTTATGCCAAATGTCATAGGCCTCATCATCGGTGTGATAAACCGTCACATACAGGCGGTCGGCAGGTAGAGCAAGCCAGTCATCGCCTGTTAAAAATTCCCAAGCAAATTTTAGGGCATCTTGTTTAAAATAATCGCCAAAGCTAAAATTACCAAGCATCTCAAAAAAGGTATGATGGCGAGCGGTGTAACCGACATTGTCAAGGTCGTTGTGCTTACCGCCTGCACGCACGCATTTTTGGGAGGTTACGGCACGCACATAATCTCGCTTTTCTAGCCCCAAAAAAGTATCCTTAAACTGGTTCATTCCTGCGTTGGTAAAAAGCAAGGTGGGGTCGTTATGAGGCACGAGCGATGAGGAATCTACATGCGTGTGGTTTTTGGATTTAAAAAAGTCAATAAAGGCTTGGCGAACTTCGTTTAGTTGTAGGGTTTTACTCATGATTGCAACTCGTCAAAAGACATGATGATAAAAATATAAACACCTAATTTTAGCACAAACCACATGAAATAACAGCGATTTTGCATGGTTTTTTACAGAATTTGGTTAAAAATTTCTCCCAATTCATAACTTTTTAGAATAAATATAAAACCCTTAAAAAAATTAAGGAATTTCTACTAAAAAGACTTAACATTTATTCCAAAAAGGTGTATAAATAATACATGGATTTGATTTGCAGATTAATGGGGGATTTACCATGAATATTCCACTATTTAGTGCCGTTTTTTCGATTGTTGCCACTTTTGTGATTGGTGTTTTGATGATTGTACTGTTTGTCAATGATTGGACAAGTGCACAGACCGTGCTAGGAGCGGTGGCTGTTGGCGTGATTGCCAGCATTCCGTTTTCGGTATTTGTTACCAAAAGAATGAGTGCCATCACAGGCAACCCAAATCAAGACTAAACACCAGTCATTTACTCACAAGCACCTCCTTACCAGACTTGGACGCCATGATGTATTGTCATGGCGTCTTTTTTTGTAAGACCATTGTAAAAACTCATGAATAATGATTTGCAAGAAATTATTTCATGATACAATGATGTCATTTGACCCACCAATTAAAAGGCACGCTAATGAATAATTTTTCCTTTATCGTTGATTTACGCTGGTGCTTAGACGAACTACTCAAAGAAAATTACATCGACCAAAAAAACTACAACCTCATCATCACAAGCCATAACAACCCTGAACTGCACCCCCTACAAAACATCGCGCGCTTCAACCTAAGCAGTCTCATCGACAGACAACCTTTGACACTTGATAAGCTTAATCAATGGCTTGCAGGTGAAGCTGGCATGGAGCTTGCCAAAATTGACCCCCTAAAAGTAGATGTGCCGACCATCACAAGCATCATGTCTTATGAATATGCCAAACGGCAATACATTTTGCCTGTTTTGGTGAATGATGATGAAGTGGTGATTGGTACTGACCAGCCTTTTTATAGCGATTGGCACGAGAACATTTCGCAAATCATTAAACCCAAAAAATTTCGCACCGTTTTTTTAAATCCTGAGCAAATCAACCGCTATCGCACCGAATTTTATCAAGTTACCAATGCCATTAAAGGGGCGGATACTGCGAGTAAAAAAGCGTCTGCCGACATTACCAATGTTGAGGCTCTACTCCAACTTGGCGATGTACAAAACCCTGACGCCAACGACCAGCACATTATCAAAGTCGTGGATTGGCTACTGCAATACGCCTTTGACCAGCGGGCGAGCGACATTCATTTGGAGCCACGCCGAGACACGGGCAAGGTGCGGTTTCGCATTGACGGCGTGCTACACACGGTGTATGAAATGCCGTCTGCGATTATGACAGCGGTTACCGCTCGTATTAAGATTTTGGGTAGGCTTAATGTTGCCGAAAAACGAAAGCCCCAAGACGGACGACTCAAAACCCGTACCCCCAAAGGACTAGAAACCGAACTTCGTCTTTCTACTTTGCCGACTGCTTTTGGTGAAAAGCTGGTAATGCGGGTATTTGACCCCGAAGTGTTGGTGCGGTCATTTGCCCAGCTTGGCTTAACAGGCAGTCAGCTTGCCACTTGGAATGAACTGACGAGCCACCCCAACGGCATTATCCTTGTAACAGGTCCGACTGGCTCGGGTAAAACTACCACGCTGTATAGCACGCTCAAACAACTGGCGACCGAAAGCGTGAATGTGTGTACGATTGAAGACCCAATTGAGATGATTGAGCCATCTTTTAACCAAATGCAAATCAACGCCAGCATTGACCTGCATTTTGCGGACGGCATTCGCTCCCTAATGCGTCAAGACCCTGACATTATTATGGTGGGCGAGATTCGGGACAGCGAGACGGCAGATATGGCGGTGCAGGCGAGCCTGACGGGGCATTTGGTGCTGTCCACTCTCCACACCAATGACGCACCAAGTTCCATTACCCGTTTGCACGATTTGGGCGTACAGCCGTTTTTGACTTCGGCAACGATTTTGGGGGTAATGGCACAACGCCTTGTCCGCACCCTGTGCCCGCATTGCAAAAAGGCGGAAGAAGTGGTGGACGGCAGTCCGCTTGCCCTACAATGGCGTGAGCTGGTTGCTCCGTGGAATGCCAATTTGCCAAAACAACTCTATCACCCTGTGGGCTGTGATGAATGCCGAAACACAGGCTATAAGGGGCGGATTGGCTTGTATGAAATTATGCCACTCTCAAACGAGCTTAAAAAGCTCATCGCCAAAGACGTCAGCCTTGATGACCTAAAACGCCAAGCGTACAGTGAAGGCGTGCTACCGCTTAGAATTGAAGGGGCAAAACGCATTGGCGAAGGGGTAACAACTTTGGAAGAAGTGTTAAGGGTTGTGCCACTTAATTAAACCAAAGCCACTTTTGTGATAAATTGTGCATGCCTCATGATGCCTACACAATCAACCAAGTCTCTTACTGGCTTAGGCTAGCGACTGATAAAGTCTCATGATGCTTGGGTAGCCCAATACTTGACGCAGACGGTTAATGCCCTCCTCCAAGTGCTTGCGAGAACGCACCACCACCTGCAAAAATGTCGCCCCTGCACTACCAGTGGACTTATCATCTGCCTTAACGATGGTGTTTTCGATACCGATGTTTAGGTCGCGAAGTTCATAAATCGCTTGACTGATTTGTTCTTCGTTGAGTATGGCGTGTACTTTTAGCGTGGCAGGAAAATGAAGCTGACCTACCGAATGATGATGATCGAACTGCATGCCAGATTTCCAGTTAAGCTGTATTATCTGATAAGGGTTTTCTTTACGGATATTTTCCAGAGAATAACATTTATGGCGGTGCACCACCAGACCTTGACGTGCCGACAGATGCCCAACAATATGGTCGCCATACATGGGATTGCAACATTTGGCAAAAGCAGTCTCCACGCCCTTAATCCCTGCCAAAAGGTGCTTGGTTTGGGTGATCTCCGCCCCATCAGCAACGTCCACCTCCTCACTAAACAGGCGTGAAACCACTAATTGTGGCAATAGCGAGCCTGTGGCGATTTGCATAAAAATCTCGCCCTGACTTGACACACCACGCCACGCCAAAATATCCGCCCAGTCAGACTCTGTCAAATCATCAAGCACCTTATCATACGGCTTTAAGGCTCGCATGAGGGCTTCTTTGCCATAGTATTCTTTTTGGTCGTGTGGCAGACGTTTTAAGAATTTTAAAATCTCATTACGGGCTTTATTGGTTGCCACAAAGCCAAGCCAATCTGCCTTAGGCGTGGCATTCTTATCCACATCGATACTGACGGTGTCGCCATCTGCCAGCACCAACCCCAACTTGCCATGTTCGCCATTGATGTCAGCACCTGTGGCAATATTACCCACCGCAGGACCTACCGCATAAGCAAAATCCAACGCCGTCGCCCCACGTGGTAGCTCATAGGCACGACCTTGTGGACTATAACAGACAATTTTACGCTCATGCAAATAACTCATCAACTCGCCAATCACTTTAAGCGATGTTTCGCCATCATCGCCCTCTATGCTCGCCAAATCTTGCATATTGCGTAGGCTTGCCTGTATCACAGATTGGCTAATGTCATTGTTATTATTACCCAGCACGCCTAGACGAGACGCTCTTTTCATGCGTTCGGTCATGAGCGTTACTTTGATAAAGTTATAGTCCTTTTGGTAGATGATGGATAAGGATTGATTGCCCCCAGCTAAGGGCTTGCGGATATTATCTTGGATATTTCGGTCAGCAATTTCAAATTTTTGGATAAGATGATACGCCAGTTTATCACACGCATTAATATCTTCTAACACCACCTCAAAATCATACTGACGAATCAAGCGACTGATTTGACCGCGATTTTTAAAAAATTGTCTGTACATGCTGGTGCGATTATCCAGCACCTGTACATGACCTCTTAGATTTAGATGGTTAAGTAGATTTTGCAAATAAGTGCTAATTTCGATTTTTTGGAAGTTTCGCCCCAAGCCATGTTGTAACAATTTGTCGTTAAATTTGTTGTACATAACAGGATTTAGGTTGCGATAACACAAAAGCTCAATATAGTCTGCAATGTCATTTAGACCCATAATCCGAGCAAAAGGCACATAAAAATCAAGCGTCTCTTTGGCGGTGGATTTTTGTTTTTCTTCACGCACGGCATCTAGGGTGCTCATGTTGTGGAGGCGGTCAGCCAGCTTAATGATAAGCACACGAGGGTCGATGAGTGTGGCGTTTAAAATCTTATGAAAAGTCGCCGCCTGAGATTGCTGTTTGCTCATGCCACCTGATTTGAGTTTAGTAACCCCATCAACCAAGCGTGCCACCGTCTGCCCAAACTGCTCCACCAACATCTCATTGGTAACTTCAGTATCCTCCACCGTATCATGCAAAATCGCCGCGATGATGGTGTCTTTATCCAGCAAAAACCCAGCCAAAATCTCCGCTACTGCCATTGGGTGCGTGATGTACGGTTCGCCAGACTTTCGCTTATCCTTGATGTGTGCCACATCGCCAAAATGGCATGCTCTTAGTACATCTTGTCTTTCATTGACACTCAAATAACTGACAGCATTCATCAAACCATCTTTGGACTCATCAACCAAAGGGTGACTAAAATAGGTAGGGATATTGTCTGGATGATAATTGGCTAACATGGTTGGCTCTTTTGGCTAAAATATCTTAAAACTACTGGCTTTAAGAAAAAATGTTATGAATAATTTCAAGATTGGAATAGCATAATAAATCAATTTTTATAAAGAAAGTCAAGAATATTTTTATGATTTATTTTTATAAATACATTTAAAAAACCTATAATTTGGCCCATAAAAAAACCATGCTTAATGCATGGTCTTCATTATCTATCAGAAGCCGTTGCCTGCCATTGGGTCAAATGGTGGCGGTTCTTTTTTGACGTAGACCTCCTCAGGTCTGTCCAAAATAGCACGGGTAACATGACCATCGGCAATCTCACGCAATGCCAGCACCGTTGGCTTGTCGCCATCAGGCGTTACCAATGGGTCGGCACGCCCTGTGGCAAGCTGTCTGGCTCGTCTGGACGCTACCAAAATCAAATCAAAACGGTTATGCACCGTACCCAAGCAATCTTCAATCGTTACTCGTGCCATAAATCACACTCTCTTTTGTATCTGATTTTACCAATCAGACATTATAACAGATTTTTATTTTTTAAAAAAGCAAATTCACTAATTTACAATCACAAATTAGCCTGCCAATAACTGACTGATTAATTTCTCATGGCGAACGGTTTGTTTTGTGATGGCAAGACGATATGTGGTAACAATCGCGCGCAAATCTGATAATGCCATATTAAAATCATCATTAATGACCACATAATCAAAATTGACGTATTCTTGCATTTCACGCACCGCCCCTGCCAGACGTGCTTCAATCACTTTGGTGGCATCTTGATTGCGATTTAGCAGTCTGTTTCTAAGCTCTTCACGGCTAGGTGGTAAAATAAAAATCATCACTGCATGTGGCATGAGCTTTTTGACCTGCAATGCCCCTTGCCAATCAATCTCCAAAATCACGTCCATGCCTGCACCAAGCAAATCATTAACGGCGGTTTTGCTAGTGCCGTAATAATTGCCAAAAACCTCAGCATGCTCCAAAAACTCGCCCTCACCAACAAGTCTCATGAACTCTTCTTTGCTGGTAAAATAATAATGCTCACCATCAACCTCGCCACGTCTTGGCTCACGTGTGGTGTGCGAGACACTAACCACGATATTTTTGGTGGTAGCAAGAAGCTCCTTAACCAACGATGTCTTGCCTGTACCTGAGGCGGCTGTGATGATAAACAATGTTCCTTGTGTAGGGCTTGGCATGCTCATAAAACTTTTCCAAATGATGATGTTTTATAAATTATAACACAATTTAGTATATCCTAAAATGCTAAATTGTGATAAAGTAGCCCAATTAATTTTATGATAACAATCCTATGCAAATCCTACTTGCCAACCCCAGAGGGTTTTGTGCTGGCGTAGATAGAGCCATCGCCATCGTCAATGAAGCCCTAAACCGCTTTAACCCACCCATCTATGTACGCCATGAGGTCGTTCATAATAAATTCGTTGTGGAGGATTTAGCCTCTCGTGGGGCAATTTTTGTTGAAGAACTTGATGAAGTGCCAGACGGAGCGATTGTGATTTTTTCAGCTCACGGCGTCTCAAAGGCGGTAGAAGATGAGGCAACTCGCCGCAATCTGACAGTCTTTGATGCCACCTGCCCGCTCGTTACCAAAGTGCATATTGAGGTGGGTCGATTCGCCAAACACGGCATGAACGCCATTCTCATCGGACATGCTGGACACCCAGAAGTTGAGGGAACGATGGGTCGCTTTGATACCAGTTTTGGCGGTCGCATTCATTTGGTAGAAGATGTCAGCGATGTCGAAAAGCTAACCCTTGAACCCAATAAAGAGTTGGCGTTTGTTACCCAAACCACCCTATCGATGGATGACACCACACAAGTCATTGACGCTCTAAAAGATAAATTCCCTCAAATCAACGCCCCAAAAAAAGACGACATTTGCTATGCCACCCAGAACCGTCAAGATGCGGTTAAATCCCTCGCCAAAGAATGTGAGATTGTCTTGGTGGTGGGTAGCCCCAATTCATCTAATTCTAACCGTCTGCGAGAGCTTGCCGAGCGTCTTGGAGCAAAGGCGTTTTTGATTGACAACGCCAGCCAAATGGATAAAGCATGGTTTGATGGCGTGAATAAAATCGGTGTTACCGCAGGTGCGTCCGCTCCTGAAATTTTGATTAAAGAAGTGCTTGACACCCTACAAGCATGGGGAGCAGACAAGCCGACCGAACTATCAGGCATCGAAGAAAATATCACATTTAGCTTACCAAAAAGCCTTCGCTCATAAGCCAAGATAACAGAGGGATAATCACGCCCTCTACATCTCTTCTATTAGCTGTTCAAATGCCATCAGTTCGTTTTCTAATAGCCCTATCATGTCTTCGATATTCGGCAAAATACTCTGACAAGCCACAATCCCAAAATCAATCTTATCTTGATAATTGGCAAATGTGATGTTTAACGCCTGTCCGTCCATGAGCACTGAGGCGGGAAAAATCCCTGTTAATTTCGCCCCATTTAGATACAAAGGCGTGTTGCCTCCCGGCACATTTGAGATGATGAGATTAAAGGCTTGATGTGTTGGCATAGCCCCTGTTACTAGATTGGCAAGTGCCAACCCATAAGTCAGCAAACTATAATTTACCACCTGTGTTGGACTCATACGAGTAAATCGCTGTTTGCCGTCATCTACGCTTGCTTTAATGGTTGATAATCGCACAGCAGGGTCGCTCTCATGCGTGGCAAGGTTTGCCAAAATGAATGAGAGTTGGTTGCCTACCGCACTACCGTCACGGCGAATAGAAATAGGCACAAATGCAATCAAAGGCTTCTTGGGTAACTCCCCAAGCCTCAGCAGATACTGACGAATCGCCCCACCACAAACCGCCAAAAGCACATCATTGGTACTTGCCCCAAACCGCCGAGCAATCCGCGAAAACCGCCCCTTTTCAAAGGAAGCAAAAGCCACATGACGCGTGTTTGTGATTTTTTGATTAAGAATAGATGGTGGCGCATCAAACGTACTGACAAAATTTGCATCCTTTTTAAAGCGACCAAGAAGTCCCTTGCCTAGCTCCACGCCCACAGGATAGACGCTATTTAACTGCTCTTTGAGGATTTTTAAAAACGGCTGACGAGTCAAAGGTATGGCATGATGATAATTGCGATGCTTGGTTGCAGATGACCAAAACGGCAAGGCTAATTTTTCGGTAGGCGATGTCAAAAAAGACATCTGCAATAGCCTCATGACAGCAACACCATCTGCCATCGCATGATGGATTTTTAAAAATAACGCAAAACGTGGGTTACCCCCTTCATCAGCAGGAGCTATACCGTCAATTAAATGAAATTCCCATAAAGACTTCGCCCTATCCATGATGAGCTCATGCTCGTTCGAGACATAACTCATCAGCTCACGCATACCGCTGGGTTTGGGCAATACGGCATAACGGAAATGACAATCCACATTAAAATCATCATCCATTTTCCAAAAAAGGAGACGATGCAACACTTGATTAAATGGAGAGCTGGGTTTTATGGTAGAAGTCTGGACTTCTTGTGCCAACCTTGCCACAAAATCCTTAGGGGCGTCATCAGGCAAGTCAAAGACACACAGCCCTGCAACGTGCATGGGTGTTTTTTGATTTTCTAATAACAAAAACACATGGTCGACGACATTTAGGGGTCGCACGATATTTCCTTAGAGGCACTTACACCAAAAATACAAATTCTCAAAAACATGGGTTTATCCACCGATAAACCCATGAAAAATCATTTACTTCTCATCAAGCTGTGGCACGGCATTACCATTTGACAAGCCCAATAGCCCTGCGCCTGCATAAATACCTAGTTTGGCACGGGTATCTGAGATGTCCAAATTACGCATGGTCAGCTGTCCGATACGGTCGGTGGCGGTAAAGCTGGCATCTTCGACTTTTTCCATAGATAGACGCTCAGGCTCGTAGGTAAGATTGGGCGATTTGGTGTCAAGAATAGAGTAGTCGTTACCACGTCTTAGCTCCAACGTTACTTCACCTGTGATGGCTTTGGCAACCCAGCGTTGGGCGGTTTCACGAAGCATGAGGGCTTGGCTGTCAAACCAGCGACCTTGATAGAGTAGGCGACCCAAACGCAAGCCATTGATACGATATTGCTCAATGGTGTCCTCGTTATGAATGCCTGTGACTAGACGCTCATAAGCGATGTGCAGTAGTGCCATACCGGGGGCTTCGTAGATGCCGCGAGATTTGGCTTCAATGATACGGTTTTCGATTTGGTCGGTCATGCCAAGTCCATGACGACCACCGATTTCGTTGGCTTTTAACATCAAATCGACAGGGTTTTCAAATTTTTCGCCATTGATTGCAACAGGATTGCCCTCAAAAAACTCCACCGTTACCGTCTCAGGCTTAATCTCGACACTTTCGTCCCAATAACGCACGCCCATGATTGGTTCAACGATTTTGTGGCTGGCGTTCAAAAATTCCAAATCTTTGGCTTCGTGTGTCGCCCCAAGCATATTGCTGTCAGTTGAGTACGCTTTTTCTTTGGACATTTTATAATCAAAACCATTGTCAATCAAAAACTGACTCATCTCAGCACGACCACCAAGCTCATCAATAAAAGTTTCGTCCAGCCAAGGTTTGTAAATTTTTAGTTTTGGATTGGTAAGCAAGCCATAACGATAAAAACGTTCAATGTCATTACCCTTATAGGTTGAGCCGTCGCCCCAGATATCCACGCCGTCCTCTGCCATGGCTGTTACGAGCATCGTACCCGTTACCGCCCGTCCTAGTGGCGTGGTGTTAAAGTAGGGCATGCCACCTGTTGAGACGTGAAACGCCCCGCATTGAATGGCGGCGATGCCTTCACGAGCCAGTTGCAGTCGGCAATCCACAAGGCGAGCCTTCTCTGCTCCATAGTGCATGGCTTTGGCAGGGATAGCGTCATAGTCGGATTCGTCAGGCTGACCCAAATTGGCGGTATAAGCGTAGGGCAAAGCTCCTTTTTGCTTAATCCACAAAATGGCGGCGGAAGTATCCAAACCGCCCGAAAAAGCGATACCGACTTTTTGACCGACTGGCAGGGATTGTAAAATAGTATTACTCATAATTTCTCCGATTTATGCATTAAAAATTGGCAAAAATTATAACATTTTTACCCAATATTGGGGGAAAATTTTGCAAAAAATTGGTGAAATTTTAAAAATTTTTGTGAAAAATCATCAAAAATTTGTTAAACTAGCAAAATTTAAAATAGTGAATATTTTTAAAATTGATGATACTCAAATCATGATACACCTAACCATAGACACCACTGCCCAAACACTCGCAGTGTATGATGATGGTGCTCTTATTTGTCAGTTTTGTGTCTCTACCGCCAAAAACGGCACAGGACAACTGATAAATACAGGTTGCACCCCACTTGGCAAGCACATCATCAGCGACAAAATCGGTGGTGAATATCCCAAACGTGCGGTATTTGTGGGGCGAGTGTTTACAGGTGAGATTTATGATGAGGTGCTTGGGCAGACACACCCAGAGCGAGATTGGATTTTGAGTCGAATTTTATGGCTCTCTGGCTGTGAGCAAGGCTTTAATGCAGGCGAGACGGCAGACGGTGTGGTGTGTGATACGCACGCACGTTATATCTACATTCACGGTACGCCCGAGAGTGAGCCTATGGGCGTGCCAATGTCGCATGGCTGTGTGCGTATGCACAATGACGATGTCATGGCACTCTATGATATGGTGGACGTGGGCACATCCGTGATGGTTATATGACAATCAAATCAACACAAATGGAGCAATGCATGAAACATATTCTAATTTTATTTATCTTACCTGTTTTTTTGACTGCTTGTACCGCCATGCCTCATACTACCGAAAAAACCCACAAGACAAACGACAACACACAAGTTGCCATGTCATCACAGGTTTTTATTATTTTTTTTGAAAAAGACAAAAAAGCAAATCTCCTCCATGCCATTTCACAATACCACGATGAAATCATGTACGACTACGGCGACCTAAATGGCTTGGCAGTAAAAATCACCGCCAACGACATCGCCAAACGTGTGCAGTCCTACCAAAAAATCGATGGTGTTTCGTATGTTGGCGAAAATCGACCTCTACCACTGCGTAAGTTTTATTGATGATTTTGGCAGTAATAAGGACAATTCATGAATTTACAAAAAGTTGATTTAAACCTCATCGTTTATCTTGATGTGCTACTACGTGAAAAAAACGTAACACGAGCTGCCGAACAGCTTGGCATAACCCAACCTGCGATGAGTAATATTTTACGCAGGTTGCGTTCACTCTTTAACGACCCCTTGCTTGTGCGGTCAAGTGAAGGCATGACCCCAACCGAGCGAGCGGTCGAGCTACAACCTCGTATTCGTGAGATACTCTCGGACGTGGGCGTACTGCTTGAACCACGCACCGAATTTCGTCCTTATAGCACCTCTCGGGTGTTTCGTATCATGACAAGTGACTATGCTGAGGCCACGCTTGTACCACGCCTTGTCAAAGCGTTACGCAGTGAAGCCCCCAACGTGATTTTGGACTTTTTAACTCCATCTGATGTGTCATATAGAGACATGGAGCAGGGACGAGTGGATTTGGCGATTAACCGTTTTAATGAAATTCCCCAAAGCTTTCATCAGGTGCTGGTGTGGCGAGATACGTTTAGTTGCCTGCTGTCGGCAGACAGTCCGTACCTACACCGCTTTAATCTAAAAAATTATCTCAAAGCCCAACATGTCTGGGTGTCAAAAACAGGCATGGGCGTGGGTTTTGGGGTTAATCCTGAAAAGTCGGGGGGGTTAGGTTCTATTGACCAAGCCTTACAGCGGCTGGGACAAAAACGCCAAATCAGCGTCTTTACTCGTCATTATCAAATGCCTGCCATGCTGACCGCCAACAAGGATTTGATTGCCACCTTACCCACTCGTGTCGCCAAACTCCAAGCCCAAAATAATTCAAACATTGTCGTCAAAGAACCACCCTTTTTTATTCCAGAGTTTGAGCTAAAAATGGCATGGTCGCCTCTACTGCAACATCACCCTGCTCACAAATGGTTGCGTCAGCTTATTTTGCATGTGGCACGGCAGATTATGGCGGAAGAAGAAAATAAGGTAACCTCCCCCAAAATCACTCCTATCTAATCCCCAAACCCCAAATCATGACCAGCTCATCTTTTGGGGTTTTTATTTTGAGTTTGGGTTGTACAAGTTGTGTGGTTGTAAAATTTGTTAGTGTAGAATTTAGACAATAAAAAAACCCTAAGTCAGGGGAGACTTAGGGGGATAAACTGGAATAACCA
>NZ_JAUNDY010000029.1 GCF_030525845.1 Moraxella sp.
TTTCATCGGTTTCGCCTATGGCAATTTTCATTCGTTCAATATCAAAATACAATTCTTCATCGCACGCAAATTCATATAACAATTCATCAACCGTAACACCCGCTCTTTGAGCTTTGGCGATAATTAATTCTACGGTGGTGGGGGGTAAGTCTAGTATCATTGTTTTTTTCCTTGTTTTTGGAAGGTTTCATATTGGTTTAATTGGCATTATATCAATTTTTCCAAAGTTGGTAAGATAAATGGTGGGTGAATGCCAATATCCACAAGAATAATTTCACTATCAAATCTTTGATAATGTAAAATATACTCGCTTGTCATATCGCCAAACTCGCCAACATAATATGGTATGCCAATATGATAATGCCATAAACAATGTTTTTGGGCATAATCAAAATTGGCCCGTTGTTTTTTAGTATGGGTATTTTTTGGGGCGGAGAATTTGTTTCTTCCCGCCAAGCCTTTTAAGCCATAATTTTCCACATACGCCACAAATTCAAACACTTTTTGTTGATGATCGTCCGACAAAGTCAAAAATAATTGATAAAAATATTTACTGGTACGGACTTTCATGCAAAACTCTCATGCAAAAACTGCTTAAAAGTTGTCAAATCTTTTAAAGCTGATTTTGGAATTTCAACCGTATTTTTTAATCTGTCTTCTGGTGTTTCTAATCCTTGCATTGCGATTTTCATTTGTTCAATGTCAAAATACAATTCGTCATTGGGCAAAAATAATTGCTTTAAACCATTAGTCGCCACTTGCTCGGCGGATATGCCTTGTTGCTCGGCGGTTTGAATGATGATGGTTTCAAGTTCTGGGGGTAGGTCTAGTATCATTGTTTTTTTCCTTTTTAAAGTAATTTCTTAATAAGGGCGAATTGCAATTCGCCCCTACGCACAAATCTTTACCCAAGTATACTTTTGACTTTCTCCGCCAACTCCCCCGCCAAGCGTTTGGCAAGCTCGCCATCTTGGGCTTCTACCATCACTCTGATGACAGGTTCGGTGCCTGATTTGCGGATTAACAGTCGCCCTGTGTCGCCTAAGATGTTTTGGGCTTTGGCAAATTCGGCTTGCAGTTCGGCATTATCATTGGGGTCTTTCATCTGGCTTAGGCGAACATTGATGAGTGTCTGTGGATAAGGGGTATAACCCTTTGTTAAATCAGATAATTTTCCACTTTTTTTAACCAAAATCGCCAGCACCTGCAAGCCTGCCACAATCGCATCACCTGTGCGAGATTTGTCAAGGCACAAAATATGCCCAGACGACTCGCCACCAATCACATAGCCATATTTTTCAAGCTCTTGCATCACATAGCGGTCGCCCACTTTGGCACGCACAAAGTCTATGCCCTGCCCCTTTAAATGCGTTTCTAGTGCCATATTACTCATCAGCGTACCGACCACGCCAGCAGGCTTTTCGTCCGCTCCATTTGCCAAGACATAAAGAATGCTGTCGCCGTCCAAAATCTGTCCATTTTCGTCCACCATCACAATGCGGTCGCCATCGCCATCAAGGGCAATGCCCAAATCGGCTTTGTGTTCTAGCACCAATTTTTGCAAGGTTTCGGGGTGGGTTGAACCGCAGTTATCATTGATGTTCGTGCCGTTTGGCTCATTAGCAAAGGCAATGACAGTCGCCCCAAGTTCACGTAAAACTCGGGGAGCAACGCTGTATCCTGCCCCATTGGCACAGTCCACCACAATGGTCAAACCACGCAAATCGCACTGGTAAGGAAACGAGCCTTTACAATATTCAATATACCGCCCCTTAGCATCATCAATGCGGTAGCTTTTGCCAAGTTTGCTTGGGTAATTTTCAAGGCGTGATAGTGAGTCGCCGTGTATCATTTCGTCCAGTTTGGCGTTGATGGCGGATTGGGTGTCGTCCGAGATTTTTTTGCCCTCAGATGAAAAGAATTTGACACCATTGTCGCCATAAGGGTTGTGGCTTGCTGAAATCACCACGCCCATATCGGCGTGAAAACTTCTTGCCAAATGAGCAATCGCAGGGGTTGGCAAAGGCCCGAGTAGGTGTACGTCCACGCCTGCCGAGTTAAAGCCTGCTTGCAAGGCAGATTCAATAACATAGCCTGAGATACGAGTGTCTTTGCCGATAACCACGCTTGGGCGTTTGCCCCCGTTTTCTTGCAATAAAACCTGCCCTGTGGCATAGCCAAGTCGTAATAAAAAATCAGGCGTGATGGGAAATTGTCCAAATGCCCCACGAATGCCGTCTGTACCAAAGTAGCTCATGATTGACCCTTAACATGAAAAATGATATTAAGTATAACGCCAAAACTCACGACAATCCAATAATTTTTGGTATGATAAAAGTTAATAGGGTAAACAATAATTTTTATCAGTTTTTATCAATTTTTAACATTCGCCCTTGTTTAAATCACAAAACTTTGCCACAATATAGCACTTTTATTTTTTGGAAAAACCCATGACAGAGCTGACCTTACACCCCGCCTTTACCCTAAAACATCGCCACCACATCGATGCCCTTGACATCACGGTGCTGACCTGTGAACATAGTGCCACAGGGGCGACCCATTATCATCTGGCGTGTGATAATGACGAAAACGCCTTTATGATTGGCTTTGCCACTCAGCCGATGACTTCTCGGGGAGAAGCTCACATCTTGGAGCATGTGGTGCTGTGTGGCTCAGAAAAATACCCCGTGCGAGACCCGTTTTTTAGCATGATTAAACGCTCGCTCCAAACTTTCATGAATGCCATGACCGCCAGCGACTGGACGGTTTATCCCTTTGCCAGCCAAAATAAAAACGACTATTTTAACTTACTCTCCGTCTATCTGGACGCGGTATTTTTCCCCAACATTCATGAGCTAGACTTTGCCCAAGAAGGCATTCGCATTGAGCTTGATGATGACGGCAAACCTGAATATCACGGCATTGTCTTTAATGAGATGAAAGGGGCGATGAGTGGCGAGATTGACCAGCTTTATTATGCCCTTGTACCCCATTTGTATCCGACCACCACTTATCATTACAATTCGGGGGGCGACCCAAAAGAGATTGTCAAATTAAAGCATGAAGATTTGGTCAATTTCCATCAGGCTCATTATCACCCCTCTAACGCCATCATCATGAGCTTTGGCAACATTGGCGTAAGTGAGATTCAAGCCAAAATCCACGATGACGCCCTGTCTCGCTTTAACGATGTGGAAAAAGTGGCTCGTGGCAAAAAATTTGTCTCCATGACCGAGACCCGCCTTGATACGCCCGTACAAATCCACGACACTTATACTGCTGACATGAGTGGCGAAAAAATGACCCATCAAGTGCTGGCGTGGCTACTGCCTAGCATTCTTGACCCCAAACAGCGTTTGGCACTTCGCCTCATGGAGGGCGTGCTGATTGAACACGCAGGCTCGCCTTTGCGAGCATATTTGGACAGCTCGGAGCTTGGCACTTCGGCAAGTCCGCTACTGGGGCTTGATGACAGTCATTATGAAATGGCGTTTTATGCAGGGCTTCGTGGCTCAGAAAAAGAGCTGGCGGACGAAGTTGAGCAGGGTATTTTAAATGTCTTAAAATCGGTGGCACAAAACCCCATTGATGATGAAGTCATCGAGACCATTTTACATCAGATTGAGATTGACCAACGCCACATCGGGGGCGACAGTATGCCCTATGGCTTGACGCTTATGTTAGAGGGGTTTGGCACGGCACTTCATGGCGGAGACCCTGTCGATGTGTGGGAGATTGATGAGCATTTGTCGTGGCTAAGACAGCAGGTCAAAGAGCCAAATTGGGTGCAAAATCTCATCAAAACGCACCTCATTGACAACCCTCACCGTGTCCGCCTGACCCTAAGCCCTGACAAGGACAAAGCCCAAAGGCTCATCGATGATGAAAAGGCGAGCTTGGCGGAGCTTGACAAAACTTTAAGCGATGAGGATAAAGCACTCATTCGCCAAAAGTCTGCCGAGCTTGCCGAGCGTCAAGCGATGATAGATGATGTGGACATTTTACCCAAAGTGGGACTTGACGACATTCCCAGTCAGATGAAATTTGCCCACGCCAAAAAACAGCCACTCGCCATTCATGGTACTGACCGCACCCTGTACGAATATCATGCAGGTACGAACGGACTGTATTATTATCAGCTCGTCATTGATTTAAATAATGATTTGGACATTTTAAATAATCCACTGTTGCCGACTTATCTGGGGCTACTGTCAGAGCTGGGTACGGATAAGTATGACGCTCGCACTTTTCAAGCGGTGCAAGCCTCACTCTCATCAGGCGTAACCGCTCGCATTTCACAGCGTACCGACCGCCATGATAAGGAGGCGATGACAAGCTATTTGGTGCTGGCAACCCGTGCCTTAGCCCGTAAACCTGAGGCGATTGGGCTTGTAAGCGAAGTGCTAAACGACACCATTTTCACCGAAACTGACCGCATGAGTGAGCTTTTGCAACAAAAACAAGCCTCATGGCAATCTCGCCTGTCTGCTAGCGGACACAGCTACGCCATACAGACCGCCAGCCGTGGCATGAGCAGATTATCCTCGCTAGAATATCAGTATTCGGGCTTGCCTGCCTTATCCGCCCTCAAAGCCTTTTTGAAAAATGGCGCAACCGACCAAGCGGTTTGGGCAGAATTATCCGCTCGCCTTGCCACACTCCATCAGCGTATCCAAGCCCTACCCAAAGAAGTGATTTTGGTGTGTGAGGCAGACAAAGCAGATGAGTTAAAAGCCGTCATCAGCCAAGTGTTAAACGCACCTGTGTCTGTACCAAGCCAAGACAACGCACCTACCCAGCCGTTACCTTTTGACACGCTGGTGGTCAATGACGACAATCAAGACCTAGCGTGGCTCATCTCCACCAATGTCCACCACAACGCTGCTGCCTATCCTGCCGTAACCTCAGGGCATGAGGATGCACCTGCCCTGACCATCTTAGCCCCATTTTTGCGTAATGGCTATCTGCATTCAGCAATCCGTGAAAAGGGTGGGGCGTATGGCGGTGGGGCGAGCTTTGATGCCAATGCGTCGAGTTTTCGCTTTTATAGCTACCGCGACCCACATTGTGAGGCGACCTTTGAGCATTTTAAAAAGAGTGTGGATTGGTTACTTGATAACGAGCATGACCCCGCACAGTTGGAAGAGGCGATTTTGGGCGTTGTGGGTGGCATGGACAAACCTGCCTCCCCAGCAGGCGAGGCGGTCAAATGCTGTTTTAATGAGCTACACGGTCGCACGCCAGAGCTACAAGAGCAGCTACGAGCCAAACTGTTAGCCGTTAGCATTGATGACCTAAAACGCGTGGCACGCACTTACCTAAAAGACAAACCCTGCATGCGAGCAAGCCTTGCCCCACTTGAAAAAGAGAGCGAGATGACGGCTCTTGGTTTTGAGTGTAAAAGACTAAGTGATTAGTAAAAACAAAAGGAGAGGGCGACAAACCTCTCCTTTATTGCTTGTGCTTGTATTATTAAACCTCACTCAACAACTTCGCCAACGCCTGACCTACATTATCCGTTTTCATGAACTGCTCGCCAATGAGAAAATGATGAATGTCATGACGACCCATGAGATGTACATCGTCCGCCCCATGAATGCCACTTTCGCTGACGATGAGTGCATCCGCCCCCAACTCATCACGCAAAGTCTTGGCAAGGTTAATGGTGGTGTTTAAATCCACCTCAAAGGTGTTTAGGTTGCGGTTGTTGATGCCGTAGATGTTGTGGGCGGATTTAGGCAGTTTCAAAGCACGATGTAGCTCACTCTCGTCATGGATTTCGATAAGTACGTCCATGCCAAGCTCTATGGCGGTTTTGTGCAATGTTGCCACCGTCTCATCATCAAGGCACGCCATGATGAGCAAAATACAATCTGCCCCCAACGCACGACTTTCATAAATGTGGTATTCGTCCACCATAAAATCTTTACGCAGTACGGGCAAAGCACAGGCGTTTTTGGCTTGTATCAAATAATCATCATGCCCCATAAAATACTCACGGTCAGTCAGCACCGATAAACAAGTCGCCCCTGCCTGCTCATAAGCCTTTGCGATGGTGATGGGGTCAAAGTTATGGCAAATCACGCCTTTGGACGGACTTGCTTTTTTGATTTCGCTGATGACGCCAATTTTACCGTCAAATGTACGCAACGCCTTTGCAAAACCCCGAACAGCAGGGGAGGTTTTTGCTTTTTCTTTTAACTCATCAAGGCTCACATTGGCTTTTGCCTGTGCGATTTCTAGGTGTTTGGTGGCAACGATTTTTTGTAAAATGGTGGGGGTGGACATGGATTTTCCTTTTTTGTCATTAAAATAAAGAAAAAATGTACTGACAACATCAGTACATTTAAACATTACTGTTGAAATTTTTGGGTAAATTGAGCAAAGGCTTGTAATTTATCCCATGCCTTGCCACTTTGTAGGGTTGTCAGAGCAAGCTCCACACCCGATTTAAAATCATCAGCCACACCACACAGATACAGGCTCGCTCCTGCATTTAGGGCGATGATGTGTTGGGCTTTTTGGGTACGCTCATCGTGGATTTGGTTTTGTAAGGCGTGCTTAATCAGCTCAAAACTCTCATTAGACGATCCCACCGCCAAGCCATCGAGCGACTGCATGCGAATACCGACATCGTCAGGGCTGATTTTAAAGGTACGAGTTTGACCGTCTTTGTACTCACAGACGGTGGTGGGCGTAGTAAGGCTAATCTCGTCAAGCCCATCATCGCTATGCACCACCCACACATGACGAGAGCCAAGCTCGCCCATCGCTTTTGCCAGTTTTTCGCACAACGCCACATCATACACCCCAAGTAGGGTATTTGGGGCGGAGGCAGGGTTGGTAAGTGGCCCTAAAATATTAAAAATCGTACGGATTTTCAACGCTCCACGCACCGCTTTGGCGTGTCGCATGGCGGGGTGATGATTGGGAGCAAACATAAAGCACACGCCTGTCTCGTCCGCACATTGGGCGACTTGTTCGGCATTTAACGCCAAATTCACGCCTGCCGATGTCAGCAAATCAGACGCACCCGAACGGCTAGACACGCCCGTACTACCATGCTTGGCGACCATGCCACCTCCTGCGGCAATGACAAAGGCGGAGGCGGTAGAGACATTAAATAAATTTGCTCCATCGCCACCTGTCCCCACAATGTCTACCGCATTGTCGGCACTTAGCGTAACTTTGTTGGCAAATGACCGCATAACACGAGCAGAAGCGGTAATCTCGTCCACCGTCTCGCCCTTAATCCGCCATGCCGTTGCAATCGCTGACAGTAACACATCAGGACACTCACCCGACATGACCAGCGTCATGAGCTTTGTGGTGTCATCTTGGCTCAAATCCTTGCTAGCCACCAAGTCATTTAAAATTTTTACCAAAAATGCGTGGGTTTTTGTGTCAAGTTCGCTCATTTTTTGTCCTTAAATTTTAAATCATCAAGCCACTTCTGGCAATTCATCATCGGTAAGCACCGCCAAACCATAGCGTTTTAGAAAGTTATTAAACAGCTGATAGCCATGCTCGCTTAAAATGGATTCTGGGTGAAATTGCACGCCTTCAATGTCCAGCGTTTTGTGGCGTACGCCCATAATCTCGCCCATCGAGCCATCCTCGTTTTGTGTCCATGCAGTAATGGCAAGGCATTCTGGCAAAGTATTTTTATCAATCACGAGCGAATGATAACGCACCACTGACACAGGATTTGGTAAATTGGTAAATGCGTCTGTGTCATGATGGTACACGTCCGAGAGTCGTCCGTGCATGACTTCGCTCGCTCGCACAACTTGTCCGCCAAAGGCTTGACCGATTGCCTGATGACCCAAACACACACCCAAAATCGGAATCTGTCCGCCAAACCGCTCCAAAATCGGAATCGTTACCCCCGCTTCGCTTGGCGTACAAGGACCTGGCCCAAGTATGATGGCTTTGGGAGCAAGTCGCTCAATCTCATCAAGCGTTGTTTCGTTATTGCGTTTGACGATGATGTCCTGTTTTAACTCGCCAAAATACTGCACGATGTTATAGGTAAAGCTACAATAATTATCTATCATCAAAATCATAATTTGACTATCCTTTTGATTTGCATAATGTTTTTAAGCTATTGAGCAACAAGCTTATCACTTTGTTGTTTAAAGAAGAAAACGCACCCATTGAGTGCGTTTTTGTCATAGATTTTTAACAAAGTTTTGACCGTATTTTCTAGCCAATACGGATAAGGGTCGCTCCCATCAGGTCTTGGTATTTTACCATGTTTACGTCATCTGTCAAATGTTGAGTGTGTTATGCTGATTGGTTCGTTGGTTTGTAAAACTTGAGAATCTAAACTCATTCTTGGGTTGTTTTATCTATATCCAAAAAGCCAAAGCGGTGGGGCCATAAATGAGTGTCTCAACGCTGTGTCGCCAAAGCATATTATTATCTTTTGGGTTGTCAAACCTTGTGGAGGTTGAAAGCTTAAAAATGCTGGGGGTGCATCATGCTAGGCTTGTTTTGCCCAAAGCTTTACCGCTTCCATGATGATGACGTTTTTGGTTTTACCTGTTTTTTGGCAAGTTCGTCAAGTTCAGTAGCAAATGTTATGGGTACTTCAAAACCAATCTGCTTTATACCACGACGTTCATCGACGTTCATCGCTTTCTTTTTGGATTTGAGCTTTTGTTTTGGGGTTTTTGACGATTTTTGGCATAATACCTGACCTTTTTAAGTGCTGCACTTATTCTACCATAGAAGGTGGGATGATGACCAACCAAAATCTTGTTTTGGAACATCATGGAATCATAACATCGGCATTTTTAGATTTTGTATTTTTTTATCATTTGGTTTAGAATAGTCCATTTATTTGTGTTGAGGTGGGTACATGATGACAGACTGGCAAGATTTTGACGATATTTTGGCAAGCCTACAAATGGACGATGCTCCTGCTGGCGGTACGCTTATCATCATCAAAGACGGCAAGCAGATTGTCAATACCAGCGTGGGCAATGCCAGACCAGACATGGCGTGGAGCGACCGCACTCTATCTGTCAATTTTTCGATTGGCAAGGGCGTGATGGCGACACTCATTGCGGTACTGGTGTCTCGTGGGCTTATGTCTTATGATTTACCCATTTGTCATTATTGGGCGGAATTTGGTACAAATGGCAAGGAGTTCATCACGCCACGCCATGTTTTGACGCATACCTCAGGGCTATTTGATGTCTCAATCCTAACCCAAGACGCCAGCGAACTGACCAACTGGCAAATCATGACCCATAAAGTCTCCCAAATGTCCCCCCACACTCCCAAAGGTCAGGAGATTCACGACTACGCCAGTGCGTATAGTGCCTTAGTATCAGGTTGGATTTTGGGGGCGTTGGTCGAAAAGATAACAGGTCTACCCCTGCAAAAAGCCCTTGATACTTATCTGGCAGAGCCTTTGGGGCTAGCAGGCGAGCTGTATTGGGGCTTACCTGATGACAAACTTGACAAAGTTGCCAAGCCACTTCGTTATTTTAATGATGATAGCACCAAACGCAAACCCACACTAAAACCTGACACACCAAATATTTTGCAAACGCTTGGTAATCTACCAAGTGCACCGCTTTGGCAATCTGCTTTAAAGGACTTGCCCCTAAGCACCGCCAACATCAATAAACTATACTTTGACACCTCAAAGATGAATCTTGCCAATTACAAAAATGCCCTCATGCCAAACGGTAAAGATGGCTTATCCTATCATGATAGGCAAGTTTTGCAAGCGGTTATCCCTGCCGCCAATGGTGTTTCCACCGCTCATGCTTTGGCGACCATCTACACCATGCACGCCAATGACGGTGCGTATCAAGGACAAACTTTGATTGACCCTGATACATTGGCTGACATGCGTCAAATTCGTGTTGATGGCTTTGATGCGGTCATGCCGGCAAACATGCGTTGGCGGTCTGGTTTTCATCGCCTATTTAGCCTACAAAATACACCCAACGCTTATGGGCATATGGGCTATAATGGCTCGATTGCCTTCGCTGACCCCGATAGAAAGCTAGCATTTGCATTCATTCACAACTTTGATACCACCATGCTCAACGATGTTAGGCAGTTTGCTCTATTTGAACTTGCGATAGGTTTGGCATAAAATTTTTAATCAAATGCTAAAAATGACAAAAATAGTGCTATAATCAACGGGCAGTTTTCATTCTTTAAGGAATTTTTATGAGTCTTGCAACCCAAAACGGCAAAATGTGGCTTGATGGCAACCTTATCGACCAGCCAGACGCCAAAGTTCATGTCTTAACGCACAGCCTGCATTATGGTTTGGCGGTGTTTGAAGGTGTTCGTGCCTACCAAACGCCAGATGGTCGCACAGCGATTTTTCGCCTAAATGAACACACCGAGCGTTTGCTAAATTCTGCCAAAATTTTTCAAATGAATGTTCGTCATAGTTTTGACGAGCTTGTGCAAGCCCAAAAAGACGTGGTGCGTGAAAATGGCTTGGCTTCTGCCTATATTCGCCCAATCATTTGGGTGGGTTCAGAGAAACTGGGTATTTCTGCCAGAGATAACACCATTCATTCTGCGGTAGCAGCATGGCATTGGGGTGCGTATCTGGGCGAAGATGGCATCAAAAACGGCATTCGTGTCAAAACATCGAGCTACACCCACCACCATCCGAACGTAACCATGTGCAAGGCAAAAGCTGCCAGCAACTACCCTGTGTCAATTCTTGCCAACCAAGAAGTTACTCGCAACGGCTACGATGAAGCTATTTTGATGGACCCACAAGGCTATGTGTGTCAAGGCTCTGGCGAAAACCTATTTTTGGTCAAAAATGGCGAACTTCACACACCAGATTTGGCAGGCGGGGCATTGGACGGTATCACTCGCCGTACCATTATCCAATTTGCCAACGATTTGGGCATTAAAGTTATCGAACGTCGTATCACTCGTGATGAGTTTTATTTGGCGGACGAAATCTTTATGACAGGTACTGCTGCCGAAGTTACGCCCATTCGTGAGTATGATGACCGTGTGATTGGTAAAGGTGGTCGTGGCGAACTAACCGAACAACTTCAAAGTCTATACTTTGATGTGGTGCAAGGTCGCAATGATAAATACAAGCACTGGTTGTCTTTCGTGGACGAATAATTGCAACCAAAACAATAAAATGGGGTGTTTACATCGCCATTTTAGCCCTCAACGATTGAGGGCTTTTATTTTTTTAATGCCATTTAATTTTACTGCGATAAGGTTATTGATAAATTTATTTAACATAATGCTTTTAGAGGTATCATCAAAATAAAACCCCCCAAAATTGACATTTCAACTTTGGGGGAGGGAGGACATTTAATATATAATATCAACGCTCCAAAATACAAGTAACTCCTTGACCGCCAGCAGCACAGATGGAGATTAGGGCGCGCCCAGAGCCTTTTTGGGCAAGCAGTTTGGCGGCGGTGGCAATGATACGACCACCTGTTGCAGCAAATGGGTGTCCTGCGGCAAGCGATGAACCATTGACATTGAGTTTACTGCGGTCAATCGCTCCAAGTGGCTTGTCTAAACCCAAGCGGTTCTTACAGAAACTCTCATCTTCCCATGCTTGTAGCGTGGATAAAACTTGTGAGGCAAAAGCTTCATGAATTTCATAAAAATCAAAGTCTTGGAGCGTCAAGCCAGCTCTTGACAGCATTTTTGGTACTGCGTAGGCAGGAGCCATGAGCAAGCCTTCGGTCAGACCATTTTTGCCAATAAAATCTACCGCTGCCGTTTGTTGGTGCGTAATGTATGCCAAAGGCTCAAAACCGCGCTGTTTTGCCCATGCTTCATTTGATAATAACACGCAAGATGCCCCATCGGTCAATGGCGTGGAGTTACCTGCGGTCATGGTGGGGTTGGCATTACGCTTACCAAAAGCAGGTTTTAGTGAGCCTAGCTTTTCAAGGGTGGTGTCAGCACGCAGGTTATTATCACGAGTCAAACCTTTATAAGGGGTCATCAAATCCTCAAAAAATCCCTCTTCGTAAGCACGTGCCAAATTTTGATGGCTATTAAAGGCAAGCTCATCTTGGGCAGTACGACTGATATTCCACTCCAAAGCAGTGATGGCTTGATGTTCGCCCATAGAAAGTCTGGTGCGTGGTTCGCCATTAGCAGGGAAGGCAAGCAGGTGCTTTGGGTTGATGGCGGTCAGGGCGTTCAGGCGTGCTTTGGCGTTTTTGGCGTTGTTCATTGCCAAAAGTGGTTTACGAAGCCCATCGCCTAAGGCAATCGGTGCGTCTGATGTAGTGTCTGTGCCTCCTGCGATACCGCTGTCGATGATGCCAAGTGCGATTTTATTGGCAACTGAAAATACCGCTTGAAGTCCTGTACCACACGCCTGCGACATGTCATAAGCGGGCGTGGTTGGGGGTAGGGCGGTACTTAACAGGGCTTCTCTGGTGAGGTTTAAATCACGGCTGTGTTTGAGCACCGTGCCTGCGACCACCTCGCCAATTTCCTTATTTGCCAAATCAAAGCGGGTTACTAATCCATCTAAGGCTGCTGTAAGCATGTCGATATTGCTAGCGTCAGCATAAACCCCATTTGAGCGAGCAAAGGGAATGCGGTTTCCGCCGAGAATGGCGACTTTTTGAATGGTCATGGGATTATCCTTAAACAAAAAAGAGTGATTGTTAGCTTACCATCATTCCACACAAAAAGGGAAAAAATTTAGGCTTATTAATAATTTTTTGTTATTTTTATATTATTAATAACTTTTAATTATAATAAAGAATTTATAGCGATGTTGCTATGTTTTGTGCTAGAATGAGGGCAATTTATTTTAATGTCTTATAAAGGTGGTATCATGAGCGATCGTTATGGCGAATTGGTTCAGTCAGGATTGGGCAGAACAGTAGCAAAAAATTTGGGTTTACCCACACCCATTAAACTTGACCGTTTTGAGGTGGGTCAGCCTGTGGTGCGTGGCGAAGTGGTATTTGGCAAGGTGGGCGAGAGTGAAGTGAGCCGTGCAGTAAATTCGATTTTGCAAGCATTGGATGCTCAGACGACCACAGAGGATAAGCTTGATGAACGCCTAACTGACGAAAATGTCCGCTTTAAGGTGGCAATTTTTGATGTTACCAACATCAAAGATGTGGACGGACTGCATGCGGTGTACGAATTTTTTCATAAAATCGCCCGCCGTATCAAACCGTCTGGTCGGATTGTTGTGATTGCACGTCCCAGTTGTTGTACGGGTAAAGACATTGGCTTTGCACTTGCTCAACGTGCTGTACTTGGTTTTGTTAAATCTATCGCCAAAGAATTTAAAAAAGGCATTACCGCCAACGTCCTATACACACAAGTGGGAGCAGAAACCCATCTTGACCATGCACTGCGGTTTTTTATGTCGGCAAAATCTGCCTATGTTTCAGGGCAGGCAGTTTATATCAAAAATCGCACAGGGTTGCAGTTTGATGATTTTGATGAGAATAAACCCCTAAACGGCAAAAAAATCCTCGTAACAGGAGCGTCTCGTGGCATTGGCGAGGCTGTCGCCAAAGTGTTGGCACGAGATGGTGCCAAGCTGTACTGCCTTGATGTGCCAGCTTCTCTTGCGGACCTACAAAAAGTAGCGGGTAATTTAGGCGGTCATGCCTTGCCTCTTGATATCACTCAGTCAGATGCCGCTGAACAAATCATCAAAGCATGTGGCACGTTAGATGGTATTGTGCATAATGCTGGGGTTACTCGTGATAAGACGCTTGCTAACATGAGTGAAGATAAATGGAATTTGGTGCTTAATATCAACCTTAATGCCATTTATAAAATTAATAACCATCTGCTTGCTCATAACGGATTGTCTGATACTGCACGTATTGTATGTGTGTCTAGCATTTCAGGCATTGCAGGCAACTTAGGTCAAAGCAACTATGCCATGAGTAAAGCGGGTGTTATTGGACTGGTAGAGGCAACCGCTCAGACGCTTGCAGATACCTCTTGTAGTATTAATGCGGTTGCACCAGGTTTCATCGAAACTAAGATGACAGGGGCGATTCCGTTTGCCATTCGTGAAGCTGGTCGTCGTATGAATTCTATGAGTCAAGGTGGCGAGCCTGTGGACGTGGCAGAGACGATTTCATGGCTACTATCGCCTAAGGCGATAGGTCTAAATGGTAACGTGGTACGTGTCTGCGGACAAAGTTTGCTTGGTGCGTGATTTTACGTAAAATTTCATCAGTGTATCAAAAGTGATACATTCAAAATAAAGGTGCCATAATGACGGAACAAAATTTTAAAGAATTGCCAAAAATGCACACCACTTATGCCAATGTCATCAAAAGCTTGATTCCACATGGCGATAATCGGGCAGGGGCGTTGCCAGAATCGGTGTATGTGGTGGATAAGTTGGTCATTGACCAAAATAACCTTAGGGACTATCGCAAGATTTGTGGGTTTATTGATGATGGGCGAGTGCCACCGACTTATTTTGCCGTTTTGTCGCAGACACTACAAATGAACATGATGGCAAAACCTGATTTTCCTTTTGCTATGTTGGGCTTGGTGCATGTAGAAAATAGTGTTACCCAATATCGCCCTATCTTTGATACCGAAACGGTCAAGATGAGTGTCAAACTAGACAACCTAAGCCCGCATGATAAAGGGCAAACTTTTGATTTTATTACGGAAGTTTATATCAAAGAGGAATTAGTCTGGCAGGGCGTTTCTACATACCTATCTCGCCAAAAAAAGCCCAAAGAGGCACGAACTACCAAAGCTTTGCCAGAGACGTCAGAGAGATTGCAACCTGATGAAAATGGCTGGGCAGAACTCATTAATATCCCTGAGGATATCGGACGGCGTTATGCGTTTGTATCGGGAGATTTTAACTTGATTCATCTACATCCTTTGTCTGCTCGTGCTTTTGGTTTTCCCAAAGCCATCGCTCACGGCATGTGGTCAAAGGCGGCAAGTATTGCTCAATTTTATGATTTGCCAAAAGCCTATCGTGTTGATGTATCATTTAAAACCCCGATTTTTTTGCCATCTAAAATCGACTTTGTCGCACGCCAAGAGGCTGAGGGTAGGGCGTTTGCCTTGTATGCTGCTGGCACAGATAAACCGCATTTGTCTGGCAAAATCACATTTTTATAAATAACATGCAAAATCAAAAATACCGTTTGATTAAACGGTATTTTATTTGGATGTTTAGAATGTGTAAGTTAGCCCTGCATGCACAGCGATATTAACATCATCATCGGTTAGAGGGCTGTTTTTTTGTGTTGATGACAGCCATTCAGCTTTTGTGCTAGCAAAAGCCCCTAGGTGGTCGGTAAATTGATATTTGCCACTGACAGAAACAAAAGGCGAATAGCTGGATTTAGCGGTATAGGTCTCTATGTTTATACCTGTTTTTTGGTTTGATTCATCGCTTTGGGCTTGGGAAATACCAAAATAATACTGATTATAGTCTTCACTATACCAATTAATGCCAACTTTTGGGTAAATAACCAATTTGTCATCGGCAAACTTAAAGCGACTGCGATGAGCCAGCGATGCAAATCGACCTTCGCTGTTACCTGTGGTATCCACGCCTGCTTTAAGTTCAAAACCGCCCACAGGCGTAATACGCATGTAGCTGATTGCCATGTTAACGCTGGGCTTGCGTTCATCTAAGCCTTTGAGTTCATCTATGATGGCATCATCAGGCTTAAAACGTCTGGCATCGTAATTAGCTCCTACACGAAACCAATTTTTGTCGTCTTTGTGAGCATAAAAACCAACATCTAACCCCTCAGCATAAACATAATCACTATCATATAAAATCAGTGGCGATACACTAACTTTGTCATCAACAGCATAAGCGTTGGAGGTGGCGCCAGCAAGTACGCCAACTGTTAAACCATTAAGATGGTCAACTTTGGCATGAGCTGAAATGGTGTAGAAAGCCAGCAAAATAAGCAAAGATGGAGTATTTTTCATAAGATATGTGTGTATTGGGTTTGAGTTTTGCATTCCATCAAACTTCGCATAATGAACATTATGTTAAATAAGATTAGATACCGTATAAGACAATCAATGATTGTCCAAAAGATCATGCTATTGTAAGTTGGTTGATATGCTAAGTCAATAAGTCAAAAATGATTTAATAAAAATTTTATACCTTGCAAACAATAAATATGAAAGCTCTTGTTTTTTTGTAAGTTATATAATAACATAATGTCTTTTATCACGGAAACAGTCAATGCATATTCTCTCAAAAACCGCCATCATCTGCCCTTTGGCAGCCATTTTGGTTGCTTGCGGTGGCGACAAATCACAAACAAGCACCCAAGCACCCACCGACAAAGCCCTCACGGTCGTTACCCCTTGGGAGATTACTAACGCCGACCCCAGTACGTCAGGTTTTGTCTATCAGCGGTTGGGTATTGGCGAGACACTCACAGATGTGGACGACAAAGGTGCTATCATTCCTGCCCTTGCCGAAACATGGGAAACCCCCGACAACGGCAAAACATGGACATTTACCCTGCGTGGCGATGTCAAATTCCATGACGGCACACCCATGACTGCCAAAGAAGTGGCAAACAGCCTAAACATCGCCCTTAAAAAACCCACCGCCCTCGAAAACGCCAAAATCAGCACCATCGAGGCAACCGATGACAAAACACTCACCTTTACCCTATCTGAGCCTGTAACCACCCTACCTGCCTTTTTGGCACATGCCACCGCCATCATCTTAGCTCCTGCGTCTTTTGATGACAAAGGACAAGCAACCACTATTATCGGCACAGGGGCGTATAAAGCCGACAACATCGAACCGCCCCAAAAACTCGAACAGTCCGCCTATGGCGACTACTGGGGACAAAAAGCAAGCATCAATCGCATTACCTACCTTGCCAACTCTCGTAGCGAAACTCGCACCCTGCTTGCTGAGGGTAACGATGACCATTTGGTTTATACGCTAGATTCAGCGAGCCTAAAACGCTTGCAAGCCAATCCTGATTTGCAAGTTGCCACCGCCACACTCGCTCGCACCATCGCCCTAAAAATGAACATCGCCGACCCACGCTTTGCTGACAAAGTCGTCCGCCAAGCCCTGTCCGATGCCATCGACCGTGATGCCATCGCCCAGTCGGTGCTACGCATTGGCGATGCGGGGGCGTATGAGTTACTACCACCGATGTTTGGGGGCTGGCAAGTAGGCAACCACAAAAAAGGCACGCCTGACTATACCGCCATCAAAGCCACCTTGCTCGCCAACGGCTTTACCGAACAAGGCGACTTGCTCCACAAAGACGGCAAGCCTTTTACCATCTCACTCATTACCTTCTCTGACCGTCCAGAGCTACCACTCATCGCCACCGCTCTCCAAGACCAATGGCGTAAAATTGGCGTGGATTTACAAGTGAACGTCACCAACGCCTCCGAAATCCCCAAAGCTCACCAAGACGGCTCACTACAAATGGCACTCTACGCCCGTAACTATGGCATGAGTCCTGACCCACTCCTTGCCCTGTCCGAAGATTTGAACCCCAAAGGCAGTGATTGGGGCGTGATGAACTACAAAAATGACGAACTCACCCAAGCCTTGCACGACATCGCCAGCACCACCGATGACGCCAAAAAAGCTGAGCTTAAACAAAAAATCGCCAAAATCCTTGTTGATGAACGTCCACTCATTCCTGTGGTCTATTATCAGCAAAGTGCCTCCGCCCACAAATCGCTACAAGGCTTGACGCTTGACCCCTTTGAGCGTAAATACAATTTGAATTTATTGAAGTGGTAACACAACAAAGACCGTTTTAATGACGGTCTTTTTTATGCCCAAAAGCAAAATAAAAGCAATGTATTTTAACAAAGGACAGACAAAATACCGCCTTTCGTTCACAGTACATTTGTGCTAATGTATGTTATTAAATTTATTCATCTCATCCATTGATTTTTTTAAAATGAAAAATCGCTCATGGATAAAATTTTCAATTCAACTCCACCCTCATGATAAGGAATGACTCATGAAAAAACTTCTATTATCCGCCCTGCTTGCCACCGCCCTACTTTCCGCCCCTGCTATGGCAAAGGTAGAGCCTGATATTATCAAGACCTCGTATGGCGATTTTGACGCACAAGGGCAATTATTATCCGCCAATGAAACCGCTTTAAAAGCAATGAATTTTAAAACTGTTCAGAAAAAAGCCAATCAAGGCGACAAAGATGCTCAATTTCATTTGGCAAAAATGTATCAATTGGGCATTCACACCCAAATAGATATGCAAAAATCACAAGAATGGTATAAAAAATCTGCCGAAAATGGCAATGCCAATGCAATGAATAATTATGTCGGATATTTAGATGAAAATGAAGCTTTGATTTGGTACAAAAAAGCCAGCGACTTAAATCAACCACACGCTAAAATGGCTTTGGCAATATATCATATTGACAAAAAAACCGATATTCAAAAAGGTGTGGACATATTATTGGAACTTGGTGAAAATGGTTTTGCCCCTGCCTATTTTGTATTATCGCAAGTTGCCGAAATATTACCCAAAGATATTTCCGAAAAACTTTATCAAAATGAAAACGACTTTTTTAATTATCTCAAAAAATCTGCCGAAATGGGATTTGCCCCTGCTCAAATGGCATTATCCGATTATTATCAAAAGAATTATGTAATGAATGCGGATAAAATCGTGCGTCCAACGGGTATTATTAACGCCTATAAATGGGCAAATCGTGCTTGTGTCAATGGCGTAGAGCGTGGTTGTCAAACGGCAGAACATTTTGCGACAATCAAAAATGCTGATTTTGGCGATGAAAAGAAACAATGCGAAATGGGCAATCAAGACGCTTGTGAAAATTATAAAATCAGCAAATACATTCAGGAGGAAATGAATAAATTGGGTAAATAATGCTTTGTTTAATTGATGAATTTTTTAAAATAAATTGAGGAAAGCGATTTTTTCCAATTCAATTAACTTTAAAAGGAAACAATTATGAAAAAAATCTTAAAACGCTCCGCCACCGCCCTAATCCTCGCAGGGGCAAATGTATTATTTAGCCAATCGGCTTTGGCGTGTACACAAAATGACCCACATTATCACGCTTGTGTTTATCACAATATTATTCTGCCACAACAACAGCAACAACAAGGTTATGGCAATTATGGCGGTTATGGTAATAATACAGGTTCAAACTACCCTAGCCAAC